>NZ_AZEL01000016.1 GCF_001434975.1 Lactobacillus gallinarum DSM 10532 = JCM 2011
CTTTTATATTTTATCAAATCTCAAATCCTTTGTCAAGAACTTTTTTGATTTGTTTTTTTCATCATCAGGCGATTTCTTTATCACCCGACGACAGTTAAATATATTACACGGTCAATCCTTATTCGTCAAATCCTAGTTTTTGTTCGAATTAAACATGAAACGCTAGGTAACGTTGTAACAATTACTATTTATATTGTCTTTTTCAAATCTCATATATCTTGTTAATTTAATTACTTTTCAAATAAATAGTTCGTCTTTTGCTGTATTTTAGTTTTAAATTCATCAAAATTTTTTCAAAAAAATTTTGATTTTTTGCATTTTTGCTATTTCAGGGCGAACAAAAAGACCCAAGAACGCTAATTCTTAGGCCTTTTTCTAATTATTTTCTTCTACTAAATCAAACTTGATTCTTTAGTAATCTTCTTCATACCATTCATGTATGGTACAAGAACATCAGGAACAGTTACTGAGCCATCTTCATTTTGGTAGTTTTCCAAAATTGCAGCTACTGCTCTACCTACAGCTAAACCAGAACCGTTCAAAGTGTGTGCTAAGTGAAGCTTGCCATCTTCGTCACGGTAACGAATTTGTGCACGACGAGCTTGGAAGTCAGTACAGTTAGAACAACTTGAAATTTCACGATACTTGTCTTGTGCAGGCATCCAAACTTCAAGGTCGTAAGTCTTTGCACTAGTGAAACTTGCATCCCCAGTTGACAAAGCAACTACGTGGTATGGCAAGCCCAACTTTTGCAATAAGTGTTCGGCATTGTGAGTTAACTTTTCAAGTTCATCCCATGACTCATCAGGCTTACATACCTTAACCATTTCAACCTTGCGGAATTCGTGCATTCTGATTAAACCACGAGTATCACGACCAGCTGAACCTGCTTCACTTCTAAATGCTGGTGATAAAGCAGTTACGTTGATTGGCAACTTGTTTTCATGAATGATTTCATTTCTAAAATAGTTTACCAAAGGAACTTCAGCAGTTGGAATCAAAGTCAAATCACGTGGCTTATCTGGATCGTCGTTATCTACGATAGTGTAAACATCTTCGTGGAATTTAGGGAATTGACCTGTACCTTGCATTGATGCATCGTTAACAAGGTATGGTGGAATAACTTCGGTGTAGCCATCCTTAGTGTTTTCATCAAGGAAGAAATTAAAGACAGCACGTTCCAAAAGTGCACCTGCACCAATGTAGTAAACAAAACGTGCACCTGAAACTTTAGAAGCACGATCCCAGTCTAAAATACCAAGGTCAGTACCAATGTCCCAGTGAGCTTTTGGCTTGAAGTTGAACTTAGTTGGTTCATCCCACTTACGAACTTCTTCGTTGTAGCTATCATCAGGGCCGATTGGATCTGAATCTGCTGGGAAGTTAGGCAATCTAAGCAAAATGTAGTTTTGCTTTTCAGTTAATTCAGCAACTTCTTTATCTAAATCCTTGATTTCCTTACCTACTTCACGCATAGCTTGAATAGCATCACTTGCGTCTTCTTTGTTGCGCTTCTTTTCAGCAATTTGCTTAGAAACGTCATTACGCTTAGCCTTTAATTGTTCACTCTTGGTTAAATCCTTACGACGCTTAGCATCGATTTCTACCAATTCATCCAATTCTTCTGGCTTAATGCCACGTGTAGCTAACTTTTTCTTTGACCAATCGAGATTCTCACGAATCACCTTAATATCAAGCATTAAAAAACCTCCATAATGCAAAAAAAGAGCCGACTCATCCCTTGCTTGGGACGAATCGGCTCTTACACAGCTTCGCGGTACCACCCATCTTCAGTCTAATATAGACTGCACCTCTTAATAGACGGATAACGACGCCAAACCGTGCAACTATTAATTGCCCATCTTAACGAAATCTGGAAACGACATCCATTCACTCGCACCAACCGTGAACTCTCTGAAGCAGTCTTAGGATTTCATGTTTGCGTCTATTTTAAGCCATTCTGCTTGTTTGAGCAAATAATATTTTTCTTGATACGAAAAAAGTGTACTAATCTGCGAATAATCTACGGTATAAACATACTGAAATCCTAGTTTTTCCAACAGTTTCTGCGACTTTTCATTATTTACAAAAGTGCCTGCCCAAATTTCTTTTTGTCGTTTCTTTTTAAAAGCATAATTTAAAATTAAACGCAGCGCTTCCGTCATATAACCATGGC
This sequence comes from Lactobacillus gallinarum DSM 10532 = JCM 2011, assembly GCF_001434975.1. GTDB lineage: Bacteria > Bacillota > Bacilli > Lactobacillales > Lactobacillaceae > Lactobacillus > Lactobacillus gallinarum. Next base: position 2,177 of record NZ_AZEL01000016.1, read on the forward strand.
CTTCAAAAGCTTGATCTAGCAAAAAGCCAACTTCTTTTGTTTTTAATAAGCCGCTTTGTTCATCTAAACCACGTTCATATAATTCAATCAAGCCAATCGTCTGATCATTTTGACGCAGACAAATAATATAGCTCTCTGGACGGGCCATATACTGCTCTACGCCCCGCTGGGCTTCTTCTATATTTTGATAATTCTCAAAGGCAGCCAGATTATGATAGCGGGCATTTCTGCCCCACTTCAATAATTGTTCTGCATCTTTTTCTTCAAATCTTCTTAAATATATTCTCTTTGATTCCAGCATTATTTACCCATCAACTTCAGCAGCCATTCGGCACCATACTGCAAGCCAAAGCTATAAGCAATAATTGTCCATGGCTTTCCTAAAACAATTATCCAAAAATAAGTCCAGAACTTCATTTTAGTTAAGCCCGCAAGCAAACAAAGCACATCATCAGGCGCAGCAGGTGCAACAATACAGATGGCAAAGAACCAATTAAACTTCTTCTGATTTTCAGTCCACTTCATATATTTGTCTAACGTTTTTTCCGACACAATATGCAAAATGAATGGACGACCATAGTGCCGTGCCAAAAAGAAGTTAATAATCGAACCAATACAAATTCCGACATAATTATAGATAAAACCGGCAATTGGTCCAAAAAAGACTACTCCGCCTAGTAGCGACACACCACCTGGAATAATAGGAATTACCACCTGAACAATCTGGATCAATACGAAAATAATCGGTCCCACAATTTGTTTATTGGCTAAATAAGCACGCATCTTATCTTGATCAGTAAATATCCCTAATCGATACCAATAGATGACCAACAGAATAATTACTAATCCGCAAACCACTGTAGCAATATTAATTAATTTTCGACTCGCCTTAGCTGACAAATGATGCATCTTTTTCGCCTTCTTTCAGAACTTTAATACACTAATTCTATCAAAAAACTAAAAAAGACTTTATTAACTTATCTGCTTTTTAATTAATATATAATATTCTTGATAGTACAAATGAAAGGAACACAAATCATGGTTGTCATTAAAAATAATATTATTTATGACGAGAATAAAAAATTAGGAGCTGATATCTACTACCCAAATGATACAACTTCTGAGACTAAAATTTTAATCTTTTGGCATGGTGGCGGCTGGTTCCGCGGAGATAAAAAAGACGTTAAAAAGATCGGCATTAATTTAGCTAATGCAGGTTTCATGACTTTTATTCCTAACTATAGCTTAGCTCCAGCTGCTCATTTCCCAGCTGCTCATGATGATGCACTTCATTTTGTCGATTGGCTATTAGACTCTGATTACACTGATAATGATGATATCAAAAATATAGTCCAGATCGGTGCTAGCGTCGGCGGGACAATGGCATTATACGTAGCTGGTAAGTATGGCTTTCCAACTGTAACTTGGTCTGCTCCTGTTGAATACACTAATTGGATTAAAAACCATCAGGAGGTTAAACCTTCACCACAAGCAAAAGAAGATTTTGGTATCACTGATCCTACTCAAATTAGAGCCTCCTTTTACAAATACTTCACTTTAACTTATACCGGCTCAGATAAATCTGATATTTTACAAAAGCTTGATGCTCAATCATATGATTTTTCTAATTTAAATAAATTAATGATGATTAACTCTGCAGATGAACTGACGCCATTATCCACTACGCTAGATTTTATTAAATTCTTAGCTAAGCAAAGTCATGGCGTTCAATTATTGGTTATTCCAGGACATGGTCATGCCATGGATTATAGTCAGGATTACATTGATGAATCCCTCGACTTTTTGTATCAAACAATTAAGAGACAAAAATAATGATAATCGATATTAAAAAATTCATTCAAATACGCAAAGCACAGAAACTATCACAAACTGATCTTTGTCATGGCATCTGTACGCAATCAACTTTAAGTAAATTTGAAAATAATGGGCAAGTACCTTCCCTAAAAATTCTCAATCAGTTATGCGATCGTCTGCACATTGAAGTTGGCTACATTATTAACCGTAGTGATGAGCAACGAATCACGCAGCTATTATTTGATGCAGATTTTGCATTTATTAACTTTGACTACACTAAAATTTTGAGCTTATTGTCCGAAGTTAGTGAAGATACGCTTAAACGTAAAGAAGATCAGGTACACTATCAATTTTTACGGGGACAATATGCTCTGAAAAGTGATCGCAACGAAATGAGTGCCTTGTTCTATTTCAATAATATTCTGACAACTAAAGATTTACCTAAAAACGATATCTATCGCTTGCTCGCACTCAATGGTTGTAGTCAGATTTATGCAAACCAAGGTGAAATGCAAAAAGCAGAGCATTATTACAGCCAAGTACTCAAAAATATAAAAAGCGTTGAAATCAACAATCCACTGACCACTTTGCATGCCCTTGCCATTTTATGCGATGCCAGTGAATTCTATGGTCAACGCGAAATGTACAAAGAATCTAATTCACTTTTGCGTTATGCCTACAAGATCGGAACTGAAAAACACGTAATTTTTTACATGGCAAGAATTCTTTTGCAACAAGGTGTCAATGATATAGCCCAAAATAAAAATAAAGAAATCATTAGCCAGCACTTGCATGACGCCTGTGCTTTTGCCCGTATCAACCGTAATAATATCACGCTAAACAAGGCTCGAAAGCTAATTAAAAATTTAGACGATGTAAAATAACTGAGTTTTTAGTGTAAACGTTTTATAATAAAAACAGAGCTTATGCGGATAAACTTTTAATTGAACGGGAGAAAATAAAATGTCTAAATATCAATCAATTAATCCATACACTAACGAAGAATTTGCTAGCTATGATAACCCTACTGCTGAGCAAGTAGAAGAAGCTATTAATCTAGCACATACTTTATACAAAAAATGGCGTCATGAAGACCCAAGTGAACGTGCTAAGTTTTTACATAAAATTGCTGATGCTTTTCGCGAGCACGAAGACGAATTAGCTAAGATGATGACCCTGGAAATGGGGAAAGTGCTGCGTGAATCAAAAGAAGAAGTCGAGTTATGTGCTTCTATTTGTGATTATTATGCCGATAACGCTGCTGCAATGCTTGAGCCTACTCCGATTAAAAGTGATTTAAGAAATGCATATTATCTAAAACAAGCTACTGGTGTAATCATGGCGTGTGAGCCATGGAACTTCCCAGTATATCAAGTTGTACGTATATTTGCTCCTAACTTCGTTGTGGGTAATCCAGTTTTACTTAAGCATGCTCATAATGTTCCAAGCTCAGCTGCGTTAATTGCTAAAATTATTAAAAGAGCTGGTGCACCAGAAGGAAGTTTGATTAATCTCTTTCTTAGCTATGATCAATTGGCAAATATTATTGCTGATCCACGCATTCAAGGTGTTGCCTTAACTGGTTCAGAGCGCGGCGGTAGTGCTGTAGCTGAAGAAGCTGGCAAGAACTTAAAGAAGTCTACAATGGAATTAGGCGGTAATGATGCCTTTATCGTACTAGATGATGCTGATCCAAAATTATTACGCAATGTTTTAAGGGATGCTAGAACTTATAATGGCGGTCAAGTATGTACTTCATCTAAGAGAATTATCGTTGAAAAATCCCGTTATGATGAAGTTCTAGACGACTTAAAGAGTATCTTCTCTGAATTAAAAGCTGGCGATCCACTTGATGATAGTACAACCCTGCCACCATTAAACTCACAAAGAACTAAGACCAAATTAGAAAAGCAGGTTCAATCAGCAATCGATGGCGGTGCTAAAGTCTTTTACCAATACCCAGAAATTGATGCTAAAGGTTCATTCTTTAGACCGATGATTTTAACTAATATTGATAAAAACAACCCTATCTTTGATCAAGAATTATTTGGCCCTGTTGCAGAGATCTATGTAGTTGAAGATGATGATGAAGCTATTGAATTAGCTAATGATTCAAGTTATGGCTTAGGCTCATCAGTTATTAGTAGTGATATTGAACGCGCTAAAAAAGTTGCTGCCCAAATCGAAACTGGAATGACGGTTATCAACGGTCGCTGGATTACTTCAGGTGAATTGCCATTTGGCGGTGTTAAAAAATCTGGCTATGGTCGTGAATTAAGCGACTTAGGCATGATGGCCTTTGTCAACGAACACTTAGTTATCGATGTTACTAAAAATAATCAATAATTGAATACACAAAAAAGGAGCAGATCGCTCCTTTTTTTCTTACTATTTTTCTTTTTTCTTAAATAAGTTATATCCAGATAAAGCCGTAGTTAACACACTTGATAAAATCAAGAAGTATGCAGATGCACCTAATGACACAGCATAAGTAATCAACTGACTGGTTAACTGACTCATGACGCCAGTTGCCGCACGACTAGAACTTGATAATTTGTAAATTAAATAGATTAAAAAGATCGTCTCAATCAGCGATAAAACAAAGGCTAAAACCTGACTAGCTCGCGTATTTTTCAATACGTTGTAAATAATAAAAATTGGGAACAGGAATAAAAATAGCCAAACTAGGTAAAGCACAATTGAATAAACAGATGTAGCACCAGATGACAATAGTCTTCCTGCCAAGCTAAAAATCACGTTAGAGATCGACATTTTTTGCGTATAACTGACAGCTGAAACAGCGGCACCTGAATCAGTAAAAAGTACAATCAAACTAATTAATGCTGTCAAAATAACTGATAGTTGCACATAGTTAAATCGATTCTGTCTTTGCTTTTTTATTTCACGCACCTGATTTTCAACGCGAGGATGGTTTTGTGCAAAAACTGCGTTACGTTTCTTTATTTGATCTTCACGTTTATCAACCCGATTGAAAACTTTAGATCCCATCTGATTAATTTTTTGCGTTAATCGTTTATCGGCTGTATATTGCTCGATCTTTTCCTGACGATCACAAACTATATAAAGCCAAATCATTAAGACTAAAAAACTAATCCAGCCGGCTGCTCTTGAAAAACTCATCAAAATTAACAGAAATACACCCAATAGAAAAACTATAGTTGCATTTTTTCTAACCCATGCGATCATCCGTTGAACAGTGGTATTTTGCTTTTCAGGATAAAATTCTTCCCGATATGCGGCACGGCTGATAATTTGTTGTCCCTCATCGTCAGATTCATATTTAGTCTTAATATGTTGATCTGTAAAAAAGTTATCACGGTACTTCTTTAAATTAAAACCACAATTTGGACAAATATTATCCTTTTCATTAATTGCTTGACCACAATTTGGACACGTAGTCATATAAAGCCCTCTCTTCTTGGTTCTTTAACAACAATTATAACATGCAGATGAAGGCAAATAGTGACGATATGAGCGGATTTTATTAGTAATTAATTATTCTTTACTTATGGACATAAAAAAGGCTCTACAGGATTTGTAGAGTCTTTTTCATTAATTATTATTTATTGTTTTTCTTAAACAACCTACCAAAGTTGACGCCTTCATAAGTCAATTTAACTGCGGCTGATAAAGTAATTGGCAAGATAAATACCAAGATTAACAAACCAACATCAACAGTTAAAGCAACTTCGATCAAGGTTGGAATACCTGATGGGATCAAGGCTGCAAAAGTACCACCCAAGATAATTGCAGCTGATACAACAACAGTACCGATAATAGCACATGCCTTCAAGATTCTTGAACTTGGAGTTGTGTAGCCCTCAGTCTCAAGTTCACGATAACGAGTCATGAGGAAGATACTGTAGTCAACACCTAAGGCAATCAACATGATAAAGCTGAAGAATGGTGTGTTCCATGAAAGCATGTCTCTACCAAGAACAGCCTTAACAATCCATTGGTTGATTGAAAGTGAGCAAAGGTATGCGATAAGCAAAGTACCAAGAATGTAAACTGGTTGAAGAAGTGAGTGAGTTACAAACATTAAGGCAATGCCGATACCGATTAACATGATTGCGGCAGTTCTAAGGAAGTCGCCACTAGCAACTGTCTTAGTATCCTTAATCTTTGAACTTTGACCACCCATAGCAACAGTAGCATTCTTAAGAGCAGTACCTTGGAAAGTCTTCTTAGCCATTGCGCTCAATTCTTGTGATTCGTTAGTAGCTTCAGTTGCACTTGGGTTTGAATCGAAAACTACGATAATTTGAGCTGACTTCTTGTCAGGGCTGAGGTATACATCCATTGACTTCTTGAACATTTCATTCTTCAAGAATTCCTTTGGAATGTAGAAGGTATCTGCTGCAGCGGATGAGCCTAAGCCCTTCAAGTAAGTTTCACCTTGACCTAAACCACTGTTTACAGTGTCAATACCAGTAGTAAGTTCTGGAACCTTAGCAGCTAACTTGCCAGCACCCATGCTGAGTTGGCCGGCACCACTGTTAAGTTGACCGATACCTGAGATAAGAGCTGGAGCTTGGCTTGCTAATTGACCAACACCTGAGTTAAGTTGACCTGCACCATTAGCAAGAGTACCAAGACCAGTGTTAAGAGTACCTGCACCGTTGGCAAGGGTACCTAAGCCTGATTGAAGTTGACCTGCACCACTGTTAAGTTGGCCAACTCCAGCGTTAAGACGACCTGCACCACTTGCAAGACTGCCAAGACCAGTACTCAAGCGACCTGCACCACTGTTAAGAGCAGCAGCACCTGAGTTAAGCTTGTTTGCACCGGCAACACCTGCACTAGCAGCTGATTGAACTTGACTTAAGCCTGAGCTTAATTGGTTCAAAGCAGTTGCGGCACCTGGAAGTGCTTGGTTTGAAGCTTGAGCTAAAGTATTCACTTGAGTCTTCAAACTTTGAAGTTGGGTCATCAAATCACTTTGTTGCATTGCAGCCATCGAGCCTTGCAAACCTTGAGCTGCTTGAGTTGCATTTTGCATAGCTGACTTTAACTTATCAGTATTAGCACTAGCTTGAGCCTTTTGAACAACTGATTGTACCGCTTGGGTTGCAGCTGCAGTTGCTGCTTGCTGAGCAGCTTGTTTTTGATCACTTGGAACGTCTTTCACAGCTGATTGAACTGCAGCACTAATTGCTAATTGAACATCTGCTTGACTTACAGATGAACCGACACTACCAGCAGCACTTTGCAACTCCTTCAAGCTGCTTTCTAATTGAGCAGCTTGTTTTTGTACAGCAGCTAAACCACTAGTTGCAGATGAAACGTCAACAGAGTTGCCTAAAGCAGCATTCAATTGTTGAATACCGCTGTTAATTTGTGGCAAAGCAGTTTGCAATGCAGCAAGTTGTTGCTTGTTTGATCCACTCAATTGGTTAGAAAGTTGTGTACTCAATTGTTGCAATTGGTTAGCCATTTGTTGGGTACCATTTTGCAAGGTCTTGGTACCAGCTTGTAAACTATTAGCACCATTTTGCAACTTGTTAGCACCGCTTTGTAAGCTGCTTGCACCACTTTGAAGTGCGTGAGTACCACTAGCCAAACGACCAGCACCAGTTTCAAGACGAGTAGCACCACTAACTAATTGATTTGAACCGTTTTGTAAACGAACGGCACCACTCTGTAATTGTTGAGCACCGTTTTGCAAACGACTAGTACCACCAACTAATTGTTGTGCACCACTTTGAAGACGACTAGTACCATCTTGAAGTTGATCTGCACCATCCTTCAAGCTGTTGGCACCATTAGCCACCTTGTTAGAACCTTTACTTAATTTACCCAAACCAGAACGAGCTTGATCAACACCGTCGTTAACAGTGTTCAATTGATTGTTTACATAAAGCATATCAATTGGTTCACCATATGGTTGAGTTACAGATGTCGCAAATGAAACATCTTTTGAGTTTTGAAGTTGCTTGGTCAATTGATCAATTAACTTCAAGTTTTCTTCATTATCTAAACGATGCTTACTCTTAATGTACAAGTATGATGGTTCAGCCATACCTTCTGAGAAGTGTTTTTGAACTACCAATAAACCTTGCTTAGATGGAACTGAATCTGCAATTTCATCAGTATCATCGTAATTCAAGTGTCCTGAGTACATTAACATGAATGGAACTACAACTACAGCCAATACAATTAAGTAAATAATTGGATGCTTTAATGTTGAAGCAGAAATTCCATGCCAAAGTTTATCATCGCTTTCACCAGTGAATTTCTTAACTGGCCAGAACATTTTCTTACCAAGAACTGCCATGAAGAATGGGTTGAGTGTTAAAAGCACTACCAAAAGTACTGCAACACCAACCGCTACACCTACGGCTGATTGGTAAACTGAGAACTTAGCTAAACTTAATGCGGTAAATCCGATTAAAATTGATGAACCAGAATACAGGATAGTCTTACCAGCTTTGAAAAGCGCATCATGTAAGGCTTTGTACTTGTCCATCCCTTTCCCTAGATTCTCTTTAAATTTATCATACAGCAAGATGTTGTAGTCGGTACCAATACCAAAGAGGACGATAACCATGAACACTTGTGTAAAGTTTGAGAATGGGAAATTAGCATGTTCAACTAAGTTTGTAACGATTGAGAAGGAAGTAAGGAATGATACCCCAACTGTCAATAATGAAATTAGCGGAACAATTGGTGACTTAAAGACAATTACCAAAACAATGAAAATAAATACAACGGTAATAGCTTCAGTCTTCTTAATTCCTTGCTGGATTGAAGCAGAGAAGTCATGTTGCAAAATATCAGCACCAGTTACATAAGTGCGAAGACCTTGCGTCTTGGCATCCCTGTTCATTTGATTATAAACTTCCTCAATCGTGCCATGACTCTTAGCGATATTAAACTGCGCTACCCAAGTCGTGTCATCTTTTGATTGAAGCTTCTTTCTCGTAGCAATATTGGAATCTGGAAGAAGTGAATCCTTAATTCCATACTTGTGTTTATCATTCGTAAACTTGTCAAGCGTATTGTTGATGGCTGCTTTATCAGCCTCCGTTAGCTTGCCGTGTTTCTTGTTAAAAACAAGTGCTACTTCATAGGTGTTCTTCTTTTTTGCACCCCAATTGTTTTTGATAGATTGTGCCACATTGCTTTGTACATTGCTTGGAAGTGTAATGTCCGAGTGGGCATTAGTCAGTTCCTTGATATTAGGCAAAGCAAAAATGGAAATTATCAATATCAAAACCCATGCAATTAAAGAAAAAACATGGTTTTTCAGAAATTTCTGCACTTTCCTATTTCCTTCCTATTTGTAATTCAGGTACTGGTTCTACAAGTCGCAGAATCATCTCATGATAATTACGATTAGATTCATCCTTTGTTTCATCAACAAATGAAGAAGAATTATCCAAAAAAACGTAACCCAATACAGCGCCAATTAAAGCATGGAACGAAATGGCACTTTCTTTTCTAAAATTAAGCCTCTCGCCCAATTTGATCAGATCCAAAATTTCTTGGCTAATTGCCGCATCCTTGGGATATTCATTCAAGTGATACAAAATGCTTGATAAAGCCTGGTCACTCAATAAAAAATCCCGCACCGTATCAGCAAACTTAAGCAATGCATCCCTGCCAGACAAGCCAATCAAGTCATCCATTAATTGATGCCGCAAAATTTTAATCTCCCTTGCACCAACTAAAGATAATAATTGCTTGCGACCAGATACATAATGATATAGCGACTGCGAGCGCACATTTAATGCCTTTGCCAAAGCTGGTAAAGTTGTAGCACTCAACCCCTTTTCACTAATCAACTTAGTTGCTTGATCAATTATTTTATCCAAATCAAGATTTCTCTTTTGTACCATAACGTCCCTCCTTTTCCTAGCATACTAGATAATATATCACTACAATTTGAAGATTACAATCTACAATGTGTAAATAAATGCTTTTTCTAATAAAAAAATAATGAAGCCCTTTTCAAGCTTCATTATCTTTATTTCTTATTTATGTTTTTTATCAAACCAGGTGTTAACATTCTTTTCTAACTTATTAAAGTTCTTATTGTTGCTGCTCCAAACAGCTATACAGTAATTTCCTCTGCCTTGAACAATTGCCGTAGCAAAATCATTATCACCTGTAGCATAGACACCACCAGTGATACCTTTAACCATCTTGATTCGCTCTTTTGACTTAGCTAAAGTACTCAAGACCCTGCTGGCATATTGTCGATTCAAGACCCGTCCTTGATAAAGACCAATCATGGTTTTAGCTAAATCATTAGCAGTAGTTTTACCATAATTATCGCCATTAAAGTTCTTGGCAATAGTAGTCTGGTCAGCTCCCATTCTTTTAGCAACTGATTCAATATTTTTAATGCCAATTTCTCTTATCAAAGCATTGGAAGCCGTCTTATTATTCTTCAACATAGCTTCACGCAAGTAGGCAAGGCCATAAGCCATATTAACTTGGAACATGCCATCGCCCTTAGCTTTATCTGCTTTTTTAATTTTAACAGCAGTTTTAGATCCCATCTTACCCTTTTGCTCTTGTTCATAAAGTGCAATCAACAAGAACAATTTCATGACATCTTTAGCGTCATGGGCTTTGGCAGTATTAGATACAACGGCATAGCGACTAGAATTATTCAAATCTTGCACGGCAACTTGATAACTATCATCAAGTCCCATCACATTCTTAATCAACTTAACCAGTTGTTTATTACTACCGCTTTTAGCCTTAATATGATTCGAGTATTCAATCGAATTAACTTTAGGTTCTTTAACCTTTTTTACTTTTGGCTCTTTAGTTTTCTTTTTGCTTTTCTTAACTTTGCTAGTTGTCGGTCCCACGATCTTCAATTGTGCATTTTCAACTCGTCGCATGTTGCTCGTATACAAGATGAATGCCAACAGAGTAGAAATAATCGAACCTACCAATATTTTATGTTTCATAAGATTTCCTCTTTAAAAGAAGTGATGCTTTTTCATCAAAACGACCAGCCAAACCATTAAGACGACCATCAAGACAATAATTAAAATCCAGTCAAACGAATTCTTTAAAATAGGTAAACTAACATTCATTCCGTAGAACCCTGTCAAAATAGTTGGAATCGTTAATACCAGTGACCAGACCGTCAAAAATTTCATGGTATCGTTCAAGTTATTGTTCATCATGTTATTTGAGGTAGCCGACAGCGTCTTGGTGACTTGTTGTGAAATCTGAACCATTTCTGCAGACTGGCTTGACTCAATGAGAACGTCATCAAGTCTTTCACGCGCATCTTTAGTAAAGTCTAATTTGCTATGGTCCAAACTGTGAAGCATCATCAAATCTGTCTGAATTGAACTGGATAAATAAACTAAACTTTTTTCAATATTAGATAATTCAACCAGATCTTTATTATTAATATCATCAGATAATTTCTGATCCAGACTATTACGCTCAACATCCAATTGAGTCACAGCACGCTGGAAATATTGTGATGAATAAAGGAAGAAGAGCATTAACAGCTCTGTTACATCTTTAGCCTCCGAAAGCCGTTCACGCATGTGTTCATCATTGAATTCATCAAAAACATAGCTAGTTGATTCCGTATGGAAAGTAAAGACATTTTCACCAACAACTAAGAAAGTGATTGGGTGTGAAGTGAAATGTTTAATTGTATTAGTTGGCCAAATAGGTACATCATAAACTAACAGGTGACTATGCGTATGCACATCATAGTCATAGTGAGGACGTTCGTGACGGTCGGAAATATAAGAAATAATATCCGGGGTAAAATTGAAGTCTCTTTGCAATTTCTCACTATCTTCTTCACTTAAGTTGTTGATGTCGTACCACTTATATTTTGTTGGTACGGGGAAATTTTGTTGTCTAATCAACCAGCTCACCTCTACTTTTTATTTGCTTCTTAAATGTTAACATTTTTTCTAAGCACATAGGAACTGCAAACTTATTATTTCCATCAAAAAAGCAGACCCAGCACGGTCTGCTTTTAACATTAATTGCTATTTAGTTTTATTGCTTCCAAGCAGCATCAAACTTTTGCTTACCAGCGTTAATTTGGCTGTTAACATTTTGACCCTTTTGTGCTGCGGACAAAATGTTTTGCATAATGCTATTCAATTGTTGGTATGCAGCGTTTGAGTTCTTTGAAACAGGAACACTGTACAAGTGCTTCATTGAGTCTTCAAGTTTAGCAGGAAGCTTGGTGCTCTTGTTGTTCTTGTATTCGTTTGAAGTTACAACGCTTTCGTTAACTGGAATGTAACCAGTGGCATTAGCCCACTTAAGTTGACTTGACTTAGATACCAAGAACTTAATGTACTTAAATGCGGCTGCCTTTTGATCGGCAGTTGCGTGGTTGAACATGTAAATGTCAGTACCTTGTTGCATAGTGTACTTGCCAGGACGTGGAGCAACGTCGTAAGTGAACTTGTTGCCTACACCTTGCTTAACGAAACCTTCACCTGCTGAAGTACCGATGAACATAGCAACCTTTTCGTTAGCAAATGGACCTGAAAGGTAGTGTTCTGAACCAGCTACTCTGAAGTAACCCTTCTTGATACCATCTGCGTAGTAGTTAATAACTTTCTTTGAAGCAGCACCACTGAAGTTAACCTTGTCTGAGAAGTTAACGCCTTCGTTCTTCAAGCCAAGAGTGTAGTAGTTTGAAAGTGAGTCAAAACCAGCACCTACAACCTTGTGGTTACTCTTCTTGTAAATAGTTTCTGACACTTGCTTAAGTTCGTCCATAGTGGTTGGAACTTTCTTAATGCCATACTTCTTGAACATGTCAGCGTTGTAAGTCAAGGTTTCGATTGACTTGTTAAACGGAATACCATATTGGGTACCCTTGATCTTAGCACCGTCAAGAAGTTCGGTTCTAATACCGGATGCCTTAGCACTACCCCAACCAACATTCTTGTTGTTGATGTATGGAGTCATGTTTACAAGCATCTTGTTTTGTGCAGCATTCCAAAGCCAGCCTGGATATGCTTGGGTGATAGTTGGCAAGTTATTTGGTGATTGCAAAGTTGAGTTAATCTTAGCTTGCAAATCATTGTAATCACCTTGGTTTTCCAACTTAACATTAATCTTTGGGTTCTTCTTTTCGAATTCGTTAGTCAATTGCTTCAAAGTAGAACCTTGTACACCAGGCATAGCGTTCCAAAAGACAACTGTAGTCTTCTTAGTAATCTTTGATGGAATCTTTTCTGATGAACTTGATGAAGAGTTGCTACCGCCATTTGAACAAGCGGCAGTTCCTACTAAGGCTAAAGCAGCAACGGCAGCCATAGCAAGTTTCTTACTAAACTTCATTTGGATAAATCCTCCTAAAAAATAAAACTAAACAACAATAATCTTTAATTTTACTAAAGCGTGGCTGTTTGACCACGTTTAGGTAAAATACGTTCTCCAAATGGATTCTCTTCCAGCTCCGGATGCAATGTGTGCACCGGTACCAAAATAGCTGGCTGAATCCCACCAATTATTTCTTTGAGTTCTTTTTCATCGGCGTGGCCTGAGCAACGCAATGCAATGAACTCAATTTTATTTTTAGCGAATTGCTCTACAAATGGCTTGTAGGCAGGGTCAAAGTCACCCAATGGCTCTGCATTTGAGTGGATGTAAAGGCCGCCCACTTGAAGCTTATCATAATCGCTTACAGCTTGCCACAAGTATTTATGATTATCCGCCAAAAGCTCGTCATAGCTGACTTCAAGCTCTGGATTCAAATCAGAATACTTCTTGTCTTCTGGCAAGTAGTAATATGGATAATCTTCGTTAAGACTGTCCTTAATCAAATGCGCACGCTTAGCATGCAAAACCACCTTACGTGGAGAATCAGAAACAATTCTAAGCAAACGCTCCACGTTAGTTGGGTAAGTGTTAAAGGTGATTTGGCGATCAGGGTTGGCGTTTTGCAAGCGAACGATTTTTTCAGTTAACTCGACTTCGTTCTTAGGACCAGTGAATTCTTTGCTGCTTTCATCGTGCTTTTCTTCTGGCCAAGAAACGCCAGTACCCTCAATGATCAACATATCGCTAGCTTTGGCCGCTTGCATGAAGGCACGAACCCAATCTGGGTGGTAGCCATGCAAACGAATATCACCAGTGTAGGCGATTTGCTTGTCCGGTGTCTTAACTAGTAAGCCAGTTGCACCGTAAGCATCGTGGTCACTAGGATATATTTCCAAGGTAATATCTCCCACCTTGATCGGTTTCTTATACTCAGCCGCAATGATTGGACGAGTGTAGTTCTTCTCGTGTCCAGCGGCTGGTAAAAGAAAGTCGCCATTTTCATTCAAAGCAGGAAGTAAATGAGCAGTAATTGGACCTGCATAAAGTGAAATTTCAGGTGCAAGCAAGTTTAGGGCCTTGCTGTGGTCCAAGTGTAAGTGTGAAATGTAAGCTGCAGAGTGTTCCCAGCGTTCAGTATCGATTGGCTTGCCCGTAATTTTTGGATCGTAAAAATTAGGCACATCTCCAATCAACTGATTTTTAATCAAAGTTTGGTAACTTTCATCTGGCAGCTTTAACTCAGGACGATATACTTCGCCTAAGTCAAACAGAACGTGTGACTTGTTATAAGCCACTTCGATCATTGGTCCACCAATTGTGGTTAAACCGTTATAAAAGGTAACGGTTGTTTTATCCTTTAAGGTCATTACGTACTACTCCTCGAATAATTCGCTTTCTAAAGATGAAGTATAAGATCAAGATTGGCAAAACGGTTAATGTAGCAGCTGCTAATTGCAATTGCGTTTCGCTACCTGCATCTGAGGCAAATGAAGTTAAACCGTTGTTCAACAGTCTCATGCTGTCTTCATTGGTTACCAATAATGGCCATAGGAATGAATTCCAGCCTGAAATGAAGCTCAAAAGCGCTACAGTGAACAAACCACCTTTAGACATTGGTACCAAAATTCTCCAGATGTATTCCCAGTCGCTAGCCCCGTCAATCATCGCAGCCTTGTAGATGGTTTGTGAAATTGAGCCGAAGTAGCTTTGTAAGTAGTACATGTAGAAAATTGAAGTCAAGAATGGTAATACCAAACCGATGTAGGTGTTAAGTAAGCCTATTCTGGCAATGGTGTTGTAGTTAGTGAAGATGATTGCTTCACCTGGCACCATCAAGAGTGACAAAAGAACGACTTGTACAACGCCCTTACCCTTGAACTTCAAGTTAACCATGGCAAAAGCACCAAGAAGTGCGTTAAACAAACTTACGATAGTCGTTACACTAGCCGTAATAAAGGTGTTTAAAAAGTAACGAGCAAATGGTGCTTGGGCAAAGACCTTAGCATAGTTTGACCATTCAAAGTGCTTAGGAATTAATGTTGGCGGAATCGTTGTCGTTTCTCTAAAACTCATTAGTCCGCCCAAAATCATGTAAACAAATGGAAAGACAGTAATAATCGCAAAGATTGCTAAAACGATGTAAGCAACTAAAGTACCCCAACGAATCTTCTTCATTTTTTACCGTCCCCCAATCTTTTTCATCATCTTACGTTGTAAGAAGGTTACGAACATAATGATGAGGAATAAAATTACCGTTGCGGCCATCGCTACACCTGGCGTACCTACAATTTGGAATTTGTTATAAATGTAAAACACTGCCGTTGTAGCTGAGTTTCCGACACCTGCTTGTCCGTTGAACAATGCATATACGGAAGTATAAATCTTGAATGCCGCAATAATGTTCATCGTCAATAAGAAGGCGATCGTTGGTACAAGTTGTGGCATAGTAATACGCCAGAACCTTTCGGTACCGGTTGCGCCGTACATATCGGCAATAGTGTAGTAGTTTGGATCAATGTTACGAAGAGCACCCATCAAGATAACGATGTTAAAGGCAAGTGATGTCCAAACACCAAAGATAATGATGGTTGTCAGTGACATTGATGGATCATCAATCCAGTTAGGAGCTGGCAAATGAAGTGCTCTTAATAGGAAGTTAAGCATCCCGTATTCACCATTAAAGATGTAACGGAACACGATGCCAATCGCAATGGTTGAAGTAACGTAAGGCATAAAGAAAGTCGTTTCAAAGAATGACTTGTGCTTTACCTTACTGAAAATAAACCATGCGAGCATGATTGAAATAGCTAATGCTACAGGCACCGAAATTAGCGCATAAAGAATAGTGTTTCTAATTGCGCGCCAAAATTCGGGATCACTAAAGATGTATTGATAGTTGCTAAAGCCAGTCCAGTTCAAATTGATTAATGGACCGCTTTGGAAACTCATTACAAATGCCCGTAAAATTGGGTAAATACTAAAGAAAGTAACAAAAATGATTGTTGGCGCTAAAAAAAGCCAAGCCTTCTTTTGATTGCTCCTCATTAGTAGACACGCTCTCCTTCCTTAGTAAAGAGGAATACGCGATCAAGGCGCATCTTTAAGTTAACGTTGTCTCCCCTCTTAATTGGGGTTTCAAGGTCAACAAGTGAACGAGCTTGAACGCCATCATGAGTAAATTTCAAAATACGTTCACGGCCGATCAATTCAACGTCGTCGATCTTAGCTGAAACATGGCCAGTTTCGGCTGGCAAAATATTTTCAGGGCGAACAGATAATGTGTATTCGCCATTAGTCAAGTCACGCTTGAAGCGACTTTTATCTAAATCATCTACATTAATTTCAAAGTCTGAGCCGGTAATCTTGCCGTCTTTGACATTAACCTTGAAGTTATCGATTACTGGGTTACCAACGAAGTTAGCAACGAAGTAGTTATTTGGTTCAAGGTAGAAGTTTTGACCCATATCGTCTTGTTGGATCACACCATTGTTGAAGAGGATGATTTTATCACCAATGGATAAGGCTTCTTCTTGGTCGTGGGTAACAAATAAAGTAGTGATGCCCACTTTCTTAACCAAGTTACGGATTTCTTCACGAATCTTCAAACGAAGACGTGCATCAAGGTTACTCAATGGTTCGTCCATGAGCAAAATCTTAGGTTGTTGCACCAAGGCACGAGCAATTGCGACACGCTGTTGTTGACCACCTGACAAGTTACCTGGCTTTTGGTCGGCAAGTTCAGTGATTTGAGTGGTTTCCATGTACTTTTCTGCAATCTCCTTAGCCTTGTCTTTAGGCATCTTTTGCTTGCCCACAGTTAAAGGAAACATAACATTTTGAAGGACTGTCATGTGTGGGTATAAAGCGTAGTTCTGGAAAACGTAGCCGATTTGACGATCTTTAGGAGCTACGTTTACGACAGACTTGCTATCAAAGAGAATATCGCCGCTGGTTGGGTTAAGTAAACCAGCAAGCATGTTCAAAATAGTTGTCTTACCACAACCTGAAGGGCCAAGCAAACAAACAAGGTCGCCTTTCTTAACTGAGAAGCTAACGTCCTTGATTGCTTCGTGACCATTGTCGTAAACCTTTTTAAGGTTCTTTACTTCAACAAATTTATCATCATTCATAAGTTTCACACACCACTATATATTGATTTAAGTTTATAAATTTCTCTATTAATTCTAAGCTAAAAGGGCAAAAAGCACAAATGATTCAGTTAAAAAATTCGTGGTTTCTCAGTGTTGATGAAATAAATTTCTCTCAGTATTCGGATTTTGTTCGTATTCAAGCCTTTGCGTTATAATATTTTATTTTTTTGTTCGTGTTTTCTAAATGTTGTGGTACACAACAAAAAAGGTCATGGTTGAACATGACCTATTTTTTATAAATTATCTCCGCGTTCGAATTGATATTTAGAGCTGTTTAATGCTTGTCTTACCAAATCACTCATTAACTTCTTAGTCTTCTTGGTAATCACACCAGCAGTCTCATCATTGGCATTAGTCAAGTACTTGATCAATTCTGTATCTTCAAGATCTTTAGCTTTTTCATCAATAGCGTCAACACGGCTAATAGCATAACTTTGGCAATCGTCACGGTAAGCATTTACTTCATAAATGTATTGGTGGTAACGTGGTTCAACGATTACTTGCAAAGTCTTGTAAAGCCAGTAAGCACTGCTATCAGGATCAACCATGTGCTCGGCAACCTTGTAGTTAAGTGGCGTATCTTCGATGTTGGTATAGAAAGGAACATATGGTGAGTATGCGTAAAAGCCCATGTTGATCCATTGAATAGCAGCCATCTTAGTTGGAACATCGTTTCTGATTTGCAAGATGCTTGATTCTTGGTTTCTGTCTAATGCGATTGAACGAAACATCTTTTGTTCTTTTTCAGTGCCGGATGAGAAAGTATCCATTGGATCATATGGGGTGCCGTTGTAGTGACTAGTCAAAAATCTTTGCACGTCTTCAACGCCAATCTTCTTTTCAGGAACGCGAGTAAATGGCATTTCTTGGCTAGTTGGATCTTGTTCAATACTTGGGTTAAACAACTTTTGACCATACCAGGTTCTTGGGGTGTTGTAGAAAGCATCAGCTTCATCCTTAGTGCCAAAAATATCTCTAAATGAGAAACTGCCATCAGTACTATTATTCAAATGATTCTTCTCAACGAATTCTTGAATACCTTCTGAATACATAAAGTTGTCTGGATCATCAAAATCAACGTGTTGAATCACCATAATGTTAGGACAAATTGCGTAAGAATCATCTGGCACACGAGCAGCTACCCATTGGTGACCTGCACCAGTTTCAAGGTACCAAACTTCTTTATTATCTGAAAAAGCAATTCCGTTAGTTTCACCAGTACCATATTTTTCAATTAAACGGCCTAAGCGTAATACCCCTTCACGCGCAGTCTTAACAAATGGCAAGGTGATATAAACCATTGAATCTTCATTAATACCATCTTCAACGAGTGGGTCATGGCCTAAGCAACGTGCATTAGTTGCTTCAGTTTCGGTAGCTGACATGGCAACGTTATATTCGTTAATACCTTGTTCATCCCAACGACCTTCTGAACCGTCTGCAGTTGGAGCAGCAGTCCACTTGCAGCCATCACCTTCAAGATGCATCTTAAAGCCATTGTATTTTGAAACGTAGTCTTCATCATAGTGGCGTGCTTTGTTGACAACAAAAAGCTTTTCATTGATGCCGCCGTAACCATCTTCGTCACGAGCAATCATAGTTGAGCCATCAATTGAAGCATCTTTACCAACAAGCATCGCGGTACAGTTATCTTTTTTCATGCATGTACTTCCTTTTTTAATCTATATTCAAATTTTGCTATTCATTAACCTGAATTTGTTGATTAACTTTAGCCCTGCCATTATTATAGTTGAATTCATAGCCAGGTTGCACGTTATAAAGATAAACATTGAAATTTAATGAGCCATCAGTAGAAACAGCTTGTAGATTTACCCCTCGTGCCATTAGTTCATTGCCCCTAAAAATTGCGGTTGCCTGGTAAATTACCCGCTTATTTTGACGTAATGCTTTACGCACCTTTGCTTCAAAAATTGTCTGAATTTTTTGATTAGAAAAAGCAGACTGAGTAAACAAATTCTTAGGGTTATTCTGATCACCTGACTGATTACGCGGATTGTAATTACCATCTTGATCAATACCAGCTGAAACAGAATAAGCAATTAAGTGGCCGCGATTATAAATTTGTGTGCCATTTCTACGATTATAGTGCCAGCCAGTGGGCTCTACAAATTGCCGTACTCTCAAACTATCATTAGCCACATTGCGCTTTTCTAAAAATGCAGTGTTAGGGCGAGAGGTTCGGTTAAGTGAATCAAGATTAGAATAAATTACACGATTAACCTTCCATGAATTTTTCACTAAAGTTGAGCGGTTGTGATTCACTACAGTAAAAGCTTTATCTCCGCTCTTAAAATTCAAATTAGCTAACTTTTTATAATCAACATCAGACAATCCGCCATAAGCCTTATTCGCTTTAGAAGCATCCCCAATCGTATTGGTTACATGCTGTTCATCATGATTGCCGGTAAAATCTTTCAAAAATTGACTACCACTTGGATCGCCGCCAGCTTTAGTAAAAAGTCCCCATGCGATTGCTATCAGAACAATAACTGATGACAGAACTGTCCCCTGTTTTTTACGTTTTCTTCTTGCCATAAAAATCCTCCATTTATTAAGAAATAATACTAATTCAAACATCAGTTTGCAATAGAACAAAAGAAAAAAGCCATCTTTTTTCAAGATAGCTTTTAACTACGAGCCCAATCATCAAGCATTGATAAAAAGAAACTCTCTGATAAACGCTTAATCTTAGCCCCATCTTTAATCAATAAACGCGCTCTATTCAAGTCATCATTATCTTTTCTAAAGAAATCATGATCACCCATAATCAAATAATTCGTAGTATTTTCTACATTTTGATCAAGTTGACCACCCATATTGTTAATCATTTTTTCCGCATCGTGCTGATACATGTGTAAATTACCAGATAAAACAATATTTTTATCTTGAACAGGATTACGGAACCCAAGTTGGTAACAATCAACTTCATCCCCAGTTAAATCGACATTCTTAATTTTGCCAATTGCCTGCTCTAATAAATCCTCCGTAAAATGCTGATTAAAGTCGTTATACACCTTAATTGTATCAAGAGAATCTGCCAAGCCGTGGTGCTGTTCTACTTGAGCAATTCCCGCACGCTGCATGCAGTCAATCAAACGATTATGCTGGCGCGGATAATATACTCTTGCTAGGCGAAGCACATCGACATAATCATTATTTAAAACTGGCAAGTTGTACTTTTGACTAAGATCATATAAGAAGTTCAAGTCAAAGTTAACATTATAACCAATAATGATGTCATCACTGATAAACTCACGAAATTCCTTAATTGCCTGTTCTGCAGGAATTCCTTCATTAACTAACTGTTCTTCAGTAATTCCGTTTAATTTAGTAATAAAAGCAGGAACTTTATTATTTTTAGAGAATTTTACTAAATTAGTGTATTGATCAACAATTTGACCATTTCTCACTTTTACCCCACCCAGTTCGGTAATCCGATCACGGAAAGGACTAAGACCAGTTGTTTCAATATCAAGCATTGTGTAATTAGACAAAAAGTCTGGTTTTTCTTGTCCCTTTTGCCGGAGTTTATCTTGTGCACCATCTACATGCAAAACCCCGTTTTTTACGTAAATACTCATCGTTCACCCTATTTAGTTAAATTCATCAACATATCACGCGAGCTAGTTGCAAAGCCTGCTGATCTCTTCTTCAAATCATCTGGCATGTCTTCATCAGCCAAATCAGCTGCTACATACTTCCAATTTGGAAATTGTTCTACCAATTTAACCATTGGATCAAGAAGCTGTGGACTAGTCTCATCGACGCCAAGCTCTAAAACTACAACTTTCTTGTCTTCATTACCAGTTAAAAACCAACGAAAACGAGTATTAGCATCTGTATCAGGGAAGAAGTTAGCATTAAGCGGCATGTGCAACTCCATTGGACTGTTGCAATCTTCACATTTTGGCACTTCACCTTCACTCACTAAAAATTTTTTGACTACTTCACGATCATCTTTTTGTCCATGGTTAATACCACTAGAACATTGCATTCTGGTCCAATCGCCAAAGACATTGAAAATGTGATTCTCATTAAAACCAGCATTTTCAAAAAAGTGAGCAAAAGTACTAGTTGCAATAAAGTATTCCTTATCTTGCAAAAGTTTCTTTAAAGCTTGCATCGTTTCACCAGGTTCGTATTGAAGAGAATATTCATTCACCAATTCACTCCAAAAACCCCATTGTTCACTCCAAGATTCGAATTTCTTATCAAGGGCATCCCCAATTGTATGCACATCGTATTTGTCGGCAATTTTGCCAAACTGGTCATCGAAGTTTTCTTCACTTAAGATGTCCAATCCTTCTTCTTTAGCCATGCCATTACCTGCAGTAACGATCACTGCATCCGCATCTTTAATCCATTCTTTTACCTTAGTAAAATCTGCCATCTTTATCTCTTTTCTTATTTAGAATAACCGGTCAAACGTAATTGTCCATCGATGTATTCACCTAAGAACACATCATTGATTCCATTATAACCTGCAGCTTGTACTTCTTGCTCAAGCCATGCTTTTCATCCTGATTTTCTTATTCTTCAACTTTTTTGTTTAATTCTACCATAATAAACATTCTAAGCTAAATAGTGAATTAGTTATCCGACGGGATAATTGA
>NZ_AZEL01000017.1 GCF_001434975.1 Lactobacillus gallinarum DSM 10532 = JCM 2011
ATTGGATCATATCTATCAAGCAGCTTAAGTGTTCAATTTATTATTGCAATTTACGATTTAAATTAAATACAAAAAAGACTCGCTTTAAAAAAAGCAAGTCTTTTTGATTACGCTAAAGTTGTAATGTCGTTGAATTTAGGTAAATTATCGACAAATCTTTCATAGGCGGTTTGTTCATTAGTTTCAGTGATTTGTGCATTAGCAAAGTTCCTATTTCTTAAATCCTCTTCAGCAATAGAAATTTGATGAGTAAAGGTCGCATTTCCAATGAGTTCAATCCAGTAATTATTGTCTTCATAGTGAACAATGGTTTTTACCATGCCGCCTGGATTGTAAACGTTGATTGGTGTGTCAAATTCTGCCATTTCTGGTTTGGTTAAACAAAATGCTAATGAGGTAGCAGACATTCCAGTTCCACAAGCATTGGTAAAGCCAACACCGCGTTCATAAGTCCTCACAAATAAGCGATTCTTATCAAGGATTTGAGCAAAATTAACATTAACACCATCAGTGAAGTAAGGATTCTCACTATTGAGTCGTTTACCGACGATTCCTAGGATAGGACCTGTTATTTGTTTTTGATTAACAAAGCTAATTAAATGGGGATTCGGCACGGCAATAGAAGAAAAACGTAAACCGGGATAAAGTTCAGGAGCAAAATCATCTATTAGACGATCATGTCCTAAATTATCAAATGGCAAGGCTTCTTTATTGAAATGGACAGGCGAAATTTCAACTGCAAAGGCAGGAACGCTTGGGGCAAAGTCATCGTCTTTTCTAACGCGGAGACTAGCATTCATTGTATCAACCAAGAAATTAGTTTTTTGGTACTTTTCACTTAAATAACGAGCGACAGTTCTAAGCCCGTTGCCACACATTGAAGCTTCACTACCGTCGGCGTTGATAACACGCATTTGGGCCAAAGCATTTTCTCTGACTGGCTTATTGACTACTAATACACCGTCTGCACCGTCAAGAAGACCAGTTTGTGAATCTGTAAGCTTAATAGTTAATTCTTTTAGTTCAGAATCAGACAATTCTTGCTTCAATTCGGTTTGATCAAGGATAAAGAAATGATTTTGTGACCCATGTACTTTTAATAACTTAACCATGATTTTCTCCCTTCGTAAAAAATTGTTGATAGATAATTTTAACTGCTTCGTCTGCCTTTTCCTTCTTGGTTCCGATCATCATTGAGATTTGGGATGCACCTTGGTTGATCATGCGAGGTGAAATATCGTGATCACCTAAAGAATCTAAAATTTGGCGACTAACAACATGATATTTCTTCATTCCTTCACCAACGACCATGATAATGGCATAATCGTCAATCCATTCAAGTTGATCTGGATTGATTGTTGCTTGAATTTCATTACAAATTTGATCAATTAGCTGATCATTTAGGAAATCATTGTTAAAAATAATTGTGATGTCATCAATACCAGAAGGCATGTGTTCGTATGGCACATTGTGCTTGTACAAGATTTGTAGGATACGTAAAGTAAAACCAGCTTCTTTGTTTAGCAAATATTTATGCAAATAAAGAGCTGAGAATTGTTTTTGGCTGGTTACACCAGTAATAACATTATCTGGTACAAAGTCCTTGTCTGGAACGATGATAGTACCAGGTTGATCAGGCTCATGAGTATTTTTTACGTTGATAGGAATTTGGCCTTGAATAGCGGGAATCAAAGCTTCATCGTGAAAAACAGAGAAGCCCGCATAAGATAGTTCTCGCATCTCGCGATAAGTCATTTTCCTAATGGATTGTGGATTATCTACAATATGCGGATTAGCTGCAAAAATTCCGTTAACATCTGTAAAGTTTTCATACATATCTGCATGAAATCCGCGAGCTAGAATCGCCCCAGTAATATCGGATCCACCACGTGAAAATGTGGCAATATTACCTGATGGGGTGATACCGAAAAATCCAGGGAAAATAACCCGTTCATCAGGTTCTATTTTTACTTGGTCAAGATTGAGATAACTTTCCGGATTGACCAATGCATCGTTAGGTTCGCCTGTAACGATTAAACCCGCTTCTGTTGGATCAAGAAAGCGACTTTTAACACCTTGATGTTGCAATATCATGGCAATTAAACGGGCGTTAAGACGCTCGCCGTGAGCTTTAAAAGCGGCCATTAAGTAGCTCGAATTAGGATAATTTCTGCTAGGTAAAGCTAAAAGTATCTCTTTGATAACCTTAAGTTCTTCGTCAGCTACACCAAAGAAATGCCCGATTTCTTGATAACGCATAAAAATGGTTTGGACGATTTCATCAGTATTTTCACTCTTAAGTGTCATATTGGCGTACTTGATTAAAAGATCTGTGATTTTGATGTCGTCATCGTTTCTTTTACCTGGCGCAGAAACTACGATTACGCGTCTTTCAGGATCACTTAAAATAATATTTAATGCTTGTTCTACATTTTGTCCGTTAGCTAAAGAGCTACCACCAAACTTAACTACTTTCATAACATAATCCCCTTAAAGTGAAATTTCATAATTCGTTAATTTAAAAATGGATCCAAACTAAATTAATTTGAATTTTAGCATTATTTTTTAATCTTGCAACAAAAAGTTGAAAATACTGGCCTTGAATAGAAAAGCATATATAGTATAAATTAAAAATCAATAAAAAGTATTGACTAAAATTTAATAAGAATGTAGACTACATGTAAATCGAAGAGGCGCAACTGACATAAGTAGCAATTACGAGTTAGGCAAAACGAAGACTAATTGCGAAAGGGGAGGTTGCCGAAGCTTAAACCAGGCTAAAGGGATAAGCTGGGTCGTGATTGAATAAATTACGGACTGTCGCGGACAAAATTCGCGGAGCGCTATCGACCATTAGATTAAGTGAAGACTAATCCATTGTTTGTTTAGCGCAGACAATGGATTTTTTTATTGGGTGCTTCGCATGGATAGAGACTAGGGGCAAGATATGAATTCACAAATTTTAGAAAATCAGATCAATCAAGCAGGACATTTAACTATTGGCGGTGTTGATACAGTTGAATTAGCTAAAAAGTATGGCACACCTCTTGTTGTATACGATGTAGAACAAATTCGTAATCAAATTAGAGCTTTTAAAAAGGTTTTTGAAGAAGAAAATGTAAAGTATGCCGTCAGTTATGCCAGCAAAGCATTTGCTTGTATAGCGATGTACCAAGTAGCTGCAGCAGAAGGAGCTTACACTGATGTGGTTTCAGATGGAGAGTTATATACAGCCTTGAAAGCACATTTTCCAGTAGAGAAAATCAGTTTTCACGGTAATAATAAGTCCAAGTCAGAAATTGAAATGGCCGTTAAAAATCATGTGGGCAAAATTATTGTTGATAATTTTCATGAAATTAAGTTATTGGATCAGGTTTTACGTGAACAAGATACCAAAATTGATGTCATGTTAAGAATTACGCCAGGCATTTCAGCTCATACACATGAATATGATCAAACAGGTCAGGTCGATAGTAAATTTGGTTTTGACTTAGAATCTGGTCAAGCCGATTTAGCCTTAGAACAAGTTTTAGCTAACTCAAGAATGAATATGATCGGGCTACATGCTCATATTGGATCACAAATTTTTGAATTGAATGGTTTTGAAATGGCTGCTAAAAAATTAATGGAAATTGCTGAAAATTGGCGTAGTCAATATGGTTATACTGCTCAAGTAATTAATGTCGGCGGTGGCTTTGGTATTAAATATACTGCAGAAGATAATCCATTAAAGCCAGAAGAATTTGTTAGGGCAATTGTTAAAACTATCAAAGAAGAAGCTAAGAATGCCTCATTTCCACTTCCAGAAATTGATATTGAACCTGGTCGCTCTATCGTAGGACCAGCCGGTTATAACTTATATACAACAGGGAGTCGCAAAATTGTTCCAGGTCATCGTCCATATGTAACCGTAGATGGCGGTATGGGTGATAATATTCGTCCAGCTCTATATGATGCAAAATATGAAACAGTTTTGGCTACTGATCCTCGAGCTGAATTGACTGAACATGTCAGAATCGCTGGTAAATATTGTGAAAGTGGTGACATCTTAGCTGAAGATCAAGCACTTCCAGCAACTAAATCAGGATCACTTTTAGCAATGCTTGATACTGGAGCATATGGTTATTCAATGGCTTCAAATTATAACCGCAATGCTCGTCCAGCTGTTGTTTTTGCAGAAAAGGGCAAGGCTCAACTAGTCATTAAACGAGAAAGTCTAGAAGATTTAGTTCATTTAGATCAACCATATAATAATGAAGATTAATTTTTAAAGGGGAAAGATTATGACGAAATTAGATGCAAAAAGTATTATCAATTATATTGGCAATGCTCCTAAAAAAACGCCAGTTAAGGTCTTTATTAAGGGACGACTTGATCAAATTAAGTTTCCAGAAGGAATCGACAATTTCACTGAAGCACATTCCGGAGTGATTTTTGGTGATTGGAAAGATGTTGAACCATTTTTAAAAGAAAATTACAACAAGATTCAAGATTATCGTATTGAGAATAATGCTAGAAATTCAGCTGTGCCTCTGATTGATATGAAGAAATTTGATGCGCGAATTGAGCCAGGTGCTATTATTCGAGATCAGGTAGCTATTGGTAAAAATGCAGTCATCATGATGGGTGCGATTATTAATATCGGTGCTGAAATAGGTGATGATACCATGATTGATATGGGGGTTGTTTTAGGTGGACGTGCAATCGTCGGCAAGCATTGCCATATCGGTGCAGGCAGCGTTTTAGCAGGCGTAATTGAACCAGCTTCTGCTACTCCAGTTAAGATTGACGACAACGTAGTAATGGGTGCCAATGCAGTAGTGATCGAAGGTGTCCATGTTGGTGAAGGTGCCGTAATTGCCGCTGGTGCAGTCGTAACTCATGATGTAGCACCACATACGATGGTAGCTGGCGTTCCTGCTAAGGTAATTAAAAAGGTTGACGATCAAACTGAGAGCAAGACAGGACTAGAAGATAACTTGAGAAAGATTTAATTATGGCAGTTTTAACTGAAAGCGGGCTAATTCAAATTAGAAGGCATTTGCATGAAATTCCTGAATTAGCTTTACAAGAAAAAGAGACACATGATTATTTACTAGAAGTAATTAAGGGATTTAATTCAGAGTTTTTAACTGTAAAAGTACCAGAAGAATTACCAACAGCGATTTTGGTACTAATTAAAGGAAGCAATCCGCAAAGAACAATTGGTTATCGGACCGATATTGATGCGTTACCAGTTGAGGAGAAAACAGATTTACCTTTTTCGTCAAAGTATTCAGGAGTTATGCATGCCTGTGGTCATGATATTCACATGAGTGTTGCATTAGGACTACTTAGTTATTTCAGTGAAAATCAGCCTAAGGATAATATGCTGTTCTTTTTCCAGCCAGCTGAAGAAAGTGAAAGTGGCGGTAAAAAAGCATATGAAAGAGGAATCTTTCAGGGGAAGTTTAAACCTGATGAATTCTATGGCTTGCATGATAACCCTGAATTACCGGCTGGAACAATTGGTTGTCGTGAAGGTACATTATTTGCAGGAACTACTGAAGTTAACATTGATTTGGTTGGTAAGGGCGGTCATGCGGCTTTTCCGCAGAATGCTAATGATACTGTGGTGGCTGCTGCTAGTCTAATTATGCAAATACAAACGGTTATTTCACGAAGTATCGATCCAATTCAAAGCGGTGTTATCACTTTGGGTAAGGTTAGAGCTGGAACTATTAGAAATGTAATCGCTGGACAGACTCGGATTGAAGGAACAATTCGCGGATTAACGCAAAAAATGATTCTGCAAATTGATCAACGGTTGCGTGATCTATGTGAAGGTATAGCTCGTAGCTATAACATGAAAGTAAATCTTGAGTTAAATCAGGGTGGTTATTGGCCAGTAGAAAATAATCCAGAGCTAACTAAAAACTTCATTAATTATATGAAGAATAATCCGGAAGTGGATTTTGTTGAAACTAAGCCAAAAATGACAGGAGAAGATTTTGGCTTCTTACTTGCCAAATTTCCAGGAACAATGTTTTGGCTAGGTGTTGGTGATCCAAATTCACAGCTGCATTCAGCAACTTTGAATCCAGACGAAAAAAGTATTATGCGCGGAGTTAACGCAATTAAGGGATTTTTAATCGATAGAATGGGGAACTAATATGGCTACATTAATTGATGCAGATTTATTGACGGCAATTGTGACGCCATTTGATGAGAATAAAAAGATTGATTTTGATAGTTTGGAAAAATTAACCAATTACTTAATTGAGCAAGGCTGTAATGGCTTTGTGATAGGTGGTACGACCGGTGAAACCCCGACTTTGACTCACGATGAAAAGATCGAATTGTATAAACACTTTGGTCAAATCGTTAACGGTCGTGCTGTTGTAATTGCCGGAACTGGTAGCAATAATACTGCTGAAACAATTAAATTTACCAATGAAGTGGCAGAAATTGACGGCATTGATTATGCATTGGTTGTTGTACCGCCATATAATAAGCCAAATCAACGCAGCATGGTTGCTCACTTTACTGCAGTGAATGACAACGTTAAGATACCAATTTTAATCTACAATATTCCAGGCAGAACCGGCGTCAAGATGGAAAAAGAGACGGTTGTTCAATTATCTAAATTAGATAA
Source organism: Lactobacillus gallinarum DSM 10532 = JCM 2011 (assembly GCF_001434975.1). Taxonomy (GTDB): domain Bacteria; phylum Bacillota; class Bacilli; order Lactobacillales; family Lactobacillaceae; genus Lactobacillus; species Lactobacillus gallinarum. Next base: position 6,635 of record NZ_AZEL01000017.1, read on the forward strand.
TATTAAGGGAATTAAGCAATGTGCATCCCTTGAAGAAATGGAATACATCATCGATCATAAAGCAGCAGATTTTCAAGTATTTACCGGAGAAGATACCCAAGCCTTAACTGCAAGATTGCTCGGAGCAAATGGTGTCGTTTCCGTAGCCTCTCATATTTATACTAAAGAAATGCGCCGGATGTATGATGCTTTATATGAAGGAAAATATCCCGAAGCAGCAAGAATTCAACGTTGGTTAACGCCTAGAATGCAAGCTCTGTTCATGTATCCATCTCCATCACCAGTAAAGGCAGTTTTAAATGCACAAGGTTTTGAAACAGGAGATTGTCGTTTGCCTTTAGTTGCCTTGAATGATGAAGAAAAAGTAACTTTAGCCCAGCATTTAGGCTTAGAAGATAAAGCTTTATTGCAAAAATTGCCACTAGATTTAGGAAAGGACCTTGAAAATGACTAAAAAAGTATTAATTGCAGGTTTTACGGGGGCCATGGGGCAAAAAGCCGTGAATTTAGTTAACAATATGCCAGGTTTTGAAGTAGTTGCAGGACTTTCTCCAATTGCCGAAAATAATCCTGAACAATATCATTTGCCTGCAGACGCTAAAATTTTTAAGAGCCTAACAGAAATTCCTGATCATTTAGCAGACTTTTGGATCGACTTTACTACACCTAAGGCAGTATATGACAATGTAAAATTTGCATTGCAACATCATATTAGACCAATAGTAGGTACTACCGGTATGAGTGATGAGCAAGAAGCAGAACTGATTGAACTTTCAAGAAAAGAAAAAGTAGGCGGTCTGATTGCTCCTAATTTCGGAATGTCTGCAGTTTTGTTGATGAAATTTGCAAAAGAAGCTGCTAAATATTTCCCAGATGTTGAAATTATTGAAATGCATCACGCTGATAAAAAAGATGCTCCGTCCGGAACGGCGCTTGCTACAGCTAAGATGATTGCTGAAAATCGTCCTGAACATCAAACAGCACCAGATGAAGTGGAAACCTTGAAAAATGTTCGCGGTGGTGATTATCAAGGAATCAAGATTCATTCAGTTCGTCTGCCTGGCTATATTGCACATGAACAAGTATTATTTGGGGGACCAGGTGAAGCATTAACTATTCGTCAAGATTCATTTGATCGTGGTTCATTTATGAGCGGAGTAAAAGTGGCGTTAGAAAAAGTTGACCAATTAGATGAATTAGTAATTGGTTTAGAAAATATCCTTTAAAGACAAAGGGAGGAAAGATTATGCCGGAATTAGCTAATGATTTAGGTTTTAGCCAAAAAGTACAAAATGTCAAAGCTTCAGGAATTAGAATCTTTGATAATAAGGTTTCAACTATTCCAGGAATCATCAAATTAACTTTAGGCGAGCCTGATATGAATACGCCTGAACATGTTAAAGAAGCCGCAATTAAAAGCATCCAAAATAATGATTCACACTATGCTCCTCAAAAAGGAAAATTAGAATTGCGACAAGCTATTAGCAACTATTTAGATAAGACTATCGGCGTTAAATACGATCCAGAAACAGAAATTGTAGTTACAGTTGGTGCTACAGAAGCGATCAACGCTGCACTTTTTGCTATTACTAATCCTGGTGACAAGATAGCTATTCCAACGCCAGTCTTTTCATTATATTGGCCAGTTGCTACTTTAGCCGATGCCAGTTACGTGTTGATGAACACAACTGCAGATAATTTCAAATTAACGCCGCAAAAATTGACTGAGACTATTAAAGAAAATCCGACAATTAAAGCCGTGATTTTAAATTATCCAACTAATCCAACAGGCGTGGAATATACAGAAGATGAAATTAAGGCTTTGGCTAAGGTAATTGAAGAAAATCATTTGTACGTTATTACTGATGAAATTTACAGTACTTTGACTTATGGTGTTGAGCATCATTCTATTGCTAGTTTGATTCCTGAGCGAGCAATTTATATTTCTGGTTTATCCAAGTCTCATGCGATGACTGGCTATCGTTTAGGATACATTACAGGACCTGCTAAAATTATGGATCAAATCGGTAAAGTACACGGCTTAATGGTAACAACGACAACTGATTCATCCCAAGCCGCAGCGATTGAAGCATTAGAAAATGGATTAAATGATCCAGTGGAGTATCGCAAAGTTTACCAAAAACGAAGAGATTTTGTCTTAGAAAAATTAAATAAGATGGGGATGCAAGCAGTAAAGCCGGAAGGAGCCTTCTACATCTTTACGAAAATCCCATCTCAATATGGCAAAGATGATATGCAATTTGCATTAGACTTGGCCTTCAAAGCTAAGGTAGGCGTAACTCCTGGTAGTGCCTTTGGTCCTGGCGGTGAAGGTTATGTAAGATTGTCATATGCATCTAGCGATGAGAACTTACAAGAAGCAATGAAGAGAATGAATGATTTTTTACAAGAGGTTGAATAAAAATGGTTAGAGAATATAATGTTGCAATTTTAGGAGCTACGGGTGCTGTTGGTAGAAGAATGATTGATCAATTGGCTAAGTCAACTATTCCGGTAAAAAGTGTAAAGTTATTAGCCTCATCACGTTCAGCTGGTACTGTATTAAAGTTTAGAGATCAAGATTTAACTGTTGAGGAAACTACACCAGAATCTTTCGATGGCGTTGATTTAGTTCTTTCATCAGCTGGCGGTGCAGTATCAAAGAAATTTTTACCAGAAGCTGTTAAGCGCGGTGCAGTTTGTGTAGATAATACCAGTGCTTTTAGAATGGAACCAGATGTCCCATTAGTTGTACCAGAAGTAAATCCAGATGCATTGAAAGAGCATCACGGTATTATTGCCAATCCAAATTGTTCAACTATTCAAATGGTGATGGCTTTGGAACCAATTAGAAGAAAGTTTGGTTTGAAGCAAATTATCGTTTCAACTTATCAAGCAGCTTCCGGTGCAGGTCAAGCCGCAATTGAAGAATTAAAAAAGGAAACACAAGATTATTTGGATGGCAAAGATATGCAAGCAGATGCACAAATTTTGCCAACTAAAGGTGATAAGAAGCATTATCCACTAGCATTTAACCTTTTACCACAAATTGATGTCTTAGAAGATTCTGGTTATTCTCATGAAGAATGGAAGATGATTCATGAAACCAAGAAGATTATGCTTAACGACATGAACGCTAAAGACATCAAAGTCACTGCAACTTGTGTTAGAGTCCCTGTTCCAATTGCTCACGGTGAAAGTGTATACTTCACTGTTGAAGATGAAAGTGCAACAACTCAAGATATCATGGCTGCAGTTGCTGACTTCCCAGGTGTTGTGCTTGAAGATGATATTAAACATCAAATTTATCCTCAACCTATTAATGCAGCAGGTAAGCGCGAGACTTTTGTTGGTCGTATTCGTCCTGATTATGAAAATCCAGGTGCATTTAATATGTGGATCGTAGCTGATAACCTCTTAAAGGGTGCAGCTTGGAACACTGTTGAAAATGCGGAATACTTAGTAAAAATGAATTTGATCTAAAACTAAAAAGAAAAAAGCCGTAAATTGCAATAATAAATTGAACACTTAAGCTGCTTGATAGATATGATCCAATT
>NZ_AZEL01000018.1 GCF_001434975.1 Lactobacillus gallinarum DSM 10532 = JCM 2011
GATCATATCTATCAAGCAGCTTAAGTGTTCAATTTATTATTGCAATTTACGAATTTTAAATTAAAGGTTCTCATCCATGTTGAAGGTTAACTTAGACATGTTAATTGAATCAATCATCATTTGGCCCCAAAGCTTTTCAGTTTCCTCACGAGTATGAGCAACTGTCTTTTGGTTTTCCTTAGTCAAGTAATCAGTTAATTCTTCACCTGATTTGCCATCAGCACCCTTAATAATTTCTTCAACACGATCTCTGAAGTAACGGTTAAGTTCAGTTAAGTATGTAGTGTCAAGTTGAACAAATTGTGGGTAATGACTTTCAACAAGTGCAGCAAATGACTTGTAGTACCACCATGCATCATTCATGTTGTAATCCATTGAAGTATTGTTATATGAAGGATCAGTATCATTCATATTAGCAAAGAATGGAACAAATGGAGTAAAGGTTGGACCACCAATACATAGCCACATAATAGCTGCACGATCTTCTGGCACATCACTTCTAATTTGCAAAATGTGGGCATTTTGAGTACGGTTCAAACCAATTGGACGATAGCGGTGCTTTTCTTCTTCAGTACCTTTGCCAAATGGATCATATGGAGTGTCTTGGTAGTGTGAACCCAAAGCAAATTGAATATCTTCTTTAGTGATCTTTTTAGCAGCCTTACGAATGAATGGAATATCACCATCTTGTGGATCTTGTTCAATTTCTGGGTTAAACAACTTTTGAATGTACCATTGACGATTAGTGTTGTAGTGACGGTCTTGTTCAGTGTAAGTACCAAAAATGTGGCGGAAGTTCCAGCCCTCATGATCAGGATTCAAATGATGTTCTTCAACAAATTCTTGAATTCCTTCACTCCACATGAAGTAATCAGGATTATCAAAATCAACTTGTTCAATTGCCACACGGTTACCAGTAGCTGCATAACAATCATCTGGGATACGTTCTGCAACCCAATGGTGACCAGTAACAATTTCCATGTACCAAATTTCGTCTTTATCACTGAAAAGAACTGAATTACCAGCTGGTGAACCATACTTAGCAATCAACTTACCTAAGTATCTAACACCGTCTCTAGCGGAATGAATATATGGCAAAACTGAAGTTTGCATACAGTCTTCATCCAAACCATCTTTAACAAGTGGATCAAATGCTAAAGTACGTTCATTACCATATGTTGATTCAGTACATGACATAGCAACGTTTTCTTCGTTAATACCACTTTCGTCGTAATAACCGCGATGCTTGTAATCAACGTTTGGAACAGCTGGAACACGTTGAGCGTCTTCTGGTAAATCCATTTCAAACTTGTTAAGCCATGACTTAATGTGTTTCTTTTCACCATGACGAGCTGGTTCGATAATAAACTTTTGTGGGGTGATTGGACGGAATGTATCATCATTACGAGCAATCATAGTAGTACCATCGATTGAGGCTTTTTTACCTACCAAGATAGTAGTACATGCACTATATTCTTTCATAAAATTCTCCTTATAAAACTATATACACTTAAACTTTATCACTAGACTAAGCCATGGAAAAGACCAATTGCATAATTTGCGGCATCAAAATCAGCCAAATCTTCAGCTTTTTCACCAAGTCCAACCAATTTAACCGGTAAGTTCATCTCATTACGGATAGCCAAGACTACCCCACCTTTAGATGAACCATCAAGCTTAGTTAAAACCAGACCCGTTAATTTGGTTGTCTTATCAAAATCTTTAGCTTGGAGCAAGGCATTTTGTCCGGTTGAACCGTCAAGAACCAATAATGTTTCAGTTGGTTGGTCAGGCAGAAGCTTTTTAATAGTTCTTTGAATCTTTTCTAGCTCAGCCATGAGGTTCTTTTTGTTTTGCAAACGGCCAGCAGTATCAACTAACAAGTAATCAGCTTTTTCATTAATTGCACGTTCAGTTGCATCATAAACAACAGAAGCAGGATCAGCTTTTTCTTTTCCAGTTACTACAGGAACATCAACGCGTTTGCCCCACTCAACTAATTGTTCTACGGCACCGGCTCTGAAGGTATCAGCCGCAGCCATGATAACTGACTTACCTTCATCTTTAAAGCGTTTTGCAAGCTTACCAATAGTAGTAGTTTTACCTGCACCATTGACGCCGACAAAGAGATAAACATTAGGCTTATCTTCGGGGTGATAAATTAACTTTTCATCTTCACTGTTGCCACCCTTGTCATACAAGTCAACCAATTTTTCAACAATAACCTTTTTCAGATCATCACGAGATTTGGCATTTTGCAATTTGGCTTCTTCACGAAGTTCATCGGTTAATTGTTCTGCTGTCTCATAACCTACATCAGATTCAATCAATAAATCTTCCAAATCATCAAAGAAGTCCTCATCAACAGTTCTAAATTTAGCAAAGAATGCATTAAGTCGAGCGCCAAAACCTTTATTGGTTTTTTCCAAACCTTTTTCATAAAGTTCTTCTTGTGAGGAATCTTCATCTTCTTCTAGTTCTTCAGTTTCAGGTTCTTCCTCGTCTGTTTCGGTTTCCGCCTCTTCAGTAGTTTCAGATTCTTGAGGTTCTGTTTCCTGTTCCTCTTCAATTTCAGCGGTTTCTTCAGATTCAGGCTCTTCTTCATCCTCTGCTACTTCTTCTGAAGCTTCAGACTCGTTATCCTCTTCAATGGGTTCTGTTTCTTCTTGCTTGTCAGATTCAGCAGATTCTTCAGATTGTTCCTCTTGAGCAACTGCTTCACTATCGTCCTGTTTTTGCTCTACTTCTTCTTGTTTTTCCTGCTCTTCTTTTTTCTCTTCTTCGTCATCTTTTTTACCAAAGAGAGACTTTTTAATTCGATCAAATAATCCCAATTATTTCACCCCGTTTTTCTTTTTCATTTCTTTTAATGATACTGACAATACTTGAGATATACCAGATTCTTGCATTACCACACCATACAATTGATCAGCTTGCTTCATTGTTCCTCGTCTATGAGTAATCACAATAAACTGTGTCTTTAAATTATATTTAAGTAAAAATTGAGCAAAACGTGTGACATTTGCATCATCAAGCGCTGCTTCAACCTCATCAAGTAAACAAAATGGTACTGGATTTACCTGCAACATTGCAAATAATAATGTTATCGCAGTTAATGCCCGTTCACCACCAGAGAGCAAACTTAAACGCTGTAACTTCTTGCCAGGTGGCTGAGCGATAATCTCAATTCCTGTTTCTAATAAATTATTTGGTTCAGTTAATTCAAGCTTAGCCTTTCCACCGCCAAAGACAAGTGGGAAAATCCGCTTAAAGCTTTCAGCCACTGCCTCAAATGTTGCTTTAAATCGACTCTTAACCTCTTCATCTAATTCATTCATTGATTTTTCAAGGTCATCACGAGCTTTAAGCAAGTCATTTTGTTGACCATTCAAGAAGTCATAACGCTTTTTAACATCTTCATATTCTTGAATAGAATCCAAATTAACTGGACCAATGTCTTCAAGTGACATTCGATGCAGTTTAACACTTTTAGCTAATTTTTCTCGAGTTTCTTGATCATTTTGACCTTCAGCTTGAGCAATAGCGGCTTCAAATGTTAATGCATAATCATCACACAAAGTTTCTAAGCGTTGATCAATCAAACTATTAAACTTTGCAATTTTAACAGAATAATCTTCCTGTTCGATTGCCGCATCCTTACGCAAATCATAATTTCGACTAGCAACTTGATCTAACTGATTAATTTGCGCATCAAATTGTCCGAGTTGTGAACTAAGCTCATTTAATTTATTTTGCAGTTGTTCGTTCTTTTGTTTAATTTTTTCCTTCTGCTTCTTTAAATCGGTGTTCTTCTTAACAGAAAGTTCTCCATTTTGATTAAGATCTGTTAATTTCTCCTTTAAATCAGCAGCCTGCTTTTCATTATTATCAATTTGATTGCGTTTATCTTTTTCTTGAACAGCTAGATTTTCTAATTTATTTGCAAAAACTGCGATTTGTGGATCAAGCTTGGATAATTCACTTTGCACACGTTGACTTAAATTATTAAAGTTCTTAATACGTAATTGCAATTCATTCATTTGGCTCTTTTTCTCTTCACCTTGCTTAGATAAAAGAGCCTGCTTATCATTTGCTTCTGCAATCCGCTTTTGCAATTCAACTATATGATCATTCCGCTGCTTCACACGTGATTCATATAAAGTATTAGCATCTTGAAGTCGCTTAACCTCTTTTTCTTGATTTTGGAAAGAAATAGCTGCTTCATTAATCGTTTGATTAATTTCTTGCAAAGAATCATGCAATTTTTGCAACTTATTTTCTACTTTAACGCTTTGATCAACCAAATCTTTTAATTGTGCTTGGTCTTCCTTAAATGATCTAGTTAAACTACTGATTTGCTTTTCTAACTGATTAATTTCAGTTGCCGTCTGCAATGGTGAATTATTGCGCAGGTTCTTTTGTCCACCAGTCATAGAACCGCCCGGTGAAACAACATCCCCATCTAAAGTAACTATTCGATAACGACCAATTCGTTGAGAAATTGCCATTGCGTTTTCGATTGTATCGACAATCACAACACTGCCTAACAAGTAATTAATTGCGGCAGTAATATTATGATCCGTTTTGCTTTCTACTAGCTCACTGGCAATTCCCTTGAATCCATTAAAGGACTTCAAGGTAGTTACTGTAGATTGTGGAATGGTATATTGGCGTAACCCATCTAATGGCAAAAATGTGGCACGACCAGCTCTACTGCGTTTTAACTGATTAATTGCATTTTTAGCACTATTACGGCTATCTGTAATCAAATCTTGAACGCCGCCACCAAGAGCTGTAGTCATCGCTGCTTCAAGTTCAGCTGGGAAAGTAAGCAACTCACCTACGGCACCAATTACGCCAGGAAAATCATTTAAATGATTCAAGACGTTACGGACACCGTAGTAATAACCTTCATGACGTTTTTGAATATTAATTAAAGCTTCATGACGGGCTTCGATCTTTTCCAGTTTATTCCGCTCATCATTAACTGTTTGCTGCAGACGCCTAATTTGATCATTCAAGTCATTACTTTGATCACTGGCTTCAGCAAAAGCCGCATTTTTGTCTTTACGTTTAGCAGTTAGATCTTTACCTTCGGCTCGTAATTTTTCCAGTTCTGCTTTAGCTTCAGATAGTTGTTTACCCACATCATTGCTTTGATAAGTGGTGTCAGCCTTACTACGCTTTAGCTCAGTATTCAAGTTAATTACTTGATTGTTAACCGCAGCTTGATCTTGCAATAATTGAATGTAGTCGTTACGACAATCCTCCAGTTTCTTATTGAGTTCTTCTGGATTTTCACTCAATTCACCTGTAAGCTTATCCCGCTTTTCTTGTAAAACCGCTTGTTGCTTCTTAAGGCTAGCTTGATCTTTTTGTAAACTTTCCAAATGAGCGTTCAGTTGTACCAGGCTCTTCTTCAGCGTTTCAACTTGATTTTGATATTCGATCTTAGTAGCATCATCAAATTGACGTGATTGTTCAGCCATTTGCAAGTTAGCATTCAAATCTGATAATTGCTGACTTAATTTTAATAATTCATTTTGAACTTTTTCTCGTTCATCCCGAATTTTTTGGTACTCTGCTCTTTTTTCTGAGACCGCATTTTGAGATTCTTTAACTTCAGCATCTAATTTTGATAATAAAATCTTATTCTTATCAGCTGATTTTTGAATAGTTTCTTTTTGCTTATTAATATCTTCGATTTCAAATGCTAATAAACTCTTTAGTTCTTTATCTAAACCAGCCTTTTGAAACTTATATTCTTTGGCTAGCGAACTTTGTTCATGCAGCGGCTCTAAGCGGCCCTCAAGTTCTTTTACTAAATCATTAATTCGAATCAAATTATCTTGAGTCTTCTTAAGTTGCCCTTGAGCTGCTTCTTTTTGCTGTTTAAAGTGAAGCACACCCGCAGCTTCTTCAAAAATTACGCGGCGCTGTTCCGGACGTGAATTTAAGATTTGATCAACTCGTCCCTGAGAAATAATAGCTAAGCTATTTTGCGATATACAAGAATCGAGAAAAAGCGTCCGTACATCACGCATGCGGACTTGCTGTCCATTAATCAAAAACTCACTATCGCCAGAACGTAAAATATTTCTAGTAATTGAAACTTCGTCCGTATCAAATGCTAATTCACGTTTGCGATTATCAAAAATTAAGGTAACTTCAGCTTTATTTAATGGCTTACGATATTGACTACCAGCAAAAATGACGTCCTTCATGTTTGTTCCACGAAGAGACTTAGCGCTGGATTCACCCATTACCCAACGAATAGCTTCTGTAATATTACTTTTACCACTACCATTAGGACCAACAATACCAGTTATTCCATCATTAAAATGAATAGTTGTTCTGTCAGCAAATGATTTAAAACCATCGAGCACTAATTCTGTTAATGGCACCTTTTTAAATCCCCTTACTCTAATTTTTGTAAAGCTGCTTTAGCGGCTTGTTGTTCTGCAGCTTTCTTGTTATGACCTTCACCTTGTGCTTGAACTTGATCATTAATCTTTAATTCAACTACAAAATGTGATGGCAATTGTGATTCACTAAGTACCGAATATTCAATATTTACTGGACCATTTTGTTGTAATAACTCCTGCAAATCGGTCTTATAATCACGTGAATCATCAAATTCGCCTTTATCAATCAATGGATAAACAGTTAAATGCAAAAAATGTTCAACTGCTGGCATCCCTTGGTCAAGGAATAAAGCGCCATTGAATGCTTCAAAAACGTCTTCCAACAATGTTTTACGATTACGAGCACCAGCTTTTTCCTCACCATTACCTAAATGAATTTCATTTTGAAAACCACATTCAATCGCAAATTCAGAGAATCCTTCAGTTCTAACAATATTAGATCTTAACCGTGTTAATTCTCCTTCATTTAATTTAGGATAATGACGGTATAAATAATCAGAAACAGCCAATTCAAGAACGGCATCACCTAAAAATTCCAACTTTTCATAATCACGAATTCCATCGTTAGGATGCTCATTTGAATATGAAGAATGCGTAAATGCTTCTTCTAATAGCTTTTCATTATTAAATTCAATATTATATTCATCTTTTAATTTTTTTAGAAATTTTGTACTTACCATAAAATTGCCCCTTTTATACCTTTAAATTATACCAGTTTTAGTGCTATATTTTGAATGCAAAAAAGTCACTTCTAGAATTAGAAGTGACTTTTCGTTTTTAAGCTTAATTTTACTTAGTATAAGCAACATTGTACCAGTTAGGGAAACCATTACCCATTGAGTCAGATGGCTTAAGTGAGTAGCCAGTAAGTTTCTTGTTAACTGCAGTAATAGTGTAACTGTTTGATACAGGAAGAACGTAAGCTTCGTCATCCATGTACTTTTGCCATTCGTGGAATTTATCAATTCTGTATTGGTGGTTAAAGGCCTTTTGTGAGTCCATTTCATCAAGAAGTTGAGTGTTCTTCTTAGTTACGAAACGAGAATAGTTCATTGGAGCTGTTTGACTGTAAAGGTCGTTTGGTGATGGTTCACTTGAAAGTGACCATGCACCCATGAACATATCAACTGATGGGTCATCGTTTTGAACCTTGTCGTAGAATGAGTTAAATTCAATTAAACGACCGCCAGTAAGCTTAACGTTCAAACCTTCCTTCTTCCATTGTTGGATGTAGTTTTGGATGATTGGTTCTTGGTTAGCATTACCACTCATAGCTGCAAGATGAATAGTCAAAGGCTTACCGTTAGGTTGTACACGATAAGTACCCTTCTTCTTGTATCCAGCCTTGTCCAAGATTTCGTTACCCTTCTTAATGTTGTATGAGTAACCCTTAACATCCTTGTCGAAGTAGTCACCGAATTGCTTAGGAATCAAAGTAGGAATTCTAAAGCTTAAGCCGTATGAGTAACGCTTAGCAACTTGGTTAACGTTCATACCGTAACCAATGGCTTGACGAAGAGCCTTGTTGTTCATCTTGGACTTAGGGTTCATTACGTTTTCGCCCTTCTTAGCGTCCCACTTACCTACCTTAAAGCCAAGGTATGAGTATGAAAGTGGAACAGTAGCAATGAAGTTAACGCCCTTAGTATTCTTAACGTTTGGCCATTGTGAGTTGATAACTTGGATAACGTCAAACTTGTTTGACTTAATACTTTGAGCAACTGAGTTAGGATTAATTACACTAGCAGTAATCTTAGTAATCTTTGGCTTGCCCTTGTAGTAATATTCGTTAGGAACCCAAGTGGTTGATTGACCACGAACAAGTTTTTGTAACTTGTATGGACCAAAGAACAACGGTCTCTTACGAATCTTATCACTAGACATTAAGTCTTTGAATTTAACATCTTTTAAGTAGTGGTATGGTGCAGCTGCTTCCCAAATATAGCCGTTACCACTAGTGTTCATGCCTGGCTTCATATTCTTAAAGTGAAGAACAACCTTACGACCATTTTCACCATCTGGCATTTCAAGACCAGAAATAGTGCTTGCCTTACCTTCGTGGTATTCTTTCAAACCTACCAAGTCAGCTAAACTTGCAGTGTAACGTTGTGACTTAGAATCCTTGTTAGCAATGATTTCGTAAGCATATTCATAGTCTTTAGCGGTTACTTGCTTACCATCTGACCACTTAACACCCTTCTTAATGTTAATAGTTGCAGTCTTAGCCTTTTGATCAATCTTAATAGTAGCTGCACCCTTATTGTTGAACACATAGTGATCATCGGTACCAAAAAGACTCTCAGCACCATATTGCATAACTTCACTATCAGTATTAGAAGTTGAAAGTTCATCATTAAAAATTCCAGTAAATGGTGTATCAGTTTCAACCGCAACCTTTACTGTACCACCATTTTTAGTGGCTTTAGTTGGAACAGCTTGGCTAAATTTAGCGGCGTTAGAAGCTTCATTGGCATTAGAGCCAGATTTACCACAAGCTGCTAGTGTAAGGGCAACACCTGATAAAAGTGTAATGCCAGCAAAAACTTTTGCCTTTTTCATTAGTAAAAATCCTCCATAACTTGGAACAAGTTGACTTATCCATAATATCACTATTACAAAAAAGTTACAACAGCATGAAAACGGCAGGTATCTTTTTTAAGATATCTGCCGTTTTTTTATATTAGTTATTAGATTTTATAATATGAAAGTTTATGTAAAGGATTATTTATTGTTTATAATTTTGGAGATTTTTACTAGTGTGCCTAATTACTTAGCGTAACCTACTTGGTACCATAATTGGTGCCCGTTGTTGTTTTGTGATGGCTTAGTTGAGTAACCGGTGATCTTGTTGTTTACAGCATTGATACTGTATGAGTTGCTGGTTGGGATTACAAAGGCTTCATCGTACATGTACTTTTGCCATTGGTGGAAGACCTTTACGCGGTACTTAGTGTTAAATGACTTCTCTGAGTCCATTTCAGCAAGCAACTTGTTGTTTTCTGGAGTTACGAAACGTTCGTAGTTCATTGGTGAAGTTTCACCGTACATGCTTCCTTGTGATGGTTCAGAAGCTAAGTTCCAACCTGCTTGGAAGAAGTCGATATCCTTAGAATCGTGTTGAACCTTGTCGTAGAATGAGTTGAATTCCATCAAACGACCACCAGTAAGCTTAACGTTCAAACCGATCTTGTGCCATTGTTGTAAGTAGTTTTGAGTAATAGCTTCAGCGTTTGGTGAACCTGACATAGTAGCAAAGTGAAGTACTAATGGCTTACCGTTAGGTTGTACACGCCACTTACCCTTCTTCTTGTAGCCAGCCTTGTCCAATAATTGGTTAGCCTTCTTCAAGTTGTAGTTGTAGCCCTTGATGCTGCTGTCGTGGTATGCACCGAAGCCTGAAGGAATTAAAGTATTAACTCTGAAGCTCAAGCCTTGGGTGTAACGCTTGTTAACGGCATCAATGTTCATTGCGTAACCAATAGCTTGACGCAATGACTTGTTGGCAACCTTGGAGTTCTTATCCATGACATTCTTGCCAGTCTTAGCGTCCCATTTACCCATCTTAAAACCAACGTAGCTGTATGCCAATGGAACTTGAGCAACCCAGTTAACACCCTTGGTGTTCTTAACTTGATCCCATTGTGAGTTAATTACGCCAGTGATATCGAACTTGTGACTCTTAATAGCTTGTGAAGCTGAGTTAGGGTTAACTACTTGGATTACAACCTTGTTTAACTTTGGTTTACCTCTCCAGTAGTACTTGTTTGGTACCCAAGTTACTGATTGACCACGAACAAGCTTATCAAGCTTAAATGGACCAAAGTATAATGGCTTCTTTCTGATTTGGTCACATGATTGAAGCTTGTTAAATGGAATATTCTTTAAGTAGTGGTATGGTGCAGCTGATTCCCAGAAGTAGCCGTTACCTGAGAAGTACATACCTGGTCTCATTTGTTTGTAGTGAATTACAATTGTACGGCCATTTTCACCATCTGGCATTTCAATACCGGAAATAGTCTTAGCCTTGCCTTCGTGGTATTCTTTCATACCTTGAATTGATTCAAGAGTTGAATCGTAACGTTGTGCTTGAGTCTTCTTGTTTGCCAAGATTTCGTATGGATATTCAAGGTCTTTAGCATTTACTTGCTTACCGTCTGACCACTTAACACCCTTCTTAACAGTGATGGTTACTGTCTTGGCCTTACGGTCAAGTTTCATAGTTGCGGCACCTTTATTGTTAATTCTGTAATAATCATCAGTATCGAATAATGATTCTTCACCAGGTGCAGCTACACTTGAGTCAATTGCGGAGGTTGATAATTCATCTGAAAAGATTCCAGTAAATGGAGTATCAGTTTCCAATGCTACAGAAACGGTACCACCTTGCTTGGTAGCTTTCTTAGGAGTTGAATCTGGAAACTTCTTAGCATCCTTTGCTCCTTGGTTATTACTGCTACCGCTTTGACCACAAGCAGCCAATGCTAATGCGGCTGCGGAAACTACTCCTACAGAACCTAAAATCTTTGCTAATTTCATATAATTATTCCTCCATCTAGGACATCTTTTATGTTTTTTATTAATAATCTTTGAATCAAGTTGATGATTAAATAATACCACGATATATTAGTTTTTCAATAGTTTTATGAAATTAATTTTAATTTTTATTTTATTAGAATTGCATAACTTTATTATTATGCAGACACAAAAACAGCTCTATCAAGCGATAGAGCTGTTTTAATATATTTATTAGATTATTAATTTTCACGTTGTCTTGCGTCACCTGCACGTTGTAAGGCACGACCAACATAGTTAATACTTAAGGAAATAACCAAAAGCAAGATAGTAGCTGGGAGCCATAACCATGGACGGTTAATAACGTTAACTGGGTCATTAGCAAATCCAATCAAAGTACCAAGTGATGGTGTAGTGGTTGGCAAACCGTATCCCAAGAAGGACAAACTAGTTTCAATACCGATGTTACCAGCAATAGTCAAAACAACGTCGATGATAATCATTGAAGTGATGTTAGGCAAAACTTCACGGAACATAATTTGGAAGTTAGATGAACCTGAAGTCTTTGATGCCAAAACATAGTCACGGTCACGCTGTGAAAGGATGAATGAACGGTAGTAACGTGCCGTCGGCGTCCATCCAAACATGGCAATCAAGAATACCAAAGTTACAGCGTTGTAGTTAGGAATAACTGTAGTCAAAACAATGATAATTGGCATTTGTGGCAAAATTTGAATGAAGTCAACTATTCTCATGATGATGGCATCAACAACACCACCGTAGTAACCAGAAACTAATCCGACTACCAAACCAACAATTTCAGTAATTACAGTAACTGAGATACCGATCATGATTGAGTTACGTCCACCCATGATGAGCAGTTTCAAAATATCACGACCACCATCGTCAGTACCTAGAAGGTGACCCCCTTGGCCCCAACCGTAGTATGCGTCAACGATGTTCATTTCAGTAATTTGTGCTCTGTTCAAAAACAATGAACCACCGAAAGTAAGCAATAAAATTAAAATAATGATAATTAAAGCTGTAAGTGCAGACTTAGAACGTAAAATTTCACGTACAGCCACCCTGAATCCAGAAGGTGGGAGAGTAGCCTTCGGTGTAGCGTCTTTTTTACTTGCTTTCTTTGTAGCAGTATCTTTCTTTTTATCAGCCATTTCTTCTCTCCTCCCTATTGAATTCTAATACGTGGGTCAATAATACTCATGATGATATCTGAGAGCAAGTTACCAATTAGAGTCAAGATACCAAAGATAAGAATCAAAGCAGTTAAAGTGGTGTAGTCACGTTGACTGATTGAGTCAAGGAACAACTTACCCATACCAGGATAACTGAAGACACTTTCAATAATCATTGAACCACTAAGAAGACCAGTAATAGTGTTACCAAGGAAGGCAGCAATTGGCAATAATGAATTTCTCAAAATATGCTTATGGAAAACTACATTTTCAGGAACACCCTTACTGCGGGCAGTTCTAACGTAGTCCTCAACCTTGTTATCAACAATACCTGTTCTCAAGTACTGTACAGTACCAGTAGTAGCAATCAAGGCATACAAAATAGCTGGAAAAATCATGTGGTAAAGTCTACTGCCAAGTACACCCCAGAATCCTGAGGCGTTGGCTGAAACTGAACCTGAAATTGGGAACCAACCCAAGGTAAAGCCGAAGAGCCATAATCCTAAGATATAGAATACGAAGCCCGGTGTAGCTAAAGTAATGTAGTTAAAAATTTGTACACCAGTATCTTGCCATTGGTCTTGGTGACGACCAGCAGTAATACCAAGAGGAATCGCAATACTATAAGTTAAGATAGTTGTCAAAAGTGATAACCAGAAAGTATTATTTGCACGGTCTGCAATTAATGATGTTACAGGTACGTGTTGAATATAACTTGTACCAAGATCACCATGGAATAAGTTGCCTACCCATCTAAAGTATTGAACATACCATGGATCATAAAGACCAGCAGCTCTTCTTAAAGCTTCGATTTGTTTAGGGTCGGTGTTAGGGTTAATTGATCCACTGAATGGGTCACCTGGCATCATCTTAGCAAGCAAGAAGACCAACAGACTCAAGATAATCAATTGTGGGATCATGATTAACAAACGCCGTAAGATTGTTTTCCACATGCTTAATCACTCTCCTTTTCTTCTCGTTCTTCGAGTTCAGCTTCTTGAGCCATATCTTCAGGCAATGCTACCCAGTGCTTAGGTGCAACCTGTTGCAATGGATATACACGTCCGTCCTTGTCATACCATTTGCCTTGGTTTTCCTCGAATTCTTTTTCTACTTGTTCACGGTGTTTCTTATGTTCTTCACGATGTTCAACGTCAACTTGAGGAATAGCAGAAAGAAGTCGCTTAGTATAAATGTGAATTGGGTGCTTGTAAATTTCTTCACGACTACCTAATTCAACCAAACGACCACGGTGCATAATAGCTAAGTTTTCTGACATGTGCTTAACAACACCTAAGTCGTGAGAAATGAAGAGATATGCAATGTTGTATTGTTGTTGAATATGCTTCATGAAGTTCAAAACCTGAGCTTGAACTGATAAGTCCAAAGCAGAAGTTGGTTCGTCGGCAACAATTAATTTAGGGTTAGTAGCAACGGCACGAGCGACACCAATTCTTTGACGTTGACCACCAGAGAATTCATGTGGGTACTTGTAAATTGCATCACTAGGCATCCCTACGATGTCAAGCAAGTCCTGTACACGATCACGTTCTTGATCGGTAGTCAAATTTTCAAAGTTTCTAATTGGTTCAGCAATGATGTCTTCAATTCTCTTACGAGGGTTCAAACTTGACATTGAATCCTGGAAAATCATTTGAACATCTTTGTTATAATCAAGCTTCTTACGATTGCTTGCCTTAGTGACGTCCAAACCCTTATACATGATTTGTCCGCCAGTAACTTTTTCAACCCCAACGATTGCTTTACCGGTAGTTGATTTACCAGAACCAGATTCACCAATCAAACCGTAGGTTTCACCTTCGTTAATTGAGAAGTTTACACCATCAACGGCACGAACATAATCTGTAATTCTGTTCCAAAAGCCGGAGCGAATTGGGTAATAGACTTTTAAATCTTTTATTTGGATAATTTCTTTTGCCATAAATTACTCCCCGCTTGCTGCTGTTGCTTTTTGCGTACTGTCTTCATCCTCAAAGTGGAATGTCTTCCAGCAGGTACATCTTACCCAGTGACCAGGTGCTACCTCATGAACACGTGGCTCCACCTCATGGGCACTTGCAGGAATCCAAGGAATTCTTGCAGCAAATCGATCACCACTACGTGGCATATTCTTAAGAGATGGTACAGTACCCTTGATAACATGAAGGTCTTCATCAGTATCATCAGATTGAGGCATTGAATTAAGAAGTGATCTTGTATATGGATGAAGTGGATTTTCAAAAATTGTCTTAACATCTGATTTTTCAACAATTTGTCCAGCATACATAACCGCAACTTCATCAGCAGTCTCAGCCACAACGCCCAAGTCGTGGGTAATCAAGATAATACCTGAATGTGACTGTCTTTGAATATCTTCTAGCAAGTCCAAAATTTGAGCTTGAATAGTTACATCCAAAGCAGTAGTTGGTTCATCAGCAATAATTACTTCTGGCTTACATGCAATAGCCATCGCAATAACTACACGCTGACGCAAACCACCTGAAAGTTCATGTGGGTACATCTCGTACATTTCTTCAGGTCTAGGCATTCCTACTTGATTAAATAATTCAATAACTCGTGCGTGACGTGCTTTTTCATCCATATCAGTATGGTAATAAAGGGTCTCGGCAACTTGGTCACCAACACGCATTAATGGATTTAAACTAGCAAGTGGATCCTGAAAGATCATCCCGATCTTATCTCCACGAATCTTGTTGAACAATGATTCATTCAAACCAACAAGGTTCAATTCATTATAAAGAATGTCCCCTGTAACTTTAGTATTTTTATGGTCGTACAATCCAATAATACTTGAAGCGATAGTACTTTTACCACAACCAGATTCACCAACAATGGCTAAAATCTCGTCGCGCTTTAAAGTTAAATTAATATCGTCCGCAGCATCATAGAACTTCCCTTGCAAACGGTACGCCGTATGCAGGTGCTGTATATCTAGTAATAGATCACTCTGCTTTTCCAAAGGTCATTCCTCCATTTATAGCTTTTTTTATTAAAAGCTGTTTAATCTTTTCTATTTATTTTCTAATTATAAACACAAAGTCGGTCGTATGCAAATAACGATAGGGCTTTTTTTTAGGAAATTAACCTTGATGTGACTTAATATATAATACAGCGTCACCAACGGTCTTAATTTTCTCAGCTTCGTCATCAGGAATTTCTGAACCAAATTCATCTTCAAGTTGCAAAATAAATTCAACTAAGTCGATAGAATCAGCGTCTAGATCATTTGTAAAATTAGTATTTTCAGTAATTTTATCTTGATCAACATTAAAATTATCGGCAATTAAGGTTTTAATTTTATTAAAAATTTCTTCTTCTGTCATACAAATTCTCCTTTTTAATAAACTATTGTACTATTTTGTAGCGAATTCGTCTTTAAAATCTTGCACCAAATTTTCTTTAATCATTTTATCAACTTGTTTTAAAGTGAAATAAATTGGACGTTCATTAGAGCGGCCATGAGTTTTAACCACTGGTGCATTAACTCCAAGCAAAACTGCACCGCCATACTTAGCTGTATCAAACTTTGATTTAAGACTTGATAAAGAGCCCTTTACCATCAAAGCTCCCAATTTGGTCATAACACCACCGTTTAACAAGCTATCTTTTAGCAAATGCAAGATTACGCTTGATGTACCTTCAATATTTTTAAGAACAGCATTGCCAGTAAAACCGTCTGTAACTACTACATCGGCTTTGCCTAGTAATAATTCATTCCCCTCAATGTTACCTTGGAAGTTAAGGTTACTATCTTTTAATAATTCATAGGCAGCTTGGTGAACCTCATCCCCTTTATCACTTTCAGAACCATTATTTAATAGCATGATGCGAGGAGTTTGAATGCCACGAATTTTTTCAGCATAATATGATGCCATTTCTGCCCATTGAAGTAAATATTCAGGTTTGCTCTTAGCATTGGCACCTACATCGACCATATTAAAGCCATCATCACTATTTTGAACTGGTAAGGTTGGCATTAAGCCTGGACGAGTAATGCCCTTAATACGACCGATGATAAAAATACCACAGGCTAATAATGCACCAGTATTACCTAAAGAAAGAAGAGCATCGGCCTTTCCTTCTTTAACAAAGTTTGCTGCTACAACCATTGAAGAATCTTTTTTTCTTCTAATTGCCTTAACGGGTTCATCTTCATCGGCAATCACTTCGGTGGTTGCAACTACGCCCAATTGATCATTAATTCGATCAGCAGGAA
This sequence comes from Lactobacillus gallinarum DSM 10532 = JCM 2011, assembly GCF_001434975.1. GTDB lineage: Bacteria > Bacillota > Bacilli > Lactobacillales > Lactobacillaceae > Lactobacillus > Lactobacillus gallinarum. Next base: position 16,371 of record NZ_AZEL01000018.1, read on the forward strand.
TTAAATTACGTAATTGTTCTTTATCACCGAATAATAAAAACTTAGTTTCAGGCATTTCATCTTTTGCCTTTAAAACAGCTTCAACGATTGCTTCAGGCGCATTATCTCCGCCCATCGCATCAATAGCAATTGTTCTCAATATAATTCACCACAATCTTTTAAATTCTATTTTGTTCTAATTGTTTATATTCTAGCACTTGGTTAAGTGTCTGATGATCAGCTAATTTCGGATCTTGCTGAACTAATTCTCGTGCCACTTTTTGCGCAACAACCAAGGTATTGTAGTTATTAACTACATCTCCCACGCGAAATTCAGGCAATCCAGATTGAGCTTTACCAAAAAGATCACCCTCGCCACGCATTTTAAGGTCTTCTTCTGCTAATTTAAAGCCATCATTGGTAGCAGCAATTATTTTCATTCTTGCTTTACCAGAATCAGTTTTCGGATCAGCTATAAAAACGCAATAACTTTGCGTCTTACCACGTCCAATTCTTCCGCGAAGCTGATGCAGTTGACTTAATCCGAAACGATCCGCATTATAGATGACCATCATATTGGCATTAGCCACATCGACTCCAACTTCAATTACGCTAGTTGTAACCAAAATATTTATTTTTCCACTAGCAAAAGCGGTCATAATTTCGTCCTTTTTAGGACCGGGCATTTGACCATGAAGCAAAACCACATTTTGATTAGGAAAATCATGACTTAACTTAGCATGTAATTCCTCCGCATTCTTTAAATCCAATGTTTCAGATTCAGTAATCAGCGGCGTAACAGCATATATTTGAAAACCTTGTGCAAGTTGCTCCTGCATTTTCTGATAAACATCTTTCATCTGACTACTAGTCTTCCAAGATGAAATGATTGGTTTTCTACCGGCAGGCATATGATGAATTTCAGAAACAGTCATATCTCCATATACTGTTAAAGCCAGCGTTCGAGGAATTGGAGTGGCCGTCATAGCTAGAATATCAGGCTGATCACCTTTATTAATTAAAGCCTGTCTTTGTCCAACGCCAAAACGGTGTTGTTCATCAATGATTACCAAGCCTAACTTTTTAAAAATGACACTGTTCTGAATTAAAGCGTGTGTGCCAATTACCACATTAATTGTGCCATCAGTTAATTCACGATAAATTTCTCTACGCTCGAGTGTTTTGGTATTACCTGTTAATAGAGCAACTCTTACGCCCAAGGGCCTCAGTAATTCATCAATCTTTTTAAAGTGCTGTGTAGCTAAAATTTCAGTTGGCACCATCAGAGCTGCTTGATAACCCGCAGTAATCGCCGCAAAAATAGCATAAACTGCAACAACAGTTTTACCAGATCCTACATCCCCTTGTAACAGACGACGCATTTGACCTGATGAATGCATATCAGCAAAAATTTCATTAACAACTTCTTTTTGATCGTCTGACAATTCAAACGGTAAAGAAGAGGTCAATTGAGCTATTTCTTTTAAATCATAATTTTTAGGATAGCCTGCTTGTTTGCCATCATGGCTAGCCAAAAGAGCTAGCTGCAATTCAAAAATAAAAAATTCTCGAAAGATTGCACTTCTTTTAGCTAGATTTGCTTCAGTACTATTTTTAGGATGATGCATTTTTTGAATAATCTCTTGATCAGTCAACAAACGATATTTTTCTCTAATGCTCTGGGGAACAATATCTTGTACTTTATCTAAGAAACTATCTACCGCTAAATTAATCAAATTAACTAGCTTTTTTTGTTTAACATGACGATTAACAGGATAAATTGGCGCCATGCCACTATCCTTTTCTTTTACTGCAACAAATTTAAAGGCAGAAAGACTTTGACGAGCAACATTATATTTACCATAAATTGCTACTTCTTCGCCAATTTCAATCTTGCTCTTAAGCCATGGCTGATTAAAAAAATTGACCATGATTACATCATGGTCAATTCTCATTTTAAAACTTAGGCGACTCTTCTTATAACCAAAACGACTAACAAAAGGTTCGGTGGCTACAATTCCCTTTAGCATTACTTTTTGACCATCCATGATTTGATCTAAAGGCAATGTCTGCAATTCGTCATAACGAAAAGGAAAATAAAAGAGCAAATCATAAATACTATAAATGCCTAAGCTACCTAGATCAGCCGCAGTTTTTGTTCCTACACCTTTTAAATCCGTTACAGGAGCAAATAATGCGTTTTCTATCATTTTTTATTCAACTGATACTAAGAAGTGATATACAGGTTGACCACCATCATGAATTTCAAATTCAAGATCATCATGACTGGCTTCAAGAGCTTCAACAACCTGTTGTGCCTCATCTTCGCTTGCATCACGACCATACATAATAGTGATAATTTCTGAATCTTCATCAAGCATCTTTTCGATCATTTCGGTAGTAGTCTTGATCAAATCAGCGTTATCAACCTTAATATTACCGTCGATGATACCAAGGTAATCATTCTTGTGAATTTCTACGTCGTCAATTTCAGTATCACGAGTAGCTTGAGTTACTTCACCTGAAACTACAGTGTCGAGATCTTCTGACATAGCTTCAACGTTATCATCAACGGAAGCATCTGGGTTAAATGAAAGCATTGCAGTAAGACCTTGTGAGATAGTCTTGCTTGGTACGATACCTACTGGAATGTCACTAACTTCTGCAGCTTGCTTAGCAGCCATCACGATATTACCGTTGTTTGGCAAAACAATTGCCTTCTTAGCACCTGACTTCTTGATTGCATCAATAAAGTCTTGGGTTGATGGGTTCATTGTTTGACCACCAGAAATAATTCTGTTTACGCCTTCGCTTTCAAACAATTTTCTAATACCGTTACCAGAAGCTACGGCAATAACAGCAAAGTCAACTGATTCTTGTTGTTCTTCATCTTGATCAACGATGCTTTCGTGTTGGATACGCATGTTGTCGATCTTGATCTTGCCTAATTGACCGAATTGACTACCGTACTTGAAGACATCACCAGGGTGTTCGGTGTGAACGTGAACCTTAGCAATTTCACCATCAGATACAGCTAAAAGTGAGTCGCCCAAACCTGACAAGTGCTTTCTGAATTCTTCCAAATCGAATTTCTTCTTGTTTGGCACGTCAGCGTTAAGGTCAACCATAATTTCAGTACAGTAGCCGTTCTTGATATCTTGAGTAGCTAGTTGACTTTGTACAGAAGATTGGTGGTGCATTGCGTTGATCATTTCATCCATTTCAGTTTCGTCAGGTTGATATTGATCAGCAAAGTTTTCACCAAGAAGACCTTCTAAGAAACCTTCATAAATGAACAAAAGTCCTTGACCACCTGAGTCAACAACACCAACTTGCTTCAATACTGGAAGTAAATCTGGAGTTGATTTAAGAGCCTTCTTAGCACCTTCAACAACTGCCTTCATTACTTCAGTAACATCATCAGTGTCATTAGCCTTAGAAGCACCTTCTTGAGCAGCAACACGAGCTACAGTCAAAATAGTACCTTCGACAGGTTTCATTACTGCCTTATAAGCAGTAGCTACACCATTTGAAAAGGCGTTAGCCAATTCTTGTGCAGTTAAGGTCTTCATGCCTTGAGTAGCTTTGTAAAAGCCGCGGAACAACTGTGAAGTAATAACACCACTGTTACCACGTGCACCCATCAACATTCCTTTAGCTAAGCTTTCAGTCAAATCACCAACATTTCTGCTAGGATTTTCAGAAACGGCTCTTGCCCCACTTTCAATAGTTAAATTCATGTTGGTACCAGTATCACCATCAGGAACTGGGAACACGTTCAATGAGTTAACAAACTCAGCGTTCTTACCAATTCTGTGGGTGGCAACACGCACCATATCTCTAAATTGCTTACTATCTATTTCATTTAAAACCACTATTTAAAACCTCCGCTTACGTTATTCGTCAAGTACCTTTACACTTTGAACGATTACATTAACGGCTTTAGTGTTAATTCCTAATTGATTAGAAAGATTAAATTTAACACTATCTTGAACATTCTTACTTACTTCAGAAATCTTAAGCCCATAGCCTACGATAATGTACACATCAACAGTGATTTCGTTATCTTCTGACTTGACAACAACACCGCGCTTATAGTTGGCACGATTAAGAATTCCATCGAATCCATCACGAATGGCATTTTTTGAAGCCATTCCTACAACGCCATAATTAGACGTAGCTGCGCCACCAACAACAGTTGCGATTACACCGTTTGAAATATCAATCAAACCATCTTTTGTCTTGATCTTAACAGCCATGTTCTTCCTCCGTCTTATTATCTACATATACGATTATTATTTTATCATAGTACTGCCGTAATCAATAAATAAAATACGTCCTAAAAAAAGTTGAATTGCGACCAAACATATGATAACCTAATTAAGTATGACACCATATATAAAGGAGGTTTAGCAAATGGCTAAAGATTACGTAACAGGTAAGAAGACCACATTCGGTAACAAACGTTCACACTCATTGAACTCAGCTCGTCGTGCTTGGAAGCCAAACCTTCAAAAAGTTCGCATTCTTGTTGACGGTAAGCCAAAGCGCGTATGGGTTTCAACCAAGGCTTTAAAGTCTGGTAAAGTTACTCGTGCCTAATAACCAGCCTTGCAGATTTATCTGTAAGGTTTTTTGTTTGCTAAAAATTTTGTACATCAAAAAAGGACAACTGATTTTTCAGCTGTCCTTTTTTAAATTATTTCATAATATTATGATTTTTATCATCATTTGAAATTTCATCAGCCATTCTTTCCTTAATTGGAGTATAGGCATATTCAGTAATCATTTCGCTCAATTTAGTTGGCAAGCCCAAGTCTTGGTAAGTAACGTTTCTAGCAAGGCCATTAATAGTTGCTACTTCCTTCTTCTTTTTCTTATCAAAAACGTGAACATGGTTTTTGTGCATTTAATTTTCTACATTTTGTTTTGCGCGATCAAGTCTTGCTTCATAGCGACCATCTTCAAAAGCGGCCACATTCTTTTCAAAATCAATATATTTCATAATTAATCCTTGATTCTTTTTCCTCTATTTTAAGCCAATCATTAAAGATTATGAAAGCGATTAACATCTTTTGAATAAATCGCCGCAAGCATCCCTTTTTCAAAATTAATTTCAAATTGAGAAGTATTCGGCAAAAATTCATTTGAAGAAAACACTCGTGGATAATCTCCAGAATAATGGTGCAACTCATAACGGGCACCTAAAATATTAAAATCTTTAATTGCAGTTAAAGCAGCAAAACCAATATATGGGTACTCTGATACTTTCTTTATTACATGACGTCCCGGATTGAAAAAGACAATTTTATTTTGCTTATCCATTATTGAGACCTGTTCAGCAAATTGTCGCAGAGATGGATCGAGCAGCATTAATAAATTAATTAAAAAATGATCTATTCTGCCCCCTGTTGCACCCAAAATATTTAAATTATCAATCTGATAATCATCAAAAACTGTATGCAGCATCAATTCAGAATCAGTCAAATCTTTAACCGGATTTGAATAACGAATATCTCTTACATTACTTTCAATTTCCGCTAGATCTGCTTTTTTTAATGAGTCAAAATCCCCCAGCGCTACATCAGGAGTTATTCCTAATTCTTCTAAGTACAAAGAACCACGATCTACTCCAACGATAAGATTATTCGTCTTTCTTGCATCTTTAAGTATTTCTTTGATGTTAACAGGCCACAAATCTGTTGGTCCACCTAATAATGCATATGCTTCCATTACTTAATAATTTTTTCTAATTTATGTACTTGATTTGCAATATTACCATTTTCATATAAATAAGAGCCAACTACAAAGACATCAGCACCTGCATCTTTGGCAATTTTAATCGTACGGTCATTAATGCCACCATCAACTTCAATTGCCATGTTTGGTCCTACAATTTCTCTGACTTGCTTAATCTTCTCAGCTGAATCAGCAATAAAGCTTTGACCACCAAAACCAGGATTGACGGTCATGACTAAAACTTGTTTAATTTTTGGCAAAAATTTTTCGACAACGTCAGCTGGAATATCCGGTTTAATTGCTAAAACAGCCTCAACTCCATTAGAAGCCAAATAATCAAGCCAATAATTCAGCTTGGATTCACTCATCGCACCATAATGCAGCTCCATGATATCTGCTCCGGCTTCAACAAAGGCTGGAATAAGATCATCAGGATTATTACTCATAAAGTGAATCTCAGCATCTGTCATGGGAAATTCACGTTTAAAATCACTAATTAATTGTGGTCCAAAAGATAAATTTGGCACAAAATGTCCATCCATAATATCAATATGGAAACGATCAATGCCTACTGCAACAGCATCTTTAATATTTTCTTTTAAATTTAAATTATCTGCGTTCAAAATTGATGGCGCAATAATCATTTTCTTCTCCTATTATTTTAAATATTCGGGTAATCGGCCTTCACTAATTTCTGTCCGCATTGCCAGATAATCATCATAACGATGAGGCATTATTTGGCCTTCTTCAAGCAACTTTTTAACTTCACAGCCAGGTTCCTTTAAATGTTGGCACCCTCTAAATTTACATTTGCTGCTAGCACGTTTAAATTCAACGAAATAGTTACATAATTCATTCAATTTGATCGGTGTTAAATCAATCGAAGAAAAACCTGGTGTATCAGCTAAGAACCCTTCACCTAATTTAAATAATTCGACTTTTCTAGTAGTATGCTTACCACGGTTTAAACTAGTAGAAATTGCTCCCGTTGCCTGATTAGCATCCTTCTTCAACTGGTTAAGTAAAGTAGATTTACCTGCACCAGATTGTCCTGCCAATGTCCAAATTTGCCCTGCTTTAATCATTTGAGGAATTTGAGCTTCTACATCATGATAATCAGTAAACACTGGATAACCAATTTCTTGATAATATGATAGTTCTTCTTTAATTTTAGCTAACTTGTCACCTTTTAATAAATCGCTTTTAGATAAATAAATAGTGACTTGTACTTTTTGCCAAGAAAAGAAAGTTAAAAAGCGATCCAATAATTCTAAAGAAAAATCAGGTTCAACCGCAGAAATAACTAACAATACATGGCTGACATTGGCTACAGCGGGACGACCAATTCTGTTGAGTCGCGGTAAAATCTTTACCAAGTAACTCATACCCTGATCATCTATTTGAATTTCTACATGATCACCTACTGCAGGTTTTTGCTTTTTTTGACGAAAAACGCCGCGAGCACGCGTTCTAACGATACCCGCAGCAGTTTCCACATCATAATAACCAGCAATTAACCCGACAACGGTTCCTTCTGCTAGTTTCATTTATTTTGTCACCTTTTCATTCAAAACAGTTTCTCCGTTACGAACTACGCGCAACTGGCCGTTTCCATCCTTAATTGAAAATGGAATTGAGAAACTCATATCACGTTTAATATATAAGTCACGATAGATATTACTCAAGGAGTGATCATCATCTTTGATATAAATCTGAACATGGTCGACTTTACTATTGTCTTCCTTAGTGTCAGTTTCTCCACTTTTACCATCGGATTTATCATCCTTTTTCAGATCGCTGCCAACATAATTAACAGTAAATGTCTTCGTAATAGTAGTATCTTTTTCTTCTTTTGGACCGTGTGAAACTTTAATGGTTACCGTAGATCCACGATCAACCTTAGTACCCGCTTCCGGCTGCATTGAGATAACCAAACCTCGCTCAACTTCATCAGAATATTCTTGATTAATCTGTAAAGTTAAGCCATGTTCCTTAGCATAATCTTGCGCACTCTTTAATGAGTAATTGTGCAAATCTTTTAAGGTAACGGTATTTATCTTTGGCTTTATCTGTTTTCCTCGAGAAACCACCAAAGTAATTGTAGTCTGCGTTGGTTTTACTTCTACACCAGCAGCAATACTCTGAGAAATGATGTTGCCTTTAGCCATTTTATTTGAATATTGATCTTCTCTAACAACATCGAAGCCTTGATTTTCTAATTTTTCTGCAGCTTCATCGTAATTATCCCCGACTACATCAGGTACCTTTACCATGCTGGTACCACTAGAAACAATTAAAATGATAGCCTTTCCTTGATCCACTCTATTACCGGCTGCTGGTTTAGTACCAATTACATGACCTTTTTTAATGTCATCAGACTGGCGTCTAATTACTTTTCCCACTTGTAACCCGGCGGCTTCTAACCGTTTTTCAGCACGCTTTTCAGTTATATTAGTTACATCAGGAATATGAACTTGACGTGGTTTATTATTATTGCCACTTAGTGCGAAAATCATAATAAAAATAATTAATCCAGCGGCAATAACTGAAAAAATCCACCACCATTTATGACTTTTAACATTTTGCCAAAAGTCTTTTTTCTTTTCCTTTTTATCAGGTTTATTTTCCTCTTCAGATTCTACAGTCTGCTCTTTTTCAGGGGCTTTAAAACCTGGCAGAACGATTGTTTTATCATTATTGTTACCATGATTAGGCACAAAAACCGGCTCATCTGCTCTTTCGGGATCTAAGCTACTATTTAGGTCAGCCTGCATGGCTTGTGCTGTAGCATATCTATCTCGTGGATCCTTAGCAGTTGCTTTTAACACAACATTTTCTAATGCTTGCGGAACACTTTGATCCTTCTTTCTAATAGAAGGTATTGGTTCCTGCGCGTGTTTTAACGCAATTGAAACAGGAGTATCACCATTAAACGGCACAGTGCCTGTAATCAATTCATACAGAATAATCCCTAAAGAATAAATATCGGACTGCTTAGTAACCAATCCGCCTCTAGTTTGTTCAGGTGACATATAATGAACTGATCCCATGACAGAATTAGTCTGCGTCACAGAGCTCTGATTCAAGGCAACCGCAATACCAAAATCAGCAATCTTAATATTGCCTCTCTTGTCCATCAAAATATTTTGTGGTTTAAGATCACGGTGGATGACATTATGTTTATGAGCCAAAGCAACTGCACTTAGAATTTGATCCATAATGCGAATCACTTCATGCAAATCCAAAGGAGCATTTTGACGAATATACTCTTTCAAATCTGGACCATCAACATATTCCATTACCATATATGGCAATCCATGATCAGTTCCTACATCAAGAACAGAGACAATATTAGGATGACTTAATTCACTAGTGGCTAAAGCCTCTCTTTGAAAACGAGCTTGTGTTTGAGGTTCATTTTGTAAATCTAACCGTAATATTTTAACTGCTACTTTACGTTGCAGAATAATATCTTCAGCCAGATAAACATTGGCCATACCGCCTTCGCCTAAAGTATCAATAATGCGATAACGTTCACCAAGCAGATAACCTTTATCGATCACTGCTCTCGTCCTCCTTATTCCAAATTAGGCAAACGGTAATATTATCACCACCACCTAATCGATTGGCTTCACTAATTAATTTATTGCATCGTTCTTTTAAGCTTAATTCTTTTGTAGCTAAAACTTGTTGTATTTGTGGATCACTGAGTGAGTTCGTTAATCCATCAGTACATAGCAAAATGATGTCGTCATCATCAAGCTTAATTTCCTTAACTTCAGGATCAATTGTACTAGATACACCTAGGGCTTGAGTAATAATGTTCTTTTGGGGATGATGCTTAGCCTGTTCCTTAGTAATTTGCCCCATTTTGACTAGCTCATTAACTAAAGAATGATCTTCAGTTAATTGGACAAACTTTCCCTCGGAATAACTATAAGCACGTGAATCGCCCAAATGAGCTATCAACGCATTATCCTTAAATGCAAAAGCTAAAACAATTGTCGTACCCATTCCATTTAAGTCAGGAAATTTATCAGCTGTTTTTAAAATTGTTTCATTTTCAGAATTTAATTGCACATCTAGCCATTTTCGAGCAATATTAGCATCAGTAAAATCTGTTATGCCAAAATTATGTCCTAGGTGAGTGACAGCCATTGTAGAGGCCACATCGCCGCCTTGATGGCCACCCATACCATCACAAACAATTGCTAAGGTAATTCCCTTACGATTCTCAAAAACTTGTACAAAATCTTGATTGCTTTTTCGTACCTTGCCGATACTTGAAGCGTATGCTGTTTCAATCAAAAATCTAACCTCGTAATCTAAATTTTGCAATGAAAAATCCATCATTGCCATCTTGATCAGGCATTATTTTTAACATTCCTGTCTTGGACTCAAGCTTGCTTAATAAAAATGGTTTTAATTCAAAATCAGGATGAGTTCGCAAGAATTGCTTAACTACTTCTTCATTTTCTTCCATTGAAATTGAACAAGTTGAGTATACTAATTCTCCCTCAACTTTTAACAATGTGCTAACAGAATCTAAAATCCCTAACTGAATTTTTTGTAAGCTCTTCAAATCTTGCAAACTCTTGGTATAACGAATCTCAGGCTTGCGTCTTAATAGTCCCAAACCTGAACATGGAGCATCAACTAAAATTTTAGTGAACTCACCTGCATTAAACATTTCTTGCGCTTTTCTAGCATCACATGCCTTAGTTGTTACTTTGTCCGACACATGCATGCGGCGAGCATTTTCTTTTACTAGACGTAATTTCTTTTCATGAATGTCTAGTGCAGTTACATCACCAGTGATATTTTCAGCAATCTGGACAGTTTTCCCGCCAGGTGCACTACATGCATCTAAAACATGTTCAGCTTGATTTTTATCAAAATCAAAAGCTTCTACCACTAAGCTAGCGGCTTCATCTTGAATTGTCAACTCTCCTTGTTCAAATAAATCACTTTCGCTAATGCCACCATGACTTAAAACGGCGTCATTAAGAGATAAATTTGACCATTTCGGTTGATATCCTTCTTTTGTTAATTGATCAAAAACTTGATTTTTATCTGCTAGTGATGAAATTCGCACACTATTTTTGGCTGGTTCATTAATACTGCTTAAAACTGATTTTGCTTTTTGCATTCCCCAATTGTCAATTAAATACTTAACTAACCATTTAGGAACGCTTTCTTTAATACTTAAATATTTAACGGTATCCTTTTCATCAGGTAAAATCACACCGCGTCTAATAAATGCACGCAAGATTCCGTTCACTACTCTATAGCCTGAAGAATGATGTTTGCCAAACTGCTTAGCTAGTTTATTAGCTTCATCTAGTACAGCACGGTTAGGAACCTTGTCTAAGAATATTATCTGATAAAGTGACATCAACAAGAGCGGCTTCAAATATTTTTCAGTGATTTTTGTTTTAAGCAAACCGGTCAATTGATATTCCAAAAAAAGGCGATATTGAATCGTTCCGTAAACAATCCTAGTTGCTAAATTTTGATCAGCAATCGATAAATCAGAATGCTTTAAACTATTGTTCAAACTAATATTTGAATATGAGCCATTTTTTAAGACTTTAATTAAAGTATCTAAGCTAATTGCACGGGCACTTTTATTTGTCGACAATTTCTTCTCCTGGGGCAAATTTACTACCTTGACCATTTAAAAAGTTCTTAATATCCATCTTCTTCTTGCCGCTTGGTTGTACCTCGAGCAAGTTTAAAACAGTACCATTAGCAAAGCTAATTGCAAAGCGGTCCTTATTAGCTACTACGCAACCTGGCTTTAAATCAGTACTATCCTTAGCAACTTCTGCTTTCCAAACCTTGAAGCGCTTGCCTTCAAGCATCATATAAGCACCTGGATCTGGATTAAGAGCACGGATCATATTGTTAGCTTCAGCAGCTGTCATAGTAGGAACGATGCGTTCTTGTTCTTTAGTAATATTAGGTGAAAAGACTACCTTATCTGGATCTTGAGGAATCTTTTTAACGCTGCCATCAATAATCGAAGGTAAAGTCTCCAAAAGTAAGTCTCTACCTACAATTGATAATTTATTAAATAAAGTTCCTGCATTGTCATCTGGCTCAATCTTAATTGCTTTTTGAGAATAAATATCACCAGCATCCATTTTCTTTACCATTTCCATAATAGTGATACCAGTTTCTGCATCCCCATTAATGAGTGAATATTGAATTGGTGCACCACCACGATATTTTGGCAAAAGTGAACCATGGACATTAACAGCAGCAATTTTTACTGAGTTTAAAAACTTAGTTGGCAAGAACTGACCGTATGCGGCGGTGACGATTAAGTCAGCATGCATATCAATCAATTGTTGCATTTCTTCTGAGCCAGACAATTTCACTGGTTGAAAAACAGGTAAATTATGCTTTTCTGCAGCAATTTTAGCTGGGGTCTTAGTGATCTTTTGTTTACGACCAACCTTTTTATCAGGCTGCGTTACAACAGCCTTAATTTCATAATTATTTTTGATTAAGCCTTCTAATACTGGAACTGAAAACTCTGGTGTTCCCATGAATATTACTGATGTCATTAAAACAACTCCTTACATTACTCTTTCTGGTTCATTATCGATAAAAATACTTAAACCATATTTCTTAGCTTCTTGAGCAGAATCTTGAACATGGTGTAATAGTTTATTTAAATTTGGTTCTTTTTTATATTTTACCAGTATTTGGTAATAATATTGATTTTTTACTCTAGAAATTGCACTTGGCGATGGTCCTAAAATTATTGCTTGATTATTTAAATGCTGCAATAAATATCTTTTTATCTTGAATGCTTCTCTAGCCGCATTTTGCTCTTTTTTAGCGGCAACTGATATTAATACTGTATAAAAATATGGTGGGTAATTGCCAGCATGACGCATATGCATTTCATAACCATAAAATCTTTCATAATCCTGCGTTTGTGCCAATTGAATGGCATAGTGTTCTGGATTATAAGTTTGAATTAAAACTTCGCCTTCCTTGTCAGCACGTCCTGCACGTCCTGCGACTTGCGTCAGCAACTCAAATGTTTTTTCTGATGCATTATAATCCGATAACCATAATCCCGTATCTGCGCTAATTACGCCAACTAAAGTTACATTTGGAAAATCTAATCCTTTAGCAATCATTTGAGTTCCTAACAAAATATCCGCCTCATGGTTACCAAATGAATCCAAAATCCGCTTATAACTGCCTTTTCTCCTAGTTGTATCAACATCCATTCTTAAAATTCTAGCTCCTGGTAAAAGTTCTTCAAGTTCTTCTTGAACTTTTTGGGTTCCAGTACCTAAAAAACGGATTTTTGAACTTTGACAATTAGGACATCGAGTAGGAATTGGCTCTGTATGTCCGCAATAGTGACATTGCATGCTATTAGTATCTTTATGCAAATTAAGTGAAACATCACAATTAGGACATTTCAAAACAAAACCACATTCCCGGCAAAGCATGAAATTAGCAAATCCTCGCCGATTAAGCATCAAGATGACTTGCTCTTTTTTCTCTAGTCTTTTCTTAATTGCATCGACTAATTCAACAGACAAGTCAAATTGCCCACCTGCAAATTGAACATGCTTAAGATCAATCAAATTAACTTTAGGTAATTTTTTATGATTTGCACGTTTAGTTAAACGTAATAGATGATATACATCTTTTTGAGCACGTGCTCGACTTCCTAGTGATGGAGTAGCACTTCCTAGTACTAATGGACAATGGTGATATTTACTACGCCAGAGTGCCACATTTTTAGCATTATAACGAGGATTGGTCTCTTGTTTATATGATGATTCATGCTCTTCATCAATTATGATTAATCCAATATTATCTAGCGGAACAAAAACTGCACTTCTTGCTCCAACTACTACTTGAATTTCACCACGACGAATTCTACGCCATTCGTCATATTTTTCCCCTTCAGATAAAGCACTATGTAAAACGGCCACTTTATCACCAAAACGTGCCTTTACTTGCTTTACCATTTGCGGTGTTAACGAAATTTCTGGCACTAGCATCAAGGCATTTCTTCCTTGAGCCAAAGCTTGTCCAATTGCATGCAAATATACTTCTGTCTTCCCACTACCAGTAATTCCTTCAAGTAAAAAGGTCTCTGCATTACGCTGATCAATTGCGCTATTAATTTGATCCAACGCAGCCTGTTGTTCATCATTTAAAGTCACTAGAACTGGCTTTTTTTCATCTTCAAAACCAGCTAAGGGATTACGATAAACTTCGACAGCTTTTCTTTTTAGCCAACCTTTTTTAACAGCTGAATTTAAATTAGCAGCCGATAAGCCTAACTCTTTTATCAAATCACTTTGACTTTTAGGATAATCATCTTTATTTTCAATAATATCCATCATCAATTGCTTTTGCTTAACCGCATTTTGACGCAAAGTATTGTAAATCTTGGTGTATTCTGCAGAATCTAGCGCTAATTCATACTGATTTTCTTTTTTCTCTTTAGCTCTATTTTCTACAACATATTCTATTTTGGCATCATCATTTTTCAGCAATTGATGAACTTTTTTTATTTGCTTCAGATCCGTCATTTTAGCTAAATCAATGGGATCACCTTGAAAGAACGGCATCTTTTTAGCTTTTTTATTTGCAGGTACTAACAGTTTACGATAGCCTGCCCGCATTACCCATGGCAACATTGCTTGTAAAATGGTAATTCGATATGAAAAAATATTTTGTGCCAAATTTTCAGACAATTTTATTAATTCTGGTGTAAGTGGTGGCATTTCATCCACTGTCACTAAAAGATCTTTTAACTTACCTGTAAATTGACTTTTTGCCTCTATGCCTACTACAAAGCCTTGCACTTTTCTTCGACCAAACGGTACTATTACTCTTGAACCAATTTTGACATCTTTTTCTAATTCAGCCGGAATATGATATTCAAAAATACGATCTGTTTGCTTGGTTGCAACATCAACAATAACCTGAGCAATCATCTAATCACCTGTAAAAAAGACCTCCACCCAAAGGATGAAGGTCAGTAAATTAGTCTTCGAGGTTAACCTCGGCATGAGCTGGGTCAACCGTTACTTTACCAGCGGCAATTTCTTCAAGTGCCTTACCAACTGCCTTATCACACTTGAAATGATCTAAAGTTGGTGGATCGCCAGCTTCAAGTTCATGTGCTCTCTTAGCAGCAAGTACAGATAATGAATAACGTGAATCAACACGTGACAACAATTTATCAATTGATGGATAAGTAATTCTCATGATTAATCCTCCTTGACCATCTTACGATAGTCATCAATTACACGCTTAACACTGACATGCTCTGCATCAACAATTGCCTTGATATGGTCTACTGCATTAGCAACTGTATCATTTACAACTGCATAATCATATTCTTCCATTTCCAAGATTTCATTTCGAGCTTGTTTAATTCTACCACGAATTACATCTTCTGACTCAGTACCACGATGTTCTAATCGCAGGTGCAATGTATGCAAATCTGGTGGAGTTAAAAAGATGAACACGCCATCAGGCATTTTCTCACGGACCTTAGCGGCACCGTTAACGTCAATCTCCAATAAAACGTCTTTGCCATCATGTAACATCTTTTTTACAGGACCTAATGGCGTACCATAATAATGTCCAACGTAATTATTATATTCTAATAACTCACCATTTTTAATAGCTTCTTGAAAACGTTCTTCACTTACAAAGAAATAATCTTTTCCATCGACTTCGCCGGGACGAGGCTTACGAGTAGTCATTGAAACTGAATACTCAAATGGAAAGACTTTGTTTTCAACAATAGCACTTTTTACAGTTCCTTTACCAACACCTGAAGGACCCGAAAGTACTAATAACAAACCTTTATCTGCCATGCTGAACTCCTCTTAGTAACTATTAATATATCTAGTTTGCACTAAAATCAATAGTTTTTCAAGTTTTCTCTTTATGTAGTTCAACCGTAGACGTCTCAAGGCATCAAAAAAGTAGACTGATAGCCTATTTTTTGCCTCAATCTACTTTTTCAAAAGTCTCACAAACTACTTCAGTATTTTCACTAAAAATAGTGTTTAAATTTTCTCGACATTCCCATGCAAAAAAATTTTCATGAATTTTTCGCCAATAATCATATGAGCGATCTCCTTCACCCTCTAAATATGCATGTTCAGCAGAAACATTTTTAAATGGCATAATTTCCACGGTTTTATTTCGAATTACGCACACTGGTTTATTTTCTCCATTTAAAACAATAGCATATTGACCGACTGTGGGAACATCTTCATCTGGATCATATACGCTTGTAGTAGCGGTTTTAATGCCACGATTAATTAAATCGCTTAATACATCAGCATCTTGGCTATTTCCGCCAAATGCATAAGCACCTTCTAATTCTCCCGGATTAACATGATGTTTTTGACAAAAATCCATCCAAAACTTATTGATACTATTCATCTTTAATACTCTTAATCAAATCAGCAGCGTTCTTTTTAGCCGCATCTGTTACATCTTGTCCTGCCATCATTTGAGCAATTGCAGTAATAGTTTCTTCCTTGCTTAAAGGTCCTATTTGAGTAAACGTAGAACCATCTTTTACTTGTTTTGCAACTAAATAACGTTGATCACCTGCAGCTGCAACCTGTGGAGAGTGGGTTATAGCAATTACCTGCTTGTCTTGACCAATAGAATGCATCTTTTTACCAATTGCGGCAGAAACACGTCCTGAAACACCTGTATCAATTTCGTCAAAGATCATCGTTCCAACAGGTTCAACATGACTAAAGATAGCCTTCAATGCCAATATTAATCTCGATTGCTCACCGCCTGAGACAATTTTTACTAACGGCATTAGATCTTCACCTGGGTTAGGTGCAATCAAGAATACAATTGCATCTGTACCTTTAGCCGTAAAAGTTTTGGTTTCTTCAAAATTAATAGAAAAGCGGGCCTTTTCCATATAAAGATCTGCTAATTCTTGTTTTATTTGCTCTTCTAGTGAATGGGCAACTTTTTCTCGAATTAGGTGCAATTGTCTAGCTTCTTTGGTCATCTTTTCTTCAACTTGTGCCACTTCTGCTTGCAGCTTTTCTTCATCTAAACCGCCAGTTTCAAACTGACCAAGTTCTTTTTGCACTTTAGCGTAAAAAGCAAAGACATCTGCCAACGTTGGACCATACTTTTTCTTCAATGAATTCAACGTATCTAAACGATTAGTTACATATTGGAAACGTTCTTCATCAAAATCCATCTGATCCATCAAATTAGACAACTCACTACGAGCGTCGTTTAAAGCATACACTCCGTCATCAACAGTCTTAGCAAAATCTTTAAATTTTGAACCAAATTCCGTTAAATCTGTCGCTGCATTTTGTGCATCCCCTAATAACGTTGCAATTCCGTGCTCGTCATCATCGTACAGCTGCATAAAATAATTGGCAGTATCTGCAATTTTTTGATAATTATTTAATTCGTTAAATTCTTCCTCTAATTTTTCATCCTCATCAGGATCTTCCAAATTAGCAGACTCTAACTCATCATTTTGAAATTGAAGAATATCTTGTTTTTGGGCCAATTCTTGTGCATCTTGACGCAAATGACGCAGTTGATTAGTTAACTTTTGCCAATGGCGATAATCCTCTTGATACGCTGATAATTCTTCTTTAAAAGAATCAGATGCATAATCATCAACTAAATCAATTTGACGATCTTGATCCATTAATATTTGCTGATCATGCTGACCATGAATATCAACTAAATAATTGCCGATTTCACGTAAAACATTGATAGTAGTTAATTGACCATTAATACGTACTATATTTCTACCCTTTATTGCTAATTCTCGGCTAATCACTAATTGATCGTCATCATGAGGCAGACCATACTTTTCACAAAGCTCCGCAATCTTTTCTTTTTGATTATCAAGTACAAACAAACCCGTAATTACAGCCTTTTGTTCTCCAGAACGGATCATCTCTTTTTGACTACGGCTTCCCATCAATAATGAAACCGCATCAATGATTATTGATTTACCAGCACCAGTTTCACCGATAATCACGGTCATTTTTTCTTGAAAGCGAACTTTTAAGCTTTTAATAATCGCAAAATTTTTAATATCTAGTTCAACTAGCATTTTTCCACTCCTAGAGACTATTTACAGCACGTTCTACTACTTCTGCTGGGGTACTTGACCACAAATTACGACCACCGTTAGCTTCGTCTTTTTGCAAATGAATCAAAAATTCAATGTTTCCTTTACCACCTTTAATTGGTGAATAATCAACATCTAAAACATTAAAACCAATTTCCATTGCCTTTTGCATAGTATGTTCAATTACATTTTTATGGACTTCATGATCGTGAACAATACCATGCTTACCAACGTTTTCTGGACCTGCCTCAAATTGTGGCTTAATTAGACAAACAGCATCACATTGATCCTTTAGGATTTCATACATTGGCGGCATGATCAAATCAAGTGAAATAAACGAAACATCAGTCATCGCAAAATCAGGTAAGCCTTGATTAAAATCTTCAGGTTTAGAATAACGGAAATTCTGCTTCTCCATTACTACTACACGTGGATCATCTCTTAATTGCCAAGCTAATTGATTGTAGCCTACATCTAACGCATAAACCATCTTGGCCCCGTTTTGCAGAGCAACATCGGTAAAGCCACCAGTTGAAGCTCCAATATCTAAACAAATCTTATCTTGTAAGTCGATGTCAAAAACCTTCAATGCTTTCTCAAGTTTGAAACCACCACGAGAAACATATTTTTTACCATCATCTTTGACGTAAAACTTCTCGCCTTCAGGGAACTTAGTTCCGCTCTTATCAATTCTTTGATGATTATGATCTGAAACTAAGCCCGCCATAATTGCTCTTTGCGCAGCAGAACGAGAATGAAAGATTCCTTGTTCAGCTAATAAAACATCTGCTCTTTGCTTTGCCATTTACAACACCTTTTGATATAGATTCAAAAAACCAGCTAATACTTCTCCATTCAAGCCATGCAAATCATCTTTAGCTTGATCAATCAAATCCTTTAATTCCTTCCGGCTTTGATTAATTCCCAATAAAGTTAAAGTATTATTTTTGCCTTCTTCTTTATCCTTATGAGTAGCTTTGCCGGCTTCTTCACTTGTCTCAACCACATCAACTAAGTCATCATAAATTTGATATGAACGACCAAATGCTTTGGCAAAATCGATTAATTTAACTTGTTCAATATCGCTAGCCTTAGCATAAGTAGCTGCCATTTCCGCACTGGCTTGAATTAAACAACCGGTTTTTAGCCATTCCATCTTGTTGATAAACTTAGCGTCATCAGCCACACTTGCATTATTAGTGGAATCAATATCAAGATATTGACCACCAACCATACCGTTAGGCCCAACTGCCTGTGTAATGATGGCAACTAACTTGGCAGAACGACTGCCTTCTGCTATCCATTGAATGCCTAATGGTAAGAGTGCATCCCCAGCTAAAATAGCCTCAGCTTCACCCCATTTTTTATGACTAGTTAACTTACCACGACGATAATCATCATTATCCATTGCAGGTAAGTCATCATGAATCAAGGAATATGTGTGAATTAATTCAATCCCACAAGCAATTCTAATTTCAGGCTCTTCTATTTTGCGTTCTAATGTATTCAAGATTGCCAAAAACAAAAGGGGTCTTAATCTTTTACCACCAGCCATAACTGAATATGCCATGATCTGACTAATTTTCTTGTCATCAACCTCTGAAGCTAAATGTTTAGCTAGATAATCATCAATTACTGGTGTCCAATCTTCTTTAAAATATTCAAATGCTGTCATATTAATCCTCTGGAGCTGCTGCATTATTTGGATCTAGTTCATGTTCAGTACCATCACTATCAATCAACTTGGCTACAGTTTCTTCTGCACTAGTCAACTTTTTATCTAGTTCACGACTAATCTTTACTCCTTCTTGAAATTCCTTTAAAGCATCTTCAAGTGGTACATTTCCGTTTTCAAGATTAGTGACAATTTTTTCTAAACTATTTAATTGTTCTTCAAAATTATTTTTCTTTGTTGGCATATTTATTTCCTTACCTCTGTAACTGTTGCTGTAACTTGTCCATCTTTAAAATGAAGATTTAAATGATCATCTTTTTTAATTTGATCAACTGAACTAATAGTTTCTCCATCTTCATTAGTAGTATAAACAAAGCCACGTTCTAAAGTTTTAAGTGGACTATAATCATCAAGTTGTTGAACTACTTTACTAAAATCACTACGCTTACTCTTTAGATAATGACGCATATTGTCATTTAACTGTTTAGTCAAAAAATTTTCTTGTTGTTTCATTCCTGCAATTTGCTTATCAGGACTAACGCTGAGCAAACGCTGTTTTAATAAACGATAATTTTGCAAAGAATTATTCACTTTATTTTGAATACTATTTTGCAGGCGCTGCTTTAATAAATCAACTTGTTGAATTTGTTGATCATAAAGTCGGGTAGGTTCTCTCATAATTACAGAGTTTTTAATTCGATTTAAACGATCACGTTTTTGGCTAATATTATTTTGCATTCCTGCAATTAACCGACTCTGTAATTGATGAATTCCTGCCAATTCATCTGCCAAATTAGGCGTCGCATACTCAGCGGCTGCAGTTGGCGTAGCCGCCCGTGCATCAGCTACTAAATCACATAAAGTAGTATCTGTTTCGTGTCCTACTGATGAAATAACCGGCATTGGCATTGCATAAACTTGCCGTACTACTTCCTCTTCATTAAAAGGCCACAAATCTTCTAGTGATCCACCACCACGACCAATAATCATGACATCATATTTATCGCCTTGTGCAGCAATCTGGCGCATGGCTTTAACTAATGAATCAGCCGCAGTATCGCCTTGTACTTGTGCTGGGAATAGATCAATTTCCGCATGAGGAAAGCGGCGGTTAGCTGTCACCATAATATCATGAATAACAGCTCCAGAAGCACTAGTTACGACTGCGATCCTATCAGGAAAACGTGGCAGTTTTCTTTTATGCTCTGGATTAAATAAGCCTTCCTTAGCTAATTTAGCTTGAAGTTGCTTTAATTGTTCATAAAGCGCTCCAAGCCCGGCCGGTTCCATATTCTCCGCATAAAACTGATATGAGCCCTGTGGTCCATAAACGCTAACATAGCCAACTACATATACCTTCATTCCTTCTTCAGGCTTGAATTTCACCTTATCAAAGTAGGAACGAAACATCACCACATTAATTTTAGACTTTTCATCTTTTAATGAAAAATACTGATGTGAATTTCGACGATAACGAAAGTTAGACAATTCACCTTGCAAAAACACCTTATGCAAGTAAGGATCATTTTTAAATTTTTGCGTAATATAATAATTTAAATCTGTAACCGTTAAATACTTATTATCGGTCATTTATTTTGTCTCCTAGTCAATTTAACTACTGCTTCCATCAAGAATTGCACAGTTAAGGGACCTACACCACCTGGAACAGGAGTAATATAACTGGTCTTTTCTTTTACTTTATCAAAATCTACATCACCGACTAATTTACCATCAACGTGGTTCATACCAACATCAACCACAACTGCACCATCTTTAACCATATCTGCTTTAACTAAAAATGCCTGACCAGTTGCAGAAACTAAAACATCTGCCTTTTTAGTAATTTCACCCAAATTCTTAGTTCTTGAGTGCGCAATCGTAACTGTAGCATTTTGTTCCAACATTAAAGCTGCTAAAGGCTTACCTACAATATTGCTGCGGCCAATAATTACAACGTTTTTACCTTCAAGTGGAATTTCATAATGCTTAAGTAAAGCAATGATCCCTTCGGCAGTAGCTGGTTCTACAAAATGGTTACCCATCCAAAGATGACCAATATTAGCTGGAGTTAATCCATCTACATCTTTATTAGGATCAATTCTTTCTAGCAAGGCATCCGCATCAATTTGTTTAGGAGCTGGCAATTGTACCATTAAACCATTGATTGCTGGATCTGCATTTAATTTATCAATTAAAGCTAAAGCTTCTTCTTGCTTTGTATCAGCCGACATTTGATAAATGTCTTGGATAATACCCATTTTTTCAGCACGACGCTTTTTAGTTCGAACATAGATTTTGCTTGCAGGATCGTCCCCAATATTTATTACGCAAAAATGTGGCGTTATTCCCTCATCTTTTAATTTCTTAACCTTTTCTTTAAGATTTTGACCTAATAAATTTGCAAATGCCTTACCATCAAGAATTTTTTCCATTATTTTTTCTCCTTATTACTAAAAAATAGCCGGCAAAGCTGCCGGCTATTCAATCGTTATTAAACAAAGTTTGCTAACATACCATTAATAAATGGTTTTTCTTTTGGCTCAGCAAATTCGTCACATAAATTTAAAGCTTCATTAACTGCTGCCTTAGGATCAATTTCATCACTATTCTTAATTTCAAAAAGTGCAACTTCCATAATAGCAACAACTATTTGACTTACACGTTCAAGACGCCAGCCCTTTTTCAAATGACTAGTTAATTCAGACTGCAAATCTTCACGATTTTCAAGTACGCCTTCAATTAGTTTCTTTGAATAGGCAGAAAGCTGTTTTAAATTAAGTGTTGCGACGACTTTTGCTTCCACATCTTCAGCAGTTAAATCTGGCTCTTGATTAGCCAAATATACTGCTTGCATAGCAACTTTTCGACTTTCGTGTTGGTTCATTATCTCTCTATTCATCCTCCGGAAACAGCTCTGAGGTAGTTTGACTTTCTTCAGCGTCATTTTCATCTTCTGGGAAAGCTAAGCCTACCACATGAACATTGATTGACTTAAGTTCAAGGTCAGTCATTTGTAACAATTGAGCCTTCAATTCCTTTTGAATTTCCATTCCCACTTTAGGAACATTAACGCCACTTTCAAGGTAGACATAAACATCAGCAATTAATTTATTATCTTCGTCAACTTTTACGTTAACGCCCTTACCGTGATCTTCACGGCCAAGAACCCAATTAAGTCCTGACTTTAAGCTACCACGCATTCCAGCAACACCATCAATTTTTTCAGCAGCAATCCCCAAAATAACTTCTAGAACACTTGGATCAATTTTAATTTGTTCGCTGTTTTCTTCACCACTTAAGAGAATTTTTGAACTATCTGCCATTTTGTTACCTCAAAAAACTACTTATTTGCACGTGATACGTATGTACCATCAGAAGTGTTGATAGTTAATACGTCACCTTCGTTAATAAAGAATGGTACGTTAACTACCAAACCAGTTTCCATAGTAGCTGGCTTACCACCACCTGATGAAGTATCACCCTTGATGTTTGGTTCAGTCTTAGCTACCTTCAAATCAACAGTATTAGGTAATTGAATACCTAAAGTTTCACCTTCGTGCATGATTACGTTAACTACCATGTTTTCTAACAAGTAGTTAGCTTCATCCTTGATTTGTTCATTTGGAATAGCTAATTGATCGTAAGTTGAAGTATCCATGAATACGTAACTTGAACCGTCATTGTACAAGTATTGCATTGACTTAGTTTGAATATCTGCAGTTTCAACCTTTGCAGTTGAACGGAAAGTATATTCTTGAACAGCACCGGTTCTCAAGCTCTTAAGCTTTGAACGTACGAATGCACTACCCTTACCTGGTTTTACGTGTTGGAATTCAACAATACGCCATAAATCGTTATTGTATTGAATAGTTAAGCCATTCTTGAATTCGTTTACTGAAATCATTGTCATAATAAGTCCCTCATTTCTACAATTATTATCTTACCAATCTTAGACCGTTTTGGCTATAACTTCGGCCTATTAAAATATTAACTATAATGAAATTAACTCATCTTTAGGCAAAGTAGATAAAGTTTCAGGCGCTTGATCATGAATCAAAATATCATCTTCGATTCTAACGCCGCCTTTATCAGGCAAATAAATCCCTGGTTCAACAGTGTGAACTATATTATTAACTAGTTTAGTTGTCCTAAAAGGCAGAGCAGGTTGACATAATTCATGGATTTCAAGACCAATTCCGTGACCAATACCATGACCAAAGTATTTACCATAACCTTGCTCAGTTATATAATCACGAGCTGCCTTATCAACATCGTGGCCTGTATTTCCCACAACGGCTGCTTCAATACCTCGGCGCTGTGCTTCATGGACAATATCATAAATCTTGTGCATTTCCTCATCAACGTCACCTAAGGCAACCGTTCTAGTAATATCAGCCGCATAACCATGATAAAAACTACCAAAATCAATGACGATCATATCGCCTTCTTCAAGTTCCTTGTCACTAGCTACGCCGTGAGCCCAAGCCGAGCGCACACCTGAAGCAACAATTGTCTCAAAGTCTGGGCCGTCTCCACCATTTACTTTAAAAAGATAATCTAGTTTAGCACCAATTGCACGTTCCTTTACGCCAGGCTTGATCATTGGCAAAATACCTTTGAAACTTTCCATTGATATATCAATAGCTTTGCGTAAAGCAGCAATTTCAAGTTCATCTTTTACATTTCTGACACGTTCGACTAGTTCTTCAACCATTTCAAAATTAAGATCTGGATTTAATTCCTTTAATTTTGAAAATTCACTAGCTGAAACAAATTCGCCTTCTACCAAAACCTTTTTGATATCCATTTTCTTAAGGGCTTTAGTCAATTCTTCATAGTCACTTGAATGTTTCATTATTACATTCATTTCACCTGGAGCTTGCGCCTTAATTTGTCCTGCAAAACGTGAATCTGACAAAAGAATTCGCTCACCACTGGCCGTCAATATTAATTGTGCCTCTTCGCCGGTAAAATTAGTAAGATAACGATAATTAGCTTGATTAAAGATAATCATAACATCTGCGTTATGTTCCTTAATCAAAGCTGTAACTTGATTAATACGATGGTTAATTAATGTAAGTAATTCCTCTTTATTTTCCATAATCAGATACCTTCTTTGCGTAATATATTTATTAATTATACTAAATCTGCTATGGAAAATACCATAAAAAAAGACGGGTGGCACTAGCTACCCGCCTTATTTTATATCTGAATTACTTAGCTTCTTCAGCTGGGTATACAGAAACTTGCTTCTTGTACTTGCCAAGACGTTCAAACTTAACAACGCCGTTAACAAGTGCAAATAAAGTGTCGTCTCCACCTTGACCTACGTTCTTGCCTGGGTGAATCTTAGTACCACGTTGACGGTAAATAATAGTACCTGCGTGGATAGTTTGACCGTCACCAGCCTTAGCGCCTAAACGACGACCAGCTGAGTTACGACCGTTGGCAGTAGAACCGCCACCCTTGTGGTGGGCAAATAATTTCATACCTAAAATATTCATAATCATTTCACCTCTGAATTAAGCTTCAATCTTTTCAACTGTAACCTTAGTGTAAGGTTGACGGTGACCATACTTGCTGTGTGAGTGCTTCTTAGGCTTGTACTTGAAAGTTACAACCTTCTTTTCCTTACCTTGCTTTTCAACTTTAGCAGTTACCTTAGCACCATCTACTAATGGAGTACCAACCTTAACGTCGTCGCCATTAGCAACAAGGATAACTTCGTCAAAAGTTACTGAGCTACCTTCTTCAGCATCAAGCTTTTCTACAAATACGCTGTCGCCTTCTGCAACTTTGTATTGCTTACCACCGGTCTTAATAATTGCGTACATTTGTACACCTCCAAAAAAATACTTAGACTCGCCGAACTGAGGTGCTTCTTACTCAAGAAGACTTCTAACCCCGAGCCGTGCGGTTGCAGATGTGGAGGTCTCCACAAATACAACTCTTATAGTTTACTACCTAAAAAAGAATTTATCAATAAAAACAAAGCAGATATTAGTTATCTTTTGCTTCTTTATAGTCAATTGTTTGTGTTCCCTCGTAAGCAGGTAATTTATTTTCCGCACGATATAGTGCTCTTTCAAATGACCTATAACCTTTTGATGACGAAACTGCAAATTTCACCCCATATTTTGAAGCAAATTCTTGAATATTCCAAGTCGCATCATGAGCAGCATATGCTGTCATCAAAATCACAATATCAAGATCTTTAATTTGGCGTTCCATGACCTTCTTTTTACCTTCAAAGGCATCAATTGGAATCGGAATGCCATTATAACGATTAACTATTCCCTCTAAAACTCCTTCGTTTTGATTATCACCAATTGCAATACCTACT
This sequence comes from Lactobacillus gallinarum DSM 10532 = JCM 2011, assembly GCF_001434975.1. GTDB lineage: Bacteria > Bacillota > Bacilli > Lactobacillales > Lactobacillaceae > Lactobacillus > Lactobacillus gallinarum. The sequence goes on from NZ_AZEL01000018.1 coordinate 42,252, forward strand.
CGTTGATAGTGCAGATTCATATCTAATTTAGTTAATTCTTCTGCTGCTTTATCTTTGCTCTTGTCTTTCTTCTTATAAGAAAGGTCTGATTGTTTAGGTGGATCTACTTGATAAATCCAGCGAATTTGTACGGCATCAGCAGGATTTTTCTTAATGCGAACATCCCCAGTATACCAAGCTAAATCAACAATTGAGCCATCTTCCAAATGAATATTTTCACCTTGATAATAGCTTGAATCTACTGGAATGGTTATTGCCTTACCTCTGATGCGTAATTTTTGTCCTTTAATATTACGCGTAATTGCCAATTGTCCAGTTCGACCTTGCACAACCGCATAACGAAATTCCTCAATAGGATCATAATCTCGCGTACGTAATTTGCGATAGCCAACAACACGCAAAATTTCAGCTTCAAAATGAGGATTCTCTCGATCTTCTAGTGCTTCTACAATATCTCCGCTTTTCAAATTAAGCGAATGAATTTGTGATTCCTTAATGCGATAAACAATTTGACCATCATCATTAATTAAATTGCAACCAGAAAGTGCACGGATAACTGTATAGCGTCTACCTTTACGATAATCACGCTTAGGTTGCTCTTTAGGCTTCATCGCATCTTCAAAAATCTTTTTATTGACTGCCTCTTTAGTAGTCTTTGACTTTTGAATCGCTTGGTCTAGTTTGCCTAAAACATTGCCATAACGTTTACCCACACCAGGAACAAAAGTTAATTTATGTAGAGCTTCCAATGAAGTTTTCTTAGCTTTTTCATTCCCTGGTGTTTCGATTAAATTAGTTAATCCCATCAATAGTTGCTTAAATTGCTTCAAATCTGCATTTCGTTGGGCAATTGATTGAGTATTGGCATTTTTCTTTGGAGCGCTTTTTACTTTTGGTTTGTCCACATTTCCGCCATCAGCCATAGCAATAATTGCTTTGATGGCATTTAAACTGTTGGCTAAACTTTTGTCGTCTGCCTCCGTTTTATTTAAAATTACTTTAATATTATTACGATAATCGTACATATTTTCACCACTTTTTCAATTTAGCTATATTGTTTTATTTTTACTTACTTTAAGTATATATCAAACCTTTTGCTTTTTAAGTTAAGTCTCACTATAATCTAATAAAAATGATATTGAGACAACGAGGAGGACAATTATGGCTAAAACTCATCCCGAAGACTTAGACTGGAATAAACTCGGCTTTAAGTATCACGATTTGCCTTATCGCTGGGTTGATGAATTTAAAGATGGTAAATGGCAAGGCGGCCACTTAACCCAAGACTCATCAATTACCTTTAATGAAGCAGCTGAAGAACTGCACTATGGCCAAGAGGTCTTTGAAGGACTTAAAGCTTATCGCAGAAAAGATGATGGCATTAATTTATTTAGACCTGAACAAAATGCTAAAAGAATGGCTAACTCTGCAAAACGACTATTAATGGAGCCTTATCCTGAATACGAATTTATTAAAGCCGTTAAGGAGGTTGTTAAAGCTAACCAAGACTTTGTTCCTCCTTATGGTTCTGGCGGAACGCTCTATATTCGCCCATTCATGATGGGGATGCAGCCAATTGTCGGCGTGTCACCATCTGAAACTTATCAATTTAGAATTTATGCCACTCCAGTCGGAGCTTATATTAAAGGACTTAAGCCAATGCCTTATGAGGTCAGCGATTACGACCGTGCAGCTCCAGCCGGTACTGGCCAAGCAAAAACTGCCGGTAATTATGCCAGCAGCTTAATGCCATCATTAATTGCCAAGAAAAATGGATTTGCGGATGCTCTTTATTTGGATCCTAAAGAACACAAATACATTGATGAATTTGGTGGTGCCAATTTCTTCGGTATTACTAAAGATGGTCAATTCCAAACACCTAAATCAGATTCTATCTTGCCATCTATTACTAAGCGTTCAATTTTAAAGATTGCGGAAGAGCTTGGACTTAATCCAATTGAAACAAAAATTCCAATCGATGATGTTGATCGCTTCGTTGAAGCAGGTGCAATGGGAACGGCCGCAGTTATTTCACCAGTCGGCTCACTTACCTACCAAGGTAAAAAGCATGCCTTCGGTGACGAAACCAAAGTAGGCCCAATTACACAAAAACTTTATGATACGTTATTTGGCATCCAAGTCGGCGATTTAGAAGACAAATATAATTGGATAGTTAAGTTAAGTTAAATTAATTTTATCAAGGATTTATCTCGATATTTTATCGAAGTAAGTCCTTATTTTTTATCCAAATTTTCATACAATGGCGCCAAGTCCATAATTGCCTGTGTAATAAAGTCTTCCATATTAACATCATGTTGCTGATCTCTAAAAATAAATTTCCCTATCAAAAACGTTGCATCTTTGAGATCTGATTTAAATTGTGTCTGAATATCGCTTTGCTTTAAATAATCATTTAATTTTGTATGCTTATCAAATTCAGAAGACATTTCGCCATTCCAAATATACCAGTCTTGCAAATCAATTTGCTTACTCCAACTAGGAATGTCAGCCAATAATTTATTATATTGTTCAGGAGCCATTCTTCTTTTTTCACTCTTATAATGCTGAAACATCAAATATACTTGCAATTGTTTCTTATCCAGCATTACGCCAATACAAGGATTAGCATCTGCTAAGTCTTGCAAACGATATGAAGCCCAGTAATGATCGCGCAAATTCCAACCATTAGTCCAGCTCTCTACATGAACTTTAGCAAATTCGCCCGCTGGCAATTTTTTTGCTACAACCTGATTAACAGCCTTCCAAGTTTGCCATACGCCTTTAAATTTGTCCTTTAATTCTGCTACTTCTGCTTCAGTGTGCTGCATTTTGATCTTCTTAAAAGAAAATTCTGGTTGATCAAAAATTTGAAACATTTCATCAGTTAATTGCGTCATATTTATCCCCTAATCCTAAAACGAAAAAATAATCTTTCGCCGATGCAAAAGATTATCTTCAAATTATTAAGCCCTCCATTCTCCGCCTTGACCGTATGAATGCTTACCTAATTCATTAATAATGACATGAATATGTTCCTTAGGAGCGCCTGTATTTTTATGAACGGCTTCAGTAACATCCTTCATTAAGTTAGTAATTTGTTCGTCAGAACGACCTTTAATTAATTCAATGTGTACAAATGGCATAATTCATCCTTCTTTCTTTTTTCCTTTAATTATACAAGTTTTTTCATCGTTTTGTTTCTAAAATTCTCCGATTAAAAAGCACCTCCGCCGCTGCCGCCACCTACACCGCCGGAGGAGCCACCGGAAAAGCCGCCACTGCCGCCAGATGAGGACGACGAACCATAAGATACACCTTCAGAAAAACTACTAGTAAAGTTTCTTTCAAAGCCATCACTACCCGTACTATAGAAAGAACTGCCAACGATGAAGCCAGTCGCATTCAATTCATCTTCAGAGAATTCAAGTCTTAATTGCTTTAAAACTTTTTTCGACAAACCAAAGGCAACCGCGTATGGCATAATATCTTCCCATAAAATCAGGTCACCGACATCTTTCATTTTAAATTTGCCAATGTCATCTAGCATCTTTTCAAATCCACGCACTTGATCAGTTTCAAGCGCGCCTTTTTTTGTATACAGACTAATCTTATTATTGCCGATAAAGAAAGCGATAAATTCAATGATAATTAGTAAAATTCCACCACCAACAACACTGGCTGTAGATGAACCAAGTTGGAATATTGCAATCGCCCAGGCAGCAATACTAATCATAATTCCTATGATAACTAGACTACGATAGTGACTTCTAACCATTTTTAATCCATGATCTAAAAATCCATCTTTTTCGGTCTGTTTATATCTTTTCTTGCACCAGCTATCGAATTTTTTGCCTAATTTTCTGGAAGTATAATTCCTTAATCCCTTGGTTGTAAAAGATTTTCCATCTCCTACCTGTTTAAAGAGAAAGTATAACAAATCATCATCTAAGATACTTTCATCTACAACAGAAATTCGATAATTGGTCTTCTTTAAGTGCTTTGTCTTAAACTCCTCAATTTTAATTTTCTTTTTACCAGCAAGTTGCATTAAATATGCTGTAAATGCCTTTGTATCTGGCCAGGCAGCATTATCTAAAACCTGGGCAGTTACTGGATCCACATTAGGAATTTCATAATTATGAGCAAGATCCCGCTCCTTTTTAGGTTTAAAACCTAATTTTTTACCAAAGAATCCCTTGATAATAACTGCTAACCCACTAATCAAAGAAACAAAGGCTAAGCCCCAACCAAAGTATGATTTTCTTTTTCTTCTTTCATTAGCTTCTTTGGCTAGTTGTGCCTCTTGCTTTTCAATCGCTGCTTTTTTATTCTGATCAACAAAATTTTTATTTGCTGCTGTGACAGCGGTAGGGAAAATCGCATGCACTTCGATTCCAACATCACCTGCTACGCCGTCTGCTTTCATAATGACTTTACCCTTTTGTGGCAAAACTTGAGTATAGCCATCTAACGAGCCATGAGCCCATGCTTTTAGCCCTTTTACCGGTTCAGGAAAAACAACTGTAGCTTGAGCATGATCAATGTCGGTATCCCAACCATTCCCAATAATTTTAAAATTTAATTCAGCAGTATCTTTATAATTAGTGATTAAATTTAAAATTTTATAAGAGTATTCAACTTTAATCCGGCTATCTTCCGAAATTCGATGAAAAACCTTAAACCTATAGGAATTATCTTCCTTGGTTAATTGATAAGTATTATTTTTCTCGTTATTTGTAGCAACCACCGGTTGATTATTTACCTTTACTTGAATATCCTTAATTTGCTGTTTTTGCGTTAAATTTTGTCGATAAAAAACGCCATGTGCATCGCTGTCAAAATCATAATATATCTTTCGATGGATCATAACTGAACCATCACGATTAACCTTAGCAGTAACATTCATATCAGTAATGTCATAATCAACATCAGCCTTTACAGGTTGAGTCCAAATTACAAAAATACTTATTAAACTAAGTATTCCTATTAAGTTTAGAAGTTTCTTTTTCATTATTTCCCTCCTTACTTTTTCCAATTTATTTGAAATAATCATATCTTACCAACACAAAAAAGCGCAAGCAAATTCTGATAAACGAATTCACTTGCGCTTCTATTTATTTTTTATTAATTAAAAGTTACCACACTTAACATACATGTTTTTACCAATACGGTAATAGCTCTTACCATTAATGTAGAATTTTGAACCATATGTCTTAATTGGAGTGCCTTTTCTTAATACACGCCAGCTAGCACGAGAATAACCATTATTCTTATAAACATAAGCATTATGCTTTAAGACACGAGAGTTACCTAAAACATTGCTTGCCATAATGTAACGGTCTGTGCCAACTCTAATAGCGGTCTTACCATTATCAAGCTTAGTTGCTCCACCATAATAATTAATATTGGTATACGCAGCATATGAACCACTTACACGTTCACCCTTCTCATTGTAAACGTATGACTTCTTCATAATGTAGCCAGTAGTTGTTGGTTCATTGTTAGCTGGTTTTGAACTAGCAGTAGGCTTACTTGGAGCTTGAGAAATAGCACCATTGTTTGAAGTTACATTTCCATCAATTGACAATGGAAGAACTGCAACATTACCGTCAACGTTTAGGCCACGCCAGTTATCAGTAAATTGCCAAATTGATACACCGTCCATTGATGGGAAGTAATTAAAGTTAGGATTATCAATTCTACCTGAAATAGCATATGAAGCTACCCATAATGAGTTAGGGTACTTAGCAAGTACGCTGCTGGTATCAATGTTGTTTTGCAAAACAGATGAACTTGCGTAAAGAAGTGGTTGGTAACCAGCTGCCTTAATTGTGTCCATGAATGCAATGATTGCGTTAGCAGTTGGCGTCTTACCACCATAAATGTTGTTGCCTTGGCCAGTTTCATAGTCACAAGCAATATATGAACCCTTTGGCAAACCAAATGCTTGCGCTGCCTTAACAGCATAGTTTGCTTCTGCTACGGCAGCACTTGAGTTAGAACTAAAAGTAGCAAAGTGGTATGCCATTGGCATCATGTTGTTAGAAATAGCTGTAGAAATTTGGCTTGAAGCCTTGGGATTACGATAAGAGGTTCCTTCACTTACCTTAACAATAGCAAATTGTGAACCTGCTTGAGCATGACTTGATAAGTCAGCATTTTGGTAACTGGCAACGTCCACACCAAGTGAACGTGCGGCAACAGATGTAGTTGATGCTTGAACAGTAATTTGTGGTCGATTAATTTTAGTTACTGCTACTCCTGCAGTTCCTAATACGGTTGCACATGCCAATTTAATAATTAATTTTTTGGTTGTAGTCAATCTTCTTTTCCTCCACTATGTGAAAAAATTCAAATTCACACTTGTTGATCTTCTTAATAATACGAAATCAAACTTAGAATAAGCTCGTTTGAGATTTTAGTCAATAGATTCGCTTTAGATGTAAGGTTAGCTTAATTTTTGTCATAATTTTGTATCATACAAAGCTAGTAGATTTACAGCCAAGTTTCTTCATAAATATTTTCTTTAAAACCGCAGGTCAAATGATCATCATCAACGACAAGTGGACGCTTAATCAACTTACCATCTTTAGACATCATCTCGGCAGCTTCTTCAATCGTCATATCAGGAATCTTATCCTTCAGTTTTTGCTGGCGGTAATGTTGACCAGATGTATTGAAAAAGTATCTCAAACCGCGATCTTGGTACTTATTCATCCACTTAATCAAGTCTTCTTTTTTAGGTGGCTCTTCAACTAAATCTTGGAATTCATATTTTACACCATGATCGTCTAACCATTTTTGAGCTTTCTTTGAAGTAGAACAACGTTTATAGCCATAAAATTTAATCATATTAATCCTTCTTCATATGTTCTCTAAAGAATTCAATTTCTTCATCATTAGCAATATCAGCTATTTCATCTTTTTGATTTACGAAAAAGACGTGGTGGCGAGGATGATCTTTATCGCCGTAGGATTTACAAATTGCATGTACACCGCGACCTAGCAAGAAACCGAACAAAGTAAATTGCATATCATGCAAGAAATCTTCATTAGAAGTAATTAAAAATGTTGGTAAGAAATTGGAATCAATGTATTTTTCAACGTCAAGTTGCTCGCGGTGCTTATTTACTGACTCTGGAGTAAAGTAAAGACTTTCAAGACCTTCAAGGCTTTCTGGCGTTAAAACGAATGAAGCAGCGCAGTTAAGCCCGACTGCTCTAAATTTTAAGTTAAGTGGCTTATATGGGAACAATTTAGCATAATCTGGATTAGTTAAAATCGTTACATATTGTTCAGCCATTTGACCACCGGCACTGTCGCCAACAATAAAGACATTATTTCTATCTAAACGATATTCTTCTGCATGGTCATCGACCCAGTGCATGTAGCGGTCGACATCGTCCAACTCATCAGGAAATTCAGCATTTTCTGGAGCAAGACGATAATTAGGGTTAACAAAGGCAAAACCACGTTTAGCTAAGCCCATACCATAATATTGATAGGTTTCTTTAGTACCATAAACCCAGCCACCACCGTGGATATTAATAATTACAGGGAAAGGCTTGTCAGCTTTTTTAGGTAGATAAACATCTAATGTATGCCACTTATCCGGACCGTAAGACAAATCATCAATTCGTTCAACTTCGGGAATATCATGAGGCAAGTCTTTATCACGTTCATCGTCGCTCTTCTTGCATCCCGCTCGATATTCTGCGACAAATTTTTCAAGTCTCTGTGAAAGTTCCATATTGCTTCTCTTTTCTATTATTATTGATCACAAATTCATTATACTTGCTTTGAAAACAAAAGAATAAATTTTTTCAAAAAAATCCTTGCATTTTAAATAGATATTCCCTATAATAGTTTATGTTCTGTTGAGGACATACAAACATACAGATGGTCTGGTAGCTCAGCTGGATAGAGCAACAGTCTTCTAAACTGTGGGTCGTGGGTTCGAATCTCACCCGGATCACCAAAGTAGCAACGCTTGTGGGCGTTGCTTTTTTGTTGCAAAAAATAGGCCAAAGAAAAATGCCGATAATCTTTGCTTTACGCATTGATTGTCGGCATTTTTTTATCTAGTTAAACAGATTTCATGATCAAAGATCTTCTGCATCTCATCATTAAAATTATGTGCGATAAACACAATCGTGGCATCGGTTTTAACTAATCGTTTCAAAATTCTCATTGTTGCAGTTTGGTCAATTGCACTTGTTCCTTCATCAATCAAGATTAGCTTACTATCATGAACCTTACTACGAGCTAAAACTATTTTTTGCCTTTGACCACCTGAAACGTTTAATTTATTCAAATCAATTTCTGTTTCAATTCCATCTGGAAACTTCGATACGTCACTAGCTAGCTGCACATCGTTAATTGCTCCAGAAACAAATTGTTCTAGTTTATCATTAAACATCGTAATATTCTCGGCAATCGTCGCTGGGAACAGCACTGGAGATTGTGGCAAATAACCAATTTCGGCTAAATCTGGCTTAACTACTTTCCCACTCTCATCAAAGTATTCAATTTCACCATGAGTGGCTTTTTCTTCGCCTAAAATCAACTTAAATAAAGTACTCTTACCAGAACCAGAGTCACCAGTAAGTAAGACCTTTTCACCAGCATTAACTTGAATATCAGGGAAAGCTACTTCTTCACCGTTCTTAAATTTGATAGCTAAACCTTTAGTTGAAAACGACACTGGCTGTTTCAAATCAACCGATTTTTCATCAATGATCTTTTTCCTGGCCTGTAAAATTTGCTTACGCAAATCCTTAGTCGCCTTCATTCGACCGCCATAATCAGCTATTCCTTGAAGCGAAGCAAACATTGCTGAACTAAAGTTACCAATGCTTGCAATTAAACCAAAAGCAGCCCAATTATTAACCACCAAAAATCCAGTTAACAGGAAAATCAATGCATCCCCAACTGAATAAGCCAATTGATTTAAATAGTCCAGTTTTTGATCTACCTTTTGTTTTTCAACGTTAGCATTTTCCAATTTACCTGAACTCTTAGCAATCACGTCAAACAACTTTTGTCCTGCTAAATATCTGCGCAGTTCTGAAAGACCAATGAGCCAATCACCCAATGTCTTCAGATACTTTTTATTTGCATCAGATACTAGACTGGTAACCTTCTGTAATTGCTTATCCATCAGTTTAGGCAAATAAATCTGCACTGCCGCAAAAATTAAACACGCAAGAAGTAAGCTCCATTGAAATGTAAACAGTGTAAGGGCTACGCTAAACACGCTAACGAGCATCCCTGCCACATAACGAAATGAGTTTAGATAATCATTGTGTAGCAACGTTAAATCATTAGTCATTCTGTTCTGCACGCTGCCCGCATGATGACTCTTACCATCTTCAAAATAATGATCCGTCAATTCTTGCCTAATCAAATGAAGATACCTTTGCACGTGCTTTTGCCAGATAATTCCCGCAACATTATAAAAAAGATAGACTAAAACGTAACAGACAATCTGCAAAACGGTCCAAAAGATGAACATCTGTAAGTTGCGATTACGTACTGCATTAAATTGCAGCGTTAAAAAGTAAGCTACCCCAATTTCACCTGCTGCACCGGCCATTTGAAGTAAAAGTGCAATGCTAAAACTCCACGGATTTAATTTGAACAATTCTTTCCAGCTCATTATTTACCCTCCAAGTGAATTTCACGATCAAACAACGCCCTTTGCTCTTCACTCAAGTTGTGTGCAATCATCAAAAGTGTTTCTTTGCCCTGCGTTAAATTACGTAAAATCTTCGTCGCACCCTTTTGATCAATCGCACTAGTTGCTTCATCTAAATATAAAATTGACTTTTCATGAACCATTGCCCGCATTAAGACGACTTTTTGTTGCTGTCCGCCTGAAAGCAAATTATGCTTTACTTCAATTTCAGTAGCTAATCCATCCTTTAGTTTTTCTTCATCATGAACAAAAGCATTTGCTTCAACTGCAGAATTAACACGATCGTTCAATTTTGAATTAAACATTGTGATATTCTCCAAAATTGATGCGTCAAACATCGTTAAATCCTGTGCTAGATAGCCTATTTGATTAAAATCTGGATGAATAAGCTCATCATTTTTATTCTTATAAATTACCTCACCACTGCTTAGCTTAATTTGTCCTAACAATACTTTTAATAAAGTAGACTTACCGGTACCGCTATCGCCTATAAGTAGAACTTTTTCACCACGGTTAATGACAAAATTAGGATAAGCAATCTTCTCACCATGCTCATATTTAACAGACAAATTCTTTACTTCAATTGAGGCAATTTCATCAATCGAATCATATTTCTTATCTGCTTCAATTTTTTGCAATTTGGCTAGCTGATCTCTCAAGGTTTTAGTTGATTTAAGCTGAATATACTTAGTTACACAACTATTTACACTGTAAAAGATCCCATTAGCAAAATAGCCAGCAGTTAGAATTGCACCTAAGCTCACTTGATGATTGAAAAATAAAATTCCAGCAATTACTGGTACACCAACACGCCCCATAACATCAAAAATGGCTGCAACCATCCCTACATAAATCATTGACTTATCACGTTGATATTCGCTTTGTTCAAGCTGATGACTTGATTCACCAATTTTCTTTTTCAAAATTGATTTATTTTTATATCTCCGAAGTTCTTCAAGTCCATTGAACCAATTTTCGATTAAATTCAAAAACTGTGCATTCTTGGAAGATACTTTTTCGGTTGCCTTATTTGTATATTTTTCTAATAACCTAGGCACTACAATTGCGAAAAACGAAATCACAAGACTATATGCCACCAATATCCAGTGAAAAGTGAATAAAGTTCCAATTGTAAAGACGATATAAATCAAATCACAGGCAAAGTAGAAATAAACATCATAGTAGCTTGTCTGAATCATCTGCAAATCATTACCCAGATGATTTTCCATATCAGCCACTTTTTCTGGTTTCCGATAATAATGTTTAACAATATTTTGACGCACCTGATGAAATAAATTCTGCGTCTGCTTAGTATTTTGAATATTTGCAACGTTAAAACTTGAATTGCAGATTTGACCAAACACAAATTGCACAGCAATTAATTCAATAAATAAGGCAAATTTTCTTTGTGAAATTGCATTAAGTTCTGGACTAGTCAAGTACGTATAAAAAGTAGTTGTAGCTTGTGTGAGCGTGATTAAAAACAATACTAAAAATGCACGCCTATAGTTTGTTTTAAGATAATCTTTTAGACCCATTATTTTTCCTCGTTATTACTTTTACAACAAATTGACGAACTGTTTTACATCCCTAAACTGATTTATCGCAAAGAAAAAGCACTGTCATTCGCATTCGAATTAACAGTGCAACAAATAAAGGTCGATTTTATAAAGAACCGCCTTAGATTCGCCTACTGCTAATACTGATTGCAAAAAATGGGTACACTAAATAAAGTGTCACTAGTTCATTTTCTAATTAACAAATCAAGTATTAGAGATTCAATAAGCGAATCATAAAGCAATTATCCTCTTTTTCTATAAGTTAATTAAACTATATCATCTATTTTTAATTTTGCAAGATAATTTTTATTTATTTTCATCCAAGTACTTTTGCAATACTCTAAACACACCATTTTCGGTATTGGCCGGTGCAATAAACTTGGCATGTTTCTTAACCTTGTCCATACCGTTAGCCATAGCGTAAGAATACTTGGCAAAATCAAGCATTGGGATATCGTTGCCGCCATCACCAAAGGCGATCAAATCATTGCCGGTCATGCCCATCTTGGCAAGCAAACGTTCAAGACCACTACCCTTACTTACGCCCTTAACATTAACGTCAATTGCAAAAGTAGCTGAAGCAAAAGCCGAAATCTTATTTTCGTGATTCTTGTTAAACGCTTCTTCAACATCAGCTGCATGCTTACTGTCCATGCCAAAAGTAATTTGATAAATATCATCTTCTGGCAAATCATTCCAGTCATCAATCACATCACTATTACCAGCAAAATATGCCAGGAAGTCACGTTCATCCTTGTTAATTTCACTGTGTAAGTATGCAATATCCTTTTGAAAGACCATAGTTGCCATCTTGCCGTATTTAGCTTGAACGTCATCGAGCAGTTCTAAAACGTCTGCTCTATTCATTGGGTAACTTGCGGCATCCTTACCCTTGATAATCAAACGTGAACCATTCAAGGTTACAAAATCCATTCTATCGGCAAAGCCCTTGAAGTCTTGCTTTAAACGGACATAAGGTCTACCTGAAGCTACGATAAAGTGAGCTCCACGCTTTTCAAATTCAGTTAAAAGTTGATCGAATTGTTCATGATCAAATTGCTTACGATCATCCAAAAAGGTACCATCCATGTCAACTGCGACTGCTTTAAATGGTAATGTCATTCTCTTCACCTCAAAAAATTTTTTCAACAGGTTTTATCTTATCATCTAAAGCCGCTCTCATGGCAAATATTTTATCTAATTTTCAACTGCATCCTCCTGCTCCTACGCCAAATTAGTACATTCATCGCAATCAAGATCACTGTGGTAATGACAAAGATCACATTATCATTCCAAAATTCCATCCAACCATACTTAGTAAGCGAACTTGGCGTAACTAGTTCAAGCACAAAGGCATAAATATAAGACACACCAAAAATGCCTGCAATCACACAATTAATTCCTGCTAAAAAGTACACCAAATATGCGCCAATTTTTGCTCGATCTTTGAGTAAATGAATGCCCATGAACATCAACACAAACGAAATGCAAAATGGCAAAACGTAAAATAGCCAAAAGCCCATATCTATCCCTCCATTTTTTGAGATTATTATGTCCAAGATTTTTAAAATTTTGGTAAAACCGTAATTAAGATTTCCCAAAAGGTGTCATCTTTTCTATACATTTTTTATTCAACTATAATTAGGAATAAAGGGAAAAGAAGGCGATTAACTTGTACTAATGAAAGATAGCATTATTAATATAGATGTAGATTGAAGGCATTTTTATGAAACCAGAAAATTTAAAAAAGCTCCTGCACCAAAACAGGCATAAGCTGTTGAAGAATCACTTTAAAGAAGATCAATTAAATATTAGCTATGTAAAAATAAATGATTTAAAAACAGCAAATAAGGCATCGGCCTTTAATATCAAACGCAATAAAGTCATCGATGAGCAGTTAAATAAATATATGCATCCCAACTCCATCCACATTCGCTTAAAGCCCTACTTTGACTCTGGCACTTGGATCAAATGGATCGGCGTCTTGGGGGATGTAACTTTGCCGAATAAAACCAATCTCAACGGTTCATTATTAATTGACAAAATTTCTTGTTACTCAGATAAAGTCGAAATCCTCGATTACCATGCTTGGCTCAATATCGAAAATATTAAATACATTGAACATCATAACCAGCAGCTAGCAATCGGCGACTATATCGAAGGTATCAGTCAAGTTAAGCAATATGGTCAAGGTAAATATGGCTTGGCTGCTACCTATATTAAAAAAGCTGGCATGTTTATCGGCACCAATAGAGCCGAAACATTGGTCAGCACCTATGATAGACAAGATTCTTGGGTGGTTGAATTAAGCAACAATAATCTGACGAAGAAGAATTATAGTGAAAACTTTATAAATAAAGATCTCGCTGAATTTGCTTCAATAGGTGCGCATGTCGATGCTAAGTTCCAACCAAGTCGGTATGAAAAGTTCCAGCAGCGTCTGCAAAATCTGCAACAAGGCGAATCTGACGATGTTTTGCCACTAATTGACAAAAATAAGCAAAAATACACTGCTACGGTTGTTCGTAGCCGTGCAGTAAAGATTCCAAACATCGCCCACAAGATGCCGCAATTAGAGATTAAAGACGTCACGGTCATTGATAGCGGTCGCTTGGTCTTTGCTAGATATTCCTTGCCTTATGTGGGCGACATTAAGAAGCTAGGTGAATTGCGCACTGATGATCAAATCAGCTTCTATAGCGAAGCTGCACCAAATAGTAGCAATTCGTTCAATATGGTGACCAACTTTGAATTGCTTACAAGGCATGATTTTATCCCGCTTCCATCTAATCCAAATGCCTTTTTGGGCTACATTATGTGGCGCCACCCAGAAGAAGGCGAATCGACTTACATCGCCAACTACCAAAACTGGGCTTTGGCTAAGCAGATCCATACTGAAGAGATCGATCATGAGATCGATTCAATTCGCCCTACTTCCAATTTAACTGAGCTTGAATTAGCCAACAATTTAAGTATCGATCAAAAATTGGTTGCCAACGCAAGAAGGCAAGGCTTGATCAAACCGGTTACCAGCAATGGATTAACCAGACGATACGATAGTGATGCTTGGAATCTGCTTAGACAAGTTATCGGTGCTCAAGATAGTACGACAATTGAGCAGTTAAAGCAGATTTATCCAATTTATACCACGGATGATATCGTGAAAAAGACTGGCGTGGATCGTAGCGAAGTCGACACTCGGATCCGTCAAGAAGAATTTTTCCCACTAAACGGACTGCATTGTTCGATCAATATTTATGGTCCAAAGGTGTTTGATCTGTTTAAAGCACGTAAAACTGTGCAAGATCTTTTACCAAATAAGACTGGTGTGGTCACTAAGCGTGAAATTCCGGTTAATAAGTCGCTGCATGAAGTAATTGAAAAAGCTGAAGCTGAAAATAAAGAAAAGCAAAAAGCTGAAGTAACTGAACCTAAGAAGCCAGCGATCAAGTTCATCAAGAGAGCTGAGCCAAAGCCACAAATTACGCAACCTCAACCTAAAGTTGAAAAATCTACTCCAGCAGCTACAAGCTCTATCATTATTATTTCTACCTTTGCCGATGAAAAATATGACTATGTTGCAGCTGATGCCAATAAGGCAATCGCTGAAATCATGGCGGCTGCTGAAAAAACGATGGTTAACAAGATGCTGCAAGTTAAAGACCACACTACAGGTCAGCCTGCAATCATCTCTGTCAAGGCCATCATGAAGATGGAATGTAAGCGTTAAAAACCGAAGTATCTTAAAACCCCACCTTGGCTTGTGATAAGATGGGGTTAATTATATTCAAAATTTATATGCAGCTTGCCTACACTTGGTTTGTCTGTCAGAGTTGATTCATTGGGTAATTTATAGAGCAAATATTTTAGATATTTTTCTGGATCTAAATCATTGCGTTTTGCAGTTTCAATCAAACTAAGAATGATAGCTGAAGATTTGGCTCCGTTAAAACTCTGAGAGAATAACCAGTTCTTGCGCCCAATTACTAGCGTCTTGATTGCCCGTTCAGCGGGTTGGTAACCTGCTTGAGGTCATCCAGCAGCCGATTGAAGCCTACCCTATCGTTGGAGATGGCATAGTCATTAACTTTTTGGCCATTAACCATAATGCATACGTTAGACTTTCGGCTGCTAACGTCAATACCGAAAACAGTTTTCAATAAATCCATAAGAATAAACCTCCGCTTTACTTGGAGATGAGCTGCCTTCACCCAATTCAATCAGATCTAACTTTTCTACTTTAATTCAAGTATTATCAACGTTTAATTTAGACATTTTCTTAAAAATAATGGTGCGAATAAAGCTGAAAAGGTAGTACTCACAGACTTTGATATGCCAATTGGAAGCCGTCTTGTGATCAAGCGGAAGGCCCATGCGCCGCAAGTCCTTTTCTTGTCGGTAGGCAGGAGCCTTGATAATCTTGTCAGCCGGTGCTTCATCACTGCAGTGCTGGCACTTGTAAGAGTGCTGGATGTGGTCGATTCTCTTGACCTTGGCTGGAACGTACAGCAGCTCTTGTCTAGCGCAGAAGACGCCGATCTCTTTCAGCTCGTGGCGGCAGTCCGGGCAGGTAAAGTCATCCAATCGGTAATGAACCTGCTCGCCTGGAAGAGAAGCTAAAATGTCCTGCTTTCTGCCGACCTGCTTGCGCCTCTTATAAGTAATAATTTCGGTAATGCGAGGGCAAGTCCTCGTCATCTTCACCGTCAGCCTAACTTGTTCAGTGAGAAGGGCAACCTGCTTGAGCAACTCTTCGTTAGTTGCTTTGAGCGTTTCGATTAAAGCTGAAGTATCTTTGTCGGTCATGGTTGTTGTCCCTCCTTGATTCGTAGGCATAAAAATGGCTCTATGATAAATCCTGTTGATAGATTTCTATGATATTCTATCAAT
>NZ_AZEL01000019.1 GCF_001434975.1 Lactobacillus gallinarum DSM 10532 = JCM 2011
GCTTTTTCTAAACATCCACAAATTATTTTTGAAGCTACCGGTGTTTATTCACGCAGACTGCAGGCTTTTCTTGAAGACTACGGCTATGAATATGTTGTTCTTAATCCGCTTAAAGCCAAAAAAGAGATGAATATGGGGCTACGCTACAACAAGACCGATAAAACTGATGCTTATCATTTAGCTTTAATTCAAAGACTTTATCGCCATCCGGTTAATCAAAGCGAATCCCAAACTTATAAGCAGCTTAATGCTTTGAGCCGCTTCTATGACCAGCTGACAAGTGACTTGGTAATAGCTAAAAATCGACTTCACCAAGCTCTACAATCAACCTTTCCCGAAATTGAAAACTTATTTTCTATTGCTAGAGGTAAGAATTATTGGCAAATAGTTGCTCGTTATCCTCATTGTGATTTAGTAAGAAAAGATGATAAAAAGCAAATTATTAACTGGTTGATGAAATTGAAAGGCATCGCTTTTAATCATGCACAAAGGACAACAGATAAACTAATTGAATTAGCTCATTTAGCTTATCCAGTTGTTTCTTGCTCTGACATAGAGGTCCAGCAAGCACAATATTATGCCCGAAGACTGCTTAATCTAAGCAATCAACGTCAACGTATAATTACAAAAATGGTTAAACTCGCCAAAACTTTGCCTAATCATGACTTAGAAAACCTAGAAAGCATTCCAGGCTTTGCACAGACCACTGCAGTCAGAGTTTTAGCAGAGTTAGGAGATTTACGCAGATTTAGTAATCCTAATAAAATCAATGCTTTTATCGGAATTGATCCAGGCAGATATCAGTCAGGAGAAATGGACTCTAATTTAAGTATTACTAAACATGGCAATGCAGTCGCACGTAAGTTGCTTTATCGAGCTATTGGACAAATTGATAATGCAGCTAAGACAAATCCGTGTCATATAGCAGATTATTATGAAAGCAAAAAGCTATCCTCTCAAACCAAAGGGTTCAAAAAGATAGCTATTGCTTCAATTCATAAACTAATCAGAACCATTTATGCCCTGATTATCAATGATCAACCATATGATTACAACGTAGCCACACATAATCAAAAAGACTTTAGTCGTAATTAATTGATCAAGTACATTATAACGCTAAGCCCAAAAATCAGATATGGATCTGGGCTTATTTGTCGTGTCTAACTAAAAAAATAAATCGACACTAAAAGATGTTTAAGTTGAAATTTAAATAAAAAATGAAGCCAAACTTCTTATTATGCTTGACTTTACGTAGAAAAA
>NZ_AZEL01000020.1 GCF_001434975.1 Lactobacillus gallinarum DSM 10532 = JCM 2011
CCCTTAGGACCAACTTGTGGGTTACCATCAGCATCAACAGTTGATAAGTAAACTAAGTTATTCTTGAAAAGGTTTGCTTGTTCTTCAGTAAGTTTGTTAGTATTTAATTTCTTCATAGACAATATATCCTTTCTGTTTTATCAATACACTATAAGTATACATCGATTTAATAGCAGGTGTTAGGGATTTGCTTACATCCTGATTTTTATTTAACAAAATGCTTTTATTATTATAAATAAGCAAAATTAAATTTTCATTTTATTTTAAAAAATGCTATGATTTAACCAACTAAAAAACAAAGGAGAAACATATGAATTTAGCAAAAATCCGCGGCGGTGCTGGTGATATCACCAAGCCCGATCTTAATGCCCGCATTCAAGATAACTTATACTTAGCCGTTAACTCTGACTGGATTTCTAAAGCCAAGATCCCTGCCGATCGTCCATTAATCAGTAGTTTCAGTGAAATTGATTTAAAAATCGAAAAAGAATTGATGAACGACTTAGCTGATTTTGCTTCTGGTAAAAAAGCTTTGCCTGATATTCCTAACTTTGACAAAGCAATCGAAGTTTATAAATTGGCTAAGGATTTCGCGAAAAGAGACACCGATGGCTTCAGACCTGCCCAAGCTGATCTTGAAACTTTAACCAACCTAAAAGATGTCGATGACGTCAAGCAAAATCTAGCAAAATTATTCTTGCGCTTTAGCTTTCCATTTTTATTCGAAGTTGAACCTGATCGTAAGAATACTAAGATCAATTCCCTCTCCTTCGATCGCAACTCATTGATCTTGCCTGACACTACTAGTTATCAATCTCCTTCTGCTAAGCAACTACTCGATGTTTGGCAAAAGCAAACTGAAAACTTATTAAAGATGGCTGGTGTTGAAGAAGCTGCTGCTAAGAAATACGCTACTGATGCGATTGCACTCGATGCTAAAATCGTTAAAGTAGCCAAGTCAGCCGAAGAACGTGCCGATGATGTAGCTCTTTATAACCCAATCAAGACTAACGAATTTGAAGAAAAGACCAGTTCTTTAAACTTAGGTCAATTACTTGATCAGCTTTTTGAAAAGAAGCCAGATTACGTTGTTGTACGTGAACCAAAATTCTTAGACCACTTCAACGAATTATTTGATCAAGAAAGCTTCGATGAACTTAAAGGCTGGTTAATCTCTACTTTCATTAACAAAGCTGCAGCATTTTTATCAGAAGATTTCCGTCAAGCTGCCTTCCCATTCAAGCAAGCTACCTATGGACAAAAGGAACTACCTAGTCAAGAAAAGGAAGCTTACTATAAAGCAAATGATTTATTTGACGATGTAATCGGCGTGTATTATGGTCGCACTTACTTTGGTGAAGATGCCAAGGCTGACGTAGAAGATATGATTCACCGCATGATTGATGTCTACGAGCAGCGTATCAGCAATAATGACTGGCTCTCACCTACTACTAAGGAAAAGGCAATTACCAAGTTGCGCGCCTTGGTTTTAAAGATTGGCTATCCTGATAAAATCGACCATGTTTACGATTTGTTCCAGATTACCCCAGCAGGTGAAGGCGGCAGTCTTTACAGTAATCAAGTAGATATTCGTGAAGTCGGTTTGAAGCATAATTTCGATAAACTGTACAAGCCAGTTGATCGCAGCGAATGGTACATGCCAGGCAACTTGATCAATGCTTGCTATGATCCACAAAGAAATGATATTACCTTCCCTGCTGCTATTTTGGAAGCACCTTTCTACGATATCCATGCTTCTCGTGCCACTAACTACGGCGGTATTGGTGTGGTAATCGCGCATGAAATCTCCCACGCATTCGACAACAATGGTGCTAAGTACGATGAGTTCGGCAACATGAAGAATTGGTGGACTAAGGAAGATTTTGCGGAATTTGAAAAGCGTACTCAAGCTGAAATCGATTTGTTCGATGGTATCAAGTATGGGCCTGTAACTCTTAACGGTAAGCAAATTGTTAGTGAAAATATTGCCGATCAAGGTGGTTTAACTGCTGGTATTGAAGCTAACAAGAATGAACACGGTGATATGAAGGAATTGTTCGAAAACTATGCTCGCATTTGGGCAAGCAAAGAATCTCCTGAAATCATTAAGACAATTGCCGCCTTCGATGTTCACGCTCCAGGTCCTGAAAGAGTTAACGTTCAAGTACAATGCCAACCAGAATTCTATAAGGCCTTCAATGTCCAAGAAGACGATGGTATGTGGCTTGATCCTGCTAAACGCGTAGTCATTTGGTAAAAATCTTATTTTAAATAATAAAACTCAAATCCTATTAAATCTTGGTATTAATAAGCCTGGATTTAATAGGATTTTTTTGCTTCATTAAGCATCGCTATTTTCTAGGTACATACAGTTTGCTTGATTTTTATTTATTTTTTAGTTAGTATGGAAATGAATGTAAGGGGTTACATTAGCATAACAACGTATATATCTAAAAGTATTCGCTAATGTAATTAGAGATTTTTTACCTAGCCAAAAAAGGAATAGAGGAATAATTTTTATGAAGAAAATTTTAGCAATTAATTCAGGTAGCTCTTCTTTTAAGTTTAAGCTTTTTACTTTTCCCGATGAAAAAGTAATTAGTGAAGGCCTGGCCGATCGAGTCGGACTAGAGGGTTCAACCTTTGCCATTAAAGTTAATGGTGAAAAACATAAAGAAGAAATCGCAATTCCAGACTCTGAAACTGCGGTCACAATTTTACTTAAAAAGCTCAAGAAATATAACTTAATCAATGATCCTAAAGAAATTATTGGAATCGGACACCGGATTGTTGCTGGTGGTGAAGAATTTAAGGATTCAGCGCTAGTTGATCAGGAGACGCTCAAGAAAATTTATGATTTGAAACAATACGCTCCTTTACACAATGCCGTAGAAGCTGACGTAATTAAGGCCTTTATGAAGTTCTTGCCAGATGCGGCTGAAGTTGCTGTCTTTGATACTTCATTCCACCAGAGTTTAGATAAAGTTCACTATTTATATTCTCTTCCTTACAAGTATTATAAAAAATACGGTGCAAGAAAGTATGGTGCTCACGGCATCTCCGTTAGATATATTAGTCAAGAAGCCGCAAAAATTTTAAACCGTGACCTTAAAGATTTAAGATTAATAGTTTGTCACTTGGGATCCGGTGCTTCAATCACTGCTGTTAAAAACGGTAAATCCTACGATACATCAATGGGCTTCACTCCAGTAGCAGGAATTACAATGAGCTCTCGTTCAGGTGATGTCGATCCCTCCCTACTGCCCTTTATTATGAAAAAGGAAAACTTAAGCATTGATCAAATGATGAAAATTCTGAATCATAAATCAGGCTTACTTGGTATTTCAGGAATATCACCTGATATGCGTGATTTACGTAGTGATGTGACTCCTCTATCTGGTGAGAAGAGGGTTCGTGCTGACCTAGCTCGTAATATTTTTATCAATCGAATCGTTCGCTATGTTGGTGGCTATATTCTTGAAATGGGCGGACTTGATGGCATCACTTTCACGGCTGGCGTTGGTGAACACGATTACCGCGTTCGTGAAGGTGTTATGGATTCATTGAAGCTCTTAGGCTTAAAGCCTGATCTTGCCGCTAATAAGAATAATGATACGTTCATCACTAAGAAGGATTCTAAGATTATTGGGATGGTAATTCCAACCAATGAAGAATTAATGATTGAGCGCGATGTAGTCAGAATTGCTGGATTGAAGTAGAATTTTGGATACTTATTTTTCAAATTAAAGAATTTGAGATAAAAGAAAAATGATATCTTTGCATGTTGCATTGATATCATTTTTTAGTTTTTAATATAATCGATTATCTTTATTTCTTACAATAATTCTCACAACTAAGTGATATGTTTTCTTATAAACAAGGCTATCTAGCTAGCTTTTTAGTTTTGTATCCATAACGATCAAAGTAATTTCCAGCACCACTGCCAAATCTTATAGCTTTTACCTTTTTACCATGTCTAGTTTTAGTAACAGGCACATAATAGATACCATTTCCAGCTCCCGTTACCCAGTCATTGGTATTAAATGAAGTAATACCATGCCATTTAAGTTTATAGGCTTGAAATTGAATAGTATTTATCTTTGAAATAAGCTTACGGTGCTCTTTTATATTTTGATGTTCTACTCTATTTTCCCACTTTGCATATTCTTTTTCAGGTAAAATTTTATAAAGCTTTCTTCCATCTACTGTATGTGCTGTTATCTTACAATGTTTAATTCTTCCATCTTCTTTATAATACCAAGTACCTCTTGTTGCCTTAGGTGTTGTAAACAGAGACTTAGCTCCCCAGCTTGCCGCATTAACATTATGATTTGATTTACTAAAAGTAATACTACCTATCCCTATAGCTATTACAATTATGCTAATGATCTTTAAAAAATTTCTTTTATTCATTGTACGTACTTCCCTACATCTATTAATCTTTATTCTCCAACGGTGAAATCTGATCCTGGTAGAACTTATTTAGCCCTAAACGAACTTTTTTCTTCCATTGCAACATATTCATATCAGGATGAGTTTTACGAAATTCACTAAATACTTTAAATGATAGTAAAGCGTTAATTCCTGTTTGTTGATGATCAACTTCGTTTGGATCATAGTGACGAATAACAAATTTAAGATCATCAATATTAAGTCCATTTTCATTAGCAAATTTTTTAATTAGATCTTCTCTAGCATCATCGATCATATTTTGTAAGAGCTCATTAACCTGCTTATTTCTAAACTTTTCAGGATCAAATTTAATTTGAAACCATAAATTATTTACAATATCAGCCAATGACTTATTGTTCTTACCTAGATTTTCGATATAGTCATCGATTTCTTTTACTTCAGCCTTAGTTCGCTTACTGTTTTCTTTATCATCTGATGGAATATAAGCCTGAATCAATTGAACAATATAAGCATAATTAATCTCTTGTCTACCAGTATTTTCAAGCTCATAATCTGGATCGAACTGATCATCATCTTCTGTTGCTGGCTTATCCTTACCTGTAGCTTCTCTAACCTTTTCTTTAACAACTTCATATGTCGCCCGGGTATCCTCAATGAACATTGGATCTAAGCCATAATCTTTTTCAAGATCAATATTATTGAATTCATTGTAAGTTTTGATAGCACCTAAGCTTTTATCAAAATCCTGATATTCTTTTAGAAATCGTTTTTGATCATCAAGCGGAGCTTCAGTAATTGGAATGCCTTGATCTCCCTGATACTTAATGATCTTCTTTTCAGCATTATTGAACTGTAGAATTGATTCATCCCAAGTCGGAGCAAGAGCTTGCTTTTCGCTACCTTCGGTATAAAGCATTAAGGCACCATTGATGCTTTCTTTATATTTCTTAGGGTATTGATAAGTAACTATCTGTCCATATCTTTTATCTCTATCGAAGATACGGTTAGTTCTTGAAAATGCTTGGATTAAATCCTTATACGGCATTGGTGCACGATCTAAGAATAAAGTTGATAAACATGGTGCGTCAAAACCAGTTAACAGACGATCAACTACTATGACAATATCTAATTGTTGAGAACGTGGTTTAAACTCATCTTTTTTACGAGCTAAACGATCATTTACATTTGTGTTATATGCACCTAATTCAGCCATAGAATAATGAGTATTGAACATCTTGTTGTAATCTTCTAGAGATTGCTTCATCTCATTTTGGTTAGCCTCATCGCCATCACCATTTTCGCCAATCGAGTATGTAATTGCTATTTTAGGAAAATCTGGCAATACTTTCTTGATTCGATTAGGAATTTTAATATCTGGATCTTTATCATTAATTACATCTCTAAAGATTCGATAATATTTTTGAGCTTGTTTAATAGAACTCGTAGTAAAAATGGCATCGTAGGTGTAACCACGATTATCTTTGTTATAAATACCTAATTTGCGATATGAATTATTTAGAATTCTTTTTACTACTGCCTTCATGTGAGAGAGGGATGCATATTCTTTATTTCTAGCATCAGTATCTGATTCGTCAGCATCCTCTGACACATTACTTTCCTCCTCTACTTGAAAACCAAGTACAGCTTTATCTCTGATAGCATCCTTAATGGTATATTTATGCAAGCATTTTCCATATTGTTGTTCAGTAGTTCGAGCATTCTTTCCCTTAGCCTCACGAGCATTTTCTGCAAAAATAGGAGTACCAGTAAAGCCATACCATAAAGGTGGATTTTTAGTAAAAAACGCATCTATTTCATTCTTTTGATCAGGAGAAACTGCACGGTGACACTCATCAACGATAAAGGCTAATTTTACATCTTTTAACTTACGGTATAGACGTTTTTGTTCTTGATCCTGAGCAATTCGCTTGAATAATGCCTGCATTTTTTGTCTAGTAGTAACAATAACCCTTTTATCCGAACTTACTAATTTACGGGCAAGAGAATAACTATTTTCAGTACCCTCAACGTCAATTGAGTCGTTCTGAGCATAAGTCTCAAATGCTTGAGTAGTTTGGGTATCTAAATCATTACGATCGATTAGGAATATCGTTTTTTGAATTGATGGAATTTTCAGTAAATTATGTGCAACTTTATAAGAAGTTAAAGTCTTACCAGAACCTGTTGTATGCCAAACAAAACCAGAATGTGGTTGATCCTTATTATCTTTCCCGTATGATGCATCAAAAATGGCTTGAATTGCATGAATTTGATATGGACGTAACACAATAATACCGTGTTGTGTGCTATCTAAAGCAATATAGTTAGCTACCATATTATGAGCTGCAGGAATAGACAGTACGTCTTTAGCAAACTCAAGATAATTTTGCACAGGCTTATTTTCTTTATCTACCCACGTAGTTAAAAACTTCTCTTTTAATTGTTGTCCAGCTGCAATGTATTGCGTATAGCTTCCATTAGTTACAACAAAGAATTGAAGAGTTGAGAATATTCCATTAAACATCTGCTCATCAATATACTTTTGAATCTGATTGAAGGCCTCTTTAGGCGAGTGTGTCCTATTCTTCAATTCAATATGAATCATCGGTAAACCATTGATTAAAAGAGTTACATCCCCACGACGATTACGATCTATTTCTCTGCGTTTATGAAATTGAATTTGCTGCACTACTTCATAGACTGAATTACCACCAGCAATATTATTATTGTTAATCACTACAAAGTCAGCAGTACCTAATTGAGTATTATCTCTTTGAATTTGTAATCTAACTTCTCCATTAACTCCTGCAAGCCATTCTGCAGATTTATAGAAAGTTGGATGAATTATCTTAGATTTAATAATTGCCTTTTCATTATCAGTTAATGGAACATCCTTTAAAACATCTTTGTTTGAGCGAGATAAAATTTCAAAGAAGTTATTCCAGAGATCATCTTCATTTTTTATATCATCACGAAGAGTCCATTGTGATTCTCCATGAGTAAGTTGGTCAATTAAATTTTGTTCGAGTACATTCTCTTGTTCCACGAATTTGATACTCCTTATTTTTATATTACTTATAATTAAATTATCTCATTTAAATTTGGAATTGCATTACTTTTATTTACCTTTTTCGTTTGGGAGCAACGTAAGTTTACTGAACTTGGCAAATTATATTATGGAAAAAGTGCACCTAAATGGTCGGTAGTAGAAAAAGGCGGCACTCCGTGTATTAGATATGGTGAATTATATACTAAATATTCTTCCAAAATTGACAACGTATACTCTCATACTTCAATAGATAAATCAAAATTAAAATTTAGTACAGGAAATGAGTTACTTATTCCACGTGTTGGCGAAGAACCCTTAGACTTTGCTAAACATACTAGTTGGTTATCTATACCAAATGTAGCAATAGGTGAAATGATTACGGTTCTAAAAACAAAAGAAAATCCTCTTTTTTTAGCAAATTATTTAAGAGCCAAATATGTTTTTAAATTTGCTAGGTTAGTCGAAGGCGGTAATGTTTCTAATTTATATTTTGAAAGATATGAAGATACTAATATTCTTATACCTAGTAAGAATGAGCAGCAAAATATATCTAAACTGATTTTAAAAATTGATAAGCTCATCACTCTTCAGCAACGAAAATTGAAATTATTGCGGACTTTAAAATCTGGATTATCATTCAAATTATTCAACAAAAAACATTTAAATAATTTGAGTCAAATATCTTTAGATCAGATTGGACAAACATATTCAGGATTAACTGGAAAAAGTAAAAAAGACTTTGGACATGGTCACGCATTTTATGTATCGTATTTAAATGTTAATCAAAATGAGATAGGTAATCCAAAACAAATTGACAGAATTGAAATAGATAAAAAACAAAATCTTGTTCAAAAAAATGATATTTTCTTTACTATTTCTTCCGAAACTCCAGAAGAAGTGGGGCTGACAAGTCTTTGGCCGGTCAGCTGTAAAAGCCTATATTTAAATAGTTTTTGTTTTGGATTTAGAATTAACACTAAAATGTTTATTCCTCTATATTTAGGGTATCTTTTTCGTTCTAAATATTTTAGAGAAAAAGTGTTACCTCTAGCACAAGGAATATCAAGATATAATTTGTCAAAGAATAACGTGTTAAAAATAAAGATCGGACAAGAAGAAATAGCTATACAAGAGAAATATGCAAAAGTTATGAATGATTTAGACTCGGATATTTTAAGGCAAAAAAAGAAGGTAAAAGAATTGAAATTATGTAAAAAATTCCTTCTTCAAAATATGTTTATTTAGCGAAAAAGGCATCAGACGATGCCTTTTTACTATAATTGCGATAAATGATGCAGTATTTTATCGTTATCCTTATTTTCAAGTTCACGAATAATATGAATATAAGTCTCTTGTGTCGTTGTGGTATTATTATGACCTAAGCGTTTAGCCACACTAGCCACTGATACCCCCTCATATAATAAAAGTGAAGCATGAGTATGTCTAAGACCATGAATAGAAATAATTGGAATATCTAGTTTCTTACAATATGATTCTAATTTTTGATTCAAAGTAGAATTGTAAATTCGTTGATTTTTACCAAAGAAAATAGGTTGATCAGATTCCTTTTGTTGGATCATAGACTGAAATTGTTTCATTAATTGCCAATCGACCATTA
Source organism: Lactobacillus gallinarum DSM 10532 = JCM 2011 (assembly GCF_001434975.1). Taxonomy (GTDB): domain Bacteria; phylum Bacillota; class Bacilli; order Lactobacillales; family Lactobacillaceae; genus Lactobacillus; species Lactobacillus gallinarum. The sequence goes on from NZ_AZEL01000020.1 coordinate 9,081, forward strand.
CGGTCCTATTGGATGACTCATTTTTTGTAGGCTGAAAATGTCCGATTTTTTCTTTATAATTCCACGATTTATTGATAATAATACTCTGTTTTTCAAAGTCGAAATCTTCAGGGGTAAGTGCTAATGCCTCTGCAAATCTCAATCCTGTCTTAGCAATTAGGAAGAAGAACCAATCCCAGTTTAATTCTGCTTTTAAATCTAAAGATCTTAATAAAGTTTGAAGTTCATAGAGATTTAAAAACTTTATTTTCTTTGAACTAGGTTCACATCCTTTAATGATTGCTCTTCTTGTAGGATCTGTTTTTAAGAGACCATCATCTACTGCATCAAATAAACTCGCTTTTAGATGATGATGGAAATCTAATGTCGTATTCTTCTCATGATCTTTTGCATATAAGTTTAGAATTCGTTGATAACTCTGTCGAGTTAATTCATTCATATGCAGATTAGGTGCTAATTCTTGCAATTTACGCTGAACTAAATAGTATTTATTAAGCGTAACAAGACGAACAGCATTATCCTTATACAAATGAATCCAATCTAAATAATATTTATAAAACAACTTAGTACTATACTTTTGTGACATATAAAAACCTCCTTAAACTTTAGTCACTCTGATATTGTTTAAGAAGATTTTATTATTATGCAAGATTAAATGAACATATTTTGAAGAAGGAATCGTTTGGATTTTTGTAAATATTTAAGTTTTTTTTGTTGAAAATAAATCTGTTCATCAATTTTAAAAATTAATGAGCTTATTTTCTTTTGCTCAGCCAGCGCTGGTATATGAGCTTTTAAACTTTCTAATTTAGAAAAATACATGTAAGTGCGTGATCCACCTTGTTTCTGAAGTAAGGCATATTTTTTTATATCAACGCTATGATTTAAATAATAAAGAAGCCACTGAGAATCTATTTCACTTGTTGTAGTAAAAACAGGATATAAAGTACTTACAATTCCATAATCACATATAGTATTAATATTAAAATGAAAAATTAAATCATCTGACATGTGTCGATATGTAAAATAATTTCGAGGTACTATATTGTATCCAATATTATTTTTTGAAGCTATTTGATTCCCGTCATAATAATCTTTTTGAAAAAACAATCCTTGTCTTGACGAGGTTAAAACAGGGTATTGATTATTCACCGTCGTCTTTTTATTATATTTAATTAAAAATGGTTTTAATCTTTTTTGGTTCCAATTCTCTGAAAATGTATTAAATCTTATCGTAGGTACTCTTTTCGTATCGGTGAATATATTTTGTAAAACTGCTTTTTTTGAAGCTTTCAACAGTTCTAATTTTCGTTGCTGAAGATTGATGGCATTTTCTATTAAAAATAATAATTTAACTATTTTTTTCTGTTCGGTTACAGAAGGTTCTTTCAGTTTAAATTTAGCGAGTTCTTTATATGAAATACCAAATACTTTTAATCCAGTACCTGTTTTATATCCAAAATGCTTAAAAATATCAGTAGAAAGGTAAAAATAAAGAAATTTTGAACACAACTTAGATTTAGGTCGAAAAGCTATTGTATGAAGACCTGCTACAATTTTGTATGAATCACTTATGGTATTAACTATACATGCATCTGCAATTCCTTTGTAATCTTCAGAAGCATCAGCTACAATCACATCTCCATATTTTAAAGGTTTATAATTATTGTCTTTGATATTTGGAAGAACATCAATATTATTAATAATTTTAACTTTACTAGTATGAATATCACCATAATGAATATATTTGGTTCCTGTATCTTCCGCAACTTCAAAACCATGTGAAATGGAATACGATTTTATTCTATTTGTTTCATCACCCAGCTTATGTTGCTCCCAATCGTTAGTGAAGCCCTTAAAACGCAGTATTGGAGCCTTTTTCACCTCTTTTTTATTCATGAAGCTCGGCCTCCAGTTCCTTTATAATGGCATCTAAACCATCCATAATATCAGAATCATCTGAAGTTAATCCCTTTAACATGCCGACCAATTCTCGTTGATTTTTCTCAATTTCAACATTTGTTTCATGCAGGTCAGCAGCCACTTTCTTCAGATCTACTGGCGGCTCGGGAACGAAGGTATCCACGTACCTTGGTATATTAAGATTAAAATCATTTTCTTCAATTTCATCGAATTTAGCTAAATGAGCATAACGTTCAACATCTTTACGCTTCTCATAAGTATCAAGAATCTTTTGAATATCTTTTTCTCTTAACTTATTTTGGTTCTTTTTCTTTTCAAAGCCTTTAGAAGCATCAATGAACATTACGTTTCTATCAGTTTTATCCTTCTTTAGCACCACAATAACGGTAGGAATACTTGTACTATAGAATAAGTTAGCTGGTAATCCTATCACCGCATCAATTGATCCATTCTCAAGAAGTTTTTTACGAATCTTACCTTCCGCTGCTCCTCGGAATAAGACACCATGAGGCAAAACAATAGCCATAGTGCCAGTATTCTTTAAGTGATAAAAGCCATGCAACAAGAACGCATAATCTGCTTTTGATTTAGGAGCTAATACTCCATACGGACTAAATCTTGGATCTTGTAAGAATCCTTTATTAGCTGACCATTTTAGGGAATATGGTGGATTCATTACCACAGCATCAAACATAGTTTTAGAAACAGGTGGCCAATCTGCATCTAGAGTATCTCCACGTCTCAATTCTTGGTTTGAAGAATCTACACCATGTAAAATCATGTTCATTCTTGCAAGATTATAGGTAGACATATTAATTTCTTGACCATAATAGAAGATTTTATCCGCTTGACCATTAGCTAATTTAATGTACTTTTTAAAGTTTAAAAGTAAAGAACCTGACCCCATTGCAGGATCGTATACTGTCATTTCTTCAGGATAATTTTTATCTGCTAAAGTTAACTTAGTTAAAAGTTCAGATACTTCTTGCGGAGTGTAGAATTCGCCTGCTTTTTTACCAGACTCAGAGGCAAATTGACTGATTAAATATTCATAAGCATCACCTAAAGTATCCTTATTATCAACTTGGTTAACTAATTCTAAATCACCTATTGCCTTTATGACATTTGCAATAGTATCAGCTTGTTTTTGGGCATTTGTACCTAATCGAGGTGAATATAGTTGAACGTCAGCAAATAAACCTTCGAAGTCACTATCTTTAGTACTTTCAATATCATTAAACGCATCTGCTAAATCTGATATTTGAAATGTTTTGATTTTGCCATCTTTAGTTCTAGCTGTACCATTAATTTCATTCAAAATATATGTAAAAGTATGTTCTGGAGAAATAGTATATGAAAAAGTTTCTCTTATTTCTTCTTGAAGATCTTCGTCTTCAAAATTTTCTTCATATATTTTTTGATTCTCTTCTAATGATAAATCGCGTCTTCCTTCTAATACTTCCCCAACATGATAAAGCATCTTATCAGAAAGGTATTTATAAAAGATAATACCTAATAAATAATTTTTATATTCATTGGCATCCATTTTAGAGCGTAATGCATCTGCTGCACTAAATAAAGCACTTTCTAATTCTTTTTTAGTTAAAACTCTTTCTTCTGACATTAATTTTCAATCCTTCTAATTTTCGTTTGGTATCAACGAAAGCGTTCAAGTAATATTTTACATTCTTCAGCCGAAAATCTCTATAACAAAAGAACAAATATTCGAAAAATAAAAATGCACTTTAGTCAAGTGCATTTAATTTATATACTTTCGTAATTCTCTTTCATTAATCTTACTTTGTTTTTCAGCAGCATCATAAACAAATTCAAAAACAGATTGATCAATATCAGCAATATCAATAAAAAACACAGTATTTGTTCTTGCATTGAAAATCATTAATCGCTCAATAGCTTCTTTATTAAAATGATTATAAAATCCTAACGTATAATACAAAAGCAACTGGCGAACCCATGAAATTTGCATAGTAGTTTTCACTGAAACCTTTAAATCCAATAATGTCTGTTTTAAAAGATAGTCACCATCTCCAGAGACAAAACCATTTTCAGCCTTAGCAAAAAATGCATCCCTAGTTGGCCAACCAAATTCTTCGAAAAATTCCTCAACACGTTGAATCATCATTTTAATGTGTTCAATTGTTAACTTATCAGGATGTGCTTTGGGTTTAACATAGCGACCACTGCGAAATGCATCTTCCCACGCACAGATGTCTGTTGCCAAGTAAATAGCTTCATCTGATAATGAATCAACATCTGACAGATCTTTAACTAAATATCTTAATCTTTCTTCTTGATCTAAAAGCTTCTTATATTCTTTAACTGGAATAATTCCATGAATCAAATCTTGTTTGGCTTTAGCATTCGCAACGTCAAAGGCGTGTTCATCAGCAAGCAACACATAGCGAGAAAGATAATCCACTATGGTTCCTACCTCAGTCGGTCTTATATTTTCATCTTCCTTTGAGATGACAGTATTTGGGTTCAATTGCTTAATCGTAAAATCACTACTCTTGATGATCTTATTTAAAGGCAATATTTTAGGCTGTTGTGCAACTTGTGTTATTGTGATTGGTAATTTCATTTAATTTTCTTTAACTTTAACAGAAAGATAAAATTCATCTTTTGGTACCTTATATGCTTCAATTATTTGCTTAAGCACATGCATATTACGATGAGCACTTCCACCGGTCATTACATAAATACCATCTCTAACTTTGGAATAACTCCACTTTAATTTGTCATCAATATCTTTCTTTTGACAAATTATGAAGCTATTATTTTGATTAGCATCATTTAATGTTCCCTTCCAAGTTAATCCAACTAAACTTTCCAACAAATCAGGATTATCTTGGTCTAAAATTTGAATGACTTGAAGAGGCACGTCTTTAAAGTACTTAACAGGATACTTTGATCCTTCAAGAGTAAATGAAACTAATTTCCTTCCTGTAGTCGCATCTAAATTGTCTAATTCAATTTTATCTACAGCTTCAAACTCAATTCTTGAATCTTCAATAGGATTCAATTCATAACGATTCAGTAGTATATCTGCCAACCTTTCTGCTCTAGCCTTAATATCTGCGATTGTCCATTCATTTTTATCTACTACATCCTTATTAAGAATTATTGCTTTAGAATTTTCTTCTAAAATATGTTTCTTTTCAGCAAAACTCTTATTAGACATTTCAGAATTATATCCAGTTATAGATAAGTTCCCTAATGTATGAACAAATTCATCATGTTCTTCATCAGAAATATTCTTACGCCACGATTTACTCATTGTCTGTGGCATGATATGTTCAATAGTTAAATCTTCTGAATTTAACTTTTCCTTTGAATTTCCATTCTCAATATCAAGCATTATTAAGTCACAAAGTCCTTTATTCAAATAAAGCTTTGAGTGAATTAATGCATTTTTGAGTTGATTATCATCTGGTACTTCATTTTGATTTTGTTGAACAAATAAATACTTATTGATGGCTTCATAATATTTTTTCTTATTTTTAGCTAATTTAAATGTTCTAGCATAATAACTAGCAAAAAATCCTAATAAAGAATTAGAAGGCACATCACAAATTGTCCTTCTTATAAGATAAATTGTAATCAAATGAATCACTTTAGTTAAAGTTTCTTCATCAATTTCATTATTTTCATAGTCATGGAAAACATGGAGAAAGAATGGATAAGATGTGCTTTGATTTATTCTATTTAAACTAGCTAAATCTGTTTTAATATCATCGTTATAACTAGATTCTGCCGGATACATAAAAGAAGCATATAATTCTGCATAATCTTTTATTTCCTTAAGTGCTTGTTCATGACTTAGATTTTCATTTTTAAATGTATCAACAAAGGTTTGGTAAACTTTACGTTCAGCGACCACTGAATTTTTCTTCATAATAATAAATTGTCTAAAGAACGCATCCATAGCATGATTGCTATTATCTCTTCTTAATTTATTTTCAATAGGTAACCAGTAATCTTCAAATAATCTTTCTTGATCATGATCACTCATTAATAAAAAATTACGAATTAAATCTGAATTAGTTAAAGCAACGCCAGTCGAATTGATACTTTCAAAAATAATTTGAGGATCATCCTCACCTTCTTTAAGACTAATTCCTACTACTTGAAGTTGTCTTATAGCCCATAAAATTTCTCTACTTGCTATACCTTGCCTTAACCAATTATCAAAAGTTTGTTTCGCTAATCTATAATTTTCTACAATATGACTATTTTCATCTAATTTTGAATTATCGTGTTTTAATAATGCAGAATATTGAATATTATCTGATTTAATAGGCTTCAACTTGATTTTATATTCTTGTGATGGCGATTGAGTATTAATTAGAAAACTTTCAATAGTTCCAGTAGTAAATGCATCACCATCAACTGTGGCATCTTTTAAGGCTTGAAGCATTAATGTAATGGTAGTTAATCTTTGTTGCCCATCGATAATCAAGTATTCTGGTAATCCTATATCACTATTAGTTGATTCAAGATAAACCACCGCACCTAAGAAATGATGCTCTTTAGTTTTAATTACAGTATGTAAATCATCTAATAATCTTTTTACATTATTTTTATTCCAATCATAATTACGTTGATATACTGGGATTTTCAAAATCATTTGAACTGGGGCAAAAAATCGTTCTGTTGCATTAAATATACTTGCTTGCATTGTTGTTTGCTTTCCTTTTAATTTCTAAATTGTAAGCTAATGGATTCATATTAACTTTTTCTATACTCTATAATTTTAACACTACATTTTTAGCGTTTTTCTCCACTTATCATCATCTTTCAGTAATTTAAATTACAGTAATCATACTTACGATAATTATAATTACTGTAATTACGATTACTGAAAAATAAAAAGCATCCCTCTCTGGAATGCTCGTAAGCGTAAAAAACTGAAGCATCTTTCTTAGCTTCCATTTTTCGGCTATTCTTAGCTCATAAACTTAAGGAGGCAAAGAACATGCTATTACCTCCTACTCAATCTGTTTACTTATATTATAGAGGATAAATTTATGTATGCGCTTTCTATTTTGCTATAAAAAAGTCTCTTGACTAAGTCAAAATAACCCAATCAAAAGACATTTTTAACTATTTTCTACCTATTCGGCGTAACATCAACGCATGCTGTTTTAACCTCGGACCAGTCACTGATCAAATTACTGTGAAGTGCACGAACGCGAACTTCGTAAACTTGATCCTTCTTAAAGTCTTGTCCAAAATCATTCGTTGGATCATCTACTATATCGCCGCTTCTAGCTTTGCTAAAGAAGGTTGCCCACTTACTGCTACCTTTCAATCTATACTGAATCTCATAGCTATCAGCTTCTGGGTTAACGTCCCATTCAATGTTGATATATGGTTCATCTGAACCATGGTCATTATAATAGCTAACCTTAAGCGTTGGCGTCTTTGGTTTCTCATGACTGCCCTTTAAAGGAATATAGTAAGTAAACTTTTGATTTGCTGAAACTGGGCTAAAGCTTCTACCTTCTTCATCATTCACCGCACGAACAGCAATATCGTAAGTTTCACCGTTAATCAGTCTATTCTTTGAAATTGTCTGAGTTAAAACATCAGGATAATTGCCGTCAGGGGTGAAATTACTATGTCCAATCATTGATGCGGCATCAAGCAAAGGATCATTTGATCTATACCGTCTTAGAGAAGAACCATAAATTCCATAACCAGTCGCATTATCAGCTTTAGTATAATCAACCTTGATTCCATCTTCAGTTGAGTTAACCTTAGTCACCTTAGGCGTACTTGGAAGAGCATTCGTATCTTCGCTAGTCAACTTAAAACTGAAACGACCACGAGCAGAACCTTTTTCTAGATAATAAGTCCCTTTCTCTAAATTCCAGGAATATTTTCCATTTTTTAAGGTTCCTTTGGTTTTCCATGGATTTAACGCATAACCATAGTCTGTGTCCTGCACTATTTGAATGTCATTATTGTTAAAAATATTTGACCGACTATTCTCATACACCGGCTGAACAGACATATTCATCGTTACCTTTTGGTCTTTATCCAGCGTGAATTTATATCTATTCATCGTATTCAGCTTTTCAGTATGATACATATCAGTCATACCAGTAACCGTCTGTCCTATTTTTATTGGGATAGCTGAGGTAAAACGCGTTTCTAACGGATAAGTTTTATGAGAGAAAGTCTCCAGCTTATTTCTGATCTTGGTAATCCGTGTAGCGCTAGTCTCAATCTTTACATTTTTACCAGATTTAGTAGTCAAATTGTAATGACCAGAACGCAAATAGAAGACCTTGATATTCTTGTTTTTACCCTTATAAGGGATGCATTCCCAATTTGAAGTATTAAGGATCTTATATTTTGCCTTAGTGGCAACAGTTAATCTGGTTGGTGCTTTGAAATAGAAACGGTATTGATTGCCTTTTCTCACATAGCTGGTTGCATTATCAGAAATTGGTACTGTTGCAGCTTGAACGTTAGTATTCAAACTAAATAGCAATGCACCAGCAGCTACTGCACCAATTAAATAGCCTCTCCTCTTCATAGTTTTAACCTTCTTCTGCTTAATAATCCTCAAGTTCTTCAAGTTGACCATCAGCCGACTGATAAGCCTTCTTGACTTGATCTAACTTGAGTTCAGGGATAAAGTTCATTGTCTTAGCTGGATTTAACACATCAAGCAATTGAACTCGCATCATCTTATCAATCTTTAATTCCTTTTCAGGCAACTTCAAGATTGTATTCATATCTTTCATGCTATTGTACTTTTCAACTGTCTTGTTTACTTCGCTAGCTAAATAAAGCCAAGTACGATAATCAACTGATACAACCTCATTCTCTGGAACTTCAAGTTCCAACAAGATTTCACCGGCATCCGGCATTTCGGTTACATGTTCTGGAAATGGTGTACAAGAGATTGGTATTTTTTTAGCCAAAATAGGCTTCTTTGCTTCTGGTAACGTATCCTTAATAATCTTTTGCAACAGATATTGTTCAAGATAGATATTCTTGAAATATTGATCTTGTGTACGAATCGCATTAAGTAAATATGATTGCTCATCAATGCTGATCTTGCCGTTCTGTCTTAAATCCGTCCAACCTTTTTGACTAATTGTATACTGTAAAGTTAATGTTTTCATTTTATCTTCCTTGTTAACGTATTTCTTATATTTATTATAACAAAAAGCCAGCACACTATAGCATTCCATAGTATGCTGACTCTTTAATTTAGGTTAGATTTTTTACCTATTAAAATTTAGAATTATATCAATCAAATCCTGTACTTTCTGCAGATCAGCAGAGCTAATCACTTTTACCTTATTTGGTATTTCGAAGTGAGCATAATAATCAACAAAACGTTGAATAATATCCATATTCACTGAATATTCTCGATCACGATTGCGTTGGTCAAGAATTTTTAACGCATGGGCTAATGATTCCTCACTTAGTGGATCATTGGCATCCAGTAGTGGTTTAAAACAATCGATCACATACACTTGATAATTATTCGGTACTCTTTTCAAGATATCATTAATTGGATTAAATCCATGCCCGCCTAAATTTGTATTATCGACAATAGTTGGTAGGCCATTTTGTAACCGTGTTTGCAGTATTTGATTAAAAATTTGCCACACGATTTTTTCAGTTTGACCCACAAAGTTGATTTGGGGATGCCCATTATTTGAATTAATTCCATTTAAACGAATTCTAATCTCATCAGCTGAGATAGTATAGTTTTGCAAATCGTTCATCTTAATGAAACTAGATTTACCTGAAGCTTGTGGCCCCAACATTAAGATTAACGGTATCCTTTTCATATTATTGGTCATCTTGGTAATACAAATCCTTAAATTTCTTATGCTTATATTGTTGAGCAAGTTGTGGTGTCTTCCAGGCAACACCACTTACCCATGGACCGGCTCCTTGAGCAAGTACTAAAACAGATTGACCGTTCTCAGTATGTAGACCATAGAAGTCTCCATCCCCTGCTTCCTGCATCCAACCACGGACATTCATATAATTTATTCCATGAACACGTCGACTTCCCATACCAGCCATTCCCCAATTTTTGGTTGCTTTATGATATGATGCAGACATATCACCATAAGTATATTTATCAAGAAAACCAGCTTTTACTTTATGCAATTCTTGTACGTAATTATCAACGTTGATTTTGTTTTGACTTATTTTAATAATAGACATTTTATCATCATTATAAGTATACCAAGTACCTTGAAATTCAGTTGGCACATTAAACAATCCGTCGTCTCCTGGTAAGTTTGATTTTTTACCAGCAGAATCTGAAAAATCATCGCCTGAATCCGAACGCTCATCGTTCACCTTGGCATTTTGAGCTAAACTATTTACCAAACTATCTGAGTCACGTTTATTCAAATAATCAACCATTTGCTTCATGGTCATAGATCCTAATTTTTTACCATTTGAAAAGAGATAATAAATATTTTCTCCATTCACTTGCTTAAGAGTATATCCAGCATCTGCCGATACCATATAAGCTACGCCGCTACCCTCATTCATATATGAATAATTTGACTGATTCTTTAAATCAACTTCAATACCGTTTTGCTTACCATCAAGCAAAGCCTTGTTCCAACTACCAGAATAACGATCACCAGCATATGCCACTATAACCGCCACTGTTTTTTGTGGACTTAGATCTTGATCAGACAAATGTCCCATCTTTGTAGGTTGTTTCTTGTTCTTAGTTACTTTGATAGTTGCACTACCTTTAGATGAAGTCTTTTGCTTAGGCTTTTGACTGCAGCCAGCTAAAGCTAGACCAGCTAGTAAAATTACTGATATTTTCCCAATCTTTTTCATTTCATCCTCAACTTTCCAATTCAACGACATTTTACCACTTATCAGGCATTTAAAAAGACATAGTCAGATTTAATCTGACTATGTCTTTTTTAAAATAAGATTTCTATTACTTAGCAGCCTTAGCTAAAGCCTTGGTCTTGAATGCATAAGCGCTGGCATGTTGATCAGCACCAGTAGCAATCTTCAAAGCCTTCACCTTTTTACCTTTAACAGTTCTGGTTACAGGGATGTAGTAAACACCATCACCAGCCAAGTTAACCCAATTGTTAACGTTAAAGCCCTTCTTAAAGTTATAAGCTGCATAAATATTCTTCTTCATAACCTTCTTGATAAAAGCATTACGCTTCTTTGAAGAAACATTATATACATTCTTCTTAAAGAATTTTTGTGAAGGTACATACAACTTATCTTTGTTAGCAGTGTGAGCAGTAATTTTCAAAGTATGAATGGTCTTTTTATCACTGCTGAACTTGTCAGTTTCACGATAGTACCAAGTTCCCCGAGTTGCCTTAGGTGTTGTATATTTACGAGCAATGCCATATTGACTAGCTGCACAAACATTTTGACTTTGCATCCCTACAAAGAAAATGCTAAAAAATGCAACTAATGACATCAAAAACAAATATCTCTTCCTCATAATAGATCCCTCCTACTATTAGTCTTTTCATCATAAAAAAGTTTCTTTATAAGCAATTAATCAAAATCAACTAAATCTGAAATTTGATATCTAGTCGTAGCAATCTCAGGCTCAGCCTTTGGATCATGCTTACCAACCGCAATTGCCATCACCGGAACATACTGCTTAGGGTCAAGTCCCATTGTGGCTGCAGCTTTAGTTGAATCATAACCGGCCATTGCATTAGTATCATAGCCATGCTCACGAGCTATCAACATAAACTGCATTGCAGCAAGTGAAGTATCAACCATTGAATCAGCAACTAACATTTCCTTTGGTGCTTTTTCATATAAAGGCATAAAAGTATTTAAAGCCGCATCCATAGCTTCCTTAGTTACCTTTTTGGCTTCATACATACTATGCCATAATTTACTATACTTTTTAAAAGCCAAAGTATTGCCAAAGAATAGAACAATTGCCGAACTTTTATCGATCTGTGGGAAGTTAAACTTCATAAAATATTTATGCAGTTTTTCTCTTCCTTTATCTGTATCAACAACCACAAATCTCCAAGCCTGTAAGTTGCATGCAGATGGTGCCGTGGTGGTTTCTTTAAGCATTTCGGTCATTTCTTCACGACTAATTTTTACTGAAGGATCAAATCTACGTACAGAATGTCTTCCAGTTAAAACATCATGAAAATCATTATTAATAATAGCCATAATAAGCCTCCAAAAATATGATACCGTTTACATACTTTAATAATAACTTATTTATAGCATTCTTTTCAATTGCTAATTTATCTATTTCAGCTTATGCTGAAAGCGATTACTAATTATTTAGGAGGCTAAATTTATGAAAATTGCAATTGCTGGAGCTGGAGCTATGGGTTCAAAATTCGGCTGGCATTTAAAGAAGGCTGGAAATGACGTTACTTTAATCGATACTTGGGACAGAAACATTGCCGCTATCCGTGAAAATGGCGTGGTCGCTAGAGTTAAGGACGAAGAAATTGCGGAAAAGATGCCAATTTACCGTCCTGAAGAAATCGATGAGCAACATGAAAGCGTTGATCTGTTAATCGTCTTTACCAAGTCAATGCAGCTAGAAAATATGTTAAACAGTCTGAAGCCAATCATTAGCAAAGATACTTATGTGCTCTGCTTGCTTAATGGCTTAGGTCACGAAGATGTGCTAGAGAGATTTGTCACTCGCGATCACATCATTATGGGGGTCACGATGTGGGCATCAATGATGACGGCTCCTGGCCACATTACTTTCGCCAATGACAATGGTAACGTCGAAATCCAATGCCTTGATCCAAAAGGCAAAGACGAGACGCAAAAGATCGTTAAGATTTTGACTGATGCTGGTTTGAATGCTAGTTACAGTGAAAACGTCATGTATTCTATCTGGCGTAAAGCTTGTGTTAACGGCGTGGTTAATGCTCTTTGTGCTTTGCTTGATGCTGATTGCAAGCAATTTGGTCACACTAAGGAAGCTGACGAGTTGACTAGAAATATCGTACAAGAATTTGCGGATGTTGCTCAATACGAGGGCGTCAACTTAGATCGCAAAGAAGTTATTGAACACGTTGAAAGTTTGTTTGATACGCCACACTACCCTTCAATGCATCAGGATTTGGTTCAAAACAAGCGTCCAACTGAGATCGACTATATTGACGGTGCCGTTTGGCGCAAGGGCTTGAAGCATAGTGTTGCCACTCCATACTGTGCTTTCATCACGCGTTTGATTCATGCTAAGGAAGATATTTTGAACGTTAAGTAATAAAAATTTTAAGAGCATCAAAAAAGACGAGATTTCTTTTTAGTATTTCTCGTCTTTTTGTTTATTAAGCTTTCTTATTCTTTCTGTCCTTATCAAGATAAAGCAAACCAGTTAATGCAACTAATCTGCCGAGCACGCTCAACAAAATTGAGCTACGTTCACCTGTTTGAGGCAAAGTTGCTTTTAGATTGTTTAGGGAAACTTTTTGAACGACTGGCTGCTTAGGCTGCTTTATGTCTTGAGCCATTGGTTTGACTGGATTATTCTGCTTAGTCTTGATTACATCTTGGCCTTTTACACCAGTGGTTAAAGTTTCATCTACATTTTCGCCCTTTGGTTCTTTAGGCTCATCTGTAGTTACAACAGCCGGATTTGGTTCAGGAACGTCAGGGATATCAGGAACAGTTATCTTATCTGGTACCTTTGACCTGTCTGGTGTCTTTGGTTTGTCGTCAGGCTTCTTTTCTGGTTTTGATATCTCAAACGTTGGCTTGTCGTTAATTAAAGGATCACCCTTTTTATGTTCGTACGGGTCAACTAAGATGATTACCGGCTTTTGACTACCACCTTTGAAGATGTAATCGGTGATTCACTTGTAACCATCATGCAAGATGTATTTTTCAGGGAAAGTAGGATCCTTCACCCTCCTAGGGGCACGAGCTAATCTAGCCATGATTTTACTATCCGCTAGTTTATCTCCGGAGTCTCCCTTATCTGATGACTCATGTTCTTCCTTCTTGTCTTCGTTAGCTTCATCATCATTTTCTTTGGCCTTATTGCCATCAGTAATTAGATGTTTGTCATCGGATGATGCAGTATTCTCATCTTTCTTTGCATCCCCAAAATGATCCGAACCTTTTCCTTTAGATGCACCATCTTCGGCATCACCTGAATTATCAGACTCAACTACTGCACCTACATCCCTATCAGAACCAGCCTCAGTTCCTCCATCAGTCCCTGCCTCTACTACAGGCTTTGTTTGTTTCTCTGTTTTAACCGACTGCTCCGTCTGCGCATCCCCACCAATCGGATCAGCGCTAACAACATTCACATTACCTCTAAAAAAACATACATCGATTAAAACACTAGCTACACAAACGGTTAATTTACGAATCGCGAAGCGATCCACTCTGTTATTGTTTTCAAACATGATGTTGCCTTCTTATCTATTCATATATACGCTTTCACCGACAACTATATTACGCTCTGATTGCTGTTATTTTATTCAAAATTTACTAAAAAATACGCTAGGATCAAAATATCCTAACGTATCATTACTTCTTCGGTGCATACCCAGCAATATCATCATAGCTAAATTCATCAGTCAACTTTTTACCATAGCACTTCTCATAAGCTGCCTTCTTTTGCTCATAATCCTTACGCCACATCCGATTCACATTTTCTGACAACTTCAAATCAGAATTAGGGTAGATTGTCGGCAACACATGCAAGATCTTTCTCGTCTTATAAAAATCACGATGAAACACTTCACGTCTCGAAGTCGCTCTAATTTCTGTAAAAGTCGAAATAATTGGTTGATTCAACTTTGCCGCATAGTAATATGCACCCTTTTTTAATGGACGCGGCTTACGATAATTAAACCACAACTCCTCTTCAGGATAGATCAACACCCAACATGGTTTCTTAAGTGTCTCTTTCAACTTTTTCGGAAAAACGCGACTCAAATAATGCATATCTTTATCAATTGGCAAAGAATCAAAATTTCGCACCGCCCAGCCAATCAGATGCGGCATCGCTAGATTACTCGCCTCCACCACGATAAACATTCTCTTGTTTTTCTTCATCGCCAACTTTTTCATCAGCAAGACATCAAACTGGTTGTAGTGATTACCCGTAACAAAAGCCATCGGTGTATCAGGCAAATTCTCTAACCCTTCAATCTGGCAACGTCCAGTCAGAATCTGCGACGCCGCAGCAAAAATACCTCGAATAACCGGATTGATCATGCGATAGCCGATTGATGAAGTATACTTCCAATATTTATTTACAATATTATTCGTCTGCTCTTGATCAAGCACCGGATCGTGCAGCTCAGCCTTGCTATTAAATTGCTTTTTAGCTACATTTCTTTTAATATTAGCAATAACTTGTCGCCTATGAAAACCCAAGATCATTTTTTATCTCCATATCTATTGGTTATATTATAGCGAAATTCTTCTATTAACACACTTAGGGAAAATCATGAAAATCTTAATTGTAATTGACGATTATTTCAATCAAAGTAATGGTATGAGCATCTCGACGCAACAATTTGCTCACGAATACAAGAAAATGGGCCAAGAGGTTCGTATCCTTTCTACTGGAAAAGATGCCGATTACTCTGTGCCTGAACTAAAAATTTACATTCCTATTATCTACGGCTTGATTAAAAAGCAGGGGTTCCATTTTGCCAAGCCAATCAACAAAACATTAAAAAAAGCGATCAGCTGGGCAGATATTGTTCAAGTTGAAACACCTTTTCCTGTTTCCTGGCGAGCAACAAAGCTTGCTAAAAAACAGGCTAAACCAGTGACCGGAACCTTTCACATTTATCCGCAAAACATCACTGCTTCCGTGCCGATCTTGGACAATAAATTTGGCAACTGGTGCTTTATGACTTTCTTCAAGGTCAAGTCATTCAGAAATTGTGATGCCTTGCAGGTTCCTACACCTAAGGTAGCAAAATGGTTAAGACAACATCACTTCAAGCAAAAGCTTTTTGTGGTCTCAAATGGAATTAGTGAAAAGTTTATTCAAAATCCACACAAAGAAGAAGTCGGGCATCCCTTCACCATTTTGTGTATTGGACGCTTTTCGCATGAAAAACAGCAACAAACTTTATTCAAAGCAATGCAACTAGCTAAACATGCCCCAGAAATTCGCCTTATTTTTGCTGGTCAAGGTCCTCTAGAAAAAGAATATGAAAAGTTGGCAAATCAGCTCCCTAAGAAACCAATCATGCACTATTTTGCACCAGTTGATTTGAGAAAGATTATGTCTCAAGCCGACCTGGTCGTGCACTGCGCTGATGTCGAGATTGAAGGCATGGCTTGCATGGAGGCCTTTGCTAGTGGCTGCGTACCTGTAATTGCCGACAGTCCCTTGTCTTCTACTGTTAGCTATGCTTTGACTGACAACAATCGTTTCCCTGCTGGTGATAGTACAGCCTTAGCTGAAAAGATTGATTACTGGTTCGAGCATCCCCTAGAGTTAAAAGAAATGCAGCAAAGATACCGCGATTATGGCAAAACTTTGAGCGTTAAAAGATCAGCTAAGATTGCCTTGGGTAATTTGGAAGGTTTGACTTTAAAATAAAATCAAAAAGCTTGATTAGCATCACACTAACCAAGCTTTTTGTCTCTCTTATTTTTCTCGTTCCTTATCAGTCAAGGTTAAATCGCTCTTGTCTGAGATCCAACTGTACAATGGCAAGTCGATCTTACCATTTTCGTCCATATTCTCCATAACCTTTCCCATAAAGAATTCTTGCCAATTTTGCGTTGGCTTAATACCTGGATGATTCAATTGTGGAGTTAACCAACCTTCAGATATTGGTCTAATTGGGTTAAGGCCAACAACCATGCCAATTGTATAGTTAGAAAGGTCAAAACTGCCTTCAACCACGATCCACTTAGGATTCTTCATCAACTCTGGTTGCAACTTAGAAAGCATTTCAGGTGGGATCTTGCCTTCAGTAACCATCATTCTGCCTTTGATTGGGCCATGCTTTTGTTCGAAGTTTTGCAACACACCCTTCATGAACAACTTTTGACCTAACTCATCAAATTTCTTTTCGTCTTTTAACATTATCAAATCTGCTTTCTTTACAAGATAAGTCCATTATACAAAAATGTCGGCTATTGACCAAGATGATACAATTTGCGTACATTTTGCACGTCAACTGGTTGAATTGGCACACCTGGATTTTCTTTCATCACTGATGGCTTTGCTCCCTTATAGTGCTTCAATCCAATGGCATGACCTAATTCATGTTCACAGATTGCTAATGTCCATCTACTAAAAGCAAGATCGGTTTGATCTGCCGGAATTCCACTGTCTTTCAATTGTTTTCTCACATATGACTTATTCAAAAATGCTGGATTAAGGTTAATCACTGGATTCAACTTGCTAGCTTTGCGACCGATATGCAAGACATCATCTTTAACAAATGCGATCCCAGGCATTGGAATGTCCTTTCTCTTAATATCAGTCACAATGATGTTGGCATCCCTCTGTCGTTTAACCTGCTTAAAAGTAAATGCACCAGTATTGTTCCAAGCTTTCATCGCCTGCTTCATTGTTTGATATAAAAAATTCTTAGGCTTCATCTTAAGATAGACGGTTCTAACTGGCTTCTTGATATCCTTAACCTTTAAAGTCTTATTTTTTGCTAAAACAGTATTAGTATTTCCAATAACAAAACTTCCAGTCACTGGTGTCAACAACATTACAGCTGCAGCGGCTTTGATTAAAAATTTCTTTTTCATATCTATCCCTCCAAAACAAAAAATGTGCTTTAGTACAAATTAAAGCACATTTTCTTTTCTATTCAATAAAAATCTACTAAGCATTTTCGTGATTTCTTTGCCATCTTGCGATTAAAGGAAAAAACAAACCTAAACCTAACAAGACAAAGGATTCAAAGACATTCAAGAAAATTGTCTGATAATACTCAGTCGATCCAGTTGGAGCATCGACCTGGAAAATTGAACCAAATGCAGCTACCAAGGTTAGTAAGAAGCACCACCAACCCATGATTAATGACATGCGTCTGTTCTTGATATAAACATATTCAGCATGGTACTTCTTTTCATCCTCACGAATCTTAATGAAAGCCCAGAAAATAAATGAAGTAGTAAATGGGTCGATAATACCGTTCAAGTTTAACAACTGATTAAAAATAGAATTAATGTTAGGCAACGTTGCTGAAGAGAACATGATAAAAGAACAAAGTAAGGTTGTTAGCCAATATCCATGAATTGGTAAACCGTTTTTATCCTTCTTAGTCAAACCCTTAGGTAAATATTTTTTCGCAGTATCTGATAAGAATTCACGTGACATTCCATCAACTAACATTGCTAATTGTGCAATCATATAAAGCGCCTGCGTCACAATGAACAAGTACAAGAAGAATTTACCTAAACCGAAGTCCTTACCCATTGCCTCAAATGCATAGTAGGAACCGTTCATCTTCAAGTCATCTGGCAAGTGGTGCGCGTTGAAGAAGACACCCAAAGCAAATGAACCAAAGACCGTCAAGAATCCAGTCATAACAGCCAACATAATCATTGCCTTAGGAAAGTCACGCGCACCATTTTTCAATTCAGTAACGTATGGTGCAACGAATTCCGCACCATCCATCGCAAAAATGAACAAACCTAATGAAGTGAAGAACTTAGTATCAAAGGTTGGGAAAATTGAACGCCAGTTGAATGGTTGAGTTTCAATATGACCACCCTTGCCTAAATATGCAAAAGTCATGATGATGTACAAAACCGTAATGATGAACATTGCCCCACCACCAATGACTGATAGAATCTGCAATGAGTTCGCAAAACGGTGCTGGAAGAAGATAAAGATGATGAAGACAACTGCAGTAAGCAAAGCAAATGTCCAGTTGTTCATTTTATCTTCATAAGAGTTATTGCCGGCAAAAAGCCAACCAAATGAAACAACAGTTGAGTTCGCAACATCGACTAGATATGGCAGAGCACAAACCCAGCCAGCCCAGGCCATGAAGTAACCCATTTTATCGCCAGAAGTATGACGAATCCAGGAAGTTAAGCCACCAGTTGTATCAGAAAAAGTTGAACCTAACTGTCCGACCATCATTTCGTATGGGACAACGTACAAAGCAAGCATGATAACCCACTCTGAAATGGTTGCCAAACCTTGTTTTTTAAAGTTATAGATAATGTCATCGAAACCAATAACGGTAACAAAATCCATCAAAGCCAATACTGGCCAAGAAATTAGTTTACGCTTATGCGTAGTGTCAAAAGAATCCAAAAAATTTCCTCCCCTATGAACTAGAAACAATTATTTCATAGGTTTGGGCGGTGAATTATTTAAATGTTTCCCTATTTCTTCATCCATAATTTTCTCCCTATTCTCATTAATAAGTATAGTCTATCTAGGTATATAAAAAAATAAACCTATTGAAAACGATACAAATTCCAATTAGAATAATCTCATTATGAAAAAACTATTATTTACTTCTGCCATTTTATTAACTGGTTTAATGATTACGGGATGCGCACCTGTAAAGCATGAAATAACCCATAATGAAACAAGTTCTAAGACAGAAAAGCATTCTAGTTCTCACAAGAAACAATACCAGATTGCTACGCCTAAGATTGATTTACATAAAAAATATAAAGGCTTTAAATTAACCACTGTGCCTAGTCAATATCGCGGCACATGGTATCGTGCTGACCCATACAGTAAAAAGGCCACCAAATTAGTCATTACGACTCATACATTCAATGGCTATGTTACTTATCAAAAGACTGATCCTAACTTGAAGCTTGATCATAACTCAGAGAAACAAAATAAAGAATATGCTGGTAATGCAGTAATGATTTCAACGGACAATGGTGTTTTAAAGGAACGTGGATTTTTAGACACCGTTGACATGGTATACAAATTGGGACAGTTTAAAGGTCAATCATGTTTATTCATGAGCTATGGTACTAATCATAATACTGTTAATGGCGTAGCTTTTAAGGATAAAAAGGTTGCACTTAAATATCGTAAATACGATTTTTCAAAAATAAAACAATAGAAAAAATCAGCAGTTAGCTTCAAATGTTAAGGTAACTGCTGATTTTTTATTTCTTTTACAATTCTTCTTGTTCTTCGCTTTCCGTAATGAAGTCTTTCATTGCTTGCGGATCTTTGATCAAAACCTTTAACAAACGATTATTACTTTTTGTAGGAATTTCGCCAACTTCATATAAAGCTATAGTTGATGGACTCCAGCCAATAATGTTGGCTAATTGTTTTTGTGTTAAATTCCATTTTTGACGTAAAGCCTTTATATCTTTTGGACCGACATAATTATACTTTTTACGATATTTCTCCTGTGCCATCTTTACGGCTTGATTATCTAACTCCATATCATCAATGATTTTGTTTGTTTTACTATCAAAACGAGCTGGGGTTGTTATTTCTATATTTTCCCCCTTAATTTCAAAAGTGTTGGTATGATTTTTTACATAAGTTTCGTTCATACTATATCACTCCTTAATATAAAGCTTGATTAAATGAGATAAACTTTACCATATTTAGATCTGAAGAGAATTTGCATTTAATATAATACGTAATTCCCATATCTGTTTCATAAATCCACAAATATTCTCCGGGAAACGATCTATCTTCAGACACTTTTACAAAATTATCTATTGTTAATTGAGCAACAATAATTTTTGCTGCTTCATTAGAAACCGTCCTAGCATGCTTAGCACGACGATGAATGAGTACAAATTTATCCTCTCTTACCAATCTTTTTAGATTTTTAGAGCAAATTCTTTATCGTAAATTGCAATAATAACTTGAACACTTTTGTTTAGGCTGCTTGATAGATGCGATCTAATTCTCTTTCAAAGATTTCATCTGGTGTATGATAAGCCAAGATCTTTCTTGGCAATGAATTGCACCAAGTTTCAATGTCAATGATTTGTTGGAGAGAGTAGTTATGAATATAGTCACCTTTAGGAATGAATCTGCGAATAAGGCCATTATACCTCTCTACAGTGCCTTTATCACAAGAAGTATATGTATGAGCATAATAAACTAGTGATTTGGAAATATCTTCCAGCTGAGATAGATCCGCAAATTCAGAACCATTATCAGTCGTAATAGTTTTAAAGATATCGTTCCAATGCTCGCTGTATTGCTTGCGCAGACTTTTAAAGGCATTCATTACACTGGCAGCTGTTTTATCTGGGATTTTAATAATTAGGAACTCACGGCTCATGCGTTCAGACAAAGTTAGCAGCACTTCGTCGTCCTTGGTCTTATGGCCTAAAACAAGATCACATTTCCAATGCCCAAACACATCACGCTTATTAACTTCCCGTGGTCGTTGTTCAATACTGCAGCCTAGCTTCTTCTTATTTTTACGAATGCGATGAATTTTGGTATTGCGCTTGAGTTTCTCTGGCAAATCATAGTTATGGATGTTTAACAAGCCTTGATCGACATAATTATAAAGCGTCCTGGTGCAGACAATATCGTTGCTGGGAAATTCCCCTACAGCAGTGCAGCGATTACTGCAGGCGTCGAGCGACCAGCCATCTTCAAAAAAGTGCTGTTGGACGTAATCAATAAACTTATGCTTCTTAAGAAAATCCGATTTGCGTCCACAGTATCGACGATTATTTTGATAAACACTCTGACCTTGTTGGGCTTTATAACGTTTAACTTTACCGTGATACAGCTTAACAGCCCCTCGTTTGATCTTATAGTGAATTGTACTAGGGGAACAGCCAATTTCTCGAGCGATGGAACGCAAAGAACAATGATCTTTCAAACGAGTTTGAATAATAACCCGCTCTTCAAGTGATAGATGTGTTCCTTTTTTACGCTTGTCCGTGATAGAATGTAGTGAGTCCATTTTGACCTCCATAGATGTTTTTGTGGTTATTAACATTCTATCAAACAGGTCCAAATGGACTTTTTATTTTCTATCAAGTGTTCAATTTAATTTTACAATCGGCGACAGTTTTTTTGCATAAAAAAGGAGGACATAGTCCCCTATAATAAAAAATCTATCCTACTAAACATTTTATAAATAAAGGTGTGTTTCTATGCCCTCTTTTAATAATTGTATTAAATTTGATCTTGATATTAAAGAAAAAGAATCAAACAGCCTTTTAATGGTTGCTTGATTCTATTCATTTACTCTCTATCAACAGGGTTTGACAAAGAGCCATTTTAATTATTCAACTGGTTTAAATTTTTTAATATTCACGCTCTTTACATACATATTATGACCGATTCTGTACGCTGTTTTGCGGTAATGCTTAATAGCTTTGTATTTGCCACCATATACAGTAACTTTGGTGCCCTTCTTTAAGAGTTTCCGTGATACACGTTTACCATTTGACTTATAAACAAATGAGTTTCTCTTCAAGGTAACTTTTGTACCAGTAACATTTCTTACACGTACATACTCATCGGTATCAACAACTTTATAGAAATGTTGTCCCTTGATTGTGTAAACTTTAAGTTTACCATTCTCATCGGTGACCAGGTTCAATTTTTCATAACCTGAAACAATTTTATCCGTCTTTTCAAGATCTTTGGTATAAAGAACTGACTTATACATTACTGTAGTCTTCTCACCTATTTCAGCCGGTGTATGAGACTTTTCTTTATCAGTATCTTCTTTTTTATCGGAGTCATTATTTGTAAACGGAGTTGCTGGGGTTGATTGAGGATTTGAAGTTGGTTCTTGATTTACTTCAGGTACTGTTGGAATAACTGGTTGAATTGGTTGAATTGGTTTATCTGGAATTTTAGGAGCTACAACCA
Organism: Lactobacillus gallinarum DSM 10532 = JCM 2011; assembly: GCF_001434975.1. Classification (GTDB taxonomy): domain Bacteria; phylum Bacillota; class Bacilli; order Lactobacillales; family Lactobacillaceae; genus Lactobacillus; species Lactobacillus gallinarum. The sequence goes on from NZ_AZEL01000020.1 coordinate 31,807, forward strand.
AGTTCTTAGACAAAGTATCAAGTACCTTCTCCATTGTCTCAACTAAATCAACCTTGCTGTTTCTATCGTTTAAAACCTTCTCAGTTGCTGTAATAGCTGCGATTAAGGCTGCACTAGATTTAGAAGTATACTTAGTCAAGTCATGCTTCTTAGCTTGAACTAATTCAGCACTTAACTTTTGCTTTTCAGCTGCTAAAGTGTTGTCTGCTGATTGAGCTGGTTTTTCTGTCTTTAATGCTAATGCTTTTTCTGCTGTATCAAGAAGAGTAGAAGTATTCTTAACATCATCTACATTTGCATCCTTATTATCAAGTACCGCATAAGCTACTTTCAAAGCACTAGTAAACATTGCCTTAGAAGCATCTGTGTATTTATCAAGATCCTTCTTTTCTGCTGCGCTAACTTTGGCTTGCAAATCATTTTTAGTCTTAGTTAAAGTTTCATCTTTTTGTGGAGTTGTAGTAGTCAACTTTTGTTCAGCTTCAGTTAAAGCTTTAGCTGCTTGCTGAACTTCTGCTAATGTAGCATTTTCCTTGGTTAATACATCCTTAGCTTGCTTTAAGGCCTGTTCATATGCAGACTTAGAAGAAGTAGTGTACTGGGTCAAATTTACCTTCTTGTTAACTTGTTCGCTTAATTCTTCCTTTGCCTGTTTCAAGTCCTTATCTTTATCAACTTCAGGCTTAGTTGGCTTTTCATTTAGACTTGTTACTTCAACAGAAACAATCTTAGATTCATTACCATATTTATCAACAGCCTTAAACTTCACTGTTTCATTCTTGGTAACCTTAACTCCATCAGTAGGAACGGGCTTAAACGTCTTACCATTGTCGGTACTATACTCGACTTTAGCATCTTTTACTTGAGTCTTTGCTGTGATAGTACTTGATTCGCCATCTTTCGCCGTAACCTGCTTAATTACAGGATTATCCAAAGTCTTAGCTGGTTCATAGTAAACTGTTACAGCTTGCTTGCTAGAATTACCTTGAACATCAGTAACCTTAACTTCAAAGACATTCTTACCTGGCTTCAATTCAACTTCATGCTTAAAGCCTTTCTTAACACCATCAGTACTATGATAATCGACATCTGACCAATTAGATTCAACATCATTGTCATTAATTGCTAAGTCATAGAACTTATAATCATCGCTAACAGTCCCACTAATAGTAAATTTATCTTTGTTAGTATAAACGGTATCTTTTCCATTAAGATTCAAAGCTGGAGCATTAGCATCTACGTAGAAGCTCAATCTTTCTTGACTAGTTTCTCTAACTGTTGAATCCCCTACAAGAGCTGAAAAGACCTTAGCGCCATGTTTACCAATGTCTAAAGTTAACTTAAACGTTTGGTCAGGATTAATCTTTACACCCTTACCATCAATTTGCAAAGTAGTGGTTGGTCTCCTAACTTTACCAGTAATAGTTAACTTGCCAGTCTTTGGATCGTAATTCTTAGTCTTAGCATTAACATTAGTAGTGCCCCATCCTATGTCATTATCAAAGGTGACATCCCCACTAGCAACAGTGATCTTGCCCCGGTCACTAGACTTAACTTTTTGGGTAACAGTAGATTCATTACCATCAGCATCAGCTGTAACTATAGTAATGTCGTTCTCACCATATTCTACCGGCACTTCAGCACTAAAGGTATGATCAGCTGCTAGCTTAGCAGGTACTTTTTGATCACCATTCTTGATTTCAATGCTCTCAGTATCAGCACTTACTTTACCAGTTAATTTAACAGAACCTTCTGATGTTTGGGCCAATTTAGCAGTCTTACCATCATAACTCTCTGTTCCATCAACGGCTAAGCTTTCTACCTTAGCAGGAACCAAGCTAACTGTAATATTCTTCTGTTCAATCGGAGTCTTATGATCTTCATCAGCATAGAACTTAACTGCCATCTTGTAATCGGCTTTAGCTACTGGAATATTAGTTTCAAAACTATTAGTAGTCTTGTCATACTTAACGGTTAGGTCGTGCGTCTTATGATCCTTATCAGTGTAAGTTCCATAAAGTTGAGCAGGATACGTCCCTGTTACTGTATAATTACCACTTTTAGCGTCATAATTATCTGTCTTAGAACTAATCTTTCCAGGCAAACCACCATTGTCAAGAACTAATCCATAGGTGCTTTCGCCTGGCTTATTGCCCTCGCCTGAAGTAGTACCTGCGTTAGATGCATTATCAAATAAGGCTACCGAATAATCATTTTTACCCGCAGCTAAAGACTTAGCTTGTGCATCAGTTAGATTAATCATAACTTGTTTAAAGCCATCTTTACCTGCTTTAACTGTAGTATCATATTGAACTTGACTAAAAATACCATTGACTGAAACATTCGCATCCCCAGACAATCCACTAAGTTCATCCTTAACTTCTGCGGTTAAAACATATTTAGTTTGTTCTTTTCCTTCGGCATCTTTAGTATTGGTAGAAACAAGCTTTAAGTTTCTTACTACTGGTTTTGTATTATCTACCTTGACAGGAATATCATAATGTTGTTGTTTATTTGTTCCATCTACTGTAGCTACAATTCTATACACATAACTACCTTCTGGAACACTAACTTTTTCACCCTTTTGCTGATCAAAGTAAGTTCCATCCCAAGATGGTGCACTATCAAAGTAAGTATATGTTTGGCCTTGAGCATAGTAATATGTCTTCGTTACATTAGCCAAGGTAGCTAAAGTATTAATTACCTCACCCTTGTTGTTCAAGATTTGAATCTTTACATTATTAGCATTTCTATACAAGTAGTAAGTTGGCTTAATCCACTTAAATTGACTGTCTTTTGCAGTAGAAATCGCAAACTTAGACAAATCAACACTGTACTGACCCATCTCATCCATACTAAGACCTGGATTAGTATTATCAGAATCGTTACCTACTGTTACAGTAGTACCCATAATACCTTGGTCAGGATGAAAGACATTCTTGTCATTTAATTTAGCGAAAATTGGTATATCATTACTTGCCCAATCACCATAAAAGCCCATATAAGGCAATCTTAACTGCGACTTATCATCTGATGACTTAAATGTCAAAAAGCCCTCAACATATTGATTTTCTTTAAAACCATTCGGCACTGTTAAAGTCAATGAAACTTCTTTAGTCGAATTAGCGGGTACTTCAATCGATCCATTTACCTTAACCGATGCTCCATCAATCTTCTTATCGTATAAGACTGCATTTTCATCAGTAGCAGAAGTGTAAACGTCCGAATCTTTACCATTATTAGCTAGCTTATAAGTAAGTGGCTTATTAGTTCGGTTAGTGAATTTAACGGTAAACGTCTTAGTATTTTCTTTGAAATCTTTTAATTCAACGGCTGGATAATTATTACCAGCAGCAACTGTTGAAGGATTCTTAGCTATTGCGTCAATAGCTGCTTGAGCATTAATAAAACCAGCACCTTGCCGCCGAGGTGAAACAATTACATTTTCATGACTGACATCAGGCTCAATACTTGCTGTATTCATTTCAATATTCTTAATAAAAGCAGTCTTTTCACTAGCACTCATCTTTTGATAGAGATTATAGAAGGTACCCTTCTTATCACTCATTGCTTGTTTAACTAAAGCTTGAGTTCCGGCAATAAATGGAGAAGCCATTGAAGTTCCTGACATATTGGTATAGCCATTATTATTTTGAGTTGACCAAATATTACCACCAGGTGCAGAAATATCAGGCTTAAAGGCCAAATTAGATACGGGACCATATGAAGTAAAGCTTGACATCAGATCAGATTTAGTTGTCGTATTAGCCAAAGGTTGAACTTCAATATTGACCTTTAATACTTCATTAGGATGTTCTTCAACATATTTAACTAAAGCAGCACCAGCAGTGTCAGACAATCCTGCAGTTGGAAAGCCCGCATCATATTGCACACTAGTCAGTGGACCTGCTTGATTATTAATAATAATCAAACCTGCGGCTCCGGCTTTTTCTGCGAATTTTTGCTTATCTGTAAAGGTCAGATCACCACGTTTTACAATTGCAATTTTACCCTTAACGTCAGACGTATATTGATCAGCAGACCCTACACCTAATTTACCATCCTTACCTTTAACGACATAGAACTGTTTATTGTTAAAGAAAGTCTTATCTGTACCATCAGAAAGTTGGGTAGTTTCTGGGCCCAAAATAGTAATCTTACCATCAGCAGATTTAACAGTAATTCCGTCCGCAGTGACTTTATCATTTTCAGCGGAAGATACAGTAGTTGCAGTTCTAGCTGTACCGGGAGTGCCCACTGTTTCCATATCAGGGTTGCCATAGTAAGCTTTATTATTACCCTCTGTTTCTGAATTAGTAGTACCTGCATTACCAGCGGAAATTACTGCGGCAGTCCCTTCCTTAGTAGCACGATCAACGGCAGCAACTTCTGGGTCATCTTCGGTTTGTTCACCTGAAGTAGAACCCAAAGACATATTCAAGACATCTGCATGCAACTTAGCAGAGTCATCAATTGCCCCAATGATACTAGTTGAGTCAGTAGTTGCTGAACTATCTGAGTTAGAGAAAGCTTTCATTGCTAGCAATTGTGCTTCAGGTGCAACACCAACCACAGATGTAGCATTATTGGAAGTCCCGTTTGCAGCTACAATACCAGCTACGTGCATCCCGTGCTGTTCACTAGGATCATCATCAGTAATATTTTCATTATTATCAGCATAGTTGTGACCATAAGGAACTTTATCAGTAAAGTAACGACCATAGCCTGCCGTCTTGGTGAAGTCGGCAACGTCTTTTTGAGATAGCTTTGCTTGCTTATCATCACTTAGACGCAAGTCCTTATGATTAGGATCAATCCCTGTATCAATAATTGAAACGACTGTACCTTGACCCTTATATTTATAGTTGTTCCAGACAATTGAAACATTGGCCATATTATCAGCAGACGAATCATTAGCATAATATACTCTAGCTAAAGTAACTGATTTAACTCCAGGTAATTTTCTCAACTTCTGAATATCTTTAACCTTAGCTTTAGTTGCAAATCCATTCACAACGTAACCATAACTCTTACCAATTGCTTGTTTGGTGATAGCTTTTACTTTGTCTTTAACTGCAGATTGAGAAGCAATTACTTGCTTAGAAGCTTGTTCAATCTCAGCACTGCTTGCATTTGCCTTAATACTGCCGTTAGTCGCAGCAGGTGCGGATTTTAATTGAATAATTACATCAACATAGACATCTTGCTTTTGCTTAGGTGTTAAATGTTTAAATACTACACCTTTAGCGGCAAGTTGTGCTTCAATTGCCTTTTGAGTTACTCCAGTTGTAGTAGTTTTAACTGAAGCAGCTGCTTTTTTACTAGATTTAATTTGACTTTCTACACTAGCTTTTACATTATTCTCTGCAGTGGTGAATGCAGGAATACAGGATAAAGCTGTTGCACATAAAAGAGTGCCTACATATTTACTTCTCTCCATAAGATGATCCTCCCCATCTTGATTAAGAATAAATTACATAAAAATTAATAATATTTAAGTTTTGATTAAATTAATTAATTTTTATTAGATATTATATTAACACAATTCTAAAATTACAAGCTTTTATTTTGTTAATTTCTAAATAAAGTTGATCCTATCATGTCTTATATTGTGAGATTTATGATTAATATTAAGTTGATATTAAATTTATAATATGCTTTAATATGATTTATTAATACCATGGTGATTTGGAGGTAAATTTATGAACCAACCAGTAAAAGTTTTTTTGACTTCTTCAGCTTTCTTACTTGCCTTAAACCTTACCGGCTGCTCAAAATCAAATAATACTGAAGTTGCCCAATATGGAAAGAATAAAAAAGTTACCCAAGAGGAATTTTACAAAGCAATTAAAACTTCTCTTAGCAGCAAAACTATTTTAGCTAATTTATTAATCTATGATGCTTTAAATGAACAATATGGAAAGAAACTCAGTTCTAAAGCAGTTAATCAAGAATACAATAATTACAAAGAACGTTATGGTGACCAATTCGCATCTTTTTTGTCGCAGAACGGTTACACCACTACTTCATTTAGAAGAATGATCAAAATCAATCTTCTTAGTAAGATTGCCTTAAAAGCACAAATCAAACCAACTAATAAACAATTGAAAAAAGAATGGAAGACTTATTCACCTTCTGTTACTGTCCAACACATTTTAACTACCGATAAAAATACAGCCAATACGGTGATTCAAAAGTTAAACAATGGCACAAGCTTTGCAAGTTTAGCCCAAAAGTATTCAGTCGATAGTTCTTCTAGCAGTAATGGCGGAAAAATTTCAGCATTCAACAAAGACAATAAACAACTGGATTCCAGTTTCAAAGAGGCCGCTTATAAATTAAAGAATGGTGAATATACAACCACTCCAGTTAAAACTACTAATGGTTATGAAATTATTAAAATGATTAAGCATCCATCTAAGGGAAGCTTTGAAGAGAACAAACAAGATTTAATCAACAATCTTTATGATAAGTGGGCTACCAACCCAACTGTTATGAAAAACGTCATTAGTCAGACGCTTAAAGATCAGAAAGTTCAAATCAAAGATAAAGATCTAGAATCCGCACTTGATCAATACAAGGGATCAACTAAATCCGCAATAAATTAACATAAAAGACCTAGTACCAATTACGATATTAGGTCTTTTTGATTGCTGATTTTTACTTAATGTCTACTTATTTGGCTCTCTGTCAAATCGTGTTGATAGAAGTCAACTATAATTTAATAATTGGATTA
>NZ_AZEL01000021.1 GCF_001434975.1 Lactobacillus gallinarum DSM 10532 = JCM 2011
ATTTAAATAAAAAATGAAGCCAAACTTCTTATTATGCTTGACTTTACGTAGAAAAAAAGCAGCGTTTTTTGCGCTGCTTTTTAAATCTTATTATTTAGAAATTTCCTTAAGCCCAGCATGACGACGTCCCATGTTAAACCAAGGTGAAACGGTAAATGCTAAGACATCGTTTGCTACATAAATTAATGAGTTAATAGCCATAGCCAAGTTAGCATCGCCTTCAGCATAAGTAATGCCCCAAAGAATCAATTGGAACACGCCACTAGCGGTCCACCAGAAGTATTGGTTGTTATAACGCATGAAGCACATAATTCCGGCAGTAAGTGAGATAGCGAAACTAATTGCATCAACCCAAGGACGAGGATCATTAGTAAACTTACCAATTAAGTAACCAGAAACCACATAAACAAGCAAGGTACCAACGATGGCGATTAACCATTCTTTTGAGCCAAATTTTCTCAAATGGTTCTTAGTATCATTATTCCATGACTTTACTGACAAAATAACTGGTAAGTCCAAAGTTGCAATATAAGCAATTTGTTCAAAGATGGAAAGATAATTCTTAGCTGACCAACCTGCATAAATAAAGCAAGCTGCTGATACTAATCCTAACCATCCATTAATTGCCTTAGTAGCATTAATTGCCAATACACAAAGCGTACCTAATAAAGTACCAATAAAAGTAATTAAAGTTACGCTGGTAACCTTAGCTTGAATAAGTAATGCTAATTGAAAACCAAAAGCAAAAAACCATAAACAATAATTTTGTATTGGCCATCCCTTTAATTGATTAAATAGCCAAACGAAATAATTCTCGTGTTCTCTTTCCATCTACACAAACTCCTTTAAATTTAGGTTCACAAAACACAACATTTTGTGCCTTATCCGCTTTTTCCTAATAAAAGCATCGATATATATCGTAATCGAATTAAGCATTTTATACAATCTTGAATCTTACAAAATATTGTGCTAATAGCACTTAAAGATGTCTATATGTTGCGTTTATGAGAAAAATTATTAGTTTTGGTTTTCATATATATAAAATCAAATTTGAATACTTAAGAATATATAAAGGTACTCAAAAAGTACTATTCTGGAGTGACACACCATCATATAATATAAGTGTAAATTAGTAACATATTGTCATATTATCCAGATGAGAGTAAAAAATGTTTAAATCAACAAAATCACAATTTGCAATTAGAAAATTAAGTAAGGGCGCTGTTGCGGTTTTATTGACTTTCGGTATTTTCGCTAACACTACTTCTGGTATCGTGTCAGCTACAGTAAATGATGGTATCGATATAAGCGCTATCGAAATCAGAGGGGGTACAATAGATACTACTGAATCTTCAGTAGAAGATATTACTCCTGAATCCACTACTGAAGTTTCAACTTCAAATGATGATCAATCAACTCCAGTAAATTCAGAAATTACTCAAAATACAGAAACTATTTCTGAAAATACTCAAGTTGAAACTGCCACTGAAATCAACAAAGCTGAAAATACAGCTAAAGAAGAATCAACGGTAGAAAATGCAACTACTAATGATGCAACCGTCACCGAAGATCAAACCACTACTGATAAAACTGAAACTTCTTCTCCAGAAAATACAAATCAAACTGAAACAACTACTAAGAAGCCAACAATTAACGTTGATACTGAAAAAGTAGACAAAGAGGATGAAGAAGAAACAAAAAAATTAGAAGATATTAAAAAATATATCGAGGAAGTAGCTGCAAAACACCCATTGGGAATTGCCGGTATCTTCCACATCTTTGGTAATGAAGTAGATGGTCAAGTGCACATTGCTGGTAATATTGCCGCAGATAAAGTTGGCGCTGGCGATTTTGGCACTAACTCAGGTGCTACCAGCAACTTAACTAATGGTGATATTCACTACATCGGTAGCATTGACCACCTCAATAAAATTAATGGTGACAACAAGTTAGTTATCTTCGGCCCAGACATTGAATACCGTTCATACGAAAATGGTGGCGCTATTCAAGTTAACTTTGGTACTAAGGATGAACCTAAATGGCAAAAAGTTGACATTAAGCACAGCCACATTATTCAAGCTGACAAGCCTTTAGACATTCAAGGTGAGTTAGACAAATTAGGTGAAAAGTCAGACAACTGGGCAAGCTAAAGCCAAACTGAGGGTGTTAAGGCTGACTTCACTGACCACAATAACAGTTGGATCGATGTTTCCGAAGCAATCAAAAATGCCGGTGATAGAAAAGAACCTATTTACGTAACAGTTGATGCTAGTCACATCTCAGGTGATAACAAGCACAATATCACTATCAAGGGTATCCCTGCTGGTGAAAATGCTCCAATCATCATTTTGAATGTTACTAATGTTCAAAACGGAGACTTGACTGTAAAGACACATCTGGTTTTAGAATACTCAGACCAAAACAATGTAAATGGTTCTAGTGAAAAGCATGGTCAAGCTAACAAGTTATTGTGGAACTTTGGTACCAACCTTAACTCATTGAACATTGATGGTGACTGCCACTTAGGCAGCATTCTAGCTTCAAACGCACACATTACTACAAATGTAAACGTGGATGGTAACATCATCGGAGACAAGGTTACTATCAAAGGTGAAAGTCACCGTTGGGACTTAGTTCCACCAATGGAGGAAATTCAGATTCCTGAAGAGCCTAAGCCGGAAGACCCAGCTCCGGAAGAGCCAACTCCGGAAGACCCAACTCCGGAAGACCCAACTCCGGAAGACCCAACTCCGGAAGAGCCTAAACCCGAAGAGCCAACCACACCTCCTACTGATGAAGAACTTCCTCCTAGTGAAGAAGACTTCATCCGCCCACTTCCTGAAGATGTAGTAGACCCTATCGGAGAGGAAGAAGAACCTAAAGAAGAGGAAAAACAAGATGAAGAAGACTTCATTCGTCCGCTTCCTGAAGATGTAGTAGACCCTATCGGAGAGGAAGAAGAACCTAAAGAAAAGGAAAAACAAGATGAAGAAGACTTCATTCGTCCGCTTCCTGAAAATGTAGTTAAGTCTACAACTAACAAGGTTCAAGAACAACAAAAAGAAGAAAAGGCAACTCCTCAAACAAGCACCAGTACAGTCGTTGAAACATCAACTGAAAAAGAGATCGCTTTGCCAGAAACTGGCGAAAAGCAGAACCCACTTATCTCTATCGGTGCTGTGATGAGCGCAGTTGCAGTGGCTCTTCTCTCACTTGGCCTTATTATCAAAAAGAAGAACTAATTACGAAAACTACTCATTTAAGAGTCGTTTTTTAATTATTTCTAAATAGTGACGCTCTGTCATTTACAAATCAAAAAATAGTTGATACGATTAATATAATTAATTTAAGAAGCGAGGCTGAATATATTGAAATCAAACATAACAAGTATTCCCAAAAAAGTAGTTAAACGTACTACTTCATTATTTAGTTCCCCGTCTCTACCTACCAAAAAAATTACGATTAATTATTACGATGCCGAAGGCAATAAAGTTGACTCTCATTCTCTTAATCCAGTCAAGGATAACCGGGTTATCACCAAGGATGCCTTAAGAATCTTAATTGATTTGCATATTCCTCAATATTATAAAATCATGCCATACTTTGCTTATCCAGAAGAAGACATTACTTTAAATAATATTCCTGACGAAATCATGATCGCAGTAAAACCTAGCTACTAAAAAAGCAGCTCAAAATTGAGCTGCTTTTCTTTCTAAAATTAATGTTGTGAAGCACCTGAAGTAGTGTCAGGCTTTTCTTCAACCTTTTCTTCTTTAGCCGCCTTAGCCTTAGTAGAAGCACCACTGACTGCATCTGGATCAGAATTTCTACGATAAGTTGCACCAGTTGTTGCGTCATCATCAACTACCAATTTTTGACCAGTAGTTTCACAGAAGTACTTAACTAATGGATACAAATCTTGTACCCATTCATAAATACCAGCATAGTTGCCGTTATCATCTTCCACACGCTTATAGTAGTGCAAAACCAACTGCTTCAAGTTACCGGTTGGCACGGGCATATAAACATCATCGTGACCATCTTGCTTTTCACGCAATGCATGAACAACCTTCTTAGCATTAGGAATAACGTCACGTACATCTGGGTGAACTGCACCCATGTTATCCCCAACTTGATCAGGAGTACGCTTAGCTTTCATCTTTGCATTTGGATCGACTGGACGATTATACCACAAGAATTGATTATTATCGTCAACAAAGGTCATTTCACCAATCGTATTACGAAGCATCCAATTCAATTGATTTACTGTCAAAAGACCTGAATCAAGCTTAACATAGTCATCACCTTCTGCAGCGTGAACCTTCTTAGCAGCCTTGTCTAACCAGTCAGGATCATTTTTATCGATACCTTCAACTGTATACCTAGACTTTCCTTTTGCTTCAAAGTCTTCTCTTAAATATTCATCAGAATTCATATTGTGTAACCATTTGGGCTCAGCCATAATTTCATCCCCCCTAAAAGAATTATCATTGTTACTTTGATTATATAGTGGAAGTGGTTACATTTCAATAAAAGATATCATTTATAGGAATATTCTTTGTGTGAATATCATATATTAAATTATATAAATATTTACATAAAAATAAGGAATTAACACCCCTTACATCTTAGTTTCAACTGTATGCTTATCCAAATGAATAATTACATCAAACATAGCCTTTTCTTCTGGTGATATCTTGTGAGCCACCTCAAGTACAGCTACCTTAGGATTTTTAAGCAAGGTCTTGTGAATATCAAGTGACAGCTTAGGATCAAGCGCACTCGTTGCTTCATCAGCCAGTAAGATTGGTCTGCCAGAAAGCAGCGCACGTGCAATTTCTACTCTTTGAATTTGACCACCTGAAAGTTCACTACCGTTTTCACCGACTTGTTTGTCTAAGCCTTGTTCTTTCACCAGTTCATCAAGTCCTGCTTCATTAATTACTTGCTTCAATTGCTCATCACTAACTTGTCTTCCCAATGTGATGTTAAAGCGAAGTGTATCATCAAACATAAACGGCTTTTGATTGACATAAGAATAATAGTTATGGGCTGCATCCCAATTACCCGTTACGTTCTTATTATTAAGCAAAATCTTACCATCTTGCGGCTTCTTTAATCCAAGAAGCAATCGCAACAAGGTCGTTTTACCCCAACCACTTGGGGCCATGAGCAAGACCTTTTCACCAGGCTTAATCTGCAAGCTTACACCGTCAAAAATACGCTTATGATCGCTATTAGTAACATAAGATAAATCCGCAACTTCCATGCCTTCAAAATGACTGATTTTTTGCTTATCATCTTTCATCACGTGCTGCAAAGCCGTTTGCGTCTTTTCCCACATCGGCACTGTTGATTTAACCTGATTAAATTCATTAAACAGCGTTACGACTGGCGTGATAAAGTTCATCGCCAAGTCGACCATCATAACCAAGGTACCAACCTTTAAGTTGCCTTGCATCATCAATATTCCACCAACAGTACATGGAATAATAAAACAGAAAAGTTCCGCAGCTGAATAAATCAACTCCAGTGCCCATGCCTGCGTCAAAGTCATATTTCTTAACGCATTTTCCATTTGTTGGGCAGCGTTTGCGGCACGCGTTACAATATTTGTTCGCACGTTATAAAGCTTAGTAGCTTGCGCACCATTCAATGAATCAGATACGTGCTGTGTATAATTGGCATTAGTTTTAGCCCAGATCTTGGATTTTTTAGTAATAATTGAACTGGTAATCATTTGCACTAACGCTGGTGCAATTGTCGCTACTAAAAATACTAAAGTCATTTGCCAAGAACTATAAAATGCAAAACTAATCGCACCAAAAAATGATAGTCCTTGAAAAATCATATCTAATTGAGCAGTAACACGATTAGTTTCAATTTGCTTCAAATCGTTGGTCATCAGTGACAAGCCACTCTTAATATCTGGATCCCCCTGATCAACCAGATAGCGCAGGTTAGCTCTCTTCAAAGTCATGTTGACATCACGAATGATTCCCATTTTAACTGTTTCATAAACAAAGTTGCTGGCCATGAAGCACATTTGTCCTAGAGCAGTCAATAAAGCTAGTCTAATCAAATGCATGTAATCATGTGAACCAGATGAAGCCACATTCAACATGATTTGGATCATGTAAGCTACAAAGACGATGTTGCAGGCTTTAATTGCAGCCAAAATGGTAAAGCTAATTATTTGGCTTTTTTTAGCATATTTAAGACTCATAAACTCTCCTTTTTTATATACTTGAACCATTATACCCGCATACTTGTCTTTTTCTCAATCTGATACGATAATTAATGTAATACATTCTATTTTTAATAAAGACTGAAAGGAAATTCTATGAAAACTGGTACTAAAATTATTACTTTAGACAACGGTTATCACTTATGGACCAACACTCAAGGTGAAGGTGATATTCATTTATTAGCTCTTCACGGCGGTCCTGGCGGCAACCACGAATACTGGGAAGACACTGCTGAACAATTGAAGAAGCAAGGTCTTAACGTTCAAGTTACCATGTACGATCAATTGGGTTCTCTTTATTCAGATCAACCTGATTACTCTGATCCTGAAATTGCTAAAAAATATTTGACTTACGAATACTTCTTAGACGAAGTTGACGAAGTCCGTGAAAAGCTTGGCTTGGATAACTTTTATTTAATTGGTCAAAGCTGGGGTGGACTTCTTGTTCAAGAATACGCAGTTAAATATGGTCAACATTTAAAGGGTGCCATCATTTCATCCATGGTTGACGAAATCGATGAATACGTTGCTTCAGTTAATAGAAGAAGACAAGAAGTTCTTCCACAGACTGAAATCGACTTTATGCATGAATGCGAAAAGAACAATGACTACGACAACCAACGTTACCAAGATGATGTCCAAATCTTGAACATTAACTTCGTTGACCGTAAGCAACCTTCTAAGCTTTACCACTTGAAAGATATCGGCGGTAGTGCTGTTTACCACGCATTCCAAGGTGATAACGAATTTGTCATCACTGGTAAGTTGAAGGACTGGCACTTCAGAGATCAATTGAAGAACATCAAGGTTCCTACTTTGCTTACCTTTGGTGAAAATGAAACTATGCCAATTTCTACTGCTAAGATTATGCAAAAGGAAATTCCTAACTCACGCTTGGTTACTACTCCAGATGGTGGTCACCACCACATGGTTGATAACCCAGACGTATACTACAAGCACTTAGCTGACTTCATTCGTGAAGTTGAAAACGGCACTTTTAAAGGTGAATAAAGATTGAAAAGAAGTCCAATTTGGGCTTCTTTTTTCTCCCTAATATGCTAGAATTAGAACAATTTAACATATTTAAGGGGATGACAATATGAGGAAACTGATTGATTTACACCTTCACCTAGATGGTTCCGTACCATTTACCACTATCAAAGAGTTAATGACCATCCATGGTCTGCCTACTATTGATGATCAAATTCTGCGGCAAAAACTATCGGTGGGTCCTGACTGCCGTGATTTAAATGAATTTCTGGAGAAATTTGCTTTTCCCGTTCATTTAATGCAAACGGCAGCTGATCTGCAACTGATTGTATTTAGTTTGCTAAAAAAAATAAAGAAACAGGGACTGGTTTACGTCGAGATTCGTTTTGCGCCCCAGCTTCATACTGAGCAAGGTCTGACTCAAGAGGAAGTAGTGCGCGCAGCGATTAGCGGCTTAAACCAGTTTTTTAATTGGCAAAAAATGCATTCCTCTAGTCAGCCTGAGCTACATGCTAATCTGCTGCTGTGCCTGATGCGCCTACCTCATAATTATGACCAGAACCTAGAAACGATCACTGTAGCTAAGCATTTTCTGGACCGCGGCGTCAGTGGCTTAGATCTAGCTGGAGCCGAAACGCCCACCTTTGCCATCAACAATTATACTTCTTTGTTTAATCTTGCTAGTCAAAACAGCATTCCTTTCACCATTCATGCAGGCGAAGCGATGGGCCCAGAGTCGATTTACCAAGCGTTAGATTTAGGAGCCAGGCGCATCGGCCACGGCATCCGCTGCATTGAAGATACGCAGCTAGTAGCAGAGCTCATCCAAAACAAGATCACGTTAGAATGTTGCGCTACCTCAAATTTGAATACTAAAGTATTTGATCAAATTGACCACTACCCTGTTAAAAAGTTGCTCAATCAGGGCGTTAACGTCACGCTTAATTCTGATGACATGACCGTTTCTAACATCGACTTGCCCCATGAATACCAACTGTTAGAAGAAAAGACGGGGTTAACTCGAGCCGACGAAAAACAACTCTATTTAAACGCGGTTACTGCCGCCTTTTGCTCAAATGCGGAGAAAAAGCGATTATTTTCTTTAATCTAAATGTGCTAAAATCAAACTAATTTTTAAATTAACTATGATGGAGAAAAATTATGAAAGCAGTAGTTCCAACAGGAAAAATTTATTTAGGTTCACCATTTTACAGCGATGCTCAAAGAGAAAGAGCAGCCAAGGCAAAAGAGTTGTTAGCAAAGAATCCAAGCATCGCGCATGTCTTCTTCCCCTTTGATGATGGTTTCACCGATCCGGACGAAAAGAATCCTGAAATCGGCGGTATCAGAAGCATGGTTTGGCGGGATGCGACTTACCAAAATGATTTAACTGGTATTTCAAATGCCACTTGCGGCGTATTTTTATATGATATGGATCAATTAGATGATGGTTCTGCCTTTGAGATTGGCTTCATGCGTGCCATGCACAAGCCGGTAATCTTGGTGCCATTTACTGAGCATCCTGAAAAAGAGAAGAAAATGAATCTGATGATCGCTCAAGGCGTAACCACGATCATCGATGGCAATACTGAATTTGAAAAACTTGCTGAATATAACTTCAACGAATGTCCTTCTAATCCAGTTCGCGGCTACGGCATTATCTAATATCAATAAGCAATCCCTTAATTTCATTAAGAAATACATAAGTCAGTGACAATGTGTCATTTTTATCTATACTTATTTCTCGTAAGCGTGTATAATTAATATCATGATATAGAAAATGATATTGATGTAAATGTGTCAGGAGAAATGTGTATGAATAAATTAACTAAACTCACCGCTGGTGCTGCCTTAATTGGCGCTTTAGCTGTTGGTACTGTTGCATGTAGCAACAATGACCACAGTGAATCAACCCAATCTTCTAAGGTTGAAAAGTCAAAGAAGAATACTAAGAAGGCAGTTAAGCAAAACGAAACCAAGCTTAAGAGAACTAAAATTGATCTCAGTCAAAGCGAAGCTTTAAACAAATTCAATGAAAAATACCCTAACAAGAAAATTAAGAGTATTGATTTGAAGCAAGAAAACGGTACCTACGTTTATGAAATCGACGGTTTTGACAAGACTAATGAATATACTGCAACAATTAACGCCGATACTGGCAAGTTGTTACATTCACATTCTGAAAAGCTTGACTTAGACGATCGTCACCAAAAAGCGCTTGACCTTGATAGCGTAATCAGCCGTGATGAAGCAACTAAGATTGCGGAAAAACATGCTGACGGCGTAAGTAAAGAATGGAATCTTGAACTCGATGAAGACGATGGCAAGGCTTACTGGGATGTTGAAGTAAGCGATGGCACTAAGTCAACTGAAGTTAAGATTAATGCCACTAGCAAAGACGTTGTGAGAACTGATCGCGATCATGGCGATGATAACGACTAAAAAAGAGGTCCAAATTGGACCTCTTTTCTATTACAATTTTTTAAGTAATAACCAGTCAGTTTGTGGATCGCTGCCAACTTGAAAAGTATGCTCGCTTACCTTTTCAAAACCATGATGCTTGTAGAAATGTTGGGCATTAATATTCTTTTCGTAAACGCCAAGCCACATATAGTCATAGTCCTCTTTTCTTGCCGTATCTTCTGCATAATCTAGCAACACATTACCTAATCCTTTATGTTGAAAACTTGGCAATAAGTAAATGCGTTCCACTTCTAAAGCATTTTCTTTTAAATGCTCAGTTTGCGCATCCCCTACATTAATCTTCAAGTAGCCTGCTACTTCATCGCCCACCATCAAGAAAAAGAAGCGACTATTCGGATTTTCTATTTCCTTAATCAACTTGCTGGTTTCATAATCTTCTTTCAAAAAGCGCTTCATATCATCTGGAGCAGTATAGTCATCAAAAGTATCCTTGAAAGTCTCACGTGATACTTCTTGCAACTTCTCCACATCATTAGTTGTTATAGACTTAATTGTGTAATCCATTAATATTCCCTCTTTCCGCCGTTTTTAACAAAATACCAATTGGCACTAACATTCTTCTCTACTATCTGCAGTAAGGCAGTTAATTCCGCTCTCTGTACTGAATCTAATCCTGTTAAGGCCAACTCATTTGAATATGCATTCTCCTGCTCAATTTTCTGCGCTAACTTCTCGCCTTTATCCGTGACAAACAAATGCTTAATCTTTCTATTTTTCTGATCATTCTTCTTTTCAATCAGACTGTTTTTTTCAAGCTTTTGAATAGCTCTAGCAGTGGTCGTACGATCAACACTCAACAACTCAGCTAAATGATTAGCAATAATCCCCGGATTTTCCTTAATTCTAGTCAAATACAAATACTGACCGCGATTGAGCTCAATCTCCTTAAACTCAACATTAGCAATTGAATCCAGAGCACGGGCAATCGTTCCGATTCGTCTTAAAATATCTTCTTCCATTTTTTCACCTTAAGAATATTATATTAATTATTGTTGCAAATGCAACAATAAAATAAACATTACAAAATAACAACAAAAGACATAAGAAATTTTTAAGCAAACAGTAACGCTATGTAGCTTTTAGATTATATAGTTTATAATTTAGATAAACTCAACAAAACTACACAACAGATGACTATTATGAAGAAATTTATCAAACCCGTTTTAATTGGCGTTACAGGAATTTTAATCGGTGTATTTTCGACCATTTTCTGGATCAAGCAACAACCACAAACGCCTATCAACTTTTCAATAACCACTAAGAATGTTTTACCCAAAATTGTAAACTATTCTAGCAACAAATTGCCCCAAATTAGAATGAGTCAAGTTTCCGCAATCCAAAAATTCAAATCCTTGTATTCAAACGCCGAGATTAAATCCATTACTTTAGCCTTAAAAAATGATACTTATGTTTACACCATTGTTGGTTTTGATTCCATAAAAGATTGCACTATTCAGCTCGATGCGACCAATAACAAAATCATGGGACAATCTACTCAGCTTTTAGATTACGATTACAACAAAGAAGAAGCATTAAATCTTAAAAAGACCATTTCTCGGCAAGAGGCCAATGCCGTTGCACTCAGAGAATTGCGCGGTGCCACCCCAATTCTTTGGGAATTAACCGATGAAGACGGCAAGGCTATTTGGAAAATCAATCTAATTTATAATAATCAAAAACGCGAATTAAAAATCGATGCTTTAAACAAAAATATTATTTAAAAAATTTTTAGCTGATTGCAACCTAGCATTGTAATCAGCTTTTGTTATATACAATCTAAATTGAAATCCTCACCTCCATAACACATCTTTATCAAAATACAAGATCTTGTAGTCAATATTTTATATGCTACAATAACTAGTGCTTATAAAAATATTTATCGGAAGATTACTAATGAGATTAGGTAAAAAATTAATCACTTTTGCTGTAGCCGGCCTTGCGTTAGTAGGTACAGCTGCTTGTTCCAATGGTAAAAACAATTCATCTTCAAATGATGCTAAGATTCCATCTAAAATCACTAAAAAGACTACTGTAGTATTTTGGCACGGGATGCATGGTGCTCAAGAAAATACTTTTAAGCAATTAACTAATGATTTTGAAAAGAAGAATCCTAACATTAAGATCTAGCTGGAAAACCAAGGCTCTTACATTGATTTGCAAGGCAAGATCAATTCTACTATGCAATCACCTAAGAATTTGCCAACAATTACCCAAGCTTACCCTGGCTGGTTATATAATGCCGCTCAAAACAGAATGTTGGTTGATTTAACTCCTTACATCAACAATAAAAATGTTGGTTGGGGCAGCACCAAAGCTTCTAATATTCGAACTGAATTGTTAGATGGTGCCCAAATTAAAGGTACCCAATATGGTATTCCATTTAACAAATCTATCGAATCTTTGACTTACAACAAGACTATGTTCAAGAAATATGGCATTAAAAAAGTTCCTACAACAATGGAGGAACTCAAACAGGTCTCTGAAACTATCTACAAGAAGAGTAACCACAAGGTAGTTGGTGCTGGCTTTGATTCATTAGCTAGCTACTACACTCTTGGTATGAAGGATGAAGGCATTAACTTTACCGACAAGATTAATTTCACCGGTGCTGCTTCTAAGAAAGTTATCAATTACTATGCAGAAGGTGTAAAGAAAGGCTACTTCCGTGTAGCTGGTTCTGAACACTACTTATCTGGTCCATTTGCTAACGAAAAAGTCGCAATGTTCATCGGTACTTCTGCAGGTGAAGGCTTTGTAAAACAAGGTGTTGGCAACAAGTTTACTTACGATGTTGCTCCTCGTCCTGGCAAATACACCATGCAACAAGGTACTGACATCTACATGTTTAAAGAAGCTTCATCAATGCAAAGAGCTGCCGCCTTCAAGTACATGAAATTCTTAACTTCTGAATCCTCACAACTTAAGTGGGCAAATGCTACTGGTTACATTCCAGTTAATAACGGCGTACTTGACGACAAGGAATTCCTTGATAACAAGAACATCAAGATGCCTACTAAGTTGAAAGCAGCAATGAAGCACCCCTATAGTGTCCCAGCTAAAAAGAACTCTAATGCTGCCTACAACCAATTAAACGGCATTATGCAAAACATCTTATCCGCAGCTCAAAAAAGTCAAAATGTTAACAGCCAAATTGACAATGGTAAGCAAAAATTTGATGCCGCTTGGAAACAATAAAGTGCAAAATAAAAAGCTCTCTTTCGAGAGCTTTTTTTCTGCCTATTTTTATCTCGGTTGACTGTCGGCACGTGACTTGTAATCACCATTTTCAGTACCGATAATCAACTTCTCGCCTTCCTTAATGAAGTCAGGAACTTGAACAACCAGGCCTGTTTCCATTGTGGCTGGCTTACCACCACCAGCAACAGTAGCACCCTTAATTTCTGGTTGAGTTTCCTTAACAGTCATTTCAACAGTTGATGGCAATTCAATACCGATAATCTTGTTGTCACCAGTGAATTCCATATCTACCATGATGTTAGGCATTAAAAACTTAACATCATCACCTAATTGGTCAGCAGAAACTTCGTATTGATCATAAGTTTCAGTATCCATAAAGGTATAAACATCGCCTTCACCATAGAGGTATTGTGCAGTTCTCTTAGTGATATCAACTAAATCTACTTTTTCAGTTG
Source organism: Lactobacillus gallinarum DSM 10532 = JCM 2011 (assembly GCF_001434975.1). Lineage (GTDB taxonomy): Bacteria > Bacillota > Bacilli > Lactobacillales > Lactobacillaceae > Lactobacillus > Lactobacillus gallinarum. The sequence continues at coordinate 13,375 of NZ_AZEL01000021.1, forward strand.
GACGCATAGTCTTGTGGACAACAGCACCGCTCTTAACGTCACGCAAATCCATTTGCATAACGGTGTTACCCTTACCTGGCTTATGGTGGTTAGCCTTTAAAACCTTAATTAACTTACCATCTTGACTAAAAATCATGCCTTTTTTCAAATTAATTGCTTGCATAAAATTCTCCTTATCTACACATAGATTATAACAAACTAAATATGTCTCAAATAAATCTTGTCAATTAAATGTCCATCAGTCTTATGCAAAATTAGGCTTGCACGTTCTTTAGTTGGAGCAATGTATTCACGAAGGTTTACTAAATTGACCATTTGCCATACTTCTTCGGCAAACTGCATCGCTTGATCTAGCGGTCCATTAGCCATTTGATAATAAAAATTATCAGGCTTGTTTTTATTCAATTTCAATACTTTTTGGAATCGTTGCATATACCATTTTTCAATTAAATCTTCTTCCGCATCGATATAAATTGAAAAATCAAAAAAGTCACTAGTCACAACTTGTCCACTTTCCGGTAGTTGCAGAGTATTGATCCCTTCAATAATTAAAATATCTGGGTTCTTAACATGACCATATTTTCCAGGAACAATATCGCTCAATTCTTGTGAATAAAGTGGGTAAACAATATCCTTTTTACCACTTAAAACATCCCACAAAAAGTCACTTAATAAGGCCATATTATAGCTTTCAGGGAATCCCTTGCGTGACATTAATCCCTTACGCTCCAATTCTTTATTTGGATAAATAAAACCATCCGTGGTCATTAAATGTACTTTGAGATTGGGATAAGTTCTTTGCAAAAGTAGCTGCAAAAGACGCGCCGTAGTCGACTTTCCTACAGCTACCGAACCTGAAATACCGATGATAAACGGTGCTGGTTCAAAAGATTTATGCAAAAATCTAATCTGAGCTTGGCGCGCTTGTTGTTTATCCTGATAAACTAAATGTAGATAGCTAATTAGGCTAGTATAAATTTCATGCACATCGGTCAAATCGACTACATCGCCTAGTGACTTGATTTGTGTTAATTCTTCTTTAGTAATATTTACTTTATTTTTTGGAGCTAGTTTAGCCCATTCATTTCTTTCAAAACTCGTATAATTTCTCATTGCTATTATCCATTTTTTCTTTTACATACACTTACTTATTATAATTGAAAGGCATTAAATTATGAAAAAAATAATTTTATTCGGTGATTCTATCTTTAACGGCTTTCGCGATGGTCAAGACACAGATTTAGTTACTAATCTATTTCAAAAAGAGCTAAAAGATTATGCACAGGTGGAAAACATCTCTAAAAGTGGTGCCACTACCGTTGAAGCACTAGATTATTTGCATTTAATTCCTCAAAAAAGAGATTTAGTTGTAGTTGAATACGGTAATAATGATGCCGCAACAGGTTGGGGAATTCGCCCAGAAAGTTATGAGCGCAATCTAAATGAAGTTCTCACCCAAGTAGGCAAAGCCATAGTTGTTGGCCTCTGTTATCCTGATCCTACCAACAGTGAAATTAACCAATTTTACGGAGATGAAAGATTAGATCTTTTCAACGGCATTGCTAAAAAGGTTGCAGAAAAGCACAGTGTACAATTTGTGGATATCTTACCCGCCTTTAGAAAGCTCAAGGCCATTTCGACATACTATCAAAAAGATGGACAGCATCTAACAGACAAAGGCAACGAATTTTTAGTTAACCAAATTATGCCAGCAATCAAAAAAGAACTTGATTAACTCAAGCTCTTCTTCATCATAATATGCTCAACGCCGCCTTCATCAAATGGCTCGCCGCATGTTTGATAACCTAATTTTTCATAGAATGGCTTAACATGCATTTGAGCATGACAATACAAGGCTGAGGCATTTTGCTCTTTTAAGTAATTATGCACAGCTAGCAGCATTTTCTTACCTAAGCTTTGGCCGCGACTTTTCTTTGAAACTGCAACGCGGCCCAGCATCCATTTATCTTTTTCCACAAACAGACGACATGTTGCAAGGGCATCCGTCTGTTTTTCATTTAGCAAAAAAACTTGAACTGCTGTTAAATCTTGATCATCTAAATCTGGCAATGTAATTTTTTGTTCTGCTACAAAAGTTTCATTACGCAGGCGAGCTACGGCAAACATTTCTCTGCTCGTCATTTCATCAATCTTTTTAAAAGAAAAATTATTATTCATCGTTACTTTCCTAAATAATTACTATCTTTACCAAACCATTTCTCATTAATTTGTCTTAACTTACCATTTTTCTGCAATCTAGCCAAGCCCTCGTTGAGCTTTTTTTGCAAAGTCTTATCATCTTTACGCATCCCGACCGCAAACAGATCCATCGGTACACGGTCATTTTGTATCACCTTATACTCGCTACTCTTAGCCATGTGTGCAATGTAGTAATCGGCGTAAACTTCATCAAGCAAGATTCCTTGGATACGACCTGAATTTAAATCTAAGAATGAATTAGAAATTGTATCGTACAAAATTGTTTTTTTAGCATGCAAGACATTCTGCTTAGTCTCATACCACTGCTCCGCGGTTGAACCAGTTTGCATCCCCAATTCATACTTTTTCATTTGCGCAAAATTATCGATGCCGCTATTTTTCTTTACAACCAAAACTTGACGATTACGCAAATATGGACGACTAAAAGCCACCTTCTTCTTGCGCTCAGGCGTAATACTGTAGCCGTTCCAAATCAAATCAATAGTGCCGTTGCGCAGTTCCGTTACGTTCATCGACCAGTCGATCGTTTGAAAACTAACTTTAATGCCATACTCCTTAAAAACGGCTCTTGCTAAATCAATATCGTAACCTGTAAGTTGGCCATTTTTCTTCTCAAATCCCATTGGCACAAAGCTATCATCTAAACCGATGACCACTTGCTTATTCTTTTCCATTGTTTGCCACGTATCAGCATTATTGGACTTAGCGCACCCAGTTAAAGTCAGCACTAGAACTCCAATAATTGCTATTATCCATTTTTTCATGAGCTTATCCCTCACTTAATGGTTGAACCTTTAACATCTGATCTGCCACATTCTCTGCAAACTGCAAGTCGTGCGTAATAATTAATTGCGTTAACCCGGATTTTTTCAGACCTAAGATCATCTTCTCAACCTCTTTGCGCAAATTAGGATCAAGCGCTGATGTTGGTTCATCATAACAGAGAATGCGTGGCTTCATTGCCAATGCCCGTGCAATGGCGACACGCTGCTTTTGACCACCAGACAATTCATAAGGATATTGCTTCTCACGGCCATTCATTTGCAAACGATTAAGCAATTCATAAGCCTTCTTATTGGCTTCTTCCTTGCTCTCCTTAAGTACCATCGTCGGTGCCAGGGTAATATTTTGCAACACATTCAAGTTAGGGAAAAGATTATAATCCTGAAATACCACGCCAACTTTACCTGAATCATAAGCTTGACTATCAATTAAAATTTCGCCGCTATCCTTGGTTTCAAGACCGGCAATAATTCTAAGAAGCGTGGTTTTCCCTGCACCAGATGGACCAACAATGGTCATGATTTCACCATCTTTTAGAGTAAAAGAGATATCTTTCAAAATTGGTCGATTATTAAATTCTTTGTATAAGTTTTTTACTTCTAACATTTAATCCACCTACCACTATCTGTAATAAGAGAAGTACTTTTCCAACTTTTTCAAAACAAAAGCACAAATACTAATCAAAAGTAGATAAATCACGCCAACTAAAACTAATGGTATCAGCGTTACATCACGCGCCATTGCTACATTACCTGCTCGAAGTAAATCGCCTAAGCCGATTACGTAAACAAGTGATGAGTCCTTAACCAAGTTGATCACTTCGTTACCAATTGAAGGTAAAACAATTTTGATTACCTGGGGAATGACAATCTGGGTCATTGTTTGCCAGCGATTCAAGCGTAACACTTTTGCGGCTTCAAATTGTCCTTTATCAATTGATTGAAAACCGCCCCGGAAGATTTCCGCAAAATATGCAGCATAATTTAACACAAAGGCAAGAAGCGCTGCCTGATAACGTGGAAATACAATATGGATAATTGGTAAACCATAAAATACAAAAATCAATTGCAATAATAGTGGTGTCCCCCGCATAATCCAAACGTAAAAATTAACTAGCCATTTAATTGGCTTAATTTTGCTCATTTCTCCAAGTGAAACCAAGATTCCGAGCGGCGTTGCCAAAATAATAGTCCAAAAGAAAATACTAAGCGTCATCGTTGCGCCGTTAAAAAGGGCTGGTAAAATTTCTCCAATATATTTTAATGACATATCCTCACCTGCATTTTTCTAATAAAAAAGCCCTCTTAGGACTAACCTAAGAGGACGAACTGATCGTGTTTCCACCTCATCTTCGCATCTGCTCACGCAAAATGCCTCACTAGGTTGATTATCTTAAAAAAAAAAGCCCCCATAGCCAATTGGCTACGAGGGCGAATGAAATCGCGATTCCACCTCATATTCACAGGCTATTCACATAACCTGCCTCAATAAGTTAATAATCAACCTTTAGCTATAACGGGCTATCCCGGGTCTTCCTACTCAATTCAGAAAATCAACTCACAGATGTGACTTCGGATTAGCTCGTGTTTCATTTCCACCATCAGAAACTCTCTATTACCGCAGCTAGCCTTACTGCTTCTGTTCTAAGTTGTTTTTAATATTGCTATAAATCTTATAAGATTAATTAGTATTTGTCAATTATTTATTAATTACTTTTCTTCATAAGTAACTGGATCCACATCTAAAAGCGGACTCTTTTCACCAGTGTAAATCACGTCTAACTTGTACATAGCACGAGATGTAATCGTGTAAACAAGTTGCGTTTCATCTAATTGATGATAATTCTTTTTATTTGCGCCCCACATAACTACAGCATCAAACTCTAGTCCTTTAGCCAAATATGATGGAATAACCAAGGTGCCATCAACTAAACGCTGGTTAGCCGTCGCAATCAAAGTGGATTTTTCACCTTTTTCGCTCAACTTTTCATGGACAAATTTAGCACCAGCCAAATCCTTCGTAATGATAGCAGTAGTCATCTTGCGCTTTTCATTATCACGTAAAATATCGACTAAAACATCAATTGCCTGTTCATCGCCATCTCTACCCCAAATCACAGGCTTTGGACCTTGACGGTTAAAGGCTTCGATCTTTTCACCTTGACGCAAAATCTGCTTGGTAAAGTTAGTCAGTTGCTTAGTTGAACGATATGACTTAGTAAGTTGGACCACATCGGTTTTTTCTGGATCAAATAAACCTGAAATCTGCTTAAGCAAACTGCGGCTTTCATCCTTAGTAAAAATAGCCTGATTCAAATCACCGAGCATCGTGAATTTGGCACGTGGGAAATTATATTTAAGGTAGGCCAATTGGAATGGCGTATAATCTTGAATTTCGTCGATGAAAGCATACCGCATTTCATAATTAGTTCTACGACCAGTAATTAAATCATACAAGTAAAGATAAGCAGAAACATCAGTGATTGCAATATCATGCTTCTTGAAATTTTCCTTAACTTCATCAATATGATGCATCCAGTCTTCTTCATCGATATTCCACTTAGCTAAATCAACCATCTTAGGCACAGCACGCAAGAAGCTTAAGTATTGCGCACGCATATTGATAAAGTGATTGTGCAAAATACGCTTGTGCACGCCCTTCAATGCCTTAAGCACAATCTTTCTGCCTAAGAATGCCTCTTCCTTAGCTTCTGATTCAAATTCTTGATCAGGTCGATCGTACAATTCATTTAACTCAGATTGACTCATCCCTTCAATGGTGCGAGCAACCCAAGCTTTTCTAGCTTCTGGCGCGATCTTGCGATTAAGCATCTTAATCAATTCTTCACGCGTTGCATCAATGCGGTTAGCCAAATTGTAATTCTCGTTATATGAGTAATAGATTTCCTTGATCTTTTCCTTATCAAAGTAAGGCTTCTTCTTGTCACGGAAATAAATATTCTTAAAGACTACACCGCGTTTATTTAAATGCTTTGCATAACGTGTTACCAAATTAAAGAAGTTAACCGAATCCTTAAATTTACTAATATTAGTATCCGCATTTTGATCTTCAAATTGTTTAAACAGGTTTTCCACATTCATCCCTGGAAGCCGGCGGGCAACAAATTGCCAGTAAGTCATCTGTACCATATTTTGTTCACCCATTTCAGGCAAAACATTCTTAATATAGTCATTAAACAATTGGTTAGGACTGAACATGATAACATCACTAGAAGTCAAATTACCACGGTAACGATAAAGCAGGAATGCAATTCTTTGCAAAATTGCACTAGTTTTACCAGAACCTGCAGCACCTTGAACGAAAAGCAAGTCAGCACTAGTATTTCTAATAATCTTATTTTGTTCTTGTTGAATCGTAGTTACGATTGATTTCATCTGAGTTGATGATTTTTCAGATAAAACCTCTAAAAGCATTTGGTCACCGATTGACTCATTGGTGTCAAACATGTTGACAATCTTGCCATCTTCAATCATGAATTGGCGTTTCTTAGTCATATCAACGGTAATTTTGCCTTCTGGCGAATTATAAGATACTTCACCTAACTTACCATCGTAATAAATTGAAGAAATAGGCGCACGCCAGTCATAAATCAAAAAGTGATCGTCTTTATCTGCAAAAGATCCCAAACCAATATAAATAGTTTCAGGCTTCTTTTCCCCTTGCTCTTTAAAATCAACTCGAGCAAAATATGGCCGTTTTTCCAGCCTTTCAACGGTATCCAATTGCTTAGCTGAATGCTGCCAAGCATGTTCGCGTTCACTTAATAATTGCTGCTGTTGATGAATCGACAAGGCGGTTTCCATTGAAGTCGAGTAACCATCATAATCCAACTTAACATCATCAAAGAAGTGTGAATTAAGATTTCTAGCTTCGCCTTCAGCGGATTTAATTGACTTTTTTAAAGATTTTTCACGTTCCTTGATTTGTTTCATAATATTATCAAGGTGTTTTTGTTCAAGTGCTTCTTCACTATTTTCATTTTTTGCTGTGGTCATTTAATCACCTTTTCTTTAAAAACTCGCATTCTATTTTATCATGAGTAGCGCTTTTTTATCATGAGTAGCGCTTTTATAGTAGTCTGCACGCTCATAGGCAAAATACAAGTAAAAATAGATGAAAACTTAAGATTTGAAGATTATAATTTCAACATTGGAGTTGAAAATTATGAGAACGTTTTTTAGAATCATCAGAAATATTTTCTTGCTTGCAGTACTCGCCTTTGCCGTTTGGTCTTATAAAAATGATTCTAACATGCGCATGGCAACGCAAGATTCTCTGACTACATTAAATTATCGCATTCAGCAATTATTAAAAAATGGAACCACTACCCCGCCTAAATTAGGCGATAAAGACACTTCTACCAGAACTGATAAAGCAAAAGATGATGATACCTTTGAAAACCGGACATGGTCAAAACCGAAAGCAAATGTTTACGTAGATGTCAAAAATAACTTACAGTTACGTTCGGCTGCAATCGATGCCATGAATGCTTGGAATCGAACCGGAGCCTTCACTTTTCACCAAATTAGTAATAAAAAGAAGGCACAAATCGTTATCAGCATTGTGGATGATAGCGACACAAATGCTGCTGGTGAAACGGCTACAACTTATAATCCAGCAACTGGACATTTATTAAAGGCAGATGTTCATCTCAACCGCTATTACTTGCAAAATGAGTGGTACGGTTACAGCAATAATCGAATTATCAACACCGCTGAACATGAACTAGGACATGCGATTGGTTTAAATCACACCAACAGCGTTTCAGTCATGTATCCTAAAGGATCAATTTACACCATTCAGCCACAAGATATCAAAAAATTGAGAAAAATCTACCACGAAAACAATTAACTTTAATTACTCCTCTCTTTTTTCTAAAATAAAGAGGAGTTTTTTGATGAGGAGAAAATTATGAAAAGAATCTATATTGTCCGTCATGGTCAAACTTATATCAATCGTTATAACAAGATGCAAGGTTGGTGTGATACCCCACTAACTACTGCAGGAATTGAAGGTGCCGAAGAAGCTGGCAAGGCATTGCACGACGTTTCTTTTGACATTGCCTTATCTAGTGATTTAAAAAGAGCTAGCGACACCTGCGAAACAATCATGAAATACAACGTTAACAAAGATGAATTGCAGCATATTGCCAGTCCATTTTTCAGAGAACAATTCTATGGCTATTTTGAAGGAATGGATTCTGAAATGGCTTGGCGCATGATCGGTGGCAGTCACGGCTACGCTACTAGACAAGAAATGTTTAAACATGAAAGTATCGATACCATTAAAGATTGGATCAAAGAGGCTGACCCATACCACCAAGCAGAAGATGCTGAAGAATATTGGTCTCGCATGGAAAATGGTTTAAAGATGATCAGTGAACTTGATGGAGCTGAAAACATCTTGTTGGTTACCCATGGCTTTACTATTAGAAGCTTGTGGTACCGTTACGGCGATAACATCCCTCTTGTACCCGGTCCAAAGAATGCCTCAATTACCGTGATGACCATGAGCGATAAAGGCGACATCAAGATCCCTATTTGGAACAAAATGCATTTATGAGCATATACAAAAAGAAGCTTAGATCAACTTGATCTAGGCTTCTCTTTTTAATGAACGCTATATCAGGATCGGGTGCTTTTGTTGCAGCTAGCCAAAGTACAGACCAGCGAACAATGCACCACTACCGCCACCAAGAGTAAGTGGGATCTTGTGAATCGTAATTACGATAGCACCAAGCAAGATACCTATTGACATGAAGCTAACATCTGTTTTGGTTCCAGTAACTTTTTCATAACCAATTGTCTTAATGGCATTCGTTAAATAGTTTGCTGGAGCAATGATTGTTACATGATCGCCAACAGTTAACCGGGTGTAGAAAGTAAGTTTTCAAATATGCATATTAAAAAAGCTGTCATTTTGACAGCTTTTTCGTATACCTAGCTTATTAACGAGTACTGATTTAAGCCTAAGATTCTACTTTTTCAGCACTATATTCTCGTATAATTTTACAGTCACAATGTAGTAAATGAAGTAAAGTACGATGAAAATTAAGAATGGTAGCCAGATGCCCATGTATGGCTTAGGTAATAATGCCTTGAACAATCTCAAACCGAAGAGAACATCGATGATACCTAGTGCTCCAGGTAAAGCGAATAGCACCCCAATTTCATTTCTAATTGATTTTCTAAGCATCTTTTCCCTAGTCCCAATCTTGTAGAGCATTTCGTAACGTACTTTGTCGCTGGCGGCGCCGCTTAAAACTTTGAACATCAAAGTTGAAGCGAGCATGGTTAGGAACGCGATTCCTAGGAAGAAACCCATGAATTCGAAGCCGCTGGCAAAGCCAAGCACTACTTGATAAGTAAATGGCTTAGTGTTGCTCAACACTCTACTAATCATAGGTGAAGTCATTTGAAGCTTTTCAATCTTCGTTAAAGTTGGATAGTCTTTAACAAAATCCTTAACTCTAATTAAAGTTATAAACTTCTTTTGTCCTTGAATAGTATTAAATTTAGCTGGAGAAACTAGTTCAATCTTTTTAGTGCCATTAAGTAGCATCATGCTCAAACGAGTATTAGCAGAATTACCAGGAGTAACCAAATCTTTGGTCTTGGCTACAGTTGGTGTATAAGTCGGGAAATCATTACCGTGTTGACTAAATTTAATATATTTAAATGGCTTTTTGTCGAAATCAGCCTTGTTAAAGAATAGTTCTTTCTTAGTTTCAACGTAGTGGTAAGTAGCCTTAGATTTAATATCTAACTTGTCCACATTTTTTTGCACAGCTGGTGTATTTTGCACAATCTGTGCATCATAGTAGTCGCTGACTACTGCTTGGTTCTTCAATGAATTGAAGTTAAGACCAACAGTAATCGCACCAAGAGCTAAAGCGAAAAGTAGTGAGATAACGGAAAGAATACGTGTGTAATCACGAATTCTGAATTTTAGTTGTCCAAGAGTAAAAACGCGAATACCGCGGTAAGCGAAGCCTTTTTTCTTGAGCAAAAGATTGATGATGAGAGTGAAAAATGAATCAAAAGTGAAGTATGAGCCTGCCACGATAGTTACTAATGCTGCTGGAATGATGAAGAAAATAGCATTAGCGGGCATCCCCATAATGTAATAGCCTGCTACTAAAAGCAAAAGACCTAAGATAGCTTCAACCACGCGCAAGCCGTTCTTGCGGCTGATCTTAATTGGCTTTTGATTCTCATGAAGCAAGTCAATCACTTTACTACGCACAAGTTTATGCACATTTCTCAACGCTGCTAAAAAGAATACAACTACAAAGAAAATCAATGTCCATAAAATTGCATTAGGCAAAATTATCTGAAAGTGCGTAATATGTAAGTCTAAACTGCTAATCAATAATTTAGACACAAGAGCAGTTAAACCCAAGCCAACAATAATTCCTAAAATAGCTGCCAAAATCCCTGTTAACAAGGTTTCACAGAAAATCAGCAAACCAAGCTTAGAACTTTTTGCCCCTAGCATCATGAACATGCCATAGTCGTGCTGGCGCATGCTGAGCAAAAATGAATTCGCATAAACCAAGTAAACGAAAGTAATAATTGCGAGTAAGACAATCCCGAAGCCAAAGATGAAGCTTAAGTATTGTCCTGGTGCATTAACATCTTTACTCATGAAGCCTGGGTTAATTGCCAAGGATAAGAACATATAAAAGATTGTACTTGCAACTACCAATCCTGAAAACAGGACCGTGTAGTCTTTGAGCCGGCTTTTAATCCCGGTTAAAGATAATTTCCAAATCATTTTCCTTTCTCCTATTCCTCAGTACCCAAGTGAGCAATCAATTCATGGTAGAAGTCTGTTCTAGATTTTTCACCTTTAATCATTTGTTCACCGATTTTACCGTCTTTGATGAATAAAATGTGATTAGCAAAACTTGCTGAAAATGGATCGTGGGTAACCATCAAAGTTGTTACGCCGTCATGCTTGTTTAAGTTTTCCATCGTGTTTAGTAATTCTCTTGCACTCTTAGAATCAAGCGCACCGGTTGGTTCATCGGCCAGTAAGATTGATGGTTCGTGAACCAAGGCACGTGCAGCCGCTACTCTCTGCTTTTGTCCCCCTGAAATTTCTGCAGGGTACTTATTCAAAATTTCTTTAATTCCTAATTTTGCTGCAATTCTATCCACAAGTGGATTAATTCTGCGTGCTGATAATCCACGCAAACTAAGTGGTAATGCAATATTTTCTCGATTAGACAAATTTTCTAGCAAATTAAAGTCTTGGAAAATAAAACCTATTTCTTTGCTACGGAAGTCAGCCATCTGATTAGTATTCAAAGTGCTAACATCATGCTTATTAATGAAAACTTGCCCCGTAGTTGGTTTATCTAAAGTTGAAAGAATGTTAAGTAAAGTAGTCTTACCAGAGCCAGAAGCACCCATGATTGCTACAAATTCACCTGCGGCAATCTTAAAATTGATGCCCTTCAAAGCTTGGTATTGTTTTTCGCCTTTTTTACCGTAAGTTTTGGTGACGTTGTCAACCACAAGAATTTCGTTCATTTTTATACCTCTTTCTCCCCAATTTGTTTTACTGTATTATTCAATTAATACACTAATATGATATTAGCCTTCTGTCAATCTATTTTTGCGTAAAAAAATAGTTCTTCACGTCTTAACGCGTGAAGAACCTTGATCTATCAACATTTAGTTGCTAGTTTTTGTTTTGATTAATTTACATTTTCCTAATGTTTGAATCTCTTGATGACCGTTTACTAGATGTAAAATTGCATCCCGGTATAACAGTTTTTCTGTCTTTTTGCTCTTATCCTTGTACTTTTTAACAAAAGTTACTTCATAATCAATCTTGCTATAATTGCGCTTACCTGGCAAAACAGATAAGACTTTGACTTCAACATTGAACTTCTTAAGTTTCTTATCCTTTTTCCACTTCTTGATTTGTTGCTCAATCTTCTTATAATCGGCGTTTTCTTTATCATTTTCAAAATTGGTTACCATCGGCTTTTTAAAGTTGGTATATAGCATTCTCGCAGCATCTTCAACTTTAATTAAACCTGGCCAAATTGGGTTAACAATATAATCACCTTCAGCATCTTGGTAAACATCTTTTTCACCATTGCCTTGGTAATCTGCTGCACCATCATAATCAGTTACATCGTCTTCGCTATCGCTAAATTCCGAACTGATTGATTGTGATAAATCTGTCACATTTTCAGATTTAATGGTTTGACCATCAACCTTGCTTTTAACAAAAATTTCCATTCTCTTAGCAAGCGGATAATCCTTAAATGTATAGTGGCCTTTTTTATTAAGAGTGGCTGCTTTGTGATCATTGATATAAACTACGCCATTAGGAACGCTGCGAATTTGGAAAGTGGCGGTTTTAATTTTCATATCTACCGTCTTATTTGACCAAATATTTACAATTGAGTCAGCATCTAACTTTCTATTGTTAACCTTGGATTTAACCAAAATATGGTAACGACCAGGGAAAACTAATCCTAAATCTTGATAGTAATTCTGATTGTCGCCATTCATTTTGCCGTAATCTTCCCCGTTAACAAACAAAGCCGAATTGGCATGGTTGGTTTGAACCTGTGGACGATAGCACTGCACTCGCAACTTATATTTACTGAAAAATAAGAAATAGCGGCCAGCTTCAACTAATTGAATCTCACCATTGTCACGATCATGACGTAAGTTAGAATCTAATTTTTTCGCAGCCGCTGCATGATTCTTAAAATAATTCTGCAACGGTTTTAAACTATCATCGGTTACCTTCATATCAGGAGTTGAAGCAACCACATATTGCGCCATCCCTGTCTTAGGGTCTTTTAAGTTGGCAACAATGCGGCTAATCTGCCGATCTTTTGTATAATAAAAATTGCCGGCGGTAATTAATCCGCCAACTAAAATCACAATAATTCCAAATAACCAAATAGTTTTACGTTTTTTCATACTTAAAACCCACCAAATTAATACTTTTAATTTAGATTAACAGGTTGAGCCAAAATAGCAACTATCTTCATTTTTGTGAGGAAAAATTATGGAAATTAACTTCAATTTTGTCAAAAATAGTCCAACATTTAACGAGGAATACTCTACTGCTGAAAAGATTCACAAGTTATACACAATCGATGATTATCGTGACGTCATCAGCAACTCTCGCCTTTTGCTTGAAACACTTACTAAGAAAATCTTCAAACTAGAGAATCTGAATGCTTATTATCATGTGCCAGACGGTGAATATCGCAATTTGCGCAATGACACGCATTATTTACGCGGGGAACTCGATTATCCTTTAAGCATTATGGATTTATTCGATGAAGTCCGCCGGATGGGGAATGCAGCGATCCACGATAGCAAAATCGAACCTGATAAAAAGCAGGCCTGGCGCTGCGTTTGCGACGTTCATGACATTCTAGTCTTTTTAATCAATAGCTATGATGGTCAGGATTTATATTACATTCGCCCCGACATCGCTATGGAGGCTCAAACCTCTAGTCAATTTCATACCCGTGTCAAAAATACTAAACCGCATATTAAACTTAAAGATCATCAGACTAAAAAAGTCGAAAAGCATCATTTACACACTAATTTGAAAAAGGTTAAGCATTTCTCTAGTGTAAAATCTGTGGATAAACCTGCTGAAAAACATGAACAAATTAAGCCTGCAAAACAGAATTGGTTTACCAAACTTTTCCACAAAAAATAGCAAGGTATACGTAACCTTGCTATTTTAATTCAAGAAAGTGTAGTCATTAAAGATCACATTATCCGACTACTAGAAAACGGGCTGTACATACTCCCCCATCAATACACCCGTGCAATCATCATACACCTTATTTTTTGATTAAAAAAATCAACTTTTTCTTTACTAATGATAACCAAAAAATGATATTTATCGCTTATTGACATCGCGTCACCTTGCTGATATTATTTATTATAACGATTTATATATTGAGAGGCGCCAATGACGCTGCCAATACACAAATGAAAACTGAAGAAGTTTCTCAAATGGGGAATGGCTTTGTTAAAGGCCATTCTCTATTTTATTTTTGACGAAAGGAGTGATATGTCCTTTATGGATAATCACATACAAAAGCCTTGGGCTGTTACTCAGTCTGAGGTACTAACAGAGACAAATACATCAGAAGCTGGCTTAAGCGATGACGCAGTTCGAATACGTCAAAAAGATGGTTTAAACGAACTTGCTGCTAGGCCTCCTAAAACCACCTTGCAAATGATCAAAGAGCAAATCATTGATCCAATGATCATGATTCTAATCGGCGCAGCCTTCTTTTCAGCTCTTTTTCATGAATATACTGAAGCGATCATCATTGCTATGATCGTGGTCATCAATACTATTATTGGTATTGTGCAGGAAAAGAAAGCTCAATCATCCTTAGCTGCTTTGCGGGATATGAGTGCTCCCATGGCTCATGTTATTCGCGCCGGCAAGGAGCAACTAATCCCCGCTAAAGAATTAGTAGTCGGTGATATTGTCAACTTGCACGACGGTGACATGGTTCCAGCAGACATGCGTCTTCTCGAATCCGCCAACCTAAAGATTCAGGAAGCATCCCTCACAGGTGAATCCGTACCTGTGGAAAAAGATGCAGATACTGTTTTGGCTAAAGACTGCAGCCTTGGTGACCGCATCAATATGGCTTTCAGCTCTTCAATTGTTACCTACGGACGCGGACTAGGTGTCGTGACCACTACAGGTATGAACACCGAAATGGGTGCCATTGCCGGCATGCTAGAAGATCAAACTGAAATTGAAACGCCATTAAAACGTAAATTAACTAGCGTTGGTAAAGTTTTAACAATCATTGGTATTTTTGTCTGCATCTTGGTATTTATCATTGGTGCAATGTACCAAAAACCGCTTTTACCCCAATTTTTAATCGCTATTTCGTTAGCAATCTCCATTATTCCTGAAGGTTTGCCTGCCACAGCTACAATTGTGATGGCCCTTGGCGTTAAGCGCATGGTAAAAAAGAATACTTTGATTAAGAAATTACCAGCTGTGGAAACCTTGGGTAACGCTACTGTCATTTGTTCCGATAAAACCGGTACTTTAACTTTAAATAAGATGACAGTTACTAAAACAGCTGCTGGCGACTTCAATGAAATTGATGTTAAAGATATTAAACCTAATAAGGTTTACCAAGCGTTAGCCTATGCTGGTGCCCTTTGTAACGACGCCAGCTTGAAGGATAACGAGGCGAGCGGTGATCCTACCGAGGTTGCTTTGATTCCTTTTGCTAAAAAATTAGGCTTCAACCAAACAGAATTAAAAAAGGTTCACCCACGTCTATTTGAACAACCATTTGATTCAGATAGAAAACGAATGACCACCTTGCATGAAATTAATGGTCAATATGTTTCCTTTACTAAGGGTGCAGTAGACGAAATGTTACCGTTATGTAATCACATCATGACTGATAATGGCGTTCGTCCAATTACGACTAATGATAAAAAACGAATCTTGAACTTGATGCAAAACATGTCTAACGAGGTATTACGCGTACTAGGTTTTGCCACAAGAGTTGTGGATAACTTACCAAGTGAAGGAACCGATTTAGAAAATAATTTAACTTTCATTGGTATCGGCGGTATGATCGACCCACCTCGTGAAGAAGTGGCGGAATCGGTTAAGACTTGTCGTCAGGCCGGCATTAGAACCATTATGATTACTGGTGACCACAAGATTACTGCTTTAGCTATTGCTAAGAAGCTTAATATTTACCAAAACGGTGACTTGGCTATATCTGGCATTGAACTTGATCAAATGTCTGACGACGAACTTGATCAAGCGGTTAAAAAGACGACTGTCTTTGCCCGCGTTTCACCTACCGATAAGTTAAGAATTATTCAAAGCTTGAAGCGTAACGGTGAAGTAACGGCAATGACTGGTGATGGTGTTAACGACTCACCTGCTTTAAAGGCTGCCGATATCGGTATAGCCATGGGTGTTACCGGTACCGACGTAGCCAAAGACGTGGCTGATATGGTACTTTTAGATGACAGTTTTACTACTATTGCTTACGCAATCAAAGAAGGTCGTCGCGTTTACCGTAACATTCAAAAAGTAATCCAATTCTTGTTAGTTGGTAATATTGCTGAAATTACTACTTTGTTTGTTGCGACATTATTTAACTGGGATGCACCATTATTAGCTGTGCATATCCTGTGGGTAAACTTAGCCACTGCTACTCTACCTGCTCTTGCTTTAGGCGTTGACCCTGCAAGCAAAAACATTATGAAACATAAGCCCGTAAATCCAGGTACTCTTTTTGAAAAAGATCTTGTGTGGCGCGTGATTACTCAGGGAATCTTCGTTGCGCTGATGACTTTAATTGCTTACTTTATTGGTGCAAGCATTGATAATCCAATCACTGGTCAAACAATGGCCTTCAGCGTATTGGCTTTATCACAAATGTTGAGAGCCTTTAACCAGCACTCTAACACCGATCCTATCTGGAAGAGAGCTACCGGTATGAATATGTGGTTGGTAATTTCATTCATTGTTTCCGCATTTTTCATGGGCTTGATCCTATTTGTTCCAACTTTACGAAAAGTATTCTACATTACTAATCTTTCAGCTGGTCAATGGTTAGTTGTCATCACCTTATCCTTGCTTTCAATTGTACAAGTTGAAATTTTCAAAGGATTTAAGAAGCTAAGAACTAATTCAAACAAAAACCAATTAATTGAAGAATAAAAATAAAGGATCCTCATGCAGGATCCTTTTTTCATACGCTTAATTTAATTCTTCAATATCTTTAAGTAAGCTGTCTTGCTCTGGCGTTAAACGCTCATGTTCTTTACGCAGCTTTAAGACTTGCTTAGTCTTTTCATAGTTTACTTTTTAACGATTGCACTAGAAAATGTTTGCGCATTAGACTCAATCAGCTGATTTGAATTATTAGCAAAAAGAGATACCCCAATTCCTAATGCCGCTAAAGTAAGCCAGACTTTTTCTAATAGTTTACTTTTCATATGTGTGCACTCCTTTTGGCTATATTATACAAAAAGTATCGATCTATTAGTATTGTCTGCGCTTACATTTAACTAAATTGTAACATTCTTTAGTTAGTCTTAAGAGTTACTTCCCCGGCCACATCTGTATTAAAGAAATCTGCCACTTCATGGACGTTCATGTCCTGGCCTAGTGCCCACATCAACTTGGTAATGGCACTCTCAGAAGTCATGTCGCACGCACTGATCGCACCTTCTAGCAAGGCTTCGCGTCCTACTTCATACTTAGTTAGGTCACTACGTTCATATAAACATTGGCTGCTGGCAATTACAGGGATGCCCTGTCTGATCAACTTACCAATTGCGGCCACCATGTTACGGCGAATAAAGTTCATCCCACCTAAACCATAGGCTTCAATAACAATTCCTTGGCAGCCACTATCTACCATCGCAAAAAGTAAATCAGGATCAAAGCCTGGGAATAATTTAACTAAAGAAACATTAGAGTCAATCTTGGTATTCAAGCAAGTTTCACCCGTTTTTTTCTTAGGTGTATAATCCGGATTGAAGACCAAGCCATCTGAAGAAACGGTTGCAACAGGCGGAACGTTAACACTTTCAAAAGCATCAAAGTTAGTCGTTCTAACCTTAACGGCTCTGCAGCCCAACATAATTTTATTATGGAAGGCTAAATAAATATCAGGTGGACAAGTAGCTGCTGCCGCAAAAGCTAAACGCAAATTATCGTGGGCATCACTTAAGACAACATTGATAGGTACCTGGCTTCCAGTTAAAACCACTGGAATATTAATATTCTTCAACATAAAGGTTAACATTGAAGCAGTATAAGCCATTGTATCGGTACCGTGTGAAACCACGATTCCATCATAGTCATTACGATATTTATAAATATTTTCCGCAATAAATTTCCATTCTTCTGGTTGAATATTAGAAGAGTCGAGCTGCAAAATATCGTGAACGTCGATATCATACGGTAATTTACCCAGCATTTTAATCAATTCTTCGCCAGTTTCTTTAGGTACTAACCCTGCATTAGATGCAACTGATGCAATCGTCCCACCAGTTGAAAGCAATAATAACTTCTTTTTTTCCATCTTTATTTCCTCTACCTTTGCAATTTACGCCGTTTTGCATATTCATTAATGATTAGATCAATTAGAACATAGGCTGAACTGAAAGTCACGACCTTTTTACTAAACTGAAATGGCGTAGTCTTGAAAAAGAAGCTGTAATCACTAAGAGAAGCTAATTTTCCCGGCTGCCAGCTTGTTAAAGAAACTAGCTTTAACTTATTATTAATAACATCGATTTTCTTCAATTCCTCAATAATTGTCTTATTAAAACCACCAAATGAAATTACAAACAACATATCATTTTCTTTGGCAGCTTGACCCAGCATTGAAACTTCATCACGCGCACCTGGTAAAATAATCGCGTTTTTACCTATTAAGTAAAAAGAATGAGCCAAATACTCCGCAATAATCTGCTGTTGCCATCCCGTCGAATAAATATAGATAGTTCCTGCTTGATCTAAATCCGCACATAAGTTATGCAAATTCAATCCCTTAAAATATTTAAAGGTGTCATTGATTATTTTCTGCAGATTATCGTCAAATTGCAATTCTTGTGCATGCTTAGCATATTGCTCTTTTCTCGCAATCAATTCAGACAATTCAAATTTAAGTTCACTAAAACCGCTCAAGCCTAATTTTTTACTCAAACGAAAAATAGCAGATTTAGAAACATATAATTTCTGCGCTAATTCCATTAAGCTCAACTTACTAGCTTCCTTGGGATACTTGAGCAAATAACTGACTATTGCCTTATCAGTATCATTGAAGCTTTCTTTTTTCTTCATTACTACTGTTTCTAAATCCATCTCTATGTCCTTTCTGCCATAACTTTATATCAAGTTCAGAATATCATGATCAGCACAAAAAAGGTAGCTATTCAATTATAGAATAGTTACCTTTTTCTTATTTGTTATGACTTTTAAAATTGTTATTTAAGTTCTGGCCAATATGGAGCGTTAACTGGAATCATGTCATCCAAGATCTTCTTGGCTACAGATGCATCTGGAACAGTCTTGTTCAAAGCAAAGGCTTGGAGCATCTTTTGGTATGAGTGCTCTACATAAGCATCAACAACCAATTTTTCACAGGTTTGTTGTTCCATCATCAAACCTCTTTGGAAGCGGCCAGCCTTACCAGTTGCCATTGGTTGAATACCATCAGCACCAAACAATGCTGGAACTTCAACGATTGAATCTGGATCCATGTTTGAAATAGCACCGTTGTTTTCGCAGTTAGCTAAGAACTTCTCGTGAGTGTTGTAGGCAATAGCGTGAATAATATCTACGATATATTCTGAGTGCAACCCTGAAATGTCCCAAATATTATTCTTAGCAGTACCTGCCTTAACGATTCTTTCACATTCACCGAAGACAATCTTTTGACGGTGTTCACGAATTTCATCAGTACGAGTGTGCTTTGGATCGGCGTTTGCTACTTCATATTGTGGGAAGTAGTAGTATTGCATGTAGTTGTTTGGCAAGGTTTCTGGATCCATCTTGTAGTCATCGGCAACCTTCTTAAAGGTAGCTTCCCATGAAGCTTCAGTATCCTTGTCGTAGTCGCCGCCTACCCAGTAACCGTGATCCTTAACGTATTCCTTAAGCTTAGGCATTAAGTCTTCGCCGGTCTTCTTGTTTCTAACTTCTTTCCACCAGCCGAAGTGGTTCAAGCCGTAGTAGTTGAAGTCAATGTCGTGCCAGCTGTTCAAACCGCAGATAGCAGCCATTCTGTCCATGTCATCAATTGGCATATCACAGATGTTGATAACCTTTGCACCTGGACGAAGACGACGACATGCTTCAGCAACAATCGCAATAGTGTTGGAGTAGTTGATCATCCAAGCGTTTGGTGAATATTCTTGCATCCAATCAATAATTTGCAAAATTGCAGGAATTGAACGAAGACCATAAGCCATACCTCCGGGTCCTGTAGTTTCCTGACCATTTACACCATATTTTAATGGAATCTTTTCATCTAAACTTCTCATGTGGTATTTACCAACACGAATTGAACCCATTACAAAGTCTACGTCAGTAAAGGCTTCCTTAGGATCAGTGGTGTATGAGAACTTAATTTGTGGAGCTCTTTCCTTCATGATGATCTTAACAGCTTCACCAATCTTCTTTTGACGTTCTGCATCGTTATCGTAGAACTTCAATTGTCTCATTGGGAACTTGTCTTGGCTCTTGATTAAGTCAAGTACAAATCCTGGTGTAAATGTACTACCACCACCGGCAATAACTACTGAATATTTCTTACCGTTCATATCTAAAATCTCCTTTGATAAGTTTTTATCTCTGATATGTTTTCCGTTTCATTTACCTTACGGTTATATTTATACCATCATTTTTGCTAAATGTATCCGTTTTCAATGGCTTCAGACTTTGTTTCAGCGCTTGGAACTCATTTTAGATCTCGAAATATATTTCAATCTTTGCATTGCTATACCAATATATTTTTCATAAAATTATATCTTATATGTACTTGTTATCATAATAAGCTTAAAAAATATCAATTTTTATTTTTCTACTATATAAACCTGCACTATTTAAACAAAATTGCCTTTAATCCCCGATATAATGGCATTTACTCTTTTAAAAAATACTACTATATTAATATAAAAAATTATATATTCTTATTTTTTAAAAACTTTTTTACATTATTTAATAAGTGTGCAACTTAATATCCTCATCGCCCTCAAGCAGCATGCTACCAGCGTTTCTAGTGCTATCCCCTCCATATATATTATTGTCTTTTGTTATTAAATTTTTTCACATATAGACTTTGGTTTTATTCCTGTTAGTCTTATCACTTTAAGAGACTTATAGCGGAACTCAAGAAATTGACTACTTCTTGAGCTTTGAATTTTCATATTTTTGGGAATTTTTGATAGAGAATAACTTTTTAATAAATAGGGAATTAGGAAAATGAGAAATAATGTTAAACTTTTATCAATCATTAGTATTGCCGCTGCTTTAGCTGGTGGCACTATTACCGCTTTAAACAATAATGTAGAGACTGCAGCAAATTCAACTGTTGAAGCTGCTTCTATTACTTTGCCTTCTGGTTATACTAAGAGTGCCATTATTAAATGGAACCAAACTGGTAGAGCAAGCAAGGCTTTAATCAATGCCTCAAAGAAAGGCATGATAGAAAACACATACAGTGGTGCTGGTTCTGACGATACTTTAGTTAACGTAACTAACTTAAGCCACAGCCAAAAGGTTGAATTGAGCAAGTACACTTTAAGCTTGATTAACTCTGCTCGTCATCAACTTGGCAAGAAGTCTTGGACTTACAAGGCTGGTGCTTTGCACTTTGCAGATCGTGTAGCTGAACAATACTACTCACACAACAAGTCTTGTTGGGATGCAGACCACTATGTACCTGGTATCAAGCGTGCAGCTAAGGCTTCTGGTCTTAACTCAAGAGTAAGTCAAGTCTACGAAGACGAAGCAGCCTTACCTATTTCTTCAACTTACCACACTAATATGCGTACCATGTCAGCATTGAAGAACCAAATTCACTTCAACGTTAAGCAAATGCTTTTCGGTGGTTTCTATGGCTCATACAGTCAAATGAATGATTCTTCAAGATACACTGAATGGGAACACGCTGGCGACTTGCTTGGTTGTCGTACTAAGCACTACGATGCTAAGACTAAATACTTTGGCATTAGCTTCAGTGGTTTAAGAGGCGATTCAAGCAAGATTAGTGTTCACATGATGGGCGTTGCTAAGCGTTACATCCAAAACTACAAGAAATTTAATCGTTAATATCGACGTTGTAGTTTAAAACTTAATAAAGTTTCCTAATCCAAGAGTTTAAAAAGGTTTAGTCACCTGTTTGAACTCTTTTAATTTACTTAAAAAGGCCAAATTGCTCTGGTTTTCAGACAATTTGACCTTTTTGTGTTCTATATTAGGCAAGATTAATAATTAAAAGTAAGTACTTAAAAGCCTATTCTCATCGTATTTTCGGTAAGAATGTTGTTATATCAACGTTTCAAGCACCTTCAGCAATTATAAGTTTTAAATTCTAGTTTTTGTTTTTTTATTTTATAAAAATTTTTTTGAAATATCTATTTATATATAACCTGCTTGAACTATGCTTACATCAAGCCATAAACCAATTATTATCAAAAATGGCTATTGCTATATTCATGTAGGCTTGGTATATTTTATAAAAATAAAATTTAAACAAAATCTTTGAACTTACTTGAAGTTGTCATTGAAAGGGATGAATGGAATGAGAAAACTTACAACTTACGAGATTTTACGCGAGGAATTAACTAGAGGTATTATTACCAAATACTCTGTTACCCAATTTTGCAAGGCTACTGGCATGAGCCGCGGCGTCTTTTATAATACTTATACTGGATTAACCGATTTATTTTGTAAAAGTATTCAAGCAGAAATTAGAACCCATTTCCGTGAATATGGTGATTGCCAATCTAATCAATTGGTCTTCGCCTTTCTTAGACAAATTGGCAATGATCGTCTTTTCTACACTAACATTTATCGTCTAACTCGAAAAAAGCACACTAATCATATCTGCACTCAAATTAATCGCACACTTTTTACAGAGATGCAAAAGCACCTTTTCAATAGCGATTATTCCAATAAACATATTAAGAGCATGACTAACGTTCTTCTTACCCACATCACTAATTGGATCGATCACGGCTGCGATGCTCAAGTCCTTGACGTTTACACTGATGTAGAAATCATTCTGCCTAAATAAAAAACGCTGCTAGCTCATAGCTGGCAGTATTTTTTATTATATGCGTTTAATCATGTGATCGTATGTCCGATCCCCAATTGTCATTGTCTTTTCAGTTTGATAGCCCTTGTGCTCATATAATCGTTGCGCACGTGGATTTTCTTGATCAACATTTAAACTCAAAATATGATAGCCCTGCTTAGCCGCAACTTTTTCAGCTTCATCAAGCAAGTGACTAGCAATCTTTTCTCCCCAATGATCAGGATCAACCGCTAAGGCATCAATATACCATTCATGTGGCCAAGCTTCTTGATCTGAAAAGATCACCGTTGAGATTGGCAAGCCTGTTTTTGCATAATCATGACGCAAGACTATATCAATAATCTTTTGATCCTTGTATGGGTACATATCAAGAATACCGACTACTTTACCCGCTTTCTCACTTACCCAGATACGGCGGTATGAGTAGCGGTAATCCTCTGAGATAAAACCTAATTTCATCAAACTATAAAATTGATCCTCTGGTAACTTTTCAATCGTCTCCATCTGCATTTCATCAAAAATCTGCTTCAAAATTGGATATACAAATGGAAAATCTGTTTTTCTCGCTCTTCTAATCATTATTCTTCCCTTTCATGCTTTTTACTATAAGTATAAGCCTAATTTTCGTTAAAACAAAAACTATCATTTTTGAAACTTATATGGTGTATTATAAGTAGATAAAGTAAGTGCTTACTTTAATATATATTTTAGAAATGAGGTGTTGTTGTGATATCAAATACTGAAATTGATTGGTTTTCCTTCAATGAAAATATAAAATACCACACATCTAAAGACACCCATCAAGCCAGGAGTCATGCGTAAAAGGCGCTTGATTCGTGGCTTGGATACAAAAAGACGAGGATTACAATTGTAGTCCTCGCTTTTGGTTTTAATCTTATTTTCCAAATAAATCCGCATAAATTTTATCAGCGCTATTACTCAAATCGCCATACCGACTGCTATCTGTACTTTGCAAAATCACTGCATTTTGCCCATCTTTAGAAATGCGTAAAAAGTTGCAATAGCCATAACCATTACCGTTAGATTCGTAATGGTTATTTTTAGTGTACAGACCCCCGCGGTAATGTGAAGTATTATTTCCAGGAGCGTAAATGATGTCTTTATTTTGCGAAGATAGCAGCTTGCCATTTAGTAAATCTAAACTTACCTTATACAAATCATCATTCGACATGGCAACACTACTCGCATAATCATTCCTGCCGTTAATTCCTTTTGCACGGAATTAATTAAATAAGCGGAATTCGCGTTGCCTACCGTTGTATACTGCCATATTCGTTGTTTATTTTTATAATTTCTTACCTAATTCCTTGATGTACTTACGAAGAGCATCGCGTGTCTCTGGGTGAGTTAAACCATATTGAATAGAAGTTTCAAGGTAACCTTCCTTATTACCCACATCAAAGCGTTCGCCCTTAAATACATGGGCAAATACACGTTGAGTCTTGTTCATGGTATCGATGGCGTCAGTTAATTGTACTTCGCCGCCACGACCTGGCTTTTGGTGTTCCAGAATGTCGAAAATTTCAGGTGTCAACAAGTAACGGCCGATAATTGCCAAGTCACTTGGAGCCTTGTCAACAGCTGGCTTTTCCACAAAGTTTTTAACATTGTATAAATCAGGTTCAATATTGCCATCTGGAGCAATTACACCATACTTGGAAACTTCCTTGTGTGGCACCTTCATAACGGCAATGGTTGATGCGTGAGTCTTGTCGTAATCATTGATCAATTGCTTAGTCAAAGGCACCTTGTCCTTCATCAAGTCGTCGCCAAGCATAATCACGAATGGTTCACCAGCTACGAAGCTACGTGCACGGTAGACGGCATCCCCCAAGCCAGCTGGGTGTGGTTGACGAGTGTAGTACAAGTTCACACCCAAATCAGTAATTTCTTGGGTTAACTTGAGCAAACCAGACTTACCGGTCTTTTCCAAATCTTGCTCCAATTCAGGATTAGAGTCAAAGTGGTTTTCAATCGCACGCTTATTTTTACCAGTAACGATCAAAATATCTTCGATTCCTGAAGCCTTTGCTTCTTCAACGATAAATTGAATGGTTGGCTTGTCAACAATTGGCAACATTTCCTTAGGCAATGCCTTAGTTGCTGGCAAGAATCTAGTACCTAATCCTGCTGCAGGGATAATCGCTTTTCTTACTTTCATATTTCTATACCTTCTCCAAAGATTATAATTAAATATATTTTAAAATATTCTTTAAAATTTTGCTCGTTTTCTGCAGATTTGCAGATTAAAATGATGACCAGATTAATCAATCATCATCTGTATCGTCGCCATTGATAATATCCGCAAAACCGCTTTTAACATCTTTATTAGCTGTTTCTTTAACAGCAATATAATTTCCATTGGTCGTTTGATCAACCAACACAATAGGTTGATTATCATGAACACAGAATAGATACGTTATATGTTGTTCAGCATCGTCATCATTATAATTAAAGATCGAAACTACCTGATAATCATATTTTTTCTTTAATTCTGGATCCCATCCGATATCGATACTTTCGCTTTCATCAGCATCTTTGTCACTATCATCAACTAGTTTCATTTTTCCATCTTAAAAATATCTGGATACTCCTCGCTAGCTCTAGTCTTTAGCTGCTCATCACCAGTATATTCATCACAATCCTGGTCCATCTTATCGCCAAAATCACTCATAAAATCAGATAATTTTTCTTCTTTGGAATCATTCCACGATAACTTACTAGTATCTTCTGTACCACTTTTGGTATTTTTATCTGATGATTGTCTATTATTCTTTTTTTGCACAGAAACTTTTACCTTTTTACCAATATTTTGTACATCTTTTTTACATGAGCTATGTGCTACTTTTTTAGCTAAAGCACGAAAATATACAGGTTGTGTAGCGCCTTTTTTACTATCTACAAAAGTAATTTGTGCCCTCTGAGGGTGTGATTTATATCAGATACTACATAACCGACCTCTGGCGTTACTACATATACTGCTCCTTGTGCAGGAGCTTTTACATTATAATCACCAAAATCATATTCAGGATATGAAGTAATATTTAAATCACCATTTTGCGCGTTATCAAACGCTTTTTCCCAATCGGGATTATCTTGGAAATTCATATGAGCAAATGCAATAGTGAATTCAGCCGTATCATGTGCTGTCATTTTATCGCTATTATAGCCTATTGATTCAGCAGCCTGATCAACAGCCTCTCCTTTTTTATGTCCAACAAAAGGAATAGAATTAGCATAATTACTATTCTGGCTTTGTAAAGTAAAGAACACGACTCCAACAGCGGCAAGTACTATTGTACAAGTTGCAATTATTAAGCAATTACGTCGAATTCTACTATTTTCCTTTTGCTTTTCGCTCCCAATAATCGGTTTTATCCTAGATTTATTTTGATCGCTTAAATTAGTACCACATTGATCACAAAACTTATCATTGGCATCGATTTTTGAACCACATTTTGGGCAATATTTCATTTTTCTCCTCTTTTTAATCCATTAGCTTTTTGTTTGCCTTTTCTTCATTATCTTTATATTTTTGTGTAAAGTGCTCTGCTTGAGCAGGCGTCTTAAAGTAAACTCCAGCAATAGCACCTGATGCTCCTACCAAACAAGGTACTCCATCAAGTGTAGTTAAATTATAACCCCATGCATCCACTTCTAAACTTTCAGCTGGTACAATCGAAATACTGTCACTTTTATTTTCAACAGCAATAGATTTCCCGTGATATTTCTCACCAAATTTCTTTTAATTCTTTTTCACTATTTGGACGCTTATTTAATTTATAAATTGTTTTTCCATTAATTGCATTAGAACTAATTTGGACCTTACTATTTAATTTCTCTGTGAACAACCCAGCAGCATACCATGTTCCTTGTAATGCAGGTGAAATAGAGGTTACTTCTATTTCACCATTATTATCCTTCTTTTTAACAATTCGATTAGAACTAGAAGATTGAGCTGAAGAACTTGATGAACTATTTTGTTTAATATTATTTTGCGCCATCCGCTTTTCAAGGTTCATCTTCTGACTAATTTTCTTAGCCTTTGCTAATCCTCCATGCTTTTTTACATATTGATAAACTTTACTTACATTTACTTTAGCCAATTGACGTGTGTTATCACTTAAAATTACGGCTCCTTGACTAGGATGGTCTTGATTAGTAAAGATAATTGCAGCTTCTTTATTTACAATATACAATGCCTGTCCTTCATCTGGTGTAAGTGTATAATTGTCAAAACTATATTCAGGATAATGATCAACTTCAAGATCACCATTATTCGCTTGTTCATAAACGTTAGTCCAATTTTGATTATCTTCATACTTTAAATGAGCATATACAATTGTTAACCCTGCAGCTTCGCGAATTGACAAATTAGCTACACTAGTTTTTGCTTTTGAAGATACATGATGGGGCACCACTTCTTTTTGTGTATGATTATTAAAGTAATACAACCCGGTTTTGTTAATAATGCCCTCTTAAAGTACACTTTATCATTAACAAAACAGCACTTTTGTTAATAACATTTATACTTGCTACTTTTCTGTTTCCCCATACTTTTTATCAAAATTAGTCAAATTTACAGGGACATGTGCAACTTCCACATGACTTTCATCGCCATTAATATATTTGCGATAGACTTTCAAAGCTTCTAAAATTGTAGATTCTGACATAATTATCTCTTCCCTAATTTTTATCCGCGTCTTTCACCATTTAAACGACAATTCTCCAGATAATCATCTATTCCATTCTGAAAATCATCTCTTAACTCATCAATATTCTTTCCCTCGTAAGAAATAATTGCATTCTTCAAGCCTAAAACATGACCAAATGAAGTATCGTCTTCTGTTTCAATCGTACCTTTATAGCCTTTGTATTCGAGAGTATTCATAATCAATTCCTCGCTTTTTAAAACAAAAAGCACCCATCAATCAAAATGAGTGCTTAAGATTTCTTCTCAACTAATTACCCCAGACCAACTTAGAAAGCTTATCTCTTCTGCTCATGTTTCTGTCGGCTTTGTGGTTTCTTTTAGCTGCAGATTTGCTCTTATAATACGTATCTACCCAAGTATCCACACCTACATAGAGAGTTTTACGGTTATTAGTAACATACGCAGCTGATGTTTGGTCGTGTGGGACACATATCCACATTCTATTTCCCTTAGTCTTAATTAACAGGTGCGAACTAAAATAATCTAAACTGCCTTCGGCATTAAATGCCCGTTTAGTATATTTATAGACTCCTCCCTTGCCATCAGCACAACCATCTAAATTAATTTCGGTACGCGTGATCTTGAAGGGCTTAACTTTCCCATTACCCCAATATCTATACCAAGTGCCGCGGAACTTCTTAGGCACTGTAGTCTTTTGAAAAACAGATGTGTTTACTTGCTCAGGTTGATTAGTTACCCAAATTGCTGAAACAGCCAACAATATCCCTGCTAAAAAAGCTAAAATTCTTTTTTATCTTCATATTTTTCTCCTTATTACTCTTCATTTTTAGTATAAACCCGATCAAGCTTGCAAAAACATGAAAATTTCCATCCATGCAGAAAAACGCCGACTCCAGCGATCGGTACTAATTTTTTGCACGTTACTTAGTTTTATTTTTTGGTCAAAACACTATTTTAGGTATTATTTCCATACTAATTAAGATAAAATATTTCTTATTATTGAATTCTTTAACGAAGATGTTAGAATAGGAGATAGTTAAGAGTTGTGGTATCTCTGAGGAGACCACTGCGGAATAAAAACCTCCTATTCATGATGAGAATAGAGGTTTTTTTCTTGCAAAAACAATTTAAAACTTTAGATGAACAGATCTTACTTTTACAAGAACGCGGATTAACAATTCCCAACGTTGAAAAAGCTAAACGATACCTACTAACTAATAATTATTACAACATTATTAATGGCTATGGTAAATACTTTCAAGATACTACAGATCATTATATTACCGGTGCATCTTTCAATGAGATCAGTAACCTATACTTTCTTGAAGAAGAAATAAAGAAAGGTGTATTTAATGCTGCTCTTCAAATTGAACATCATTTAAAATCAATTACTGCTTATCACTTTGCAGAACAGTATAGTGACCAAACATATGCATTTTTAAATCCATCCTCATATAACCAACAAAAACTAAGTGATGCATGTAGAACCATTAATAAATTTTCGAATATCCTAAAAATAAACATCACCGATCATACTAGCCCTATTTATCACTATGTATCTGAATATCATGATATTCCAATCTGGGTGATCATAGATCACTTGGATTTTGGAGGGTTATATCATTTTATAAGAGAATTACCAGACGCAATTCTTAATAAAATAGCAGCCGATCTTACTCCATTTTTCTCCGAAAATAATAATGGTACCAATCCCGGTCAGACATTCACCCCTGCTATAATGCTTAATTTCATGAAGAATATTTTAGAAATACGAAATGTATGCGCACATAATAAAAGAATAATTGAGTTTGCTTGTCATGCAGATGCAAAATATTTTTCATATTTACACGATCAATACTCTATTCAAGTTAATGATACTCGTAAAGACTTCTATAACACCTTCATTATCATGCAATGTTTTCTAAGTAAAACTGAATTTGGTATTCTCAATAATACTCTTAAAAAGAGATTTAAGAACTTAAGCAATAAACTAAATACCATCACCATAAATGATATTTTTCAAAAAATGGGTTTCCCCCAAGATTGGCAGTTAAGAGCCCCACTTCCACAATAAACAGATAATTCAGCATATTACGTACATAACTAATCAAATAGGATCAATATTTTCCCATAAAAAAACACCAGCCCCAACAGCTGGTGTTAATTTTTTCACTATATTACTTCTTCTCCAACTCATGCGCGAGCTCAATAATATACTTCTTCAAAGCATCGTGGGTTTCGGGGTGGCGCAAACCATATTGGATCGAGGTTTCAAGGTAGCCTTCCTTGTTGCCGACATCGAAGCGTTGGCCCTTGTACACGTGGGCAAATACGCGTTGCGTCTGGTTCAAAGTATCGATAGCGTCGGTCAATTGAATCTCGCCGCCGCGACCTGGCTTTTGATTTTCAAGAATGTCAAAAATCTCAGGTGTAAGCAAATAACGACCGATGATGGCGAAGTCACTTGGCGCCTTATCTACGGCAGGCTTTTCGACGAACTTCTTAACGTTGTAAAGATCCTTATCCAGCATGTCGCCAGGGTCAATCACACCATACTTGGATACTTCTTCCTCGTGTGGCACCTTCATCACGGCAATCGTTGAGGCGTGCGTCTTGTCGTACTCATCGATCAGCTGCTTGGTCAGCGTTACCTTGTCACGCATCAAGTCGTCGCCGAGCATAACGACAAAAGGTTCTTCACCGACGAAGCTACGGGCGCGATAGATGGCGTCGCCTAATCCGGCGGGATGCGGTTGACGCGTGTAGTACAAGTTAATCCCCAAGTTGGTGATGTCTTGTGTCAACTTCAATAACTCGGTCTTGCCGGTCGCCTCCAAATCTTGTTCAAGTTCTGGATTTGAGTCAAAATGGTTCTCAATTGCTCGCTTGTTTTTGCCGGTTACGATTAAAATATCTTCAATCCCTGCAGCCTTTGCCTCTTCGACGATGAATTGAATCGTTGGTTTATCAACAATTGGTAGCATTTCTTTAGGCAAAGCCTTAGTCGCAGGCAAAAATCGGGTTCCGAGCCCTGCAGCAGGAATAATTGCTTTTCTTATCTTCATGATTAATCCCCATAATACACATTCACCTTAATAATACTAAAAATAAAACTCAGAGATACTCTACGGCTTCAATACAAATATAAAATCACTTTATTACACTATAACCTCTTTTTTTAATCAATTTATCCGTTTTTCTAATCATATATCTTAAAAATTTAACGATATCTTCTGCATATTTTTCTGTATCTTCAATACTTATACCACGTGTACCATCAATAAATGAAGTATTACCATGTGCAAGGCTGTTTCTGGTATTTTTAATCTTATACAGCTCAGTATGATATTTATTGTAATTCTTTTCAGCAAATTTAATTTTCATACTATGTTTTTCAAAAATTCTTTCTATATTTTTATAGTCTGCATTTCCTGATAAAGAAAAACTTTTAATATCTAAATTCACTTTTTGCTTATTTAATATATCGTCTATTAATTCAGCCGATTCTCTTTTTATTTTATCCCCACTTGAACCCTTAAAACGATATTGTCTGATCAATTTTTGATAATTTTGATTTAAGTCCTCATAAGTTAGATCTTCCATATTTATTTGGCGATAAACCTGAGTTATAAGTGACCTAATAGTATCTTCAATTAAGTTATACATCATCATAAATGCATTTGATCTAAGTATAGGGATAATATCGCTGGCATAATGTTTTTTTTCTAAATTATTTAGCTGTTTTCTTAAGTAGTCACCATATTTATTATCTGTCTCAATATTTATAATCTTGTTTAGTTTAATCAATGTTCTTATATAAAATCTGAGCTCAGAAACTCGTGTATTAAACTTATCTAATTCCATTTTCTAACAAATAATTTTCAACAAATTCAATCCTCTTTATTATTTTTGGCCGACTATTACTTGCATCAGAAGTTGTATACTCTTTAAATTCTGATGTTTGAACCATATTTAATACATCTTCTTTTCTTATTTTTAATTTTGGATCCTTTTTTAAAGCTAAATTTGTACCCACAGATATTGCCTCAAATCTAACTCTAGGCGTCATATGAATCCCATTATTATGAAAAATATCTTTAGGATAGAAATCATCTATAAACTTAAATGTATTTTTAAATTCCTTCTCAAAATCTTCCTTTGCACCAACAGTATATTTTTCTCCACTTTTTTCAATAAAACTATTAACAAAGCTTCTAACACTATGTTTAAAATTTTTATATTCATGAGAATAAGCAAAAAACCTAGATGCTAATTCAACATTTTCTTTTCTTTTTAATTTAGCGGCTGACAAATCTATTAATCGTAAAAATGTTTTATCATTTGATAACTTATTAATTAATTGCATAAAAGGATTCAAAATTTCAACACCACTTCGTACTTCAGCATCATTAGCTCGCAAAGACGAAGTATTGATTCGATTAAACAAATCTATTTTTGTTTTCTCATCAGTATTTTTTCTAAGAACTATAACTCTTAATGAATTCATAGGAAATCTATTCTTTTCAGATTCAGGTAAATCTTTAAATTTAAATCCATTTAAATCTGTTAATTTTTCTAATTTTTCAAGTATAAGCTTATTTTGCATAAAAGATACTAATGTTGATATACGTTGTAACCCGTCTACTATTTCTAATTTACCTTCATCTGTATCCGCTAAAAACAACATTGGGATAGGATAACCTAATAATAAGGATTCAATAAATCTTGCTTGTCTTCTTTCATCCCAGACTAATTCATTTCGTTGATATCTTGGTCTAAAAAATTTCCTACTTTCATAATTTTGAACCAAATATTCAATAGGATAATCTCTTGTATCATAACTTACTTCTTGCTGTAATTTATCAATCTGATTACGTGCTTTCTTTTTTTTATTTTCATCCATTTTTCATACCTTTTAAAATACTTTGTCCAATTGCTTCTCCTAACTTCACAGGTACAGCATTCCCTATCATAATTCCTAGGTCCTTACCTGAAATAGGGTGATCATCATCAAAAAAGCAATAATCTTTAGGAAAGGTCTGTAGCATTGCACCCTCTCTAAAAGAAATAGCTCTATTTTGCTCTGGATGACCAAATCTACCATTTCCATATCCATAAAATTTAGTAGTTATGGTTGGGGCTGGTTCGTCCCATTTCATTCTTCCATATACTGAAGTATATGATCTGCCAGACTTTTTTCTATAAGCTTTTAATATTAACTTATCATCCCAGTCATGCCAAGTTCCACCAGGTTTAGACTGTTTGATTCTTTCTAAATTTATTTTATTTAACTTAGGCGAATGATGCATTTTATCATGATCATCTATTTCGCCTGCTTTTATCTTAGGTAAATCCGCGATAGTTTGTCTTACAGTAGGATAATTATCAGCATTAAACAATGGAGAGATTATATCAAGATTTAATTTTTTGCTTGCCAACAAAACTAATCTTTTTCTTTTTTGTGGTACACCGTATTTCGGAGCATAAACTACATGCCAATTTACTTTATATTCTAATTTTTTTAGTGTATTAACAAAGGCTTTAAAGATCGGCTCTTTTGCTAATTGAGGTACATTCTCCATAGATACAATATCAGGTTCTATATCCTCCACTATCCTGGAAAATGTATCTAAAAGATCCATTTTATTTCTGGTTACATCTGTTCCTTTATATCTATAACTATATGAAGAAAACGGCTGACACGGTGCGCAACCCACCAAAACTTTTATATCCGTATCTTGAGGATATAAATCATCTATAAACTCACTCTTTACCTTTTTTAGATCTGCATGAATAAATTTTGCATTATTATTTTTTTCATAAGGGAATTTACACTTATTTTCAATGTCTATTCCTGCTACCACATTAATTCCAGCGCTTTGAAGTCCCGCTGTTAATCCGCCGACTCCACAAAAAAGATCAACTGCATTAATCTTCATTAAATTACTCCTCTATAAATATTGTGTTAACATTTAGATTTTTTGTATTTAAAACATAAATTCCTTTAACTTGGAAATATCACTAATTAAAAATATATCTCATCTTTAAAATTTAACTCTGTACCTTGTTTTTAGTATACATTTTTATTTTTTCATTGACCAATCATATTTTCTTAAAACAAAAGCCCCACCAACCTCAACCAAGGAGATTGTCGGAGCCAGCTACACTATCTACGACTTAACAAACATATAAATTACGCGTGGTGCTAGTTAAATCGTTTTAGTTAACAAAAAAAGTCCAATCTTGTTA
>NZ_AZEL01000022.1 GCF_001434975.1 Lactobacillus gallinarum DSM 10532 = JCM 2011
GACCAAATTGCACAAATCATTTACCGTGATGTAAGTGATACAGATAACACTAAATGGGTTAACATTGATACTTCAGGTGATATTACTGGTAAAGCCGGCTCAGTAATTAATTACGATCCACAAAGCAAAATTCAAGAGTTGGTAGCCAAGGGATACGAACTTAAGAATAACTGGTTCCCAGCCGGAGCAGTATTTGACACTGATAGTAATAAGACTCAGACATTCTACATTGACTTTATTCATGGCACTACAACCGTTACCCCAGATAACCCAGGCGATCCAGGCAAGCAAATCAATCCAAATGACCCAGATCATAACGGACCAAAGTGGCCAGCAGGTACTGATAAAGACAGCTTAAGTAAGACTGTTAAGCAAACAGTTCACTA
>NZ_AZEL01000023.1 GCF_001434975.1 Lactobacillus gallinarum DSM 10532 = JCM 2011
AAAAATAGAGACATACGTTCGACTTCCCTGTAAAATATAAATATCTAATCTACAGAAGGAGGTGAAATCATGAAGAGAATGAGCAGCTTAGCCTATCATTTTGGCGTTAAGCTTCGCTTTTATCCTAGTTCTAAGCAAAAGAAAATCATTAAGTTGAACTATGATGCGCAACGCTTTGTCTACAACTCTTATGTAGGACGCAATCGAAGCAATTATCATGCTAAGCACTACTTAGCTGTTAGACAATATCAAGCAATGCCTTTTGCCTTTTCTATTCTTAATAATTATGAGACTAAGCTGGCAGAAGAAGTAGTCGC
>NZ_AZEL01000024.1 GCF_001434975.1 Lactobacillus gallinarum DSM 10532 = JCM 2011
TCTCAAGCCATTTCTGATGTTGGTTGGCGCAAGTTTCTTAACATGCTGACTTATAAATCCAAGCTATATGGCAAAGAGTTCATTACTATCGACCCCAAGTACACTACGCAGAGATGCCATCAATGTGGCACGATCATGGGGCATAATGGCTATCGCAAACTTAGGCTGACTGATCGTGAATGGGTTTGCCCAATGTGTCAGACTCACCATATTCGTGATTGGAATGCAGCGATCAATATTATTGAGAAGGCACAAGGCATTTGGAGCAATCCAATAATCAAAAAGAAAAAAGTAGCCTAAAAAGGCAGTAGTCCGTTGGCAACTCACGGACTCAAAAGGCTTTGATAATTAGGCGACCTCTATCGCTAATAGTTGCGAGATTATTAGTGACAAGCCGAGCCTGTATCTAAGCAAGTTGGTGTTCTGGTTAGTGCAAGCTAACGAGCCACCAAGCCCCAGAATTTATTCTGGGGTAGTTGACATGAGCTTTATGACATTATGTATGATCATCCTGATCCCAATGGTTGGTGGCCGGGACGTTCTGATTGGCAGGTAATTTGGTCAACAGTCTTGATCCAAAACACTAACTGGAAAAATGTAGATAAGGCTTTAGACTCCTTATATCAAGCGACTGGCTTCTTACCTGCTAACATTTTGGACATGAGTGATGAAAAATTGCAGCAAGTAATTGCCCCCGCTGGTTCTTATACTCGTAAAGCACAAACAATTAAAAACATTGCGCTTTACTTTAGAGATCGTTTTAATTATGATCTTGAACTAGCTCAACAGCAGAATAAACAAGACTTGCGTAAAGAAATCTTGGCTATTAAAGGAATTGGACCAGAGACAGCAGACGTAATCTTAATGTATGGTTTGCGTAAAGGTGAATTTGTAGTTGATCAGTATTCGCGTAGACTTTTTGCATGCCTGGGTTGGCGAGATGTCCCACCTTATGAGAAAGCAAAAAAGATCATTGAAGAAAATTTAACTGATTTTACTCTGCGTAATTATCAAAATTTTCATGCAATGATCGATATGTTTGGACAAAAATATAAGTTGCCAAAGCAGTTTAATGAATCATTTTTGAAAGATTATTATTTAATGACACCTAATCAAGGTAAATAATATGCAGACTATTTTTACATACCACTCACCCTTGGGCAAAATATTATTAGCTAGTGATGAACGAGGATTAATTGGTTTGTGGTTTGCAACTAGCAAGTACTATGCAGATATTTTAAACGATGAGGTAAAAGTGGGTTCTGATGAATACATCAAATCTGCTCAAAAGTGGCTTGATCAATACTTTACTGGACAAAAGCCTGATTTTATTCCTCAATTACATTTAATTGGGACTACCTTTCAAAAGGGAGTTTGGCAAACTCTTCTACAGATTCCTTATGGACAAACTTTCACATATAAACAAGTTGCGCAATCGGTCGCAAAAGATCCACATCATTTACCTATTCGCGCAGTAGGCGGTGCTATAGGTAGAAATCATATTTCTCTAATGGTTCCCTGCCATCGTGTAATTGGATCAAATGGCAACCTAACGGGTTATAGTGCAGGAATAGATAAAAAAGTAGAATTATTAAAATTAGAAAACATACTATAATCTAAATTATGTAAAAAAAGGCGAGACATCTTGTCTCGCCTTTTTATTCATCTTCAAATAATTTATGTGGACCATCATTAAGAGAAACTTTTGGAAATTCTGTTTCTTGTGACTTAACTTTATCCTCATCTGCTAATTCAGCTTTCATTAACTCATCTTTTGCTTTGTTAGAGGTACTTTCTAAAAATAAAGTTTTGTTTTCTGTATCCTTTTCAGCTTCACGCTTTTTATGATCTCTTTTATAGAAATAAATAGAGCTTGCAACCATAGCACTTACGGCACCAATACCTGCACAAATCCAACCTAGTTTACATTTCATCATAATATCACCTTTTTCTATAAAAACCATCACTTTTATATTAATAATTATATCTGATACTGTAATTAAACTCATTTTTTATGCTTACGACCAATTATTTCAATTTTATACCGAATAATTTAAAAATACGGTTTTCTCAGGCAATATCTCATATAATTCAAAATGAAAGGAGAAAAAGATGAAATTTAAGCTTTTAATAGAACCTAAAAAAGAAGAATTAGTTCAAGCACAGGTACACCAAGAAAATGAATTTACAAATAAGTTAAAGTTATTTGTATTAACCAATGGTAATTCTAATCAAATTGCCGCATATGATGACAAAGATTTAATTGCTTTATCTTTCGATTAAATCGTTTTGATTACGATTATCGACAATAAGATTTGGGCTATTTGCAGCGATAATAAGAAATACCAAATACGAAAACGAATTTATCAGCTAGCAGGTGAGTTACCTAACAACTTTTGGAGAATTAATAAATCAAGTATAGTGAATCGCTATCAAATCAAACGTTTTAAGGGAACTAAATCAGTTGGTGTAAACGTAATTATGAAAAACGGATTAACAGATTATATTTCAAGAAGATGTTTTTCAAAAATTAGAAAGGAGTTGGATTAACATGAAACGGTTCATTAAAGATTTTATTTTACGAGGATTAATCGCTGCAGGTTTTGGCCCGCTTATTTTAGTAATAATTTATTATGGTTTTCAATTAACAGAAAATGTAACCAGTCGACCAATGACAGAAGTAAACATCAATATTCTATCGACCCTTTTCATGGCTTTCGTTGCTGGCGGAATTGGAGCTGTTTTTAAAGTTGAAAAAATTCCTCTAGGCATCGCAACGTTAATTGATGCAATTGTAATTTATCTAGATTACCTTTTCTTCTATTTAATAAATGGCTGGATTCTTGTTAAGGCAACCCCCTTATTTATCTTTACTATTATCTATATTATTGGATATATAATTATCTGGCTAATTATATATAAAAAGTGAAATCTCAAGTTAAAAAGATTAATCAGAAATTATAAAGAGGATTTTCCTTGTTTAGTAGGAAAATCCTCTTTTCTATAATTCCTTTACCATATTAAAACTACTTACATTATCAGGATCAGGGATATCATCACTAGTCTTACCCTCGTTTACAAAGCCTCGCTTTTCATAAAATGAAAATAACTTCGGCAAGCAAGTCAAAGTGACCGCTGTCCTATTTTGCTTCTTAGCAATCTTAGACAATTTATCTAATAATTTGGTAGCTATTCCTTGCTTTCGAAATTCCGGACTAACTGCCAGACTTAAAACTGTTTGATATTGATCATCTTTACGATTAAGATGATTTTTAAAATAGATTTCATCTTCAATATAGCGCTTATTAAATGCTGGACCAAAAACATGTCCTACTACTTGATGATCAATTTCTGCTACTAAAAAAGTATCAGGATAGTTTTCAATTCGCCCGATCATATCTTTTTGAGTCATTTCTTGACTCATCTCAAACGTATCCGATTCAATAGAAACTACTGAATCCAAATCATTCATAGTTACTGATCTAATTATTAAATTCAATTTTTATCTCTCTTCATTATTATTTTTATCTTTTCTGATATATTCGTTCATGAGTTTAATCGGAAAAGGAAGAACCGTCAAATTTTTAAATTTAACCCAAACAACATCCATAGATTGTAAAAGCTGCTGCATATCTAGCAATTGCGACTTATTATCATCGTTTAAACATTCAATTTTTCTAACAACTGAAGCTACCGACTCTTTGGACTGCATCCCATTTCCAATAACTCCCACATTATAATATAGTTGATTTTGTGTGTAGAAATAATTCAAATTGATTAAACCGGCTAAATATTTATTTCTAGCCTCTTTGTTACGATATGCTAAAGTGCCTTTTTGATTATTTGCCGCTTCATATAATGATGGCGATGGTATTGTTTTTAACGAAGTTTTGCTTACAGCATAGTAATTTTCATTTTGTTTATCTAAAATAATGTAGTCGTAAGCGGTCGTTAATTGATCGTTTCGTTCAATAAATAAATCATTCAAGAAAAACGGATCTTTAAAATTGGAAGTAATTACTTTAATTTGAAAATTAGTTCCATGACTCGTAAATTCTAGAGTTTGATTGCTTTTAGGATAATATTTATAAAAAGCCAAACTATCTAAGTCTATCCCAGTATTCAATGGTGAGAAATCTTGCATCTCTAAAATTGCTTTTACAGTCAATTCTTTAACTGCATTGATTAATGCGCTATCAATTACCGTTCCACTTTTATGCAGTACTCCTTCAATTGTTATATTTTGAATAATTTCAGCTTGATTTACGTAATACGTATCTTCTTTATCTTGGTTATCTTTTTTCGAATAGTAACCTAAATTGTGAATTAATGCTAAATTGTAATGACTACTTGTTTGACTGGGCTTAATTTTTATTGACAAGTTTTGACTAAAAAAGTCAGATATAGTTTTTACTGCTGATAAATTTTCTTGCGTTCGATCAATTAATGTAATTTCTTTATCTGACCAAAATGACTTAATTTTTTCTAATAATTTTTCTCCCCTTTTTTTTTGATTAACGCCTTGATCATAACTCTCAGTTTGGATTTCTCTAAATTTTAATTTGTCAAAATATTGCGAGTAATGCTTATTCAATTGATCAATTAAATAATACATAATGCCACTTTTACTAGTTAAAAAGCTAGTTCTAGCTTATCCAACTTTACCATTAAGATAAAAGAAAGGTGTTTGATCTGGCTTCAGATTTTTATGGGTAGGATGCATTAAATACCAATCATTTTCTTCTCCGTCATGGTAACAATTTGCCATTTGTTTGATTGTGCTTTCTTGCAAATTAATCTCATAACGTGGACTGCGACCCCATGACTTTATATTTTTAATTAATTCTTGAGCTTGGTTTTTTTGATAATAGGATAGTTGAGTAAATGCTCGCGTTTGAATATTAATTACTAGATTTTTACTAAAGCTTACTTCTTCAAATTTTAATTTTTCATTTTCTTCTGTGTTGGTATTAACATACAATTTTCCCAATAAATTACATCCCTTAACTGTAGAGAATACTTGTAGTTGAATTAATAGTAAGTTTAATATGATATTTGTTTCTACTTGTGCAAAATCACGCTGCTCAATTTTACCTATAGTCTCATCTAGTTCTGTTAAGCCACGCTTTAATTCAAAAATATTGGTTTTACCTTTATCCGTAAGGATATAAATTATGTCTTTGTTATTTTCTCTGATATAATTTACGGCCTTAATTACTGGTAACTTCTCTTGGTTACGGTTAAGTAAGGAGCGAGAGATATATTTACGTGTGCAATGTACCGCGTATAAATCAAAATCTTGATTTAGCTGATCAATCTTAAAATGCGGATCTTCCAATTGATTTAGATAAATTTTATTTCTTACTAGTGTCATTCCGTACCACCTTATCTAATAAGTCTTGCAATAATGCATTATCAATTTCACCATTATGTCTAAACAAATGAGGATAGTAATAGATCTTTTTTTCATTAATTTCGTTTCTGATTCCGCTATTTCGATAAGCATTTTCTTTTTCAAATTCGTAGAAATTAATAATCACGGCTGCATTACCTGTGGAATCATTTAATTTATTTTGAATATGCTTTTCGACATCTTTTGCAAGTACTGTAGTCCTACGTGAATCGTAATTCTTCATATCGACATATAGAATTCTCTGATCGTTTAACTTTAAAAATCCGTCAAAGCGTTCAAATTCATTCTGGGATAATTCCCTCATTTCATGGAAATCTAGATGATACTTCTGACAAATTAAAGCAAAAATCTCTTCTGAAATAGCTGCTTTATACAAATTGTTAAATGCGGCAGGCGTTAATAACCACTGACTCTTTTTACTAAAATCTAAATCATATTTTTCTCTTAGTAATGCTTGTTTTATCCATGAATTTTGCTTAAAAATTTTATCTAAATATTTAGCATATTTTTCTAGATTTAGACTAGTTAATTGGGCATTAATAGGTACTTGTTTTTGGAATTTTAAGTAATCTAATTTTTGTTGAGCTTTTCCCTGCTCATAATCAATCAAAAGCACGTTTTTGAAATCAGGATCTTCCTCTTGATCGTGATAGTAATAGTATTTTGCATCTGGTTTAGACAGTCGATAATAAAATCCTTCGACTGTCTTACGTAAATGATCTGGTATTTTAGATAAAGTGCTAATTCGAGGATGTTTTACAATCCATTCCCGCATTTCTACCCACTGATATTGCATAGTTTCACTTAAAGAACGCAATTTATAAGCACGTTTGGCTAAGAAAACTGCACCACTATTAATTAAAGCTAGCTCTTGCTTTTCCTTAATCGTTGCTAAACGATCTTGATACTTTGGATTTGAGGATAATCTATTTTTATTTTGCTCAATTAAGTCTTCAATCAGCACGTTAGTTCGTTTATGGCTTAAATAATCCCAGTCAATTTTATTTACAAAATTATAGTCATACTGGATTAGCATTTCTTTATTTTTGATATTTGTTCGACAAAGACGCCCTGTTATCTGTTCTAACTCTGCTGCAAGAGCATCCTGTGCAGGTAATAAGTCCCACATGCCATTACCTGATATTTTGCCAAAGTATTTTTGTAGTCTTGTTCTAACATCACGGAAAGATAAATTAGTTTGATTTGAATCGTATAATTCAAATTGTTCATAAATAATATGTCCTGCTCTGATTTTGAAATCATCTAAATCCTGAGTACCATTATTATTTGGATTTTCAAACATATGAGTAAGTGATTCTATATAAATTCCTGCAATATCAATAAATGGTTCATTCAAGTTGACAAAGCGTTGATCAATAATTGCAAAATCATGGCTATGTTTTTGATAATAGTCTTTATCTAGAAGATATTGAAGATTGGTTCCACGACCAAGAGCTTGCTTATTAGTAAGCATGATTTGAAATTTTCCTTTACCCCATGTTTCTTTAACATCTTCTATTTCTTGACGATTTTGTGAACTAATCACTTTGAATAAATCATCTGGAAATGGAATATTTAAGATTTCAATAGCTTCTTTTAACCAATTTAATTCGTCGATTCGTATTATTGCATTGGTATAGATGATGAATGCATTATTTGTAGAATTTTTTTGATTTAACTGCAAAAAATTAATGATTGCACTTAATAGACGTATTTTACGTTCAAAATTAAAATGAGTATTACTAATTTTTGAATCAGCATCTTGGCGTTCGGCTTCACATAAAAACGGTGCATCTGGATCTAATCCGTTGCTTACGCGATTAGCAATCAAACGAGCAGGATATTTATTCAAAATTCGTTCAAGTTGTAATTCTGTTGGCTCTAAATGATTTTCATCTCTTAACAAAGTAGCTAAAGCTTGACTAAAAGTTTGTCCACTAATCATCAAGTTTTTTCCTGTCAACCTAGTGTCAATTTTTACTTTGCTTTTAATTAATTGATTTCGTTTTCTATTTTCTAAATCAAGTACCTCTTGCAATTTTGTAGGAATTTCTAAGAAGTTAACTATATTATTTTTTACCCAATTTAGATCAAAGTTTCCTAATGGTGAGGGGTTTAAACTGGTTGATGATAATAAGATCGTCCTCATTTTATTTGCTACACTGGCAAGAATTTGTTCTGGTGTTGTCTTCTGTTGGTAGACACGAAGCTGGCCATTATTGTTAGCATCTTCACTTACAGTTAAATCAAATAGACGAAATCCAGAAGCATAGATGGTCTGATCATCTGTAAAACTTGCTTTAATATTTGGTAATTTTAAATTAAGTGCTTTATCCAAATAATTATCAATGAAGTATTTTGCTAACCTTCCTTCAGCATTAGTAGGCTGCAAAATCACGTTAACGATTTGCAAGTGTTCTTCTGATAACTCATAAACATTATGCAATTTTTCAGGATCAGTAATTTTTTTATTCAGATTTATCTTGAATTCATGATAATTTCTGGCGATTGAATAAGTCGTCTTTGCAATATAATGCAATAACCGAGTAAAGGAACTAGTTACTTTACTTAATCGAAATTCTGGATGCGTTTCGTAAAATTTTTGATCTATTGTAATCTCGTTAACAAGACGTTGAGAGTTAAATTTCCATACCAAATATTTTTCATCTTTTTTCAAGCCAAACAAAAAACTGCTTTTACCTGTGTTAAATAGAAATTTGTTAGTATTATCTCCCAAAAGTGCAGGATCAATTTTTAATGGGGACTGTAAATGATACTGATCATATGTCTTCTTGATCACTTGATAAAGTTGCTTAATTCTGGTTTTATTTGTTTTTCCAGAGGGGTCTTTGGCGTCTATGATTATTCGTTCCATGCGTCCAATAGCTGGCAAAATATTGGCGTAAAATCTTCGAATTAGAGTTGGCATATCTTCAACATCTTTAGACCCCATCTCACTTTCGATTAATTTATTGGTCCAATTTGATTTAATCTTATCTGATTCATCTAAAAAGAGAATAGGTGTCTGACTATTTTTAAAAGTCAAATCCCAATAATTGTCTTCATTTCCGATGGCTGTTTTATATGGGAAAACGAATTTATCCGCAGTCATGATCAAAACGTAATAACGACTGAGATCAGTATCTTTAAATAAATCACATATCCAAGGCGCCTTTTTAATTAAATAATTTAGCTGTTTTTGTTTGGTATTAAGTTTTATTTCTTCTTTTTGCGCCAATCTTTTTAAATCGTAATAAATTGTGCGTTTTAACCGAGAACTTAATTCTCCGAACGTATCATTTTCTTGTTTAACAAAGATATATTGTTTTGCAATTCTTTTTAGTAAAACAGTAGTATCTTTAAACGTCGCAGTATTTTGATCAAACCAGCTGCTTAAATAATCGTTGGCTAAAGTTTGATCATTTTCATAATCAGTCTTAGATAATAGTTCTTCTAGGAAATGTTTAACTTGATCAGGTACACTCTCAAACAGTAGAATTCTGCTTTCAAATTCAGGTAACTTTTCCTTTAAATCATGGAAAAATTCATTTCTAGTTTCAATTCCAGAAGTAACCACAAAAATCTTGGGTTTTAACTCAAGGTCCGGAATTTTTTGTAAAATCTCAGCGATTTTTTGAATCACTGCATGTGTTTTACCTAATCCAGTTGTTTGTTCAATTACTGATAGATACGTCCCTTCTTTTTGAGATAAAAGATAGTCTAATGCCTTTTTAGTAGAATTGGATTCGACTTTCATTTTTTCTTCTCCTTAATTTAAATATATAAATTGGAGGTCCTCCTTGTTTAATCGCACATGTGTTCACGTGTCATTATATCAAACGCCTGTTCAAATGCAAAAAATTTTATAAAAAAACGATTATGTGATATACCACATAATCGCTATTGATATAAATA
Organism: Lactobacillus gallinarum DSM 10532 = JCM 2011; assembly: GCF_001434975.1. Lineage (GTDB taxonomy): Bacteria > Bacillota > Bacilli > Lactobacillales > Lactobacillaceae > Lactobacillus > Lactobacillus gallinarum. The sequence continues at coordinate 9,329 of NZ_AZEL01000024.1, forward strand.
CTTCGATCCTTCTGTAATCGATAGTTTAGCCATTCTATCATAATTTTCAGCAATAAATTGTCTTACCCATTCTGAATTTGTCTTAGAGTAATCACGTAAGGCCCATCCTATCGCTTTGTTAATGAAAAACTCTTGACTGTTCAAATTATTTTCGATGATCTGAGCAAGTAAGTCAGTGTTCATTTTCTTTTTACGTAACAATTGATGTTCTATTGCTACACGTCTTACCCAAAAATCAGAATCTGTTGACCACTCAAGCATCAGTTCATTAATTCTTGCATCTCGTAAGCCAAGATCACCAATAGGCTTAATTAGACTATCGACTGTATCCCACCATTGTTTAGTTCTGACAAAACGTTCAATTCTATCAATATCGTTATAAGTAAGATATTTTTTCATTGCAATTAAATATCACAAACAAAATATTGCATCTCTCGATATTGATCTTCCCAAGCTCGATTTAATAGATTCCAGTCTATTTTATTCTTTTTCTTTTCTCGCAATAAAAAATCGTGATAGATCTTTCGTCGCTCGGGTGTATCCAAACCATAAAATTTAAACTGATTTCGCATATAACCTGCTAGTTGTTGTGCTTGTTCAGAATTAACTTTTTCTTCAAAATTCGCTTTTAGTTCTTGATAAAACAATTTGAACAATCCTTTTTTCTACTACCATAAAAATTCAACAATTTTATTAATTACTTGATCATTATTAGGCAAACTGCCATGATCAGCTTTTACTCCAGTAAACTTGATCGCTTGATATTTACTACCAGAAGTTAAATATTTCAATGATAAAGCAGAAGCTATTTCAACTACTCCATCCCCGCCATTGCCGATATCTCCATAAATATTAAGAATCTTCACTTTATTTGTTTTGTAAGCTGGACGAGCTTTTAACATTTGCTTGTATGTTTGATTCATTTTATTTGGTTTGCCATTTTTATCTAGTTTTAACCCTTTGGGTTGACGGAAGCTTGGCGGCAATTCTTGGAAATATGCTCCATCGTAATGCCCTGCTATGCTCACTTGTTTAACTAACCGTGGCATATTTTTCTTTTGACCATTTTGAATCATGTAGTAAATTATCGCAATATTGCCTAAAGAGTAGCCAATCATATTAACTTTATTGATATGGTATTTCTTCTGCAAGGCTTTGACTACGTTGCTAGCATAAATTCCATTACGTGAAAAGTCAGGTTGTGTATTGTCCTTGAAATTGACTTCAACGATTGGATTTTTAGCATTCTTTTTAATCCTGCCTTTTAATTTAACTTTTCCTGTCTCATCTACATTTGCACGAATTACACTATTTGTTTTACCAGCTTCTTTAGCAGCATCGACTAACGGCTTTTCATTCTTATAACTACCCATTAATCCGTGAAAATATAATGTAGGAGTATCTTTAAATCTCGGTTTAGGCTTAACCATAGTGGTTTTGCTTTTATGTACTTGCTTTTCTTTTGAACTATTATTGCAAGCTGCCAGTAAAGGTATCAACAATAACAACATGATAAACAGATGATTTATTTTTCTCATTTTTGACTCGATTCTATTTTGCTTTATTGACTAAATAATCTCAGATTTGTGTTAAAAAAGTCAATTTTTCGATTTTTCCTTTTATTTTGATCATATGTTTGGTATATTTTATACGAACACAAGTTTTTTAGGAGGGGGCGAATGAGTAATTTAATTAAAAAGCTATATCATCAACTTGTGCTTATAAAGAGCAATGTTCGACCTTTATTATTTTTGTTGATGAGAGTATTTCATACAAGAAGCAAGATGATCAGATGACTACTGATAGGTTTATTGCTGCCTTTTATATGATAGATGCTCAAAGAATGCAGGCATTAAATCAGCTTTATAAGGAGATTTACCCTAACAATAATAAACGAGAGAAAAAGAGTAATTCCGTTTCTGATAGAATCAATCGGAAAGCCTTAGAAGTGGCTAAGCCCTTTTTAACATCAGCTTTGATATTAGAACGTCCAGCTTGTGACCTTAATCAATTTACAGATATTAAAGAACTGATGTTTTTGTCACTAGAACTTCTATCATATATTCATCCAATTAAGACGCTTTTACTGGAACTTAAAAAATGCATCAATTCTTCACAAATTAAAGTATATGTTGTAATTGATGAGACCTCACAAAATCATGTTGATCCATGTCTTTTATTAAATTGAACTCTGCTACAGGATATTGCCAAGAACATTAGTGATGAGGAGGTTAAGTTTGAGGTTAATTATTATACTGAAAACAGTCGAAAAAGTTATGGTATCCAAGTTGCTGACATGTTGGCTGGAGCCTATCGTAAAGAAATGGTATATCAAAATCAAATTGATGCAAATCTCATTCCCTTTCCTTATCATCGTTTGACCTTAACTTCTGATTTAAAAGAAAACTCAAAGTTCTTAGAAACATTAGGCTATGGTGTTTATAATAATCAACTGGCAAAAACACAAATTATTGAGCCAAATAGTAAACGTAATTCACTAATTATAGTCCAAAGCGTAATTAACTCAATAAAGAAATTAGTTAAGAAAAGAAAACAAATCAGACAGGCTAAACAAGTTGATCATTTTAAAAGATCGAATCAGCTACTCTTAAATCTAAGCACACTTGATAATAAGAAAAAGCGGCAAAAAGTTATCGCTCTTTGTAGTAAAATGAACAAAAAATTGTGCCAATATGCTAAAAAATCAAGCTTAAAGCCACACAACTATGTGGTAACGTTGAGCAAAAAAGTAGATTCTAAACATTACCAAAAGACTTTAAAAAACTTACGCAATAACATCAAGCAATTGAACAAAATATGTCGAGAGTCAAAGTCACGTAATAATATCATTCTTGAATTAAAAGTGTTTAACAAAGAGATTAGTAAATACTGTTAAGATAAAATTTGAACAGATAGCAAACATTAAGGAGATAAAAATGACAAAAATTGGAGTAATTGGTGTAGGACAAATGGGTAGTGCTATTATTAAAGGACTAAAAAAAGATGCAACGAATAAAATAATTGGAGAAAATCCAGTTAATCCCCGTGTCAGTAGATTAGCAGAAAAACTAGATTTTAAATTAGTCCATGCAATACATGATTTAATCAACTTGGATCTAGATTATGTATTTTTAACTACTCCAGCTAAGATTACACTTCAAATCATCCCTGAACTAATTAATCTGGACGCCAAAACCACCATTATTTCTTCGGTAGCTGGTGTTGGGTATAATAATTTGGAAAACATTTTACCTAATCATTCAATTATTAGAATCATTCCTAATACTCCAGTAGCGATTAACGCTGGCACTATTGGATTGTTTATACCAGCTAATATCTCTAAAATTAATGCTGTGAAAATAACTCATTTTTTAGAACAACTAGGAGATGTAATTTCTGTTAAAGAAGATCAATTAAGCATTGTAGGGACTATTGGTGGCTGTGGTCCTGCCTTTGTGGATGTTTTTCTTGATGCGCTTGGGGATGCTGGCGTTCTGAATGGTCTTCCTCGTAATCTAGCTAATCAGTTAGCTGCCAGCATGGTTAAGGGCTCTGCTACTTTGGCTAGTGATAGTAAAATAGCCCCTGCTTTATTGCGTGATCAAGTATGCTCACCCGGTGGAACTACTATTAAAGGTGTAACTAGCTTAGAGGCGAATGGCTTTCGTCATGCTGTAATCGAAGCTGTTAATCAAGCAAATCAAAATTAAAAAATGGGCGGAAAATTCTCCGTCCATTTTTAGTAAGTAATTATTTAGTTTTTACCTAACCAATGCATATTTTGATGATTCTTTTTACGCCAGATATATTCAATAATAAAACTAATCACTAATAAGAAGATGACTGCAATCCAAGTTAAAATTTCACCATTCATGATAGTTTGAGCAAAAAGCAATGCGAATAATACTAAGTTAAGAATAACAGCAATTACTAATAAAAAGCGGTTAGCTCCCGTGTGTTTTACCAAACGCAAATGTCCTACGTTAACCATAGCATGTACAAGCAAAAATGCTAAACTTGCCATTTCTCCTACTGATGATAATGGGAAGATGACTACAAAAATACAAACTAATAAGCTAGTAAAAAATAGCCCCGTGTTTCACCAAAGTGAGTCATTGCTCCAAATTTAGGTGGAATTTAATCTATTTTAGCAATTCTTATGCCCAAATTTTCACAAAAGTTCAACAAATCTTAAAAGCAAGAAAGGAAGAATTTTCAGCTATAGATCTATATTGGGATAACTTTAACCCAGCATATGATGCGCGTGAACTTTCCTTATTTAAAGCTGGTAAAACCAGTGATCCTAACGTTAAAAAATATCAAAAGCTTTTGAAAGAAGCTAATCGCCGTATCTTTATCTTCCCAGTTTGGTGGAATGATACCCCTGCAATTATTAAGGGCTTCATCGATAAAGTCATGAAAAAACAATTTGCATATAATGTTGGTGCTACTGGTGTCATTAGGCATTTAAAGAATATTCAGCGTGTTGAAGTAATGACGACTCTACCTCACCCACCTGGTATTTGAAAATGTTCTGCGGTAGTGCCATTAAAAGTGTTTTCATCAATTCAACCTTGAAACAATTAGGGATGAAACATATCAAATGGTTAAGCTTTGGCAATATTGATAAAAGTTCTGCTCAAAGAAGAAAACAATATTTAGAATCATTAGTCCAAAGATCTGAACAAAAGCACGTTACTAACTAACCAGTAACGTGCTTCTTTCTATTTTGCTATATCCAATCTCACTCTGTGATCCGTCACCTGCTCAATGAAGTATTCGTCATGTTCAATCAACAGCATGGCAGGTTTGACCTTTTTCAATAATTCAATCAGTTGATCTTGATTGAAAACGTCTAGATAATTTGCTGGTTCATCCCATAAATACAAGTCGGCTGGTTCAACTAGAGATTTAGCCAGTGCTACTCGTTTTTGCTGTCCCATACTCATCTCTTCAATCGGTGTCACAAAACTTGCTCGTGGAAAGCCCATCTTTTTCAAATTCTTTAGTAATTCCTCATAAGAAATTTTATGTTCATATGCAAAATTGTGTAAAGTGCCATGATATTCTGTAAAATTTTGTGGCAAATATGAAATCGATAAACCATTTGCTAGTTCATACTTACCTTGATAAGTGACTGAAAATGGTTTATTTAACAACATTTTCAAGAAAGTCGATTTGCCAGAACCGTTCTTTCCTTCAAGAGAAACAATACCGTGATTTTTAACCACTAAATTTAGATCTTTAAATAAATTTTTACCATCTATTTGCAAATCAAGATGTTGCGCTTCAAGTAAAGTCGAATGGTAATTAGATTGAAAATTCATTGTCAGTTCTGGAATATCTTCAATGTTAGTCATCAAGCCTTGTTTTGCTTGAATATCATCGTTCATTCTTCGTTCAACATTTTTGGAGCGCTGCATTACTTTAGCAGCTTTATGACTGTAAAAGCCCTTATTAATATACGCATGAATTTCATTAGAGTGAGCCTTTGCGTTCTTTTGATTTTCAGATTTACTTGAATATCCCTTTAGACGCAAACGACTTTCATTCAATGTACGAATCTCGCCTTTCAGCTTCTGATTCTTCTCGCGGTTAAACTGATCTCTTTTCTGCTTCGTATCTTCATATGCAGTAAAGTTTCCCTGGTACAAATGAATCTCCGTATTTTCAATCGCCAAAATATGATCGGTTACTTGATTCAAAAAATCACGATCGTGACTAACCACGATATAGCCCTTTTCATGCTTACCTAGATAATTACTAATCTCTTTTCTACTGTCTTCATCTAAATGATTTGTAGGTTCATCAATTAAGGCAAAAGAATCTTTATCTGTAAAAGACAATGCAAGTAAAACTTTAGTTTGCTCACCACCACTTAAAGTATTAAACGGCTGCCATAACAAGTTGGGGTCGACATTCATTAAATTCAACTCACGTTCTAATTCCCACTCTTCGAAAGCAACCTGCTTCTGTAACTCATATAAGGTAATATTCTTTTGATTCTCAACTTTAATTGGATAATATGAAAAACTTAGCCGAGTTTGAATTTCGCCTAGACCATGTAATTTTCCACGCAGCAAGTTCAAAAATGTTGTCTTACCACGTCCATTTCTGCCCACAAGTCCTAGTTTCCAAGTACTATCTAAGTTTAAGTTCAATTTATTAAAAATATTTTCACTGCTATCATCATATCTGAATGATAAATTTGAAATTCTAATGTTGCTCATAAAATCGCCTCGTAAAAAAGAGCCTACACTTCCGACAAGTGCAGACTCTCCTTCAGTATTTTACGCATAGAAAAAGAAGGTATCGCCTATCCTTAATCTTGTCAAAAGTGCATAGTCTCTCCGTCATAAATCTGGAATAATTATTCAACTATGCTTGAATTTGCAAGATTAAAGACGCAATGGCGACCCTTCTTTCCATAAAATGAATTTCAATTGATGAAATTAGAATAACATGAAAATATTAGATTGGCAAGTTGTTTTGGATACTTTGATACTATTTATCCTTCTATCTTTTTACCATCTTTATATTTTCTTTTGGCATTGATTTTTAGCTTTTTTACAATATCTTCACCTAAGTCACTACCTAGCATTTCAGAAATTCCTAAGAGAAAAATTGCTACATCAGCTAATTCTTCATTTATGTTGTCATGATCGTCTTTTAACCATGCTTGAAATAATTCATTAACTTCACCATACAGTAAAAGCAACTCAAATTTTACATCGGTAGTATTGAAACCATGATTTTTCTTATTTTCGATAACTACTTTTTGTAATTTCTGCGTATCAATAATCGAACTAGCATTCCCCTTTATCTTTTTACTACGTCATTCATCACAACTTCTAGTTCATCTTCCAAACTCATGTCAATCGTGAATTTCTTTTCGGGAATAAAACCAATATAATCCTTCTCTAGCCACCATGAACGCATTTTTTCTTCGCCAAAAGAAGAAATATGCCGTTCTTGATGCCTTTTCATTGTTTCTTCAAAAGGAATGTCAAAATAATAGGCATTAATTCTGTCTCCAAATAATTCTTTTGCTTTCTTAAACACTGGAGCATACCACTTAACATTCAAGATTCCCTCTAAAATTACGTAGTCACAATGCTCATGACCATACCCCAATAAATCCATCAACAAAGAGATTGCTGGATTATCAGCTCCATCTTTTGCATTTAACATTTCTCTTCGAACTGTATCTTGAGGAATGAGTAGAGTGTTTTTACCTATTTTCTTTTGAATTTGCTTAGATAAAGTAGTTTTGCCACTACCCGAATTACCTCTAAGAATGATTAAGTTGGACATAAGACATAGTACCTCCTTCTTAATTAACAGCATCTTTTATTGTTGCATCCCTATCAAATTCATATTCAAATCCTCGGATAGTCACTATCGGAACCATATTGCCTCTTTGTCCCATCAGCAATCCAGCGGAAGCAGCAAGCATATCACAGATAGTTTCAACATTAATTTTTCCGTTACTCTGAGTTTTTCGAAGACCATTTATTCCATAAAGCCCAACTTTGAACACGTTCAAATTAGTGCTGTTTCTACAACTAGTTCATCACAAGCAATTAAAGGCAAAAAGTTTGATGTAACTCAAGTACTTAATATGCAATATGATGAAGTAAAACATACTAAAGGTGTCAACTTTGTTGGAGAAAAGGGCATGACTTATAGTTTTATTGCCTTTAAAGTTGGAAAATGGGATGAAAAACTAGGTAAAAATGTTCAAAATCCACATGCTAAGATGAATAATCTGTCTTTACGAAAAGCTATGCTTCATGCAATGAATATCGATCAAGTCAACCAGAGATTCTTCCGTGGATTAGACTACCGCGTTAATTCATTAATTCCTGCTCAATTTGGTAAATTTCATGATGCTAAGGTTCCGGTTTATTCCTCTAATTTAGAAAAAGCAAATAAATTATTAGATCAAGCTGGCTATAAAAAAGATAAGCAAACAGGATATCGTCTACAGCCTAATGGAAAAAAGTTAACTATTAATTTAGCTGTTCACGTTTCAGATATTAATGTAGAAGCTTTATGGACAAACTATATTCAGGAATGGAAAAAGATTGGTTTGAAGGCTGAGTTTTTAACAGGACGTCCAATGGGGTTTAATAATTGGATTAATGCAATTAAATCAAGTGATCCTAGAATTGATGTTTTATCTAATGCTTGGGATCCATCAGGTGATTCCTCTCCTGCTGTATTCTATGAAGAAAAAATGCCTTATAATTTTGCCCTCTTTGTTTCACCAATGAATAAATAAATTATTAGATGAAATTGATTCTAAAAAAGCATTTAATGAAAAATACCGCGTGCAGAAAATGCATGAATGGCAACAATGGATGTATAAAAATGCATATGTCGTACCAACAATTGGTACTTATTCAATCACTGCAGTAAATTCAAAAATTACTGGATGGTCGCTTAAACCTTCAGCTGATGTTTGGTATGAAGCTGGTTTTAGCAAGAATTAATAAACCTACATTATAATCCAATTATAAATATTCTTCCCACCGGAGAACAAACTTGTAAGAGCAATTGATACACTTCATTAGGTCTTTGAAGAAGTGTATTGGTTGCTTTTTTTAGTTTTAGAAAGTAAAAAAGATAACGTGGATTTACTTAATATTAGCAGGATTATGTGAAGTTTGGTGGGCAACAGCAATGAAACTTAGCGATGGATTTCATCAGATTGGCTGGTCTATTATCACTATCATTGGCATGATAGCTAGTTTTGCAGGCTTAATTATTGCTTCGAAGCATTTACCTATTGGAATCGCCTATCCTGTTTGGACGGGTATTGGTGCAGTGGGATCTGTAATTGTAGGAGTTGTTCTTTTTCATGACCAGATGAATTGGCTTACCTGAATATTTGTAATTTTGCTTATTATTTCTATTATCGTAATAAAGATTTCTACATGAAAATAGCATAAAAATACTCTGCAACTAACAGCTTTTGCTTAATAGTTACAGAGTATTTTTTTATTCAATTTAATTTATTAAACAATCTTATCGTAGCCTAAGAGACTGTCAAATCTTTTGTGTAAATAGTTCTTTCTCGCAAATTGATTTTTTAATT
>NZ_AZEL01000025.1 GCF_001434975.1 Lactobacillus gallinarum DSM 10532 = JCM 2011
TAACAAGATTGGACTTTTTTTGTTAACTAAAACGATTTAACTAGCACCACGCGTAAAAAGAATGTAAATAAAGGACACGAAAAAAATCACTCTAGATAGCAGAACTAGAGTGATTTTTCAATACACTTGATTATTTTACGCTTACTCATTATCTACTCAGGGAAGAATGCACATCCATTTGTATTTAATTGGTTAGCATCCCCAGGAACTTTAATCATTGTTGCAACTTTTATTGGTGGTTGTATTCAAGGCGAATCACTAAAAGATATGTTAAAGATCCTTTGGAATGTTATCAAAGGTTTGTGGAAGACAATTATCACGATTTGTTCAATCGTTGCTCTAGCTAAGGTAATGGGCTACTCAGGTATGACATCATCATTAGCTGTAACTTTAGTAAGAATTATGGGTCCAGTTTACCCATTGATTGCTCTTTTAATTGGTGCATTAGGAACCTTCATTACCGGCTCAGATACTTTTGCTAACGTTTTATTTGGTAACTTACAATTATCAGCAGCAAAGACTTTAGGCGTAAGTTCAAACTAGGTAGTTGCTTCAAACATGGTTGGTGCAACTGCTGGTAAGATGATCTCACCACAAAGTATCGCTTCTGCTTCAATTGGTAAAGAAGGTAGTGAAGGTGTTATCTTGAAGAAAATGCTAGTATGGTGTGGATTATACTTACTAGTAATTTGTGTCTTCTTATATGCAACAGGTTTCTTGTTAAAGATGCTTTAATTTTTCGAAACTATAAAATTTTGCTAATAATTAAAAAGCCGTAAACGCTAGTCTTGAGTAATCTTTTACGGCTTTTAATTTTTACATTTTGAATTTTGTAAGCATTTTCTTTCCTGACAAATCAACTTAATGCTAAAATTTATTTGTCTGAATGATAATAATTTTGGACAAGGATTACTAACTTGGTTAATTTACCTAAATAAGCAAATTATAATCTTAGTATTATTATGATATTTATAAAGGGGTATTTTTATGAGTAAATCAAAAATTGTGATTATCGGTGCATCCCATCCTGGACATGAAGCAGCTATTGAATTAGTTGATCGCTATAAGGACTTAGATGTTCAAGTATTTGAAGCTAGCGATTTTGTTTCATTTATGTCTTGTGGAATGAAGCTATTTCTTGAAGGAAAAACTACCGGACAAGATAATGTTCGCAACTTTGCACCAGATGATTTCAAGGAGCGTGGCATTAAGTTGCAGAACAATAGTGAAGCAATTGCCGTAAATCCTGAAAATAAGACTGTCACAATTAAAAATACAGTTGATCAAACAACTACTGATGTAAGTTATGACAAGTTGATTTTGACCCCAGGTGTTAACCCACAAAACATTGACGTACCTGGAAATGATCTAGACCATATTTATTTAATGCGTGGCTACAGCTGGGCAAGCAAGATCAATGAAGCACTTAATGATCCATCAATTAAGAAGGTTAGTGTTGTTGGTGCTGGTAATGGTATTTCTGCAGTTGAAGCAGCTCTTAGCCATGGTAAGGAAGTTACTTTAATTGATATTAACGAAGCTCCACTTTCAAATTACTTACCTGAAGAATTTACTGATGTTTTCACTAAGGAACTTACAGATAAGAAAGTCGACTTGTTAATGGACACCAAAGTAACTGGCTTTAAGGGTGACGGCACAGTTGAAGCAATTGTTACTGATAAGGGTGAAGTTGCTACTGATTTAGTAATTATTACTGTAGGTATTAAGGCAAATACTGATTGGTTAAAAGACACGGTTAAGCTTAATAAAGCAGGCTACATCTTAACAGATGAATACTTTAGAACAAACTTACCAGATGTTTATGCAGTTGGTGACGCAATTTGGCCATATTCAATTCCAGCTAATAAAAATATCCCTATTCCTTCAGCAACCGCTTCTAGACATGAAGCACAATATCTTGTAAATCACTTGTTCGAAGAAAAGCCAGTTCGTCCATTCTACGGCTTAGCTGGTGCACAATTATTAGAATTCGGTGATGTTCATGCAGTAGTAACTGGTTTAAACTCAAGAACAGCAAGATTTGCTGGAATTGAAGCCACAACCAGTGTATATATAGATCATTTACGTCCTGACTTCATCCCAGATGAAGATAACCCATTAGGTTATGTAGCATTGACCTTTGATAAGCTTAACCACCAAATTTTAGGTGGGACAGTAATGTCTACTTATGATTTAACAGGTCAAGGAAATGTCCTTAGTTTAGCTATTAGCCATAGACTTACTTTAGAAGATCTTGCAGAACAAGATTTCTTCTTCTCACCAAGTTTTGACCGTCAATGGAGTCTACTTAACTTGGCGGCCCAACATGCCTTAGGCTGGGCTAAATTCTAATTTAATGAAAGTAGGTCCCAATATGAAGTATCCAGAAACCAAAGAAAAGTTAAATGAATTAGTCATTAATTTATTGCATATGCACATGATTGTTCGCCGTCACCATTGGTATATGCGCGGCAGTCAATTCTTGAAGTTGCATCCATATCTTGATGACTTAATGGATGAACTAGATGATCAGATTGATGGTCTTGCAGAAAGACTAATTACCATCGATGGTTCACCTGTTGCCACTTTAAGGGAAGTTGTTCAATTAAATAAAATTCCTGGTGAAAAGGGGAGTTGGGACTTCACTAATACACAAAGACTTGAAAAGATCATTTCAGGCTATCGTTATTTAGATAAGCTCTATGAAGAAGCGCTTGAAGCTTCTGATAAAGAAGGAGATTACTCTACTAATGATATTTTGACTGGTTTCCATACTGATCTTGAAAAGCGGCTTTGGATGTTAACGGCTGAACTTGGTCAGGCTCCAGATATTGATGCATAAGTCGTAAATTTAGAGAAAATAGCGAATCTGTAGTGGTTCGCTATTTTTTATGGCAAAAAACTCTATCACAATTTACGTAAGCAACTGAAATTTGGACTATAATTTCGAGGCTTTTTCTACGTAAAGTCAAGCATAATAAGAAGTTTGGCTTCATTTTTTATTTAAAT
>NZ_AZEL01000026.1 GCF_001434975.1 Lactobacillus gallinarum DSM 10532 = JCM 2011
TAGAGCGCTTGACTGTTAATCAAGATGTCGTCAGTTCGAGTCTGACAGCCGGAGTACTCTTGTATGGAGTGTTGTCCGAGTGGCTTAAGGAGCATGATTGGAAATCATGTATACGGGCTTATACCTGTATCGAGGGTTCAAATCCCTCACACTCCGTAGATAAATGAAGAAAAGAGATCATATTCGTTATGATCTCTTTTTTCTTACCTTATAATAAGTAGCAAGAAGGTATTAAAATGAAAAATAAAAAGAAAGTTGTGTTTTCTTCTCTACTGGTAGTATTTTTATTATTCTTTCTATCAGCCTGTTCAACTAAAAAAGAGGAAAATACTCAGAAACATCAAGTCGACATTGTCACATCAACTAATATTTATGCCAATATTGCCAAAAATATCGTGGGTAAGCACGGTAAAGTCGAAGCAATTATCAATCATGGCGATACCGATCCCCATGATTTTGAGCCTACTACTGGCTCCGCTAAAGAAGTTGCCAATGCCAATATCGTTATTGCAAATGGTTTGGGATATGACAGCTGGATGACTAATTTGGCTAATGCAAATGATATTCATGTTACTAAAGTAGGAGAGCAGCTTATGGGACTAAAACAGGGCGACAATCCTCATATTTGGTATAACCTGAATATGCCACAAAAATACGTGGCCTACCTTGTTAAAAAAGCTAGTCAAATTGATCCCAAGCATACATCTTATTTTAAAACTAATGCCAAAATTTATTTGAATAAAATAGATACGATAAAGAAATTGGCCGACAAAATAAATGGAAGAAAGGCGAAGCCAGTTTATGTGAGTGAGCCGGTATTTGATTATGCCTTAGAGCGGTGCCATTTTAAAATTGGTAATCCAGCTTTTGAAGAGGCTGTAGAAAATGAAACTGATCCAAACGCTAAAGTTGTGCACGAAATGCAAATGGGTATCAAACAGAGAAAAATTGCTTTCTTCGTTAATAATGTCCAAGCATCAAGCAGTACCGTTAATAATATGGTAAGCTTAGCTAAGCACTCAAACGTGCCAGTACTTGATGTACGTGAGACGATGCCTAATGGTGTTAGCTACTATCAATGGATGAAAAACAATTATCAAAAATTATTTCAAATTTTTTCAAAATAACCCTTGCATAAATTAAGGATGTCTAGTAATATAATAAACGTTGTGATTGAGATGTCACTCAGATAACTAAAAAATAAAAAAGTTCTTGACTTTTAAAACTGATTTAGTTATTATAATAAAGTACTCTTGATTAAGAGATATGACCCGTTGGTCAAGTGGTTAAGACACGGCCCTTTCACGGCCGTAACATGGGTTCAAATCCCGTACGGGTCACTTATGGAGGATTAGCTCAGCTGGGAGAGCATCTGCCTTACAAGCAGGAGGTCACAGGTTCGAGCCCTGTATCCTCCATTGTTCGGGACTACCGCGGAGACGGTAGTCTTTTTTTATGCAAAAAGAACGAACAAAATAATTTTATCGGTTCAAGTCCTGAAAGGATTCACTATTAACAGTGAAGATGCCTTGTAACCGAATAGCTAATGTCTATATAGGGGGACTATTATGGAAAGACGTTTGTTTACTTCAGAATCAGTTTCTGAAGGACACCCAGATAAGGTTGCTGATCAAATTTCAGATGCTATTCTGGATGCAATGTTGGAAAAAGATCCTAATTCACATGTAGCATGTGAAACGATTGTAACTACAGGTATGGTTTTTGTCTTCGGAGAAATTTCAACTAGTGCTTATGTTGATATTCAAGACGTAGTACGTAAGACCATCTTGAGAATTGGTTATGATCGTCCTGAATTAGGTTTTGATGGCAATAACTGTGCCGTCATGGTGGATATTGATGAGCAATCACCTGATATTGCGGGTGGTGTAGATCATTCACTTGAAACTAGAGAAAATGAGTCTGATCAAGACGAATTGGATCAAATTGGTGCGGGTGACCAAGGTTTGATGTTTGGTTTTGCTATTAAGGAAACACCAGAATTAATGCCTTTGCCAATCTCACTTGCTCATCGCTTAATGAGACGTGTTGCCTCATTGAGAAAGGATCATACTCTAGAATGGCTTCGTCCAGATGCTAAGGCACAAGTTACAGTTGAATACGATGAGAACAATAATCCACTTCGTGTTGATACTGTAGTTATTTCTACTCAAACTGATGCAGAAGTATCTAATGACGAAATTCGTCGAGCAATGATCGATTTAGTAATTAAAGAAGTTATTCCAGCTCGCTACTTGGATGAAAAGACCAAGTTCTTGATTAACCCATCTGGACGCTTCGTTATTGGTGGACCAAAGGGTGACTCTGGTTTAACTGGACGTAAGATCATCGTTGATACTTATGGTGGTTATGCTCGTCATGGTGGTGGTGCCTTCTCAGGTAAGGACCCAACAAAGGTTGACCGTAGTGCTAGTTATGCAGCTCGCTATATTGCTAAAAATATCGTGGCAGCTGGTCTTGCATATCGCTGTGAAGTACAATTAGCCTACGCAATCGGTGTGGCTCACCCAGTATCAATTATGATTGATACAGCTGGTACCGGTAAGGTGGATGATGATCTTTTGACTGAAGCAGTTCGTCATGTCTTTGATCTTCGTCCAGCAGGTATCATCAAGATGCTTGATTTGCGTCGTCCTATTTATGAACAAACTGCCGCATATGGTCACTTCGGCAGAACAGATGTCGATTTACCGTGGGAAAAGACCGATAAAACTCAAGATTTACTTGATTACATCAAAAACAATAAATAATAAAAAGAGGGAGTAAAAATGAAAAAAACAAACGTGTCACTAGTCACGCTTGCGATTTTTATGACTACTTTTATGTCTGGTGTTGAAGGAACGATTGTTTCTACTGCGATGCCAACCATAGTTTCTGATCTGAATGGATTGGAAATTATGAATTGGGTTGTATCAATCTTTCTTTTGATGACGGCTGTGTCAACTCCTTTATATGGAAAACTGGCAGATAGCATTGGGCGAAAGCCAGTTTTTTTATTTGGGATTGCACTCTTTGTCATTGGATCGTCATTGTGTGGCTTAGCTCAGAATATGATTGAATTAATTGTATTTAGAGCAATTCAAGGATTAGGTTCAGGAGCAGTTCAACCGGTGGCTATTACGCTGATTGCGGATTTATATACTTTGCAAAAACGGGCAAAACTGTTAGGACTCAATTCTGGCTTTTGGGGAGTAGCCTCAGTAATTGCACCACTATTAGGTGGTTTTATTGTTCAACATCTGTCTTGGCACTGGGTCTTTTATATTAATGTTCCGATCGGAATTATCGCCTTTTTGCTGGTTATTTTCTATTTAAAAGAACCAAAGCACAATGCCAAATCAAAGTTGGACTTGCAAGGTACAACTTGGTTGGTAATTTTACTGCTAGCTTTGATGTTCTTCTTACAGGATCTTGGCGAAAACACCAATATTGCAATAATGGCTATTTTAGCTCTTTTAATTGTGGTATCGGTAATTGCCTTCTTTAAGGCAGAAAAGCGCGCTAAGGACCCAATAATGCCGTTATCAATGCTGAAAAATAGAGAGTTCCTGGCAATCAATCTAATTACTCTACTTATCTGTGGGGTAGTTATTGGCTTTGAATTTTATATTCCAACTTGGATGCAGGGAATTAACGGAACTAACGCCTCGCTTGCTGGTTTTGCCGTTACACCAAGTTCTTTAATGTGGATTGTAGGTTCGTTTATTCTAGGCTGGATGCTTGGCCGCTGGGGTATTAAGCGGACTTATGATTATATGTTAGGCGTATTGGTGATCACAGATTTGGTATTGCTTTTAGTACCAATTTACACACCATTCTGGGTATTCTGTATTGTCGCAGCCTTTAACGGTACCGCATTTGGGGTTATTACAACGGCATCTCAGGTTCATTCTCAAGTGCTAGTATCTAAGTCTGACATTGGGGTAGCAACTTCATTTAATACTTTGATGAAATATTTGGGTCAAACTATGATGATTTCAATCTACGGTATTGCCTTTAATACGGCGGTAGCTCATGGTTTAGCTAAGCACCCTGGATTGACTCAAGGGATGATGAATAAAATCGTTTCTGCGGAAAATGCCAAGACGCTAGCAGCCAATACGATTCCACAGTTGCGTCAAGTTCTTTTGGGTGGATTAAAAGCCGTATATTTTGTTTCATTAATCGTGATAATTGTTTCCATCGTTTTGAACCGAACATATCGTGATCAAAAAATTAATACCAAATAAAAAATCCAGATGCATCTTTAATGCGTCTGGATTTTTGTTTTAAAAGCTGCGTTTCAACAATTGTTGCGGCATTTTCTTAAGTAATGTTGTTGCACTATTATTTGGAAAAATAGCTAAACAGTCAACCGCTTTTTGGGCATAATCTTGAGCGAGTTTCCTACTTTTCTCAATAACGGAACTATTAACGAGAATTTCTTGAATCAGTTGCATATCTGAAACGGACATTTCGCGTTTTTTATTTAAAATAGGCAACAGCTTTTGTCTTAACTCGGGCTGATCAAGTGCAAGCAAAAGTGGCAAGGAATAAACACCGGTAGCTAAATCTTCTAAAGTAGGCTTATTGAGTTTGTCGCTGCCTGTGTAGTCTAATAAATCATCTACAATTTGAAATGCGATTCCTAGATTTTCTCCAAAATTGGCTAAAGCTTCACTTTCTTCGGCATTCCCACCCGCAAAATGTGCACCTTCTTCAGCTGCTAAACGGAAGAGGGCGGCGGTTTTACCTTTGATATCGTTTAGATAATCCGTAAAGGTCTGCTCTAAGTTAAAGCGTTCAGCCATTTGACCGAGTTCTCCATTTAAAATATGGCTCATAGTTTGTGCGTTGCGCACCAGATACTCGTGTTCTGCAGTTGTATCCAGCATTAAATCAAAAAAGTTGGTGAATAATAAATCACCAGCGTACACAGCGACATCTTTGCCAAACTCTGCTTGAATGCTGATATTGCCTCTACGCAGATCAGAATCATCGATGATATCATCATGAATCAAAGTTGCCATATGCAAAATTTCGATAGATGAAGCTAAATTAATAGTTTGTTGATTAACTTTTCCGACTACATGTGCTGCTAATAATAAAAGGCTGGGGCGCAGATATTTGCCACCGTTGTCGGCCATTGTTAATAAAGCAGTCTGTAAACTCTGATGAGGAGTTTGAATGGTGTGCTGAATCAAAGCATCGACTTCAGCTAATTCATCAGCAATAAGTGGATATTTTTTCCAAGGCTTAAAATTTTTCATAAATTGTTTCCTTAAACTAATAAAATTATTATCGTTTAATTGATTTGTTCAAATAGTTACATTACTTATTATTACGCAGATTGTGAATCTAACCAACAAAAAAACTAGTGAAAATTAAATTCACTAGTCTTTTTGTTTATTTTCGCGATTTTTCTAACATTTTTGGTTCAATGTAAAAGTGGTATAAGAATGAATAACCAAGTAAAACAAAGGTAATTCCTTCAATCCAACCTCCAAAGACATCAGATGGATAATGCACATGGACGAATATTCTTGTGTAGCCGATCAAGATCGGGAACAACGCCCAAATGATAATTAATAGAGTTTTCCAGAATTTGCTTTTAATTAATAAAATTGTCAAGATAATTAAAACTCCAAATAATGCGGCACTACCAACTGAGTGACCTGATGGAAAACTGTAGCCATCGGCATAAACTAAATGGTGAACGGTTGGACGTTGGCGCTCAACTGCGTGTTTGATAATCCAGTTATAACCGTTGGCACAGATCATGACGCCTGCTGTGAACCAAGCATAAGCATATTGTTTAAACGTAATTAAAAGAATAAATAAGATAATTGTTTCTATCGTAATCGTGCTGGTATTGCCTAAATTGGTAAAAGTTTTTGCAAAAGCGACATTTGTCGGATTATTATTGCAGACAATGCTGATGACTGCATTGTCGAAACTGTGGATAAACGGTGAACCAGATGAAACAAGCATCGCCCACGCTGCGTAGATGACCACAAAGATTATCCCTGGAACCAGAGTATCTCTTGGTGGATTTTTTGTATTAATCAAAAAAAGTCTCCCCTTGTAATTTTTAGCATTTGTGGTAAATTATAATCATTATCTATAAGAAAATAAAGGTCAGGAAGTAGTAACAAGGATATTTTTTCAGAGAGAGACTGGTTGCTGTGAAGTCTTAGAATGGAATTGTGAACTTGTCCTGGTATTGAAACCTATCGTTGCCATCCGCGTTAAGGAGCGATTAAGGGTCACATTTTTGATGTGGAACTTAGGTGGTACCGCGATTATTTCGTCCTATGATTGATAGAATCATAGGACTTTTTTGTTAGAGAGGAAAAATATGTATAATCACAAAGTTGTCGAAAAGAAATGGCAAGATTATTGGGCAAAGCATGATACCTTCAAGACAGGTACAGATCCCAAGAAGAAAAATTATTATGCATTGGACATGTTCCCATTCCCATCTGGTAAGGGCCTTCACGTAGGTCACCCAGAAGGATATACTGCAACCGATATTGTCTCACGTATGAAGCGTGCACAAGGCTATAATGTGCTTCACCCAATGGGTTGGGATGCATTTGGTCTTCCAACAGAACAATATGCTTTAAAGACTGGTGAAGATCCAGCAGTTGTTACTAAAAACAATATTGCCAACTTTAAGCGTCAACTTAACAAGTTAGGCTTTTCATACGACTGGGATCGTGAAATTACTACTAGTGATCCTAACTACTACAAGTGGACTCAATGGGTCTTTGAACAAATGTATAAGAAGGGCCTTGCTTATGAAGCTGAAGTTCCAGTTAACTGGTCACCAGACCTTGGTACTGTTGTAGCTAACGAAGAAGTTATTGATGGTAAAACTGAACGTGGTGGTTACCCAGTATACCGTCGTAATATGCGTCAATGGATGCTTAAAATGACCGCTTATGCAGATCGTCTTTTGGAAGACCTTGACGATTTGGATTGGCCAGAACCAGTTAAGGAAATGCAACGTAACTGGATTGGTCGTTCAGTTGGTGCACAAGTAACTTTCAAGATTAAAGACAGTGACAAGACTTTTGATATCTTTACTACCCGTCCTGATACCTTGTTTGGTTGTTCATACACTGTTCTTGCTCCAGAAAACAAGTTGGTGCAAGAAATTACCACTGACGGTCATAGAGACGAAGTTAATGCTTACATCAAGAAGATTGAATCTAAGTCAGACCTTGAAAGAACTGATTTAAACAAGGATAAGACCGGTGTATTTACTGGTGCTTACGCAATTAACCCAGTTAACGGCAAAGAAGTTCCAATTTGGATTTCTGACTACGTTTTAGCAAGTTACGGTACTGGTGCCGTAATGGCAGTTCCAGCTCACGATGATCGTGACTATGATTTTGCTAAAAAGTTTGATTTGCCAATTAATCAAGTACTTGAAGGTGGCAACTTATCTAAGGCTGCCTTCACTGAAGATGGTCCACACATTAACTCAGAATTCTTGAATGGTTTGAACATCAAGGATGCCAAGAAGAAGATGGTTGACTGGCTTGAAGAACACAACTGCGGTGAAAAGAAAGTTAACTACAAGCTTCGTGACTGGGACTTCAGTCGTCAACGTTACTGGGGTGAACCAATTCCAGTTATCCACTGGGAAGACGGTACTACTTCACTTGTTCCAGAGGATCAACTTCCACTTCGTTTACCACATGCAACTGATATCAAGCCATCCGGTACTCCAGAAAGTCCATTAGCTAACTTAACTGACTGGGTAAACGTAGTTGATGAAAATGGTCGAAAAGGTAAGCGTGAAACCAACACTATGCCTAACTGGGCTGGTTCAAGTTGGTACTACTTACGTTATGTTGATCCACACAATGATAAAGAATTAGCTGATTACGACTTATTGAAGCAATGGCTTCCAGTTGACCTTTACATCGGTGGTGCAGAACATGCAGTTCGTCACCTTCTTTACGCTAGATTCTGGCACAAGGTTCTTTACGACTTGGGTGTTGTTCCAACCAAGGAACCATTCCAACGTTTGTACAACCAAGGCTTAATCTTGAAGAACCACGAAAAGATGTCTAAGTCAAAGGGTAACGTAGTTAACCCAGATGAAGTGATCGATGAATACGGTGCAGATTCACTTAGAATGTACGAAATGTTCATGGGACCACTTGATGCTTCAATTGACTGGGATGACAATGGTCCAGCATCAACTAAGAAGTTCTTAGATCGTGTATGGCGTTTGTTTGTTAACGACCTTGACCTTAAGGCAATTCCACAAGAAAGAATTGTGGATAAAAACGATGGTGAACTCGACAAGGTTTATGCAGAAACTGTTAAGAAGGTTACTGAAGACTTTGACGCTCTTCACTTCAACACCGCTATTTCTCAAATGATGGTCTTCATCAATGCTGCGCAAAAAGCTAAGAGTATTCCACGTGAATACGCAGAAGGATTTGTTAAGCTTTTGGCTCCAGTTGCTCCACACATGATGGAAGAAATCTGGCAAGTATTTGGTCATGATGAATCAATTACTTATGCTAAGTGGCCAACTTATGATCCAGCTAAGTTAGTTGAATCAACTGTGGAAATTATGGTTCAAGTTAACGGTAAGCTTCGTGGTAAGTTCCAAGCAGCTAAGGATGCAGATCGTGATGCTGTTCAAAAAGAAGCTATGGCTTTACCACACGTACAAAAATTCTTGGAAGGTAAGGACGTTAAGAAGGTTATCGTTGTACCTAACAAGATTGTTAATATCGTTGCTAAATAAGTTAAGTTTTTCCTAAAAGCTTTATGAAGTTGAGCTTTATGAAGCAAATTGAGTGACAATTAATTAGTTAATGCTTTTTATTAGGAAAAATTGATGGAAGAA
This sequence comes from Lactobacillus gallinarum DSM 10532 = JCM 2011, assembly GCF_001434975.1. Classification (GTDB taxonomy): domain Bacteria; phylum Bacillota; class Bacilli; order Lactobacillales; family Lactobacillaceae; genus Lactobacillus; species Lactobacillus gallinarum. The sequence goes on from NZ_AZEL01000026.1 coordinate 8,873, forward strand.
GAAAATAATTTAGATAGCAAAGATACACAAAGCACGTTTTTAAAGGGCTCTGCCTGGATGACCTTTGGGTCGATTGCTTCTAGAATCTTAGGTGCGTTGTATATTATTCCTTGGTATGCCTGGATGGGGGACTATGGGAATATTGCCAATGCCTTAACTGCGCGAAGTTATAATATTTATACGATATTTATTCTAATTTCGACGGCCGGAATTCCGGGAGCGATTGCCAAACAGGTGGCTAAGTATAATGCCTTAAATGAATATGGAATTGGGCGAAAATTATTCCATAAAGGGTTAATTTTAATGGCCTTCTTGGGAGTAATTTCTGCTGCGATCATGTATTTTGCCTCACCGCTACTGGCATCTAACGGTAGTCAAAGCGATCCAAGACAAATTGCAGTTATGCGTAGTTTGTCTTATGCGATTTTGATTATTCCGATCTTGAGTATCATGCGTGGGTACTTCCAAGGGTATGCGGACATGATGCCAAGTGCGATGTCACAGTTTGTGGAGCAATTTGCTCGAGTAGTTTGGATGCTTTTAACGGCATTTGTGATCATGCAAGTGCAGCACGGCTCTTATGTTCATGCCGTTATCCAGTCAAACTTGGCTGCCGCAATTGGTGCCGCATTTGGGATTGGCCTGTTAGTTTGGTTCTTGTTTTCACGGCGAAAACAATTAGATAATTTGGTTGCTAATTCGAATAATCGGTTAAAAGTTTCCACAACCGAACTATTTGCGGAAATTATTGAACAGGCAATTCCATTTATTATTATCGATTCAGGAATAACTTTATTCTCATTAGTAGACCAATATACATTCCACCCAATGATTGCAGGGCTGGTTCATGCAAGTTCAGATACAATTGAAGATTGGTATGCATTATTTGGTCTTAATGCCAATAAGTTGATCATGATTATCGTGTCTTTGGCAAGTGCAATGGCAGTGACAGCGATTCCGCTTTTGTCAGCTGCACATACTAGAGGCGATTTTAAGAGCATCTCTAAGCAAATTGCTAATACGATGGACTTGTTCTTGTTCGTGATGATTCCTGCTGCATTCGGAATGGCCGCTATTAGTAAACCGATTTATACGGTTTTCTATGGCCCAGATCCATTAGGCAGCAACGTTTTATACTTGTCATCATTTACTGCAATCAGTTTAGGACTTTTTACAGTATTGATGGCGGTTTTGCAAGGTTTGTCAGAAAATGGATTGGCAATAAAATATTTAGTTTTAGGTTTAATCCTGAAGGGCATTTTGCAATATCCGATGATCTTTTTGTTCAAGATTTATGGACCGTTAGTTGCAACCAACTTAGGCTTATTGGTGATTGTTCTGTTGTCATTGAAGCACTTAGAAGTACAGTATGACTTTAATTTGAATAGAACAAGCCGCCGCTTGGTTGGTATTACCGCATTTTCGATAGGGATGTTCCTAATTGTTAAATTAGTTGAGATGGGCTTAGGCAAGTTCTTAAACCCAGATCATAGAATACCTGCCTTGATTCTGGTAATTTTATCAGTAGTCGTGGGAATTGTCTTTTATGGCTTAGCCACAATAAAGACAGATTTAGCCCAAAAAGTTATGGGTAGCAAAATTGAGCGAATTTTAGTTAAATTGCATATTCATAGTTAATGAAAGAAGAACGATGATTGATTTCATCGTTCTTTTTGTGTTTGGAGTTAAAACACTGGGGAAGGGATGCAAGTAGGTAATAAAAAAGGAACGAGCAAAACTCGTTCCTTTTTTCATGGTATTCATCATGTAAGAATTATTTATTTGTTTTGATCTAAAAGAATTAGTCCTTTACAACGTCCTTAATGTTCAACCATTGGCTTTTGTTAATCTTAACGATCTTCTTGCCATTAGTCTTCTTAACTGCTTTAGCAGTGAAAGTTGAACCCATTGAAACTTTCTTAGCAGTCTTCTTACCGTTAGCGTTTAAAACGTTAACCTTTTGGTTCTTAGTGTCCTTAACAACAACGAAGATCTTGTCGCCTTTCTTGATTGAAGAGTTAGTAGGAGCAACTTCTGAAACACCTAACTTTGGAGCAGTGAAGCTAGCAGCTTCACTAACTGAAGCACCGACACCCATCATACTAATTGAAGCAACTACAACTGAAACAACTTTAACAATTTTCTTTGAGTCTAACATAATGAATACCTCTATTTTCTAAATCACTTTAACTTGTTGGAACTTTTCGTTCCCTCATTCCTTGCATTATATAACGTGTGCTATATAATACAAGGGCAAAATAAAACTTTTTTAAAAAGAAAATAGATGGTGCCAAGCTTGCTATAATAACTTTTATGCCAAGTTTTAATTATAAAAAGTAAAAAATAAAAAAACAAAAATTTTTGTTATAAAAAATCCAGATGCCTATTAGAACATCTAGATTTAAATTTTTGAGGCTTAAGTAGTCAAATATTTATTCATGGTGATCGATCAATCTTCTATTGAGATTAATATTAGTTTATTAATGCATTTATATTAGTTTATAGTATGTCTTTTTTATTCTATATAAATAGACAAATGAACGTCTTTTTGACTATAAATTGGTCAAATATAAAAATCTATTTTTTATTACTTTATGCTAAAATGATGGACGTTAAGTCATGAATATTAAAAAATTATTGTAGGAATTTAAATGAAAGGAAAAGATAACTATAACTCGGTAGATTATTCTTATGTTTTTTCTGCTAAAAAGAAATTGGAGTTAGAGCACGGCAAAAAAAGTGCTACTAATTTTGGCAGAATGAAGAATAAGTGGACTGCTGCCGCTGTTATCGCGTTAGCCTCAGGTTCAGTGGTTTTGTTTGTGCCAACTGGAAAAGCGCAAGCAGCTGAAGCTGCTGGTGTGAAGACAGAACAAGTTGAGACTAATAAGCAAACTGATCAAGCACAGCAAAAACAAGTAAAACAACCTACGCAGGGTGAAGACGAGATGATCAAACTGATCAAGATACACCAGATCAACCGGTAGGTGATGATGATACTGATAAAGGTTATTATGAAAGTCAAAATCAACCTGTAAATACACCTGATCATATTAAAGGCAACGTTCAAGATGCATGGGACCAAGGTTATAAAGGTGAAGGCATTGCTGTAGCTGTAATTGACTCTGGAGCAGATCCAAGTCATAAAGATTTCCAAACTGCACCTACTAATCCTAAGTTTTCTAAAGAAGACATGGAAAAGATCATCAAGAAGTTAGGTCATGGTCGTTACGTAAGTCCTAAGTTTCCTTATGTGCATAACATGATCACAGGTGATGATGATCAAATTAAAGAAAATAACCAAGATGCAGTAAAAGATGGCTCTCACGGCCAACATGTATCCGGAATTATTGCTGCTAATGGTCAGCCCGATAATAAAAATGGTGAATATGTTGTTGGAGTAGCACCAGAAGCTCAACTATTGTTCTTAAAGTATTTTAGTGATGATGGAACTACGGGTGATGTAGCCGAAGCGATCTATGATGCAGTTAATGCTGGAGCTGATGTAATTTCACTATCTCTTAATAGTGCACCTAATGTGCCCAACTTGAATAACGCCGATCAAAGAGCAATTCGTTATGCTGTTGATCATGGGGTTGTTATTTCCGTTTCTGCTTCCAACGATGGTAATTCTGCATCAATTGATGCATCAAATAATGTTTCTGATAAGGATGACTATTATCCTAATTCCAATTTAGGTAATTACAAGCCATTTAGTTCAGGTGATATTGGTGATCCTGCTGACTCTCCAGACACCATTACTGTAGCGGCTGAAAAATCAGAACAAGATGAAGACAGTGACATGGCAGATTTTACTTCTTGGGGACCACTTCCTGATTATACTTTAAAGTCAGATGTATCAGCTCCGGGTGTGGATATTATTTCAACAGGAAATGATAATAAATACGTTAAGATGGATGGTACTTCAATGGCAACACCATTTAATTCAGGTGTAGCTGCTTTAGTTATTCAACGACTAAAAAAGACCAATCCTAATTTACATGGTGCAGCTTTAGTTCAAGCAGTGAGGGGCTTGATAATGAGTACTGCTAATCCACAGTTAGACGTAAATAGTGATAATTCTGCTATTGTGTCTCCTCGTAGACAAGGTGCTGGTCAAATTAATGCTGGTGCAGCAACATCATCACCAGTTTATATTACTGCCGATGATGGAACTAGTTCACTTAGCTTACACAATATTCAAGATTCAACTAATTTCAACTTAACTTTCCATAATTTAAGTGACAAGGAACAAACTTATACCTTTGATGATTTGGGTGGAGGATATACTGAAGATCGTGATCCAGATACTGGATTGTTTAGTGATGTCCAATTAGCAGGTGCACGTGTTGATGGAGAAAATAGTATTACTATTGCTCCAAATTCAACTGCTAAATTTGCCTATACTTTAAAGCTGACTGGTTTGCAAAAGAATCAATTAGTTGAAGGATATTTGCATTTTGCAGGTAACAACGGTCAGGTAGATCTTTTTGTACCATATCTTGGTTATTATGGTGATATGACTAATGAGCACGTCTTTGATAAAAACGCTAATGAAGACGATACTGATATTTTAGGCAACCGTCTTACTAATGAAGATAATTATCCACGTGGTATTGCCGATGAATATTCATTAAAGCAATTTGTTAAGCAGAAAAAACAAGATAATGCCGATTATAAATGGCAACAAGCTGCTCAAGTTTATGATAGTGGTAAAGTTGCATTTTCACCTAATGATGATAATGAGAGTGATTATGTATTACCATTTATGTACTTAAAACAAAATATCAAGGATAGTCCTTAATGACAAGGGTGAAGTAATACGAGTAGTTACTGATGCAAAAGACGTAGCTAAATCATATTATGACAATCACAGCTCTGAAACTACGGTAAGTACAGAGGAGTATAAATGGGACGGTAAAGTTTACAATAAAAAGACCGGCAAAATGGAAGTAGCGCCAGATGGTCAATATACTTATCGCTTCATAGCAACACTTTATAATAAGGGACCTCATCAAGTTCAAACTAATGATATGCCAATTATCATTGATACGACTAAGCCTGTATTTAAGAGTTTCAATTATGATACTCAAACTAATACTCTAACTGGTAGCTATGAAGATACTGGTGTTGGCTTCACTGATTATTCGTATGGTACTGTTACTATTAATGATAAAGTTTTCGGTTTCAAATTAAATGAAGGCCAAAATCAGTTTGACAATGATGATAAAACTAAAGGTCATTTCACTGTTAAATTGGATGCTGAGGAACTCGCAGCTTTAGCAAATACTCAAAATAAAATTACTATAGCTGTGAGTGATGCTCCAGATAATACGGCTAGTGAAACTAGGAATATTGCGCCAGTTGCAGGTAAAGCTGAAGTTAGTGTTTGGAATGCAATTACTGGTATGCCATTTGATACCAACAGTGCTGATTATCATGAAAATAAAAAAGTCGACACTTACACTTTAAGAGGTGCGGCTAATCATAATTTCTACATTAATGGTAAATTAGTGCAGGTAGTTAATGGTCAATATGCGGTTCCAGTTGATGTTACTTCAGGAAAGATCGTATTTACTTCTGATGAAGCTGGAAAGAATGAGTTATATACTTTCAAGGTAACAGATGTGGATCCAGATTCTCCAGCGGCCGAAACTAATGATTCAGATGATTCCGACAATTCAAATCCAGGAAAAATTGACTCAGAGGACCTAGGCAATATTAGCTTTGATCATTTTGAAAAGAATGAAATTGATTTTACTAATATAGATGATGCTAAAGAAAATGGATATGACCCATTAACAGGTAACTGGAATGTTACAGGATCTGTTGATCTAGATAAAGTTGCTAGTTTAATTGCAGTTGTGCAGGGTAATTCTGAAAATGATCCAGCTAATTTAATCAAACTTGATAAAGATGGTAATTTTAAATTTACTTTTAAGGTACCTAAAACTGGTCAGAAGGCAATACAGTATATTTATACTACTAAAGACGGAGAAAAATACCGTGGTGTAATTGGAGCAATAGTGGATTTTGAAACTCCAACTTTGAATGTTGAATTGCCAACTATGACTAATCAACCAGTTTTGCATATTTTAGGTACTGCTAATGATAATATGAGTGGCTATTCTGTCATAATAGACGGTAATAATATATTTACTCAAAGAAATACCAGGCAAGTTAATAGTTATCCAGAATCTGGCCAATCACTTAATCCATACGGACCATATAACATTAACTATGATGTTAATTTAGATGACAATAATGGTCAGCCAAGTGATCATATCATTACAATTAAGGTAGTGGATCAAGTAGGTAATGTCACTAAGAAGAAATTCAATGTACATTATGATCCTAATTACACGGGGCAACCTGAGATTACGTCAGGTATTGATATGCCAACTACTTCAGAACAATCAATTAGTAAGTCACGTGTTGTAATTCCAACTAATAATTCTAGTGATATTGAAGTTTCAACAGACACCATCACCCTAATCTTAACTCACAACGCCCTCGTCTATGATGGTGACGGCAATGTTGTAATTACAGACGGCAAGAATACTTTGCTTGAAAAGGGCAATACTATTTCTGCATGGCACAAGGGTCAAATCACTACCTTGGCAGGCAAGAAGTACGTTCAAGTCGGTGATAACAAGTATGTGAAGTTGTTCAACACTTTGCTTAAGAAACTTGTAGTTCACAACTCATACCTTTACGATGCTAATGGCAAAGCAACTGGTAAGAAGCATAAGTTGACCGTTGTAAAGCATGGTAAGTTTGTTTACGTTTGGAACAATGGCGAAGAATTCAGAATTAATGGTAAAAAGTTCTGTCGCTTAGCCAACGGTAAGTTTATCAAGGTAGCTAACTTACAAACCGTTAAAGCAATCAAGATAAAGCATTACAGAGCACGTTTATATGATAAAAACGGTAAGTTACTTAAGAAACATATTACTTTGACTAAGGGTAAATGCTACTGGGCGTGGAATGATGCCAAGATAGTTAAAATCCATGGTAAGAAATATTACAGAGTAGGAAAGAACAGATATGTTCGTGCAAATAAGGCTGCAAAAGTAGAGATCAAAACAGCCCTAGATGCTGATAAGCTCAAGTAGAAATAGATTTAGATACGAAAAGCCAGGCAAATTTTGCCTGGCTTTTTGACTAGATTGATTTGTAAAAATTTAAGCTTGTTTCATGAAGTCTTTCAATTCATCAATGGAGAATTGATCACCGTAATCCTTCTCTAAGCGATTTAAGATTTGTTCATCATTGCCGCCGAAATCTTTTAAAGCAGCGATTAACTTTTTTATGCCGGAAACAGTAGCGCTAGCTATGCCTCTTTGCATACCTTGTTACATACCCTTTTGCATACCTTTTTCTTCTGCTTCTTGCTCTTTTTCAAGCATTCTAGTTTCATAGTCGATCATTTTATCCCTCCATTCTGGATCTTCGTTCATGTCCTTGATTCGCGTTTGAATTTCATCAAAAATGGCATTCAAGTGGACAGGTCGGTCATTAATCAGGTTAACTAAGCCTACCTGATCTGCATTTTCACCATTAGGAATTCCTTTGCCATTAATTATAATTTTTTCTAGTCCGTCCTGAAATTGCTTAGACTTGTTGTGATCTTCATAAGTATGGTAAGTGTATTTGATCCGGCCTTCACCTTCAGGATCGAAGTTGCATAAGAAAATCAAATAGGCTTTTTTCATGTTGCGATAGGTCTTGCCTTTATCGAGAGTATAGCGTTGATCAATTTTAGCAGCATAGTACCGCATTCGCCAGCCAAGGTCTTTCTTATCGGTAGTTTGAGCTTCTACATCGTAAGGGTTGTGCTCGTAATCTTCGACCAGTATGTCGAAGCGTACATCTTTACGTTCGCGATGTTTAGGATCTTTGACTTCTTTTTGTTTTTCCGGATAGTAGATTTCTTTGATCTTGAAAGACAAGATGGTTTCAAAAATATACTTGCAAATTTTCTTGTCTGATATGATTTCACCGAAGACCTGATCTTCCAAGAAGCCATACCACGGTTTGATTACTTTAGGTGTTTCTTTCGTAGCACACCTGCTTTCTGTAGAGTAGGGCAGAGCCCTCTACTATTTAATACACAAAAAACAGGCAAAATTTTTTTGAAAAGTTAAAATAATAGAAAAACTACTAGATCCGTCTGAGAGTCTAGTAGTTTTTGAGTGATATTAATAATTTTAGGAGTCTTAAAAGCCAAAAATCAATTTGGTGAAACTGCTGATAAAATAAATACACCGAGCAATTCAAGTGCCAAAAATGTAATTCCAATAACTGTAGTCATAATTGCCATCCCCTTAGTTTGGAGATAAATAATTGGATATTTATCTTATTCATACTCTTTATCTTTACAATTTTTACTTTAGCATAGAATTACATAAAAATAAAGCGCTTACATTCGAAAAGGAGAAAAAAGACGAAATCTTTCGGAAATCGTCTTTGTCGCCCCTGCCAAGGAAGTCCATTATAGCATTTTGCATAAGTAAAAGTTATAGCTAGCCAGTAATTATAGATATTTCTCAAGCTTAATTTCTAAGCATACAATGTAATTGAGTTGAGCAAAGGAGAAATAAAAATGGCTAGAAACGAAGAAAAAGTAAAGAACTGTTCATTTGGTTTTGGCGAACCTAACACAGCTTATGCGAAATATTTTACTGGTGAGAGTTATTTGAATCCACTTGCTAATAGGGCTAACTGTAGTATTTCAAATGTTTCATTTGAACCGGGATGCATCAATCATTGGCATATGCACACTGTTGCTCAAACTTTGGTTTGCGTTGCAGGTGAGGGCTGGGTTCAAGAAGAAGGTAAGCCAGCTCATAAGATGACACCTGGTGATGTTTATGTTGTTGCCCCTAACACTAAGCATTGGCATGGTGCAGCGAAGGATTCATGGTTTGCGCACCTTTCAATCATGGCTGATACTGACAAGGCAAAGTCCACTTGGCTTGAGCCGGTTGATGAAGATTACTATAATAATTTGAAATAATTAAATATGCACGTATATTGAATGATCAAATCGTTTGGATTGGGTCATTTTTTTGTTAGAAAAAGCACGTTAAATAACAGCGATATTTTTAGAAAATAATTTTTGAGCCATTACAAGTAAAGCAGACTATCTTTAAAAAAATGCCTCTAAACCAGCACTAGAACTACAAAGCTAGCGTAATAATCAGTAGCAAAATTAAAGCAATATATTATTAACTGATAATAAAAGTTACGCTTAAATAACTAAAAAACTTTTGCAATTTACATAAAATGTGCTAGTACATGGTTGTTGAATAAAAACATACGTTATTTTTAATGAAAACAAGATGTATAAAGAAAGCGCAATGCGTGTGAAATTTAATTAATAAGGAATATTAGGGGGGTTTTTGATATTGTATCTAAGAATAACCGTATTAAGAAAATGGAAAACGCTGCAGATAGACGGCAACACTTCGCAATTAGAAAATTGACTGTAGGTGCTGCTTCCGTTTTGCTTGGAACTACACTTTGGTTAGGTACTAACGCAAGCACTGCACATGCTGATGTGGCTGATGGCAATACTGAACCTGAAGCACATGAAGCAAGCGATACTCAAGCTGATAACGGTACAAGTACAGCTGAAAAAGTTGTAGTTGAACAAACAAAACAGATGATAATACTGTTGCTGGTGACAACAATACATCATCTGTTTCAGAAAATTCAGCAATCGAACAGAGTAATTTGGATGAGAGCAATGATAAAGCTGCTTCAAATGATAAAACGAATAATGAGACAGCTGAGATTAAGAATAATACAAATAAGATTGCTGCAACAGTAGATACTTAAAAATTAGAACAAAATAAAGTTGACGCCTCTACTGTTAAACCCAATAATAACACCAAGGTGCAAAATGGTGTTAAAGATACGCTTAAGGAAAATTCTGTTGCTAAGAATACTCAAGCAGATAAGGTTGAACAAACTGTTAAAGATGCCCAAAAAGCTGCTGATTCTGCAGTTGTGTCAGAAACAGCTGGTATAAATAAGATTAATAACAGCGACTTGAATAAAGATGCTGTTGTTTCTGATGCCGGAAAATTGGGTAAGGCTGCAGATGAAAAGCAAGCTGAAACTGTAAACTTCAATTTGGATGATGCTGCATTACAAGGCCTCTCAAAGGAAGGCTCAGCTAACTTAGCTAAGTTGTTCAATACTAGTTTAGCAGTAGCTAATGAGGGTACTGAAAACCAGAATATTAACACTAATCCTAAGAATGAGAGCAAGCCTGTAACTACTGGGGATGCTGTTAGACAAGCAGCCGGTGCAGGTGATAAGAGCGTTAAAATAAAGGGTAATATTACCGCTTCAGATAATTTGAATGTTATCGGTAATTTAACTATTGAAGGTGTTGATGGCGCGACTTTAAGCTTGGGTCAAAATAGTATTGTTAACAATGGTAATTTGACTCCTGATATTACTAAAGATAAGTTAGACGACATTAAGAACGATGCTCTTTCACATACGTCTGATCAAACTTTGGAATACATTAAACACAGCCAAGCAGTAAGTCAGGATTCTGGTTGGAAGATGACAGACGCAGCTGGTAATCCAGTGACAGATCCATATGCTGCAGTAGAATCTCCTAAACTTGATGGTTACACTGCAACTATTAAGTCAACTAATGCTCCTGGCGTAACTCAAGGCGCCGATGGTTCTGAAGTTCAAGCTAAATTAAAGATTAATCCAGATGCTGTTGTAAAAGACGGTGAGTTAACTGATGCTTACAAGAATAATGGCGTAACTGGTATTCCTGAAAATTATGAAACAGTTGTAGTTTATAAGAAGGAAGCAGAAAAAGGTTCAGTAACAGTTAAGTACATCGATGATACTGCTGATAAAACTCTTGAAACCAAGGATCTTTCAGGTGAAGTTGGTGAAAAGAGTGATTACTCAACAGCTCCTACAATTGAGGATTATACAGATAAGGGTTATAAGCTGGTTAGCGATGATTATCCTAAATCTGGTGTAACTTTCACTAAAGAGCCACAAAAGTATGAAGTACACCTTAAACACACTTACAGTCCAGTAACGCCTGATGATCATCACGATGTAGATCCTAATGAAGTTACTAAGAATGTTAAGGAAACTGTTCATTATACTGGTGCAGGTGACAAGACTCCAAATGATAATGTTCAAAACGCAACTTGGACTCGTCATTTAACTAAGGACAATGTAACTGGCAAACTTGTTCCAAATGGTAAATATGATACTCCTTGGACTCCAAGTGAAACCGATTATAAGGCAGTTCCATCTCCAAAAGTTGATGGCTACACTCCAGATAAGGAAACCGTACCTTCAACTCCAGTAACTATGGACGACATTAATGTTACTGTAACTTACACTAAGAATGGTAAAGATATTCGTAATCAAAAAACTTTGCCATCACAACAAACTGTTAAGTTTGTTGACGAGGACGGTAAAGAACTTCATGCATCAGACAAGTCACCAGTATTTAACTACGAATATAGTGGTGATACTTACGAAAAACAGACTGATAAATTAATCAGCAAGGGTTCATGGAATGCAGATTCACACAAGTTTGATACTGTTGATGTACCGGTAATCGATGGTTACTATGCAGTTAGTGGTTACACTAGTCCTGTTGTAAAAGGTTACCACGTAATTAAAGTTTCAGAAGATAGTGAAGACAACGTTAATGTTGCCCCAGTTACTGTCAATTAAAAGACCAAGAATTACACTGTAACAGTAACTTATGCACCAAATGGTCACATTATTCCAGTTGACAAAGATGGTAATCCAATTCCGGGTGCTGATCGTCCACAATTCCCAACCAATCCAGAAAATCCTGGCAAAGTTGATGAAGGTAAGATTCCGTCAGTTCCTGGTTATGAACCTGTCAATGGCAACCCAGGCGAACCTGTAGATCCTGCTAAGAATCCAAGTGATGATGTCAAGATTCCATACACTAAGAACCCAACTGCAATTGTTGCTTCAGGTAGTGTAACTTACTTTGATAAGACTACAGACAAGGACCTTCAAGTTGAACATTTGAAAGGTAATGTAGGTGAGCCAATTACTTACACCACACAACCAACAATTGATGATTACTTGAATAAAGGATACAAGTTGGTAAGCAGCAACTTCAAAGATGGTGATGAAATATTTAAGAAGACTGGCAATAAGTTCACTGTAGTATTAGAACACGCTACAGTTGATGTGACTCCTGATAATCCAGGCAAGCCAGATGAATCAATCAATCCTAACGATCCAGACGGTCCTAAGTGGCCTGAAAATACTGGTAAGGATAGCTTAGAGAAGACTGGTACTCAAACGATTAAATACATTGGTGCAGGCAGTGATACACCTAAAGAGATTACTGATCACACAACATTTACTCGTCACTATGTAGTAGATAAGGTAACGGGTAAGATCCTTAATCCAAATGAAAGTTGGACTCCAGCAGAGCATACGTTTAAGTCTTATAAGACTCCAGTAGTTAAAGGTTATGTCGCAAACGTCAAAGAGGCTGGTGGCTTCGAGTCAACTCCTACTGATCCAAACAAGACTTACACTGTAACTTATAAGAAGATTGGTAAGATTATTCCAGTAGATAAAGATGACAATCCAATCCCGGGTGCTGCTACACCTGAATACAAGAATGATCCAACTAAAGTGTTGCCAAATGAACCAGTACCAACGGTTGATGGTTGGAAGCCAACTGCTTCAAATGTAACTCCACAGGATCCAATCAAGGATACTCCAGTAATTTACACTAAGAATGAAACTCCAGTGGTTCCACCGGATAGTCCAAACCCAATTCCAGCACCAACACCAACTCCACAGCCTGAACCTAAGAAGCCTGAAACTCCAAAGACTCCTGAAAAGGATAAGACTCCAGAGCCTGATGTTCCTGAACCAGATGAGCCAGAGCCTGATGAACCAGACGAACCTGATGTACCAACACCACGTCGTCACCACAAGAATAAGAAGCATACGCCAGCTCCAAAGCCAGCAAATAACTGGTCGAACAACTATGCTCCTCATGGTCAAAATGGTTACTACAACAACTTCGGCCCTCATGGTCAAGGCACTCCAGGACCAAATGGCGGAACTATTATGCCAAACGGTGAAGTACTTGACCGCAACGGCAATGTAGTTGGTTACATTGATGCAAACGGTAAAATTCACTACACTTTGCCACAAACTGGTGAAAATCAGAGTGAAGGTGTAGCTGCAGCTGCCTTAGGTGGCGCTGTTGTAGCCATCGGCCTTGTTAGTTTGGTCGGTGTGAAGAAACGTCACACGAATTAAATCAACATCTTAGATACCTTTTCCCTATATGAAGGGCGATGCATGTGCATCGCTCTTTTTTTGTGCGAAAATATTGACTTGTAAAAAGTAAGTGATATGATAACTATAGAATTAAACGAAAACGTAGAATACTTAAGGAGAAAATAAAATGACTGAAAAGAAACAAGATAAGGAAAAATTACAATCAGCATTTGCATCACTTAATGATAATGATAATTTAAGTGCGGGCGTTTGTGGTCCAGATGGCTGTGAAATTGACTGGAGCAAGGCGAAGAAAAATACCAAAGATGATCAAAAATAGTCTGAATACTATCCCAGATAATGCTGTTTTATATTTTGACAATGATTGGTGTGCTCAGTGTTACGGTGAAACAAATGTTGTAAAAGATTTCACTCAAATAGTTGGCGATGTGGTTCCTTTCTATGAAATAAATGTCAATGAAAAACCAGAATTAGCCCAAAAATTTGAGGTATGGTCAGCTCCCAGCATTGTTTTGATCAAAAATGGAAAAAAGGTTGATCAGTTTAGTAAGTTTTTAAATTTTAACCAGTTTAAGACGTTATTTAATTACTATTTTAGTTCGTTAAAATCGAAAGAGGTGAAGGAGCATGCAAGATAAACTAGCAATTGCCTATCAAGATAGGGCTTTTGATCAAGTGTTGCGCATTGGGAAAGCCGTCAGCAATCTGACACGTTTAAAGATTATTTTTATTTTAGATCAAGGCTCTAAGTCCGTAGAGGAAATTTCAAAGGCAATCAATATTAGCGTGGGCACAACCTCTAAGAATTTACAAATATTAAAGCAAGTAAATTTAGTTAAGGAAGAAAAAAGCAAGAACTTTGTCTTTTATGCGTTGGCAAATGAGCAAGTAAGTCAACTGTTAATGCTTTTGACGACTTTAGCAGAAAAAACATTGCCAGAAATGAGATGCCTTGAAAAAACATATGATACTTTGCCGCAAACTGAAATAGCGGATCTATCAAATCAGGATAGCGCTACAACTTACGTTTTAGATTTACGTCCGACCGATGAATTCAATAATGTACATTTATCGGGAGCTCATAATATTCCATTTAATGAAATTGATTTTACTAATCTACCCTTTAGTCCTAATCAAGAAGTAATGGTTTATTGTCGTGGTCGACTTTGCGGTTATGCAAATCTGGTTGGCAATGAATTAAAAGCTAGAGGCTATACGCATGTTAGTGTTTTTAACCATAGTATGACAGAATGGCAAAAGGAAAAAGCCAAAAATTAGATACAAGCTTTTGAATTAAATAGTTGACTTACAAAAAGTTAGTGATACTATATAATTATAGTTCAACGAATTTATAGAATATTAAAACTTAGCGAGGTAATAACGATGAAAGAATACGATTTAGCTGTAATTGGTGCAGGTCCTGGTGGTATGACAGCTGCTCTTTATGGAGCTAGAGCTAACTTGAAGGTTGCAATGATTGATCGTGGTGTTTATGGTGGTCAAATGAACAACACTGCTGAGGTTGAGAATTACCCAGGTTTTCCATCAATTATGGGACCAGAATTGGGTGAAAAGATGTATAAGAGTGCAACGGATCAAGGCGTTGAATTCGTCTACGGCGATGTGCAAAAAATTGAATTAGATGGTCAAAAGCGCATTGTTAGAATGGATCCAGAAGACATTACAGCCAAGGCAGTAATTATTGCAACTGGTTCAACCAATCGTAAGCTTGGCATTCCTGGCGAAGAAGAATATAGCGGTAAAGGTGTTTCCTACTGTGCTGTCTGCGACGGTGCATTTTTCAAAGATGAAAATGTGGCTGTAGTTGGTGGTGGTGATTCCGCTATTTCTGAAGGTCTTTACCTAGCAAACTTAGCCAAGGATGTTGATGTAATTCACCGTCGTGATCAACTTCGTGCTGAAAAGGTTTTACAAACACGTGCTTTTAATAATCCTAAGATGGAATTTACTTGGGATAGTGTTCCAGTTGAAATTGTTGGTGATGAAAATAAAGTTACTGGCATCAAGGTTCACAATAAGAAGACTGATGAAGATAAGGTAATTGATGCTTCAGGTATCTTCATCTACATTGGTAATGTGCCAAATAGTGAACCATTCAAAGATTTAGAGATTACTGATGATCAAGGTTGGATTATTACTAATGATGAAATGGAAACTACTGTGCCTGGCGTTTATGCAATTGGTGACGTTCGTCAAAAGAAGTTACGTCAGATTGTTACAGCAGTTGGTGAAGGTGGTATTGCCGGTCAAAACGCCTTTGAATACATTAGTGAATTATCAGACTAATGAGGAAAAAGATGAAAATCAAATACTGGTCAGATATTGCATGCCCATTTTGCTATATTGGTTCTACTAGAATGAAAAAGGCAATGAAGGAAGTTGGCATTTATGATGATACTAAGTTGGAGCTTAAGTCATTTCAATTAAATCCAATGGAAGCTGAGACTGCTAAGAGTGGAGATTATATCAATCACTTTACTGGTGGTAAAAAAGAACTCGAAGCAGATGCTAAACAAAAGATGGCTTACATTACCCAAATGGCTGCTGGTGAGGGCTTAGAATTTCATTTGGATAAAGTTGTACCTACTAATACAATGGATGCTCATCGTTTGATCAAGTTAGCTGAGAGTAAAAATGATCGTGACTTGGTAGAAAGAGTAATCAGTCGTTTTTACAAAGTATACTTCACTGATGGTAAGTCAATTGCGGATAAAGACGTGTTGACAGCAGCTACAGTTGAAGCAGGTCTTGATAAGGATGAAGTAGAAAAAATTCTTGCTTCTGATCAATATGAACGCCAAGTTGTAGGGGATGAAGTTGAAGCACAACAATTAGGTATCCAAGGTGCACCATTCTTTGTAATCAACAATAAATATGCAATCAGCGGTGCACAACCATATGAAGTATTTGTGCAAGCATTAGAAAAAGTTAAAGCAGAAGAAAAGTAAGCTAATAATAAAAGTCGTTGCTCTGTAGTGAGTAACGACTTTTTGTTTGGCAAATAATCGGTTAAGCTTGTTTCATGAAGTTTTCTAATTCCTTCTTAGTGAATTGATCACCGTAATCAGCCTCTAATCGATGTAAAATTTGCTGATTAGTTCCACCAAAGTCTCTTAAAGCAGAAATTAGCTTTTTAAGTCCACTAATAGTAGCTTCTTCTTTACCTTCTTGTTTTTCTTCTAAAAGTCTTGTCTCGTAGTCCATAATCTTGTCCTTCTATTTTCCTTTAGCATTTATTATAATGGCATCAATTTAATACGCAAAAAGTTGGCAAATTTTTTTCAATAATTGAAAAAATATAAATGATAGAATTAAAGTTAGATTTATGATCGATGAATTGAAAATTAATAGAAATATACACGAGGAAAATATGAAGGATATTAAATTAATTGCAATTGACATAGATGGGACCTTATTAAATAGTGAGCGCAAATTGACACCAGGTGTAATTTCTACCATTAAACAAGCAAGTGCTGTAGGAAAAAAGGTGGTTATTTGTACCGGCCGGCCACTTGCTGGGGCACGTGAATATCTTGAACCGTTAGGTCTTGATGAGCAAGATGATCAATACATCATCAGCTTTGGGGGTGCTTTGGTTGAAACTACAACTGGCCACGGTTTAATTGAAGAAACTTTATCATATGATGACTATATTAGAATTGAAGCATTAGCAAGAAAAACTAATTTACATTTTCATGCTAGCAGCGATGATTGCGTTTATACTGCTAATCGTAATATTGGTAAATATACTGTACATGAATCTGTATTGTGTAGTATTGGTATTAAATATCGTACCCAGGAAGAAATGGCTGATAAAAAGATTTATAAATGCATGTATGTCGATGATCCTGATGTTTTGAGCGCAGCAATGGCCAAGTATCAAGCTGATTTTGACCAATTAGCTAAGGAATATATGGTAGTTAAAAGTACGCCATTTTATCTTGAAGTTAATCGTAAAGGTGTCAATAAGGGAACAGCTTTAAAGGCATTGACAGAAAAATTAGGATTGACTCAAGATAACGTAATGGCAATTGGGGATGAAGCTAATGATCTGAGCATGATCGAGTACGCTGAAACTGGTGTTGCAATGGGGAATGGTACTGATTTAGTTAAAAAAACTGCGGATGTGGTAACTGTTGATAATGATCATGATGGAGTTGCTCAAGCAATTAAAAATATTTTATAGTGTAAGCGGATACGGATAGCTCTATAATAGAGTTAGAAAGAAGGTCTCGCTTATGGCTCAAGATGAAGAAAGAATTATTAGAGATAAAATTGAATATATTGTTAATCATGATGAGGAAGTAAAGAAAAATCCCGAATTGATGGAAATTGTGCGGACAGCTTATGGCAGAAGGGCTGCTGGTAAGCCGATGCAAGAAGTAGCTTTAGCACTTGATAAGGCTTTAGCAGGATATATTATTAGCCACGGTGATGATACACCTGACAGTATTTTAGATTTGCATGAAGAAATGCAAAAATTATCTGGAATTTAAAAAATACCCCATAGTGCAGTAGCTTTGCATTAATGGGGTATTTTTGGTTTTAGAGTCATTTGAATGTAAGCGAATACAAAAAGGCTATACTAAAAGTAACAGAGTATTATTTTAGTAGAAATAGAGCCCTATTATGACAAGACATAAATTTAACGTTGGAAAATGGCTTCCCAGCGATCAAGAATTTGAAAATAAATGGGTAAAAAAGGTTTATGAAGAAGCAAAGAGCGAAGAAAATAAGAAGTTGCTTCCACCGGTTCAAGCTTTAAAAGAATTGATTGAATCAAATCGTTATATTTGGAATTTGTTTCAGATGATGTTTGATGAAATTCCTCAGAAAGATGTTGATACACCTGCAGGAACACCGCAGGTTCGAGACTATCACGAACTTTTATTAGTGCTTAATCGGCTAATTCAACGTGCTCCGGAATTTAATACGACTGGCTTGGTTGGTACACCAATTAATGCCGTACTTGATTATTCAATGGGAACTCGTGCCGGTTATGTTTTATTTAACGATCCACGTGTTAATGCGAAGATGAAAAATATTTTGGATTACTGGGGCCGGTATTTACAAAGTGAAGATTCTAGTTATGTTCTGAATACTTCAGATAAAGGCTGGCTTTCACCGTATGCTTTAAATGAAATGGCTAAAGAAGCAGGCGGAGATAATTCCGCGGACTTATTTGCTGTGCGTTCAACAGATGTTAAACAAAAATTAGGTTATACTTCATGGGATGATTTCTTTACTCGTAAGTTTAAGCCAGGTATTAGACCTGTAGCATCTCCAGATGACGATGACGTGATTGCTAACGCCTGTGAATCTGTTGCGCATGATGTACCACTTAAAGCTAAGTTCTGGATTAAAGGACAGCCATATTCATTGATTGATTTGTTGCACAATGATCCGTGGACATCAAAGTTTGAAGGCGGTACATTGTATCAGGCATTCTTAAGTGCTCTTAGTTATCACCGCTGGAACAGCCCAGTTAGTGGCAAAATCGTTAAAGCATATAATTTAGATGGTACTTATTATGGTGAAGCTTTGGCACAAGGATTTGAAAATCCAAATGGTCCTGATAAGGTCGCCGCAAATAATTCTCAGGCATTCTTGACATCGACTGCTGCTAGAGCAGTGATCTTCATTCAGGCTGATAATCCTAAGATCGGTTTGATGTGCTTTGTTGCTGTCGGCATGGGTGATGTTTCTAATAATGAAATTACCGTGCGGATTGGTCAACATGTTAACAAAGGCGATCAGTTAGGGATGTTCCACTTTGGTGGGTCAACTCACGTTTTGCTATTTAGACCAGAAGTTAAGCTTGATTTTGATATGCATGGACAAACTCCAGGTCTTGATACGACTAATATTAAAGTACGTGAAGCCATTGCAAATGTAGAATAAAATTAATGTTAAAAAAGGCGAGGAAACCGTTTTAAGCAACTTCCTCGCCTTTTTAGTTATTCATTGTCTTTAGAATCTGATTCTTTTTCATCATCTGTTTTGGTAAAATCGCCATCCATACTGTTAGGACGACCGGTGTGATAATCTGTGTCGTGTTTTTCAGCTTTAGGTGATGATGCACCAGGTTCTGGCATTACCATTGCGGCAATGATGTAAAGTGCGATGCCAGGGAAAATACCAGTGAACAGAATTACAGCTGCACCGATAATTCTTACCCAAGCTGGATCAAAGCCGAAGTAGTCAGCGATACCACCGAATACACCAGCTAGAATTTTATCAGTTGATTTAGTTAATCTTTTTTGCATAATAATAGCCTCAGTTCTATTTGCTATTGCTTATCTATAATTATACAGCAAGTGGCGGTGCTAGAGAGAATTACAGATCTATTTTAAGAATAGATTAACAATAAAAGGTAATATTAATAGCTTTATTTATTAATGTGACTTACAATTTTAGTAAAATGTAAACAAAAAAGCAGAGGATAATTATGACAAGTATCAGAGATGTAGCCAAAATAGCTGGTGTTTCTCCAGCAAGTGTATCAAGAATTTTAAACCATGACAAAGCTTTTCACATCAATGAAAATACGCGAAAAAGAGTAATTGATACTGCAGAACGAATGAATTATTCCAAAGTTAAGAATAAACGATGCCCCCAAAGGTAAAAAGGGAATGGCGATAGGCTTAATTTTACGGCATACAGAGGAAAATGAACCTAGTGATCCATATTTTAAAAATATCCATACTGGAATTCTTGATGAAGCTGCTAAGTGGCGGCTTGATACCGAAGTATTATTTCGAATGCATGACAAAAATAAAGATCTTGATCAGCTTTCCAAGTACGGTGCCATTATTTTGATTGGTCAGATGACTGATGATGCAATTAAAAGGATTAAAGCATACAATGAAAACGTGATTCTAGTAGATGCTAATCCAACCATTGAGAATTGTGATTATATTTGCAACGACTTCGGTACTCGTACGCAAAAAATTCTTAATTATTTATATGATCTGGGGCATCGAAATATTGCTTATATTGGCGGTAACTCTAGTGTTGTTGCCATGAACGGAAAAACAATTATGTTAGACAGGGATGCAAGAGCCGAGGCTTATTCAGATTGGATGCGGATAAAAGGTCTTAACAAATTTGAGCATCTTTACATTGATAATTGGTCAATTGAAAATGGCTTTCGTTTATGCAACCAAATGATTTCTGAGTTAGATGAGATGCCTACGGCTATTGTGGTGGGAAGTGATCCGATGGCTTTAGGTGTTTATAAGTCTTTAAAAAATCATCAAATTAATATCCCTAATGACGTTTCTATTGTCAGCTTTGATGATGTCGAAATGACTAATTACTTAATTCCATCCCTGTCTAGCGTTTATATGGATTCAAGTGAAATGGGAAAAACGGCGGTACGGTTAGCTAAAGATTTAATGATTGAAAAAGCCAAAATGCCATTAATAATTACTTGTAGAAGTGAATTGCATTTGCGCGATTCAGTGAAAAAGATTAAATGAAAAATTTAATCTTTTTTATTTTGCCTCCTGCGTAAACAAATACTAAACATTTATTATAATAAATGTAAACAATAAAAGTGGTTACACAAATAGAGAGTTTTATTATAAAAAAGTTTTTAGATTGGATGCAAAAGAAATTAGTTCCGTTTGCATCTATTCTTGGTCAGAATAAATATCTGACTAGTCTTCGTGACGGTATGATGGTCGCATTCCCAGCTACTATGTTTGGTGCGATTATGGTTATTTTACAAAATTTACCCCAAACTTTTGGTTTTGCAGGTTTCTTACCAAAAGGTGTGTTAGATTTTATCGATAATTTCTTTGCACCGGTTGGTAACGCCACAATGAATATTTCTGCGATGTTTATTGCATTTGGTGTGGCTTATCAATTAGCAGGTAAGTATAAACAACCTAAGGTATTTGCCGGTGCTGTTTCATTATCATGTTTTTTGATGCTTACTTTAGTTGGAACGGATAAGACGTAAGGTGCCTTTTTCCCAATTCAACAACTTGGTGCACAAGGGATGTTTGTAGCAATTATTACGGGTATTGTATCTTGTGAATTATACTGCCGTATAAGTATGAAAAATATCACAATTAAATTGCCTGATTCAGTACCACCGATGATTGGTCAATCATTTGTTGCCATCATTCCAGGCGCTGTTCCATTATTCTTATTTAACTGTATTAGATTTTTCTTCACCTATACTCCATACAAAGACGCAATCGACTTTATCTATAAAGTTTTGCAACAACCATTAATGGGATTAGGCGAGACTTTACCAGCTGTTTTGCTGTCAGTATTCTTTATGCAATTATTCTGGTGGTTTGGTATTCACGGTACCTTGTTGGTCGATTCAATTATTCAACCAATCATGGACCCATTAGCTTTACAAAACTACAATGCCTATCGTAGCGGAGTAGATGCAGGACACTTGCCACACATTATTAACACTACATTCATGGGTGTCTTTGTTATGCAAGATTTGCAATTGGGAATTGCTTTGATTTTTGCATTCTGGCTTGCAAAATCAGCTCGAATGAAAGCAACTATGAAAACAGTTTTAGTACCATCAATCTTCAATGTATCCGAACCATTAAGAATTGTCATGTTGACTATGTTAAATGGAATATGAATCAGAATATCACTGAAGCTTATTCGCCATATTTAAAGTAACTTCATTTGCCACAAGGTGAATTTTTCCATCGTTATATTTTGGGTGTCTATCATTTATATAAAAAATTACTCACTAATTTTCCTAACTTGTTAATTGAAGGCTGTGCTAGCGGTGGTGGCCGTTATGATTTAGGCATTATGTTCTATAGTCCACAGATTTGGCCGAGTGACGATAGCGATACAGCTGAACGACTTGATATCATGTCTGGCACAATGCTAGCTTATCCTTTATCAGTTTTTAGCAATCATGTGTCTGCCGTTCCTAATGGACAGGTTAGAAGAATCACTAGTTTAAAGTTTAGACAAGAACTTACTTCATTTGGTCCGCTGGGTTATGAACTAGATTTAAATGCACTCTCTTCTCCCCAAAAGCAAGCAATCCATGACCAAATTGAATGGTATAAGAGTAAACGGGATCTACTTGTTAATGGCCACTTTGAGTAATTAGTGCCCTTAGAAGATCAAAATAAATATGCATGGAGCGTAAAACAAGATGAAAAACAAATCATTGGCTTTTTCCGTAAATTAGCTAAGCCAAATGATACGCTTGATCGTTATCTTTCCCTCTCAAATTTAGATCAAAATGCAGACTATATCATTAATCAAAAAAATAAGGTTAGTGGTAGAGTACTTACTAATTTTGGTTTGCGTGAACCATATCAATTCAATGCTTCTAATGGCGATACAGCCCAAGTGACTGGTGATTTTCAGTCGTATCTCTTTGAAATAGAAAAAGAATAGCAAAAAGGCCTAGCAAATACTGCTAGGTCTTTACTTATGCCCGCTAAAGGATTCGAACCTTCACTCAGTCACCTGAACAGCGACCTGAACGCTGCGCGTCTGCCAATTCCGCCAAGCGGGCATTTTTCTCATGTACATGAATAATAATACCAAATATTTGGTAAAATGTAAGCATAAATATACTTTATTATTCAAAAGGACGGGTTTCATGTTTTTTAGTAAAAAGATAAAACGAGCTGTTATTAGCCTCGTTGCTCTTATTTCGTTAGTATCGTGTGGTGCAACATTTTCAGCACCTGTTAAGGCGGATGTGGCTAATTATCAAACGGATCAAGTTAAATTAGATGTCAAGTCAGCAATCGCCATTGATAGTAACAGCGGCCAGGTTTTGTATGCAAAAAATGCAGATAAGACTTTGCCAATTGCTTCTATGACTAAACTTGTGACAGTTTACTTAACTTTAAATGCAATTAAGAATCAAAAACTATCTTGGAATCAAAAAGTTAAGCCAACCGCTTCTATTGTGAAGGTGGCTAATAATGCTGAGTATTCAAATGTACCTCTTAAGATGGGACATTCTTATACTATTAAGCAACTTTATCAAGCAACTTTGATCGAATCAGCTAATGGTGCTGCCATGCTTTTAGGACAAACTATCGCTGGTTCACAAAAGGCATTTATCGATCAAATGCGTGCACAAGTGAAGAAGTGGGGTATTAAAGATGCCAAAATTTACACTGCTTGTGGTTTGCCAAATGGCAATGTAGGCAAGGATGCATATCCTGGTGTAAGTAAAAATGCTGAAAATTCTATGTCAGCTAAGGACATGGCAATTGTAGGTCAAAACTTAATCAAAGATTTTCCTGAAGTATTAGAAACTACTAAATTAGCTCATTTAGACTTCAAAGACCAAGGTCATACTACTAGGATGGCTAACTTTAACTGGATGCTCAAGGGCCTTTCACAATATGATAAAGCTTATCCAGTCGATGGTTTAAAGACGGGTACTACTGATGCCGCAGGTGCTTGCTTTATTGGTACTATCAATCATGCAGGTGCACGTTTAATTACTGTAGTCATGGGTGCGCGTCACAAGGATGGTACTGACCCTGCACGTTTTATGCAAACTAAGAAGTTAATGAACTATGTCTTTACTAAGTATCGTCCAGTAACTTTTAACGCAGGTAGTCAAATGGCTGGTGCTAAAAACATCAAGGTAACTGATGGAGATAATGCCACTACCAATTTGGGTCTTAAAGAAAAGACAACAATTTGGGATCCTGCTGATGGTAAAACCTTAGTAGCTAAGTTAAACAAGCAAACAGTTGAGGCACCAATTACTAAAGGTCAAGTAGTAGGCAATTATCAATTTAAGTCTGGCAATGAAAAGATTGTTTCATTATCAAATCCTAATGGAATGAATGTAAAAGCTAAGGCACTTGCCGCAAATGGTAAGGTTAATTTCTTTGTAAGAATTTGGCGGATGCTTTTCGGGGGCAGATAAAATGACGGAAATAACTGAAGACATTTTAAAGAAAGTTATCAAAAAAAGAGCAAGTGACAGCTACAAAGGAAAATATGGTCGCGTGCTTTTAATTGGCGGTAGTGACAACTATGGCGGCGCAATTATTATGTCTACTGAAGGTGCTATAAATGCTGGTGCTGGGTTAGTAGCTACTGCAACACATCCTATGAATTTATCTGCTTTGCATGCTCGTTTGCCAGAAGCGATGTTTATTGACTGGCGCGATAGCAAGTTAGCGGATTTAATCAAAAAGGTGGACGTAGTTGTCTGCGGTCCTGGACTTGGGATGAGTGATTTAGCTAAACAAATTCTGGTAATTCTAAGAAGATGTACTTCAGAAAGTCAAACCGTGGTTTTGGATGCTAGTGCATTAGATTTAATTAGTGAAGACAAAACATTATTGCCTGCTAATGCTGGGCACTTGATTTTGACGCCACATCAAATGGAATGGCAAAGATTAAGTCAAATTCGTATCCCATTTCAAACAGATAGTGCTAATGTAGATGCTCTTAATCAGTTAATTCCGGATAGTAATGCAATGCTGGTTTTAAAATCTAATCATACACATGTTTATGATGGTACAGGTCAATTCTTTGTTAATCCAATCGGTAATCCTGGCATGGCTACTGGCGGCATGGGTGACACTTTGGCTGGAATCATCGGTGGTTTTGTTGCACAATTTGGTCCAAGCGTCGATACAGTTTTAGCAGCTGTTTATATTCATTCTTTAGCCGGTGATTTAATCAATAAAGATGATTATGTAGTTAGACCAACCAAAATTTCTAAAGTATTGCCTAAATTAATGAAAAAATATTCCGAATTAGACTAAACATGTTAAAATCTTATATAGTCATAAAAGACATCCCCATTATTAGGGATGTTTTTTAACATCATGCTATGAATACGCGTAGCATATTTCAATAAAACTAAAACTATTAATTAAAGAAGATTGCTATATTTATGAAGAAAAATATTGTTATTGGTGTTGCTAGTATTGTAATCGCATTCGGAGCTATTATTGGTTTAGCTAAGGCTTGTGCACCTAAGTCTGACGTTTCTCAAGAAGCGGTTTCTACTCAAAAAGTCGCTAAACAAAAGAAGAATAAAACTAAAAAGAAAAATTCTAAAGTAGATAGTGATATTTTGCGTCCATATAAAGATCCAAAGGATCTTAGAAAAGCCGGGACTTGGAATAGAAAGAGTGAAACTAAAAAGCACCCTAAGCTTAGTCCTACTGAAAAAGATTTAACTTTAAGAGTATCACTTGAAGGTAACCGTACCTATTTGCTTAGAAAAGGCAAGGTAATCTATACCATGTTGTCAAGTGGTGGTATTTATAAAAAAGGTAAGTCACTTACTCCAACAGGAACTTATACCATCCAAGCTGGCCGAGGTGATAGTTTCTTTAATTATAAATTAAATGAAGGGGCAAATAATTGGACAAGTTGGAGTCCAGATAATGTTTACTTGTTCCACTCTGTGCCAACTAAAGCTGATGGTAACTACAATATGAAGGAAGCTGCTAAATTGGGCAGAACTCAGGGATCTCATGGTTGTATTCGACTTAGTGTGCCAGATTCCAAGTGGCTAATGGACAATATTCCTGATGGCACTAAGGTTGTAATTAAAGATCGTTAATGCAGAAAAAGCGTTACTCAGTTTTGAGTAGCGCTTATTTTCATAGTGAGTTAAGCCATTCGAGTTGTCCTTCGTTGCGTGAGATAGCTCGCGTTAAGATCAAATAATGACCATAATTCTTTTTAATATTTTTTTGATCACTGAATAGTAATTTCTTGCGTGCATATAGGTGCTGCAATTGTGATTTGATTAATGCTTTTTCTTCGTCAATTAATTCCGCAATCCGTGGATCATTTTGATCATTGATAAAAAATAATTTAAGTGAAAAGAGATCATGACTAACAGCTAATTCTGTGATAGGTTGCTTTATCCAATTTTCTAACTGGAGAGCGCCTTTTTTAGTTAGTGAATAAACGATCACTCGTGATCCCATCTTTGGACATGTTTTTAGCAAACCAGAGAATTGCTTGCATTTATTGCAGAGTATTCTTCCAGATCTGGGGATAACTGAAGTCGAAGTTACACCTCAGAAGCAGTTAAACAAGAAATTGCTAGAGAAGAATGTCATCATGGATCTGTGGGCAAAGAACAAGGATGGAAAAATCTTTGATGTGGAAATGCAAACGACCAAGCAAAAAGGGCCTGGCGCTAGATTTCGCTATTATCAATCCATAGCAGATCAGGATTCATTGAAGCCTGGCGAAGATCTTGATCAAATTGGGGAAACGTATATTATTTTCATTTACCCATTTGATCCATTCGGTGAAGGAAAATATATTTATGAAGGTGCGTTTCTTTTAGATAAAGATAATCCTGATTCGCAAGCTAATACGAAAACACATTGGATTTCGATTAATGCCAGGGGCTATAAAGGTAAGATTACGTCAGAACTGAAAGATTTTTTGAATTATATTAAATATGGATTGACTAAAGATAGTAGCAATTTTATTAAGGAGATTGATCGGGAACGTTTAGATTACATTAGAAGTACAGAGTGGAGGGATGCCAAAATGAGCTTAGACGTACTATTGACTGATGAAAGGGCAGAAGCTAGAAAAGAAGGCCGTCGACAAGGCCGTAAAGAAGGACGTGAAGAAGGCATAGTAGAAGGAAAATTAGAAGGTAAACTGGAAGCTCAAAGAATAGGTGTAAAAAAATTCGTTCAAAATGTGCGCGAACTTGATCAGTCTGATGATTGGATTATGTCTAAATTGATCAAAGACTATGGCAAAGATTTTAGTGAAGCTGAGTTAAAAAAAGTTGATGCTAGAAGCAGAACAAGAATAGTTTTTTACTTAAATTAGTAGCCAGCACCATTCTTTCCTGCTATAATCATCTTTGCCAGTAAGTTAGAAGTAGTAATTATTTCCTTTTTTAAGCGAGCCTATGTTGGTGGAAGATGGGTATTAAGGAATAACGAAGGCGTGTCTAACCGAATAAATAATGATTTTAAATAAGCGGATACTTTGTATCAATTTGAGTGGTACCGCGGGTTAATGCTCGTCTCTTTCTATCTAGGATAGGAAGAGGCTTTTTTGTTTAGAAAAGAGGAAAATATGGACTTTAAGAATGAAGTTGTTGACTTAGTTGCTAGCCAAGTTGATTTACCAAAAGAAAAAATTGCAGCCTTAATTGAACGTCCAAAAAATGCTAAGATGGGTGATTATGCTTTCCCAGCATTTATTTTGGCTAAGACTTTGCACAAGAACCCTGCAATGATTGCACAAGATATTGCAGAAAACTTAAGTAGTGACAATTTTGCTAGCATCAAAGCAGTTGGACCTTACGTAAACTTTGCTATTGATCATGAAAAGCTTGTTTCTTCAACCTTGAAGGATGTTTTATCTGAAAAAGAACATTACGGTGATCAAAAATTAGGCGAAGGTAATGTACCAATTGATATGTCTTCACCTAACATTGCTAAGCCAATGTCAATGGGTCACCTTCGTTCAACAGTAATTGGTAATTCAATTGCTAAGACTATGGAAAAGGTTGGTTACACTCCAATTAAGATTAACTACCTTGGTGACTATGGTACTCAATTTGGTAAGTTGATTGCTGCTTATAAGCATTGGGGTAATGAAGAAGACGTTAAGAAAGATCCAATTATGAATCTTTTCCACTACTACGTTCGTTTCCACAAAGAAGCTGAAGATAATCCTGAACTTGATGATGAAGGTCGTGAATGGTTCAAGAAGCTTGAAGACGGTGATCCAGAAGCAGTTAAATTGTGGAAATGGTTCCGTGAAGTTTCTCTTGAAGACTTCAAGCGCATCTACAAGGAATTGGGCGTAAGCTTTGATTCATACAACGGTGAAGCTTTCTTCAACGATAAGATGCAACCAGTAATCGATGAATTGAAGGAAAAAGGTTTGCTTCATGAATCACGTGGTGCTCAAGTTGTGGATATGGGCCCGGATGAAAACCCAGCAATTATCGTTAAGTCCGACGGTACTTCAATTTACTTAACACGTGATTTAGCTGCGGCTGAATGGAGAATGAAGGAATACAACTTCGTTAAGATGCTCTATGTGGTTGGTAACGAACAAGCACAACACTTCGTTGAATTGAAGACTGTTCTTAAGAAGATGGGGTATGACTGGTCAGATGAAATTCACCACATTCCATTTGGTTTGATTACTCAAGGCGGTAAGAAGTTATCTACTAGAAAGGGTAACGTTGTCTTCCTTGATCAAGTATTAAAGGATGCCGTTTCTCTTGCTAAGAAACAAATTGAAGAAAAGAACCCAGATTTGGCTGATAAGGATCAAGTTGCTCATGACGTAGGTGTCGGCGCAGTTATTTTCCACGATTTGAAGAATGATCGTTTAGACAACTTTGACTTTGACCTAGATGAAGTTGTCCGTTTCGAAGGTGATACTGGTCCTTATGTTCAATACACTAATGCTCGTGCACAAAGTGTTTTGCGTAAAGCCGCTGCAATGGGTGAAAAGCCAAGCGAAGGAGACTTTGCCTTAGACGATGACTGGGCATTTGCCGTAGCTAAGGATTTAGCGGACTTCCCAAGAATTATTGCAAGAAGTGCTGACAAGTTCGAACCATCTGTAATTGCTAAGTTTGCTCTTGATTTAGCTAAGAAATTTAACAAGTACTATGCAAACGTGAAGATCTTAACTAAAGATGATAAACTTGGTGCTCGTCTTGCCTTAGTTCAAGCTACTTCAATCGTTTTGACTGAAGCACTTAGACTCTTGGGTGTCAATGCTCCTAAGGAAATGTAACTGAAAAATTATGAAAATTAAAAAATAACGCTTACATTTTGTGAAAGATTGTTCATAATTCCAGAATTAGGGTACAATATGCATGTAAGATATTTAGGAGGTATTTTTTAATGGCTTATTTTGACAACGGTAATCAAATCTTTAAAGATGCTCGTAAGAACCATTACGCTGTAGGTGCTTACAACACTAACAACTTGGAATGGACTCGTGCAGAATTACGTGCTGCTGAAGAAACTAGAACTCCATTGTTGATCCAAGTATCAACTGGTGCTGCTAAGTACATGGGTGGTTACAAGTTCGTTAAGGACATGGTAGCTGACCAAATGGATTCAATGAACATCTCAGTTCCAGTTATCTTGAACTTGGACCACGGTGACTTTGAATCAGCTAAGGAATGTATTGCTCTTGGTTACTCATCAGTTATGTTTGATGGTCACGCACTTCCAACTGATGAAAACTTGGCTAAGACTAAGGAAATCATCAAGTTAGCTCATGAACGTGGTATTTCAGTTGAAGCTGAAATCGGTAAGATTGGTGAAAACCAAGGCGGCGGTGAATTAGCTTCTGTTGAAGATGCTAAGAAGTTCGTTGCAGCTGGCGTTGACAAGCTTGCTTGTGGTATTGGTAACATCCACGGTGTTTATCCAGCAGACTGGAAGGGCTTGAACTTCGACCGTCTTAAGGAAATTGCTGAAGCTGTTCCTGACACTCCACTTGTACTTCACGGTGGTTCAGGTATTCCTGAAGACCAAGTTAAGAAGGCTATCCAACTTGGTATTGCTAAGATCAACATCAACACTGAATTCCAATTAGCATTCCAAGAAGCTACTCGTAAGTACATCGAAGACAAGAAGGACCTTGACAAGAAGGCTAAGGGTTATGACCCACGTAAGTTGTTATTGCCAGGTGCAGAAGCAATTACTGCCAAGATGAAGGAAATGATTTCTTGGATGGGTACTAAGACTATCGATGACGAACTTAAGGATGCTTCATTCGACCGTTCATCATTGAACGAAGAATAATCATTGATTATCAATTAAAATAAAACTCAGCTTTGGCTGAGTTTTATTTTTTTCTAGAAAGAAAAAGTTATGAAAGAATTAAACCTCCAATTGAAAGACACTGAATGGCCATTAGAATATATTGATCATGATCGTAAAATAGTGCGAGCTATCGTGTTTGATGACCAGGAAAATTATTATTTTGTTAGAGCTAAACGTGATGACGACTTTGGTAAGGCAACGCTAATTGAAACTTCAGGTGGTGGCGTTGAAGCTGGTGAAGATTTAGAAACAGCGCTAAAGCGAGAGCTTAAAGAAGAATTAGGTGCTGAAGTTGAGATTATGCATAAAATCGGTATAGTTAGTGACTACTATAATTTGATTCATCGCCATAATATTAATAATTATTATCTTTGCAAAGTCACTTCTTTTGGTGAAAAACATTTAACTAAGGATGAAATAGAAGATTTTCATTTGTCGACTTTAAGGTTGAGTTATCGGGATGCTGAAAAAGAATATCAAAAATGTGCGGAAACTAAAATTGGTAAATTAATTGCGGACAGAGAGTTACCGGTTTTAAGAAGAGCAAAAGTGTTGCTGGGTGGAAATTATGCGTGAGATACTAGTTAAACAAGTAAAGTCATTAATAAAACAGCTATTGAAAAGCAAAGAATCAAAACGTGTGGTGTTGCTTACTAAGAAGAAAGATCGTTCATTAACAGTTGAAGTTGATGGTGAGCAAATGAAATTAACTGAGCAGGGATATGAGAATTCTGTTAATACATTTGCGATTGCTGATAATGTAGCAAAGCATGCTTTCACTGCGGCTTTTAAGCGTGAGTTTCCACGAAGTCATCAGGTTTATGTGAGTGAGAAGTGAGATTTAATTGTAATTAACTAATATGTATGTTTATCTGATTTTTAGCTTATAATTAGAAGTGGAATATCTTAATTATTGATCAAAGCATGGCTCAACCTTTGTTGAGCTTTATTTTTTTTGTAAATATGATGTCAAAATAGTGTGAATTTGATGAATTTAGGCGCAGAAAGGTAAAAATGATATTATATCCATAGTTTGTAACAATGTAAGTGGAGAAATTTATATAAAAATGGAGACGTGGAAAATTATAAATTAAGATGACTAATTTGATTTTAGGCCTACTTGAACGAAACTGTCAAATCTATTTACACAAAAAATTTGACAGTTTCCCTAAGTCAGTAAATGCCGCATCTACTAGTTCCGCTCCTGTTGCAGCTGTCAAAAACAAGGCTAGCTTTACTAAGGAAGGCTATATCATGCGCATTCTTAATGATAAAGATGCGTCAAAGATTTATGTTGGTAAGTCCAACTATAAGAAATTAGTTAAAAATATCACGCCTTCGAAGAAAGCAAAAACCATTAGCCCTAAAAAGGTTCAAAAAGTTAAGTTTAGAATAGAAAAAGTTCTTAACGTTAAGGGCCGCGGTGCTGGTGCACCAGTATATTTGGTTGCTTCTAAGGATAAGAAATATTCTAGTTGGACTACTCAATCTGGTTTGCAATACTATTACTTAAATAGTAAAGCAATGAAGAATGTGAAAAAGCCACTTATGAGAATTGCTAATAGATTGAATACTAGTCTTAAGAAAGCAAACAACAAGCGTGACTTTAATGCTGCTATGAAGGCTGCTAAGAAGTTGCATGGTAATCAAAGAAAGTTTGTTTTACGTTCATTGAAACAATTAAAAAAAGATGGTTCAATGAACGTGGGTGGGACTAATCTATTAATTTTTGGTTTGCAATAAAATAAATAAGCTCAGCATCTGCTGGGCTTTATTTTTTACATAATTCATCTTTCCATCTTAATCCAGCGTCCATGTACTTCAATTTTGCCATCTTTTTCTAGTTCTTTTAACTTACGGCTAAATGTCTCCGGCGTAATTCCCAAATAGCTGGCTAAGTCCTTTTTCTTCAGTTCTAATTTGACTTCATTTTTACCTTGTTCATTGGCCAAGTCATTTAGGTAAGCCAATATCCGTTCTTTGGCATCTAAAGTATTTCTAAGCACTGAATTGTGTTCAATTGCCACTAATTTTTCACCAAAATTATTTAAAAGCTTCAATGATAAATCCGGTGTTTTTTGCAAAAGGTTTTGAAAATCAACACGATTAATTGAGCATACCCAGGTGTCCTCCACAGCTTCAACAAAATTTTCACTTTCGCTTTGTTTGAATAAATGTTGCTGGCCTTCGATATCACCTTTTTGGAGTATACCTAGCACAACTTCTTTACCATCTTTTGATAGATTGTAGACTTTTGCTTTTCCCTGATCGATGACAATCATGCCATCTTTGCCGTCGTCAGGTTGCCTAATGATACTTCCTTTAGGAAATTTTTGTTGGTGTTCGGAGACGGTTACTAGTTTTTCTTTTAATTCAATTGGTAAATCAGTAAAAAGGGCTGCTTTGCTTAAGCAAGCAATTGGTGAATATTTTGTCATAAAAATCCTCTTTTCTAAAATTCTTGATTTAAATCAATTTTATCATAATAGCTTCTTATTATAATTAATTACGATAAGTGTTGAGACAACAAATTATTACTCAAAGATTGTATGATGAATTTGAAAACATCATAGTATAGAGAGGAATTATTAAGATGAAAAAATATATTGCACACATTACCCCATTAAATGCAGATAAGATCGGTTGCGAAGCTCATGGCACCGCTGAATTTACTGAAGATGGCGACAAGCTTCATGTCAAAGTAGAAATGTTCGATACTCCTAAGAATATTGAACACTGGGAACACTTCCACGGCTTTCCTGATGGTAAGGAAGCTCATGTTCCAACTATGGCTCAGGATAAAAATCATGATGGTTTCATTGATTTACCAGAAACTGAAGAAGTATCAGGTACAACCATGGTGCCATTAGATGATGCGCCACAAGACATGAACATCCCTCACGATGGTTATCCTGTTGCAGACGAAAACGGTCATTACGAATACGAAATTGATATTCCATTGGAAAAATTACAAGCTAAGTTCAAGGATGCCTTTGACACTGAAGATCTTCAATTAGATAAACGTGTAGTTTATGTACATGGTGTACCAAAGGATCTTGAATTGCCTGACACCGTTGGTGGTTGCGTAATGAGCTATGATGCGCATACAACTTTGCCAATTGCTGCAGGTAAGATAGAAAAAGCTTAAGGTGAATTTAATGCAAAGTATTTTTTTGAAGATTTTGTGGTTAATTTGTTACCTAATTACCGCGTATTTTACCTTTAGCGGAAAAATGATGCCGGCAATGTACTGGATGGCAGGAACAATGCTAGCTGAAGCGATTGTTTCTTTCGTTTATTGTTTGGTTAATAAGAAAAAAGCTTAATAAAAAAAGCCCGAAATTGTACCGCACTACAAATTTCGGGCTTTTTTGATTGGTAGCTGATAAGGATGGGTCACAGGAACAATTAGCTAAGAAAGTTGATGTTTCAAGACAGACAATCTCGGCGATTGAAAAAGGTAATTACAATCCATCGGTTAATTTGTGTATTAAAATTTGTCAGGCACTAGATAAGACTTTAAATGATCTGTTTTGGCCAGAGTGAGAAATTGAGTTAATTATAAAAGAAGTATAAAATAAAAGATAATAATTATAAAAACTCTATAAAACGTAAATTTTGATTATAAAAAATCTATAAAAAGGAATCTTATGGAAGAAAAAATGTTAAATCCGTTTATGCCTAGTTTTGGACGTTTTCCTAAAATTATCATTGATCAACAAGAAGCATTAACCGATTATTTGACAGGACTGCAAACACATGATGCTAAATATCAAACGTCTTTGGTGTATGGAACGAGAGGATCGGGAAAAACTGTTTTTCTTTTAAATGTTCAAAGGTCTTTAGAGAAATTAGACAATTGGATATTCATTCGTTTAAACAATGGGCAAGGTAATCTATTATTCCAATTAATGCATGGTCTTCAACGAGCAGCAGGGATTTCATTAGTTGATTTATTAAAGAATGTTAAAAGCTTAAATATTATGGGCAATGGTATTACCTGGCAAGCATTACAAGAATCTCAGCAAATTGATTATGATGAATATATTTCTATTTTATTGAGTCGCTTAAAAAAGCAAGGCAAATCTATTTTGATTGGCATTGATGAAATTGAAATTAGTGATGATGTGCGAGCCTTTGGATCAGAATATCAAACTTTAATTGGTGATGAATATGATATTTCATTATTAATGACAGGATTACCAAGCAGAATTTCTGAAGTACAGAATGATAATACTCTTACTTTTTTATTGCGTAGCAATCGGATTTACTTATCTCCGTTAGATGAGGAAACAATAACCGCTAGCTATGAGAAGGCATTTACTAAAGGTAAACGTGAAATTGACTTCATGGTATTAGATGAAATGAGTCGTGCGGTAAAAGGTTACGCTTATGCTTTTCAAACTATTGGTTACTATGCCTGGCGTTTTAGTCAAGAGTCTTTGCAGCTAGATGAGGAGGTTTTAAAGCAGACAATAGAGGCCACTAAAAAAGATTTATTCAGAAATGCTTATGAAAGAATGTATATGGACATTTCTAAAACCGATCGTGACTTTATTAATGCGATGATTAAAGCTGGAACCAATCGGGTGACAACAAAGCAATTGCAAGATATTTTGCATAAACCGATTAACTATATTTCAGTATATCGTGCACGCTTGCTAGATGATCAGTTGATTACTTCACCTGAAAGAGGAGTAGTTCAACTGGCACTGCCATTTTTTGCAGAGTTTGTGGAAAAATATAATTTAGAACATTTAGCTTAAAGAAAGTGAAGATATAGATATGAGTAAATACGATCAATTATGGCAATATATTAAAAACAACAAAACTGGCGACTTTTAGCTCTCATTTGATGAGGTTTAAAAAGCAGCAGGTCTACCAATCGATCATTCATTTTTACGTTATAAGAAAGAACTGCCTGATTATGGCTTTGAAGTGAAGAAAATTTCACTTAAGAATAAGACAGTTAAATTTCATCAACTATAGAGGCAGAATATGGCTTACGATTTTAAAAAAGAAGAAAAACAATTCTATCGTTCGGGCAAGAAGCCTGAATTGGTTGATGTTCCGCAGATGCAATATCTAGCTGTTAGGCGATCCCAATCAAGAGGGCGGAGAATACAAGCAGGATCTACAATTGTTGTATAGTCTAGCCTATACAATTAAAATGAGTAAAAAAGGCTCACATCAGATTAAAGATTATTTCGACTTCGTGGTTCCACCGCTTGAAGGATTTTGGTGGCAAGATGGCGTTAAAGGCATTGATTATGCTCACAAAGAAAGATTCAATTTTATTTCCTGCATTCGGATGCCTGATTTTGTGACAGATGATGTTTTGACTTGGACTAAAAAAGAAGCTGCAGTTAAGAAGGGGTTGGATTTTTCACCAGTTAAATTACTTACTTTGACTGAAGGAAAATGCGTGCAAATCATGCATCATGGCAGTTATGATGATGAGCCAGCTACAATCGACAAGATGCATCAATTTATTACTGAAAATAATTTGAAATTAGATTTTTCGGATAAGCGGCGTCGTCATGAAATTTACTTATCAAATCCTCAGCGCACGAAGGTGGAAAATTTAAAAACGATTATTCGCTTGCCTGTTAAAGAAAAGAAGATGAACAATGACTAAAAAAGTTACGCCACGTTTGGTGATGGCGATTTTATCCGCAGGGATGCTCTCGTTTTTGGGAATCCTTGACGAAACGGCAACGACAGTTACTTTTCCAATCTTGACCAGAGATTTTGCGATTACTACCGATCAAGTTCAATGGGTTAACACCTTGGTGTTGCTAGTGATTGCGACGATTGTACCGATTAGTTCTCAGATTAGATTGCGAATTCCTACTAAAAGTATTTTTATTCTAGGAGTTTCGTTATTTATAGTGGGTTTGCTGATTGATATCGTTACTCCATGGTTTGATCTTTTGTTAGTGGGTCGAGCCTTGCAAGGAATCGGTACCGGTATAGGCTTGCCGCTGATGTACAACATTATCTTAGCTGAAGTACCTAAAGAAAAACTCGGCTTCATGATGGGGATCGGGACGATGATTACCGCTTGTGCCGTGGCCTTTGGGCCGGTGTTCGGTGGTATCGTAACTGATGCACTTAATTGGCGTTGGATTTTCATCATTTCACTTTTTCTGATTATTATTAGCCTGCTAATAGGGATGTATTCAATCGGGCAAATCAATCCTTTGCAAAAAGTGAAGATCAAGTACGGTCAGTGGCTGTCTCTTGCCGTTGCTTTAGTTTGCTTAATGCTAGGCTTTACTCGAATTGCCAAATATTCATTCCTGTCAGTTCCAGTTTTAGTCTTTTTAGTTTTAGGAATCATCAGCTTATTAATTTGGCTAAAAATATCTTGGTCCGATAAGGAAGCCTTGATTAGTCCTAAATTATTTAAAAATTTGCGTTTTAGCATGCAACTAATTGCCTATTGTTTTGCTAAAATTGCGACTTTGGCCTTAGGCTTCATCTTTCCAATTTATGTGCAGGCCGTTAATAATGGTTCAGTTTCACTAGCTGGTTGGATTACATTTCCTGGTGCAGTGATTAACGCATTAATGGCAGCCTTAGCAGGAAAGCTGCTCGATAAAAAAGGTGCGCGTTTGCCGATCATTATTGGCGTAATTGCCAGTCTAACTAGTTTGATTTTGATAAATAAATTAGCACCACTCAGCAGTATTGCCATTGTATTATTGTATGTTCTTTATTATGGCGGTTATGGGATGTGTTTTGGCAGTCTGATGACCAGTGGATTGATTACTTTGAGCAAAGCCAACCATGCCCAAGGTAATGCGATCTTTAATACTTTGCAGCAGTTTTCTGGAGCACTGGGAACTGCATTAGCTGGGACTTTGATTGCGATTGCACAAAATAATAATGTAGGTAATGGCACGGCAATAGGTTCTAAGTGGACGTTTATGGTGCTGCTTGTGCTGATAATTGTTAATTTAGTCCTTGCACTAGTATTTGTACCGAAGAAGAAAAGTAAATATTAAAAGGTTAAAATTATGACTTTTAAAAAATGATAAAAGTTTAAAATTTTTAGATACTGTGGAAGCATTGCAAGGCAAAAAAGAGGTAGAAAATCATACCATTGCTAAAATTGGTAGTTTAAAAGATTTAGATCAATGGATGGATAGTTTATGATTTGTAAGTTCAGTGAAAGCTGAACTTTTTTATTTTGCTTTGTTTAATAATTAAAATCTTCGAAAAATTGATCAATACATTAAGCTAAATCATGGTAATTTTGATTAATATAGAAAGCATAAAGTAAAAGGCTCAGCAAAAGCTGGGCCTTTTATTCACGTTCTTTTTCCTGATCTTGTTTTTGCTTAATTAGATCTCGATTCTTTCCAATTAATATTTCAACTAGTCCTTCAACTATATACATTGCCGGAATTTGTGAAGAAAGATCACAATATTTAAATAATCGTTGCTTATGTTCTTGATAATTAAGCACATATTTACTGATGTTTGCAATAGTACTAGTTGGATTACTGGTGATAGCTACTACTTGATTATCAGAACGTTTAGTACAGTAATTAAGTTGTTCGATTAATTCGGTAGTTTCACCTGAGACCGAAAAGCAAATAATGGTATTGTTACTGGTATTTTCTAGTTGTCTATTTAATGGATAAAAAGGATCGGTAATAGGAAATGCGTTGAATCCTAATAATGCTAGCATTCTTGCAGCATAGACGGCGGTGGAGGCAGAATTGCCAGTTCCCATGATAGGAATATTATCAGATTGATAAAGTTGATCAGCAACGACTCGCAATTTGTTTTCAATATCATTAGGAAAATTTTGTTGATCAATAAATGTTAATGCTTTTTGAGGTGCAACGGTTTGATTGATATTTTTTAAATAGGCTTTGAATTCAGGAAAGCTTGCAAAGCCTATTTTATGAACAAAACGCATTACTGAGGAATTAGCCACATGCGTCTTTTTGGCAATATCACGTACACGCATATACGCTACTTTTTCGGGATTATTAACAACAAAACGGTAAACGGAGAGTTCTACATCTGATAAGGATGAAAGATTATTAAAATCAAAAATAGCCATTCTTTTCCTCCCAACGAATAAATTTATAATTCAATTATAAAGAACACAGTGTTCGAATAAAAGAACAGAAACCTAAAAGTATAGATTTTTACCAGATAAGGCTAAAACTATTGCACTATTACAAGCGCTTACATAGAATAGAAAGCGAGATGAGATGAAAAAGGAGAAAAGATCGTGAATAATCTACAAAAATTTCTAGATAAGTTTTTAGCACCAATAGCTAAATGGATGGGAAACAATTTGTTCTTCTCATCTTTAGCAGATGCTTTCATGAAAGTAACTCCAATTACTTTGGGTGGTGCCTTCGTTCTGTTAATTGGTAATTTCCCAATTCCAGCTTGGACTAACTTTTTACAAAAAATAGGTTGGGCAACACAATTTAACGCTGCACAAAATGCAACTATGAATGTATTGTCACTCTTTGTTGTATTTAACTTTGCTTATGTTTACGCAGAAAAATGTAAATATAATCCATTGCCAGCAGGATTGCTTGCCGCATCAAGTTTTATGATTTTAGCTCCACAAGATTATATGGCTAGAGCATTTGGGACGCACGCTAAGTTGACTCAAGTGACAGCATTTGGTACCAATTACCTTGGTTCATCTGGTATGGTTGTTGCTATTCTTGTTGGTTGGGTTGTCGGGATGCTTTACGTATTCCTCAATAAAAAGAATATCGTAATTAAATTGCCTGACAGTGTTCCACCTAATGTTTCAGCTTCACTTCAGCCATCATTAATTGCCGGAATTATTTTGGTATTAATGACTTTAATTAGAGGAGCATTTAGTTATACTACATTTGGTAACATCTTTGATTGTGTTACTAAATTGGTTCAAACACCACTTCAGACATTTACTGCTTCTCCAATTAGTATTATTGCTATTTACACCTTGGCTAATATTTTATGGTTCTTTGGTATTCACCCTAACATGGTTTATGGTATTGTAATGCCAATTATCATTGCTAACGGTATTGTTAACCAGAATGCATTTAAGGCTGGTCAACCAATGCCATACGTCACCATGGCAATGCTTTCTGTCATTTTAAACAGTGCTTTTGGTGGTCAGGGTGCTACAATCGGTTTAATTATTTCTATGTTTAGAGCAAAATCTGATCGCTACAAACAAATGTTAAAATTGGCCGGAGTACCAGCATTGTTCAATATTAATGAACCATTGGTATTCGGGATGCCAATTATGTTAAACCCCGTTTTCTTCTTACCAATGCTGTTTGAACCTATCATTAATGGTTTGGTAAGTTGGGGATTGATTGATTTGTTCCATGCTACTGTTAACCCATTTATTCAATTACCATGGACTATGCCTGGTGTTGTTCAAGCATTCTTCTCAGGTGGTATTCCATTCTTTATCATCGCTATGGTTGTAGTAGTCTTAAGTACTTTGATTTGGTTCCCATTCTTCAAGATTGCTGATAATAAGGCTGTTGCTGAAGAACAAAAGAATGCTAAGAAAGCTTAATTACCGTAAATTTTAAATAAAATTATAAAAACCCAAGATTTAAATAAAAGAAGTTACTCCGCATGAGTAGCTTCTTTTTTATCTTAAAAGAAATTTTATAAGATCTAAAGAGATCTAAAAATAGACAGAAGATCTAAAGAGATATAAAATAAATTTCGAGAACTAAAAAGATATAAAAGTAGGTGGATTAAAATAATGATTAACATGAATAATCCTTTTGATCCTAACTTTGGTAAGGTACCAAAAATATATTTAGGGCGACAGAAAATAGTAGAAGATATAGTCCAATCACTTGAAAGTGGAACAGGTCCTTATCAAACTTCAATGATTTATGGGATGCGTGGCGTAGGAAAAACTTCTTTGTTAGCTGATATAACCTCCACATTAGAACAGAAGAATAATTGGCTCGTTATCTATTTAGCTATGACTAATGATTTGCTTGCCACCTTAATTCAGAGTATTTATCAGGAAGCTAATAATACAATTAAAAAAGCACTAGATAGGATTGATGGGGTGAAGTTCTCAGCATTTGGTTTTGAACTTGAAGTGCATGTTTCTAATCCTCAGTCTACTTATCAAGTTTTATTAGAAGAAATGTTAAAAGTATTAAAAAAGCATGATCAATCTCTATTGATTGCAATAGATGAAGTTAAAGAAACTCCTGAAATTGTTAATTTGGCTTCTATTTATCAGATAATGGTGCTAAAGGAGTACCCTATTAATATTATGATGACGGGGGTACCTAAAAATGTTTCTGAACTGCAAAATAATGATGTCTTAACTTTTCTTCTGAGAAGTGGGCGCGTGCCATTAGGTCCGCTTGATCTTTTTGACATTAAATATCGCTATCAAAAAGCCTTTGAGAGAGGAAACAAAGAAATCGATAATAATACTCTAATGAAAATAACCAAACTGACTAAGGGATATGCTTATGCATTTCAAGATCTGGGATATTATGTCTGGCAAAATTCTGATAATAAGGTTACGGAAGAAAGTGTGGAGAAATCTATCCCATTATTTAAAAATGATCTTTTTCGTAATGCTTATACTAAGATACTATCTGAATTGTCGCCAACAGATAGGAAATTCTTATTTATTATGGCTAATTGCCCTAAGAATATTGTGGAAATAAGTTATATTCGTGAACAAATGAAAAAGAGTTCCAATTATATTTCTCAATATCGCCAAAGATTGATGGACAGTCAAGTAATCGTAGATGCAGGATATGGTAAGGTCACATTTTCATTACCATTCATGAAAGATTTTTTGCTGGAAGCTGCAGAATTATATGGAATTGAAGAATAAAGCAAAAGAGGTTACTCCGCGTGAGTAACTTCTTTTTTATCTTAAAATTAAACTTTTTGCTTTCATCCACCAGACATGCAAGCAATATGCGGAAGTGAAAGACAGGATCCACGTTAAAATCCAGGTGCCAAACAAAGTCAAGATTGGATGATAGATTGCGTGATATTGCATGTTAAGTCCGCGCCAGACTAGTTGATTCCAAAAGCCATTGGATAAGTATGCTCGATAAGCATAAGTAGCTAAAAAGTGAAAGACGTTTAAACTAGCCCGTGAATTTTTTCTAACTTGGTGCAAACAAAATGCAGAGATTAGTGCAATAACTGCTAAACAGTACAAGGTCATTGATGGCTTGTAGTATGGTGCATTGTTAAAGTTGATGGGATGACCAAATTTTTGTAATTCGATGTTAGTCCAAATGAAGCAACCGATGAACGAAATTGAGATCAGCCACCATAACTTAGTGACTAGCTGGTTGTAATAACCTCGCAGTTGCCAAGCTAACATCCCGTACACACCATAGATAAAGAATGAAATGAACACGCGATCAAGCAGATACCAATCATGTTCATGCACGCCGTGGAAAACGTAGTAGTCATATAACCACAGCCAGGCGAAGTATAGCACAAAAGTAATGATTGCAACCCAAATTCCGCGTGTTAAGTTATGACCGACAAAGCGGCTTAGTGCCCAAAAAAGTGGCATTAAGATAATGAATTGCAACATCATCGTGTTGTACCAAAGGTGTGGTGCCGCATTACCATTAATAAATTGCCAGCAAAATGAACCGATGCTATTAAAATGATTGACTTGTTGCACCCATGGCATCCCAAAAAGGTAAATCAATGTCCACCAAATAGTTGGTACAAACAGATTAGACCAGTTAGCTCGCATATGTTTGGCATATGAGAAACTGCCTTTTTCATCATTAGTCCGAATGGTAGTGTACAAAATACCAAAGATAAAGGCCGGTGCCGTATATTTCACTAAATTATAAAAAACGCCAAAAACGTCCTGCACATGAGTGGGCTGCCCGGTACCCATGATCATCGACATAATTGGCTGCGATATCACAGCCGTACAGGCGAAAACTTTCAAATAATCACCAATATCAGCTGCACTAGAGCTGTTAAACTGATATTTTTTCATAAAAATCTCTCTTTTCTTTTGAATTGTGAGATCCAAAAGAAGTTCAAGTTTAATTTAACGGTATTTTTTAAAAAAAGCAACGGTTTAAATTCATAATTATTTTGTTGCAGCATCTATTTCTTGCAAGAAAACATTGGCAATTTCATTGCTAAACAACCGCTGGGTATCAGTTAAATTATGATGAGGCGAATTTAAATAAATCGTGCGTTGAGGAGCTTCTGGATAAATATGAGCCTTAGTGATATTTTGAGTTTCAAAGTCCTGCCAACTAATAGCTGGGATAAAACCGATCCCAATTCCGCTTGCAATTAACTGCCGCACCGTCGCTGGTTCATCAGATTGATATTGATAATTTAGTTTGATTTTGTGAGCCATTAAAAATTGATCGATAGTTTGTTGAAGCTCGGTTTCTTTATCAAGACCGACAAAGATATATTTTTCAAAATCTTTTAGTTCAATGAAATCCTTGTTAGGAAGAATGCCTTTTTTGGCACCGATCAGCAATTCTTCAGTGGTGATGGGGATGCTATTAAAGTTGGGGATCTTGGCAGTAGAAATAATAAAGTCAAATTGTTCTAGATCTTTGGCAAAACTATTTTTCTGATGAATATTCAAGCTGATATTGGGTAAAACTTCCTGCATGCACAAAATTATTTTAGAAATTAAAGGCGAAGCAACAGTAAATAAGACATTCAAAGGGCTTTGATCGATATTTTTAGAACCTTGCACTGCTTTAATCCCGCGATCAAGCAAATTTAAACTGTCGGAAACATAAGAATAAAACAATTTTCCTTGTTGATTTAGCTTGATCGTTCTGCCTTCACGATCAAATAATTTCACACCGATTTCGTCCTCTAATTGTTTAATAGTTTTGCTGACGGCAGATTGACTGACATAGGCTTCCTTTGCAGCTTCGGTGATTGATCCAAGGGAAGCTACCGAAATAAAGTATTTTAATGTAGTTAGATTCATTTTACTCACTCAATTCATAACTATTTGGTTAAGTATTATTCTATTTAGATATTATAAATTGTCATTCAAACGTTTTAAACTAAAAAATGTGAGATCCAAAGAGGTGATTATTTTGCGAAACTTATGGTTATTTCCGGGTCAAGGTGGTCAAAATCCGGGCATGCTTGACCAAGTCGATCCTCAACTGAAAGAGCAGGTAGAAAAATGGACCAATGTCAAGCTACTGGATACTGCTGAGGGCTATCAAGATTCAGTTCAAATTCAGCTAAGTATTTTGCTTTTGCAGATTGATCAAGTCGATCAATTGAAAAAGTTAGGCTGGCAGCCGACTTTAGTTGCAGGACATTCTTTAGGCATATTTGCGGCAGCTTATGCAGCTGGTGTCATAAATAAAGAAGATATTTTCAAGTTAGTAACTCTTAGAGCTAAGTTGATGCAGGAATGTTATCCAGAAGGCTACGGCATGGGTGTTGTAGTTGGCTTGAGCCGTCCAGAAGTAAAAAAGTTAGTTGCTGAAGTTCATTCAGATACCAATCCAGTTTATATTTCTAATCAAAACTCAGAAATGCAGAATACTATTTCTGGGAAACTCATTGCGATTAAGCAAGTTCTAGCATTGGCTAAAGAAAATGGTGCATCAAAAGCAAAATTGCTGCATGTGCCTAACCCATCGCATTCGCCGCTAATGCAGAAGACAGCCGATCAGCTGAATACTTTTATTGCTCAGCTTAATTTGCATCAACCTAGTTGCATATATTTAGCTAATTACAATGGTCACGCAGTAAGGAGCTTAAAAGATATCAAATATGATTTAGGAAAC
Organism: Lactobacillus gallinarum DSM 10532 = JCM 2011; assembly: GCF_001434975.1. Classification (GTDB taxonomy): domain Bacteria; phylum Bacillota; class Bacilli; order Lactobacillales; family Lactobacillaceae; genus Lactobacillus; species Lactobacillus gallinarum. The sequence goes on from NZ_AZEL01000026.1 coordinate 52,791, forward strand.
AACGTAATTTACCCAGTACTTTGGGAAACGATGATGCAGGTTGCTCTTGAATATCAACCTGATGTTAGCTCCGAATTTTCACCTGGAACAGCTTTTACCAAACTACTAAAAGCAAAGACGGATCAATTACATATGGTTACGTTATCGGCAATGTCGATTGATGATGCGGACTATTTATTTAACAAATGGGAGAAAAAAGAATGACAGAAGAAAAGAATTGGCATACTCATCGAGATGCGAAAAATGCACGTTTAGCAAGCGCCAGTTCATTATTTAATGGTAAATTTGCTAAAACCGAAGATGTCGTTGAAGTGTTGAATACTTTAATTAAGCCAGGCGACAAGGTGGTGCTTGAAGGGGATAATCAAAAGCAAGCATCATTTTTATCAGAAGCTTTAACTAAAGTGGATCCTGAACGTGTTCATGATTTACACATGATTATGTCTAGTATTTCATGTCCAGAACACCTTGATATTTTTGACTTAGGTATTGCCTCAAAGATGGACTTTTCATTTGCCGGCCCACAAAGTACACGTGTATCGCAAATGATTGCTGACGGCACAATGACGGTTGGTGATATTCATACTTATCTTGAATTATTTGGTCGTTTATTTATTGATTTGATTCCGAATGTTGTCTTGGTTGCCGCGGATAAAGTTGACCGTGAAGGTAACCTTTACACTGGTTTTAACACTGAAGAAACCCCAACAATTGTGGAAGCCGCAGCCTTTCATGATGGAATCGTGATCGTGCAAGCAAACGAAGTTGTTGATAAATTACCACGTGTTGATATTCCTAGCGACTGGGTCGATGTCATTATTCCAGCTGATAAGCCATATCAATTGGAGCCTTTGTTTACTCGTGATCCACAAGCAATCACCGAATTACAAATTTTGATGGGGATGATGGCAATTAAAGGAATCTATGCTAAGCATCATGTTCAAACCTTAAATCACGGTGTTGGCTTTAACACTTCTGCAATCGAACTTCTATTGCCAACATATGGTGAACAATTAGGACTCAAGGGCAAGATCTGCCGCAATTGGGAATTGAATCCAACTCCAACTTTAATTCCAGCAATTGAAAGTGGTTGGGTTCAATCAATCCACTCATTTGGTGGCGAAGTCGGGATGGAAAAATATATTGCCGCTCGTCCAGACATTTTCTTTGTTGGTAAAGATGGTACCATGCGTTCTAATCGTGCTTTAGGTCAGGTTGCTGGTCAATATGCACTTGATATGTTCGTTGGTTCTACTTTGCAAATTGACCAATGGGGTAACTCTTCAACTGTTACTAATGGTCGTTTGTCAGGCTTTGGTGGTGCACCTAACATGGGTTCTAACCCAACTGGTCGTCGTCACTCAACTCCAGCTTGGCAAAGCTTAAAGCCAGATGATGATCCATTGGCTAAGGGTCAAAAATTGGTTGTTCAAATGGTTGAAACCTTTGGTGCAAATAAGAAGCCAGTCTTTGTTGATCACTTGGATGCTGAAGAAGTTAGAAAAGAAGCTAAGTTGGCTAACGTGCCAATCATGATTTATTCAGAAGATACCACGCATATCGTCACTGAAGAAGGTATCGCATATCTTTACAAGACCGACAGCATGGAAGAAAGAAAAGCCGCAATTGAAGCAATTGCTGGTGTAACTCCTGTTGGTTTACGTTCAAATCCAGAAGAAGTAAAGAAGCTGCGTGAAAAGGGCATTGTCGCATTGCCAGAAGACTTAGGCGTACGCCGTGAAGATGCTAAGCGTTCACTTCTTGCAGCTCAAACTATGGATGATATTGTTGAATGGTCCCATGGCCTTTATAATCCACCTGCAAAATTTAGATCTTGGTCATAATTGAGGAGGAAAGAATAATGGAAAAATTACACTTTGAATATCAAAATTCTACACCCGTAAAGAAATTTGCCCACGTTGGTGTGGTAGCCTCCGGTGACTTAGAAATCTTGGTTTACCCAGCAGATGGGGAAAAGACAACATTAGATATCACTACTGGTAGCGATGGCTTTGAAAAAGTTTGGCAAAATGTGCTCGATCGTTTCTTTGCTCGTTATCCATTAAACGGTAAGTTTATTGTTCACGATTTTGGTGCAACCCCTGGTGTTGTTAACTTGCGTTTGACTCAAGCAATGGAGGCTTTGAAAGATGAAAAATAGTTTTGTTGAATTAAATGGTCGTCAGCGTGCATTTGCATTAGTTGATGAAAACTCTGGTCGCGAATTAGTTGGTCCAGAATATGATATGATTTCGCCTCACCTTGAGCCACAGAAGATTGTGCCCGAAAGTGATGATGGGGTTATCTTAGTTAAAGGTACCTTGAATGGCAAAAATGTTGTCGTGATTTCCATTGAAGGTAAATTCCAAGGTGGTGGTATTGGTGAAGTTTCCGGTGCCAAGATCGTTGCTGCTTTAGAAGAAGCCTTAGATGACAATAAGAATGGTAAGACTATCTATCCAATCATTATTTTGGATACTGGTGGTGTACGTCTTCAAGAAGCAAATTATGGCCTTTTGTCAATTTCTGAAATTCAAAATTCAGTTATCGCGTTGAAGAAATATGTTCCTGTAATTGGTTTGGTGCCGGGTAGAGTTGGTAGTTTTGGTGGTATGTCAATCACTAGTGCCGTTTTGTCATACCTAATTACTACCAAGAAGGCTAGAGTTGCCTTGAACGGACCGGAAGTTATCGAACAAGAAGCAGGCGTACGTGAATTTGACTCTAGCGATAAGGACTTAATTTGGAATACTTTGGGTACTCGTCAAAGAGTTAAGACTGGCATTGCTGATGAATTAGTTGAAGATGATGTTGAAACTATTAAGAATGCGATTTCTGAAGCAATCGATCAAAAGAAGGATGCTCACAGAACTGATAAGGCTGATTTCTATTTAACTTTGCTTGATAAGATCGATTTTTCAAAGCCATTAACTACTGAAGAATATCGCAAGATTTTCAACGAAACAAAAGCTGAAAAGCATGAAATTCCAAGTGCTGTATCTAGCGATACACCAGGTGATAAGAGCCGCGGTCGTTTATGGTTTGAAAAATTAACTGGCATTAAAAATGCTAAGTCAGAATATCCAACAGTTTTAGCAGCTGAAGTTGATGGCAAAGAATATATTGCTATCGTGCCAGACAAGAATAATCGCTTCCCACGCGTACGTAATGGTGAAGTGGGCTTGCAAGAAGGATTTGTCATCTCTAAGATCGTTAATAAGATTGTTGAAGAAGACAAGGATAAAGAGGTTAAGCGTCCAATCATTTTGATTGTAGATGTACCAAGTCAGGCTTATGGTTACAAAGAAGAATTAATTGGAATTCACATTGGATTAGCTTCTAGTGCTGCTGCTTATGCTAAGGCTCGTCAAGCTGGCCACCCAGTAATTGACTTTATTCCTGGGGATGCTGTTTCAGGTGGTTTCTTAGCTCATGGTTTGCAATCTAACCGCATGATCGCCTTAGCTGATAAGTCAATCACTATTCAAGCGATGTCTAAGGCATCTGCTGCTAGAATTACCCAAAGAACTATTGCCGAACTTGAAGAAGCTACTAAACATGTTCCTGCAATGGCTTACGATATCTTCAATTATGAAAAATTGGGTGCTTTATACAAGCTAGTGCATGATGTTTCATCTTGGGATGCCAACGATGATGCAGTTAAGGAAGTTCATGAATTAATCGATGAAGCTATTGCAAGTACAAAGGATCAACCAACTGACTTGCGCTTCCGTTATGAGACTCCAATTGCAATTGAAAGTGGACGCAAAGCTACAATTAAGATGCGCGAAATGGTTGATGATCAATGGGAAAAATAACTAATATTTGGCCGCATGATTTATTAACGTTTACCAATGATGACGACTTAATATTAGAAGAGAATCCTTTACCTGAATGGGCAAAGGATTCTTTGTCTAAGGCTAAAATCGTAGTGGTCAGACGTGGTCAATTCAAAAATGGTTTAATTCCGGTAGGCTTGCGCGGTTACGAGCGTAATCAACGCTTGGCTGGCTATTTAAAAAAGTCTAGTATAGTTAAGCAGTATCATCCAGATTATTTTATTAAGCATGAGTCTTGGTGTGATTTGCCAATTGAAAGGCAAAAATTAATTGCTTTTCAAGCACTGGTTAAGATTGCACCACTTTTAACTGATTATCAGTGGGGAATTAGTGGTTCACTTGCTTATGAAATGGCAACTGGTGTAAAGATGGTCAAAGAAAGTCCAGAGCATACTAGTGATTTAGACTTGATTATGCCCGATTTACCTAAAATGAACGTAGCTGAAGCAAGAAAATTTTTAGCTAGATTAAATCAATTTTGCACGCATGCGGATGTACAAGTAGTTTATGGTGAGAATGGCTTTTCTTTGGAAGAATATGCATTGGGACGTGATCAGCAGATTTTAATTAAAACCGCCACTGGTCCAATTTTAAGTGAAAATCCATGGCAGGCAATTAAAGAGAGATGAAATGGATTTTGTAACTAATGATGGAATTAAAATTAATTACCAGATAAAAGGTAATGGCAAACCAATTATTTTTGTTGCTGGCTTTGGCGGTTATCAAGAAGTATGGACTATGCAGGTTGACTATTTTACTAAAATGGGATATCAGGTGATCACATACGATCATCGCAATTTTGGTCGGAGTCAAAGAACAAAAAATGATCATACTTTACAACGTCTAACTGATGATTTGATTGAATTGGTACAATGTTTAGGCATAAAACAAGCTGTGTTTGTCGGTCATTCAATGGGTGGCAGTTTACTTTTTAATTTGATTAAAACCGCACCAGATTTAGTTAAACTGGCGGTTATCGTAGACCAAACGCCTTTTATGTTGAATACTTCGGATTGGTCATATGGTTTTATGAACTATACGTTAAGTAACTATGTAAGAGAAGCTAAAATGGTTCCTGCTGTGCATGAGACTTTGCACGGTATAGATAATCGAGTAGCGATGAAACTGAATAATGCTAGAATAGATCACCCTTTTAGTAGATCTGATAATTTTGATTTGTTGTGTGAGCATATTGCCCATGATTGGCGTGGGGTGGTCAAAGATAGCCAAGTACCTATCGATGTAATTGCGGCCGTTCAAAGTCCATATTATAATTTTCTTTTTGCAAAATGGATGACTACACAAAATGATCGCGTAAATATGGCTTTGGTTGATAATTGTGGACATGATATCATGGCAGAGGTACCAGATCGTTTTAATCAGATTTTGCGGCACTTTTTGTTAAAAAATCGATACTTGAGTAATTAGAAAGAAACAAATGGCAATAGAAGAGATCGCTCAAAATGCATTAAAAGCATTACTTTATGAAGTAGTTACTAATCCTAAGCCTGGCTTGGTTGATCCAGCTGATGTGGGTTCTCATCCCGATATGAACGTCTATATGTTCATTGATAGTAGCTTAAGTTTGGAAAAATATTTTGTTCAAGCCGCTGAGATTGGTTTTAACTTTACTGGACAAGATTTAAGACAGATGTTTGAACTGCTGCGACAAGCTGGGATTAAGGCAGAGAAGGCAATGCTTGCCGCTACGAATAATGTGAATACGCATAAAGGGGCGGTTTTTTCATTAGGTTTATTCGTCTGTGCATGTGCATATTGTCAAAAACATGGCGGTAATGAGTTTGAAGTAATTCAGATGATGACTAAGGGCTTAGTTAAGCATGATTTGGGAGAGAAGAGCGAGACTGCTGGCGAAAGACAATTTTTGCAATATGGCAAAGGCGGCGTTAGAGCAGAAGCAGAGGCAGGCTACCCTTTGGTGAGAAGTGTCGCATTGCCATTTCTAGCACAGACAAGTGGCGACTTGAATACGCGCTTGCTTGATACCTTGATGGAGATTGTTAGTGAGATTGAAGATTCTAATTTGATTAAAAGGGCTGGTAATGTTGAAGTAATTGATTGGTCGCACAAGCAGGCGCAAAAATATTTGGTATTGGGTGGTTATGGCACTCAAGCTGGCAAGCAATTCATGTTAGAGTTAAATCGTATTTTTAAAGAAAAGAATTATAGCCTTGGCGGTAGTGCTGATTTGCTGATTATTACTATCTTTATGGGGTTGCAGCGTGGAATGATATAAAAATCTTAAGTCATATTGTTTGGGTATTTTCAAAAAGGACATCATACTGAAAGTGAGAAAAATGATTTTTCACGAAAGGATGGGAAATGCAATGGACGATTATGTAATTGATTTTGATTCCTTGAATTACTTAAGACCAGAAACTTTGGCCATCATGAAGCTCTTGGTAAAGAAATACAATGAAAGCAAAGATGATGATGTTTTACAAGATGGAGTAGTAGTTAGCTTTGATGAATTAGCAAAAGCAGCCAAAATTCCAGTTGATAAGTTACCCGATGAGGTCTTTAAAGATCTAGATGCCGAAAGAAATCAGTTTGATGAGGAAAAGAGAGGCTATGAACCATTAGTCGCTAGTTGTTTAGCTGATGAAGAAGATCGTGAATTTAGAATTATCATTAACCACCGCTTGTTTGAATTTTAAAATAATATCAAAAAAGATCGATGATCAACGTTTTTTAACGAAGATCATCGATCTTTTATTTGTCATTAATCTAAATCCGCACCATTTGAGGCAATTACTTTTTTATACCAGTAAAAAGAATCCTTAGGGTAGCGCTTGAAGCTGCCTTTACCATAATCATCTTCATCAACGTAGATAAAGCCATAGCGTTTCTTCATTTCACCGGTACTTGCACTAACTAAATCGATGCATCCCCATGGCAAATAGCCGATTAAGTCAACACCATCATCGATTACTGCTTTTTCCATTTGCTTAATGTGGTCACGGAAGTACTGAATGCGATAATCATCGTGAATTTGATGATCATCAGTCATTTTATCGTAAGCACCAAGTCCGTTTTCTACGATAAATAATGGCTTGTGCCAGCGAGTCGTCATCCAGTTCATTGCATAGCGCAAACCAACTGGATCAATTGCCCAGCCCCAATCATTAGTTTTGATATATGGGTTGGAAACTAAATCTTGATATTCACGATAATCCATGTGATCAGTGTATTTGGCAGTGAATGACATGTAGTAGGAGAATGCAATGTAATCTACTGTACCATTTTTCAATATCTGCAAATCTTTTTTAGTAATATCTAAGTGATAATTCTTACGATCGAAGTAGGCTTTTAACCAATTTGGATATTCACCGTTAACATGCACATCGCCAAAGTAAAGACGTGAATCCATTGCACGCTGAGCAAAAAGAATATCTTCGGGTTTAGATGAAGCAGGGTAAATAGGGCAAAAGGCCAACATACAGCCAATTTGTAATGATGGATCAATAGCGTGTCCAATTTGAACAGCTTCAGCACTAGCTACTAATTCATAGTGTGCTGCTTGATACATCATTTTTTCTTTATCGTCACCTTTTTTGAAAAGTAGACCAGAATTTTTTAACACATTGCCAATATCTTCATAATTGGCTTGATTGTTAATTTCATTAAAGGTTATCCAATACTTAACTTTGTTGTGATATCTTTCAAAACATACATGAGCAAAGCGAGCAAAGAAATCAATTAATTTGCGGTTGGACCAGCCACCATATTCAGTTACTAAATGATAAGGCATCTCGAAGTGGGAAAGGGTGACAACGGGTTGGATACCATATTTTAACAATTCATCAAATAAATCATCATAGAATTTAAGTCCTGCTTCATTAGGCGCATCTTCATCGCCATTAGGGAAGATGCGTGTCCACGCAATTGAAGTTCTAAATGCTTTGAATCCCATCTCTGCCATCAGTTTAATATCTTCCTTGTAGTGGTGATAAAAATCGATTCCTACATGGTTAGGATAATATTTATCTTTTTCGATTGTCTTAGTGATTTCACGAGGATGATCACGATCGCCTAAGGTCATAATATCGGCGATAGAGATTCCTTTTCCGTCTTCTTGATATGCACCTTCAAGTTGATGAGCAGCAACGGCGCCACCCCATAAAAAATTCTTATCTAAAGTTCTAGTCATAAAAAACTCCTTTGATTCATTGCTTATTTGCATTATATGAAATCATTTGCAAGTAAGTAAGAGAAGATGGGAGTTTTGGTATGGTTCGAAGATTTTGGAATAATAATTTATTTTTGGAACAAGGTGTTCCAGATATAAAATGCATGTCAATACAATAGAACTTTACCTAATACCGTGATAACTATCGAGCTTAAGAAAGCGGTTGCATACAATACGGAAGTGTAAGGAATAAGAAGAGTTAAGAAGAGAGAGGAGTTATCATGGGGAAATTCTTCAATAAATATATATTGCCTCCAGTAATGAAGTTTGTTAATACTAAACCAATGCTCTCATTAAGAGATGGGATGGTATTATCATTGCCATTCATTATGATTGGGTCAGTATTCTTGTTATTAGCTTCATTTCCATTACCAGCTGTTGCCAACTGGATGAATGAAAATGGCTTAACTCAGTTTTGGAGTCAAGCATACAACTGTACTTTCGGTATCGGTTCTGTTTTTAGTGTTATCGGTATTGCCTACACTTGGGCAAAGAAAGATGGGATAGATCCAATTCCAGCTGGTATTACTTCATTTGTTGGTTTTTTGATTATTATGAGTCCAACCACGGCAGTTATGCAGGGAACAAAGACTGTTATTTCTGCTAAGCAAGCTCCAGTTTTATTGTCAGCTAATTATATTGACCGTACTTGGTTAGGTGGTCAAGGAACGATTGCAGCAATTATTGTAGGTTTAATTACTGGTTGGATTTACTGCTGGTTTGTTAAGAAAAAGATCACTATTAAATTACCAGAACAAGTTCCACCTGCAGTTGCAAGCTCCTTTGTTGCATTGATTCCGGCTTCCGCATTAACAGTTATGTGGCTACTTGTATACATGTTCTTTGCAAAGTTCATGGATACTTCAATGACTCAATGGATTTATCATACAATTCAGATTCCATTACAAGGTTTGTCTGATACCTTTGGTGGTATTATGCTAGTGGCTTTCTTAATTCCATTCTTCTGGATTTTTGGTGTTCATGGTTCCAACTTGGTAGGTGGTATCGTAGGCTCAATCTTCGGTGCCAATACTCTACAAAATGCTAATATCTTTAAGGAATATGGATATGTAACTGCTGCTCATGGCGGTCATATAGTTGTTTCAGGATTGATTGATCAATTCATTAATGTCACTGGTGCCGGAATTACTATTGGGTTAGTGGTATTCATGACATTCTTTGCTAAATCCAATCAATTAAAGAGTGTAGGTAAATTGACCATTGTACCTGGTATCTTTAATATTAATGAACCTGTCCTCTTTGGTTTGCCAGTTGTTATGAACCCAATGTTAGCTGTACCATTTATGATTATGCCAGCTATTTCTGCAGGCTGTACTTATTGGTTAATTAAATTAGGTGTCTTGCCATATTTGAACGGGATGCAGGTCCCATGGACTACGCCACCAGTTATTTCTGGTTTTATTATTGGTGGTTGGAAAGTTGCCATTTGGCAAGCAATAGTATTGGTAATTAGTTTCTTTGTATATTTACCATTTATTAAGAGATATGACAATATGTTGTATCAACAAGAACAGGCTAAAGCGACTAAAGAAGCTAAATAAAAAGATCGATGATCACCGTTTTTTAACGAAGATCATCGATCTTTTGTTTTTCTATAATCCAAATGCAATCTTGTATAACAATGCACCGCAGATACCACCTGCGATTGGGGCAACAACTGGCACCCAACCGTAATCCCAGTGAGCGGAACCCTTATGTGGTAATGGGCAAAGTGCATAAACGATACGTGGACCTAAGTCTCTTGCAGGGTTTAATGCAGGACCTGTAGGACCACCAACAGCCATAACCAATGCGGTGATTAAGAAACCAACACCGATGTTGGCAATATCTTCTGATTGCTTGAAGAACATGCCACGGTATAAACCAACAGCTACGAATAAAAGAATAGCTGTACCAACAAATTCAGTGATAAAACCGTTCAGCTTACTGTTGGCAGAGTCACCAGTCGCAAAGCTGGCAAAAACAGCGTCATCGCTGGCAGTTCTCTTAATGTATGGCCAGTAGACAGCGACTAACAAAAGCTGACCTACGATTGCACCAAGCATTTGCACCAAGATATATGGCAGAACTTGATCCCAAGGAAATGCGCCTGCACATGCTTGTGCAAGAGTTACGGCCGGATTCAAGTGGTTACCTGAAATTGAACCGAACAACATTGCAGGAAGCATGACACCAAAACCGAAGCCAAATGCGATAAGCAGCCACCCACCATTGGCTTGTCCATCGCGACTGTTACCTCCAGTGTCACGCAATACTGAATTGGCAACTGAACCGTTGCCTAAAACTACCAAAATAATCGTACCGAAAAATTCAGCGAAATATTTCATTAACCAAGTATGTTCCATAGTAGATACTTTTTACTCCTCCAGTAGAAAAAATATGTGAAAAATAGTACAACCAAAGATTATACTCTTAACTGAGAAAATAGATATAGTTATTTTGAAAAAATGCAAGAATTTTGCTCGAAAATAGCTTTCGTTGACTATTCTTAATTATTTTTTTGAATAAAGGTGTAAGAAAGAATAATTTTTGCCCATTGGGTATGGAACCAAGTTCCCCAGATTATGATGAGTTTCAAACTTAATTTTTTAGAAATAATTTTACGTTTATCAATGGCTACAATTTTTGCGGCAATTGTTGGCTTGGATAGAGAAGAGCATAATCATCCAGCTGGCCTTAGAACGCATATCTTGGTTTGTCTAGGAGCGTGTATCTTAGCATTGATACAAGAAGCAATTTGTAATCAGGTTCTGTATTACGCTAAAAATTACCACGATTTGTCAACCGTTCTCGGAGTCGATCCAGCCCGTCTAATCGCTCAAGTGATTGGCAGCATTGGCTTTATCGGCGCAGGCACCATCGTTATTACTCACCATTTTGTAATGGGACTTACTACAGCGACATCTTTGTGGGCTACTGCAAGTATCGGTTTAGCAATTGGCATGGGATATTACTGCATTGCAATTGTCGGTGGAGCGTTTGTTTTGCTGGTGGTAGTCATTTTACGTAAAATTGTTAAAGTAAATACATATAAGCAGGTTGAATTCAAATATACTGATCGTCATACACTTGATCAAGTTTTACAGCCAGCCGTACTTTAAGTAGAATAAAGTACAGGTAAAACATTTTAATTTTAAAGTTGATGCTAATAAGCAAATTGATGCGCAAAATGTGTATATCTGCGTTTGCAACCTTAAGTTTCCTAAAAATATGACTTATTTTAAGATGGCGCAGGATCTGGCGATGAATAATAATATTTTTGAAATCAGTCTTGTTACGTTGTGATTTGAAAGGGGATTTTTATGAATAAAGACAATCAAAATGATGTAGTGACGGGCGCATCCCAAACTATTGATGTTAATTCTGGTTCATCTTTGATGGAGCCTGATAAAAATAAGAGTGAAGAGACAGTGCAAATCAAAAGTGAATGGCCTGGTCCTAAAGGAATGATTCCAGTAACTAGTGGCAAGGCTGATGACGCTAATGTTCATAATCGTGTCTTCTTAGATAACATTTTAGTGGAGATGCGCGTGATCGATGCGGTAGAACCAGATTTAACTACTACAATCTTAGGTAGAAAATATTCATCCCCATTAATGCCAGCCGCTGTATCTCACTTGAACAAAGTATTAAGTGATAAAACTAGAAAACCAATGCAGGAAAAGGCAATAGCTGCACGCAACATGGATTTACTGAATTGGATCGGTATGGAAACAAATGAAGAATATGGTGAGATTGTAGCTCAAGGCGGCGATACTATTCGAATCATTAAGCCATTTGCGGATCACAATAAGATCTTAGATGAAATTAAATTCGCCGAAGAAAAAGGTGCCGTTGCTGTTGGGATCGACATAGACCATATTGCAGGTAAGAATGGTAAATATGATGTAGTTGATGGTATTCCATTAGGTCCAATTACGATGGAAGATTTAAAGCATTATGCTGAAAGTACCAATTTACCATTTATTGCTAAAGGAGTGCTGTCAGTTTCGGATGCACTTAAGGCGCGTCAAGCTGGCTGCAAGGCGATTGTAGTATCTCATCACCATGGACGCGTACCATTTGGTATTCCGCCTTTATCAATCTTGCCCGAAATTAAGAAAGCTTTAGCTGGTAGCGGTATGGAGATTTATGCTGATGGGTCTTTAATGAGTGGATATGATGCATATAAGGCTTTAGCTTTGGGTGCAAATGCAGTTTTGATTGGTCGCGGAATTTTATCAGAATTATTGAAGAGTGGTACTAGGGCGACAGAAGATAAGCTGAAAAAGATGAATGAAGAATTGGCTGAAATGATGATGTATACAGGAGTGAAGGATACAAATTCATTTGATGCTAGTGTGTTGCATTATGAATAATAGCAGGTAGATGAAAAGATTGATTATTATAAATCACATTATGTGATGCGAATAATCAATCTTTTTATTTTTCATAAATTAATAAAGCTGTTTTAACGATTGAGACCGTAAAATAGTTTGTGTAAGGATGAATAATTCCTTAAATTAATTTCTTAAAACATTAGAAAAAGGAGTTAATGACCTATTAGAGGCTGAACTGACTGCGTTTTTAGGCTATGATCCTTATGCCAGAGCTGGCTGAAATACAGGCAATTCACGCAATGGTGTTTACTTTCGCAAGGTTGATACGCAGTTTGGCGAGATTGAAATCCAGGTGCCACGAGACCGCAACGGCCTGTTTCATCAGCACACGATGCCTGGCTACAAGCAGCACGCAGATGTGTTGGAAAACATGATCATCAAGCTTTACTCTAAAGGCGTAACTACCAGAGAGATAGCCGATTTGATTGAAAAAATGTACGGCAGTCATTACAGCCCCGCTCAAGTATCTAACATCTCCAAACAGATGATTCCCAAGGTGGAGGCCTATCATAAGCGCAAGCTGAGTGATAAGTTCCTCTGCGTTTATTTCTACCTACGTTCCTCTGCGCCGAGAAACTTTTGAACGTGAAGCTGTCTATATTGTCATTGGTATCAAACCTAATGGCCACAAGGAAGTTATCGACTACTGCATTGCGCCCAATGAAAACATTGAAGTCTGGACGGAGCTGCTCCAAAGCATGAAGTCTCGCGGTCTAGAGCAGGTTGAGCTCTTTCTTTCAGATGGCGTTGTGGGCATGAAGACAGTGCTGGAGCAGACTTATCCGAAAGCTCATTTTCAACGCTGTCTAGTTCATGTCATGCGCAATATCTGCGCTAAAGTACGCGTAGATGATCGCGAAACGATCATGAATGAATTCAAGCAAGCCAAATAAAGAAGCTGCGATCAAAGTCTTGCACGCCTTCTATGACAAGTGGAACAGAGCGTACAACCATGTCATCAGAAATCTCAAAGAGATTGAACCTGATCTGCTGGTCTTTTACAGCTATCCTAAGCAGATCAGGGCTTCAATTTACTCCACCAATATGATCGAATCCTTTAACAACGTTATCAAGCGTAAAGCTAAGCCTAAAGCAGAGTTTTCAACTGAACAGTCGTTTAATACTTTTATAGGCATTCAGGCAATGAGCTACAACGAACGCTATTTCAATCGAATCCACAAAGGCTTTGGTCAGGTTCAGGACACCTTAGAATCTTACTTTGACTAAATAAAGAATAAAAAATCAATCTATGAGAAAGATCTATTTACACAAAAGATTTGACAGTTTCGTAGTCTTTGATAAGGCTACGGTTTTTGTTTACAATTTGATTTTTTCTTTTGGTAATTTAATTGTTAATTTCTCAAAAGAAAAAGGTTTAATCAACGAAATTTCATAAGCGTCAAGCGCTAAATCTTCTCCAGCAAAGCTGGGGTTATATAGCGGGTCGCCAACGATTGGTGTACCAAGGGATGCTAAATGCACACGGATTTGATGAGTACGACCAGTTTCCAAAGTTAGTTTGACTACCGCTGTATTATCATTTCTTTTTAACACTTGATAATGTGTTACGGCATGAAGTCCAGCAGGTGAGATCATTCTTTTTCGCTGATCATCAGGATCATGATCAATTGGCTGATTAATTGTACCTTGATCGTTTAATTTCTCTGCATGATCAACTTTAGCTAAATAATCACGATGAAAAGTTTTGGTGGTTAATTCACGATTTAAAATCGGCACTACTGCAGGATTTTTTGCAACAAGCAGTAAGCCGCCTGTAAGCATATCTAATCGATGAACAATATAGGGATTTTGTCCTAAATAAGTGGCGCAATCATTTAAAGCTGTGTCAGTTTCATTTAAGTTGGGGTGAGTTTTTTGCCCCTTCTTTTTATTAATAATCAATAAATTATCGTCTTCGTAAATGATATCGGGTAACTTTCCACTAGCTGGATATTTTTGCTGGGTAGATTCAACTTGATCTAATGTGATGTCAATTTTATCGCCTGGCGAAATTTCCTGATTAAAATAGCGGTATTTGCCGTTAATTGTAATGTTTTGTTCAATGCGCAAGTAGTGACGCCATTTTCTCGGAATAAGCAATTTACGCAATACGTCATTGACGGGTAAGGGTTCGAGATTTTTAGGATAAAAAAGTGTAAAATGATAAACCATAAATATTTCCTAAGACTGTTGCAAGTCTAAACAAGTGTACTAGCAATGTGATACAATTTTCTTGTTTCTAAAAAGGAGCATTGTATTAATGAATAACGACCAACCAAAAAGAAGTGGTTTTAAAGATATTTGGCATCGAATTGATCGCCGCTTCTTTATCGGACGCTGGATTATTTTAATCCTGCTCACTCTTATATTGATAACTTGTACATATTATACAATTAAAGTTAAGACTTCGAATATCTCAAATTTGAAGGCTTCACTTTCAACAACGACAACTATTTATGATTATAAAGGCAAAAAAGCTGGTTCTTTATATTCACAAAAAGGTACATTCGTTGAATATGATAAAATTTCTCCCAATATTCAAAATGCAGTAATTTCGACAGAAGATCGTACTTTCTGGAAAAATCCTGGTTTTAGTATTAAGGGAATGGCGCGTGCAGCAGTAAGTTTGGTTATTCACCACGGACAAGTAACTGGTGGTGGTTCCACATTAACGCAGCAGCTGGCTAAGAACTCACTACTTACTCAGCAGCAGACCTTTTCACGAAAATTGGAAGAATTGTTCTTTGCAATTGAGATCAACCATGTTTATTCCAAAAAAGACATTTTGACGATGTACTTGAATAACGCCTATTTTGGCAATGGTGTCTGGGGCGTGCAGGATGCCAGTCGCAGGTATTTTGGTAAAAATGCCAGTGATGTGACAGTAGGAGAAGCTGCTACATTAGCAGGAATTTTACGTAATCCAAGTTTTTATAATCCTGTTGATCATATGGCCAATGCTTTGGCGCGGCGTAATTTGATTTTAGGATTAATGGCTGATAATGGTAAGTTAACTGCTGCTCAAGCTAAAGCTTACTCTAAGCAAGGGTTAACTTTGCGGAATACCTTTAGAAATAAAGATGGCTATCGTTATCCATATTTCTTTGATGCTGTAGTAGATGAAGCTATTAGCAAATACGGCTTGACTGAAGAGCAAGTAATGAATAAGGGACTTAAGATTTACACTACTCTTAATCAAAATTATCAGGGAAGATTGCAAGATACCTTTAATGAAAGTTGGCTTTTCCCACAAACTGGTACTGATGGCACAGAATGTCAGGGTGCAAGTGTGGCAATGGATCCAGAAACAGGTGCTGTACGAGCTGTAATCGGTGGTCGTGGTAAACACGTTTTCCGTGGTTATAACCGTGCAATTCAAATGAAGCGTCAGCCTGGTTCATCAATTAAACCAATCGCTGTTTATGCACCGGCTCTTCAAGATGGTTATCATTATGATTCTGAGCTTTCTAACAAGTTGCAAAAGTTTGGTAAAAATGGTTATGAGCCGCATAATGTTGATAATGGCTATTCTGATAAGATTCCGATGTACCAAGCTTTAGCGGAAAGTAAAAACGTTCCTGCAGTATGGCTGCTTGATAAAATCGGTGTAAATAAGGGTGTACAATCTGTTCAGAATTTTGGTATAAAGGTACCTAAGTCAGATCGCAACCTAGCTTTGGCATTAGGTGGACTTTCTACAGGGGTTTCGCCTTTACAGATGGCTCGTGCATATTCTGCTTTTGCTAATAAAGGTAATTTACCTAATAATTCTTACTTTATTACTAAAATTACTGATGCAAGTGGCAATGTGTTAGTCGAAAATAATAATCCAGGTAATCATAGAATTATTTCTGAGAATACTGCTAAAGAAATGACGACGATGATGCTTGGCGTTTTCACTAATGGTACTGCTCAGACTGCTCAACCTAATGGATTCCGTGTTGCTGGTAAGACTGGTTCAACTGAAGTTCCTAACTCATATGGTTTTGGAACAAAGGATCAATGGATCGTCGGTTATACTCCTGATATCGTGTTAGCTACTTGGGTTGGTTTTGATCAAACAAGTAAGCAGCGTTATATGCAAGGAGTATCTGAAACAGGAATTACACGATTGTACAAAGCAGAAATGGAAGGGATCCTACCATATACTGCTCAAACGCAATTTACCGAAAAATCACCAGGTCAGCTTGTCAAAAACAATGGATCCAATTTTGATTGGACCAACGGTTGGGGACAAAAAATTCAAGATGGTATCGGATCTGCAGGACAGAAAATTAATGAATGGTATAATGATGTCAAAGGTTTATTTGGCCGATAAAATTTAGGAGGACCCATATGATTAATATTTATGATTCAGCTAATCAATTAGCACAAGATTTAACCAAGACTGACCAATACAAGGCTGTAGGTGACGCTGTTAAGGCTGTTCAAGCAGACAGTGAAAGTGCAGCAATGTTTAAGAAGATGGATGAACTTCAAGCTAAGATCATGCAAGCTCAACAAAGTGGTCAACCTTTATCTGATGAAGATCAAAAGGCTTACCAAGAATTGAATGCTCAAGTTCAAAAGAACGATAAGATCGTTGCTCTTCTTAAGAGTGAACAAGGTTTGTATGATTTGTTAGGTGAAATCCAAAAGGCTTACACTAAGCCAATTAATGATCTTTATGAAGGTCTTAGAAACTAGAATTTGCGATGAAATTTATTCATTTTGCAGATGCGCATTTAGATAGTCCATTTCGCGGGCTATCTTTTTTGCCATCTAAGGAATTTAATCAGATATATCAAGCAGCAGACCAATCATTAACACGGATTGTAGATTTGGCGTTGGCTGAAAAGGTCGACCTGGTTTTAATTGCAGGTGATACCTTTGATAGTGCTAAGCCATCTCCACGTTCGCAGTTGTTTTTTGCACAGCAGATTAAACGTTTAACAGATGCGCAGATCCAAGTAGTAATGATTTTTGGTAATCATGATCATATGCGACGTGAAGATTTATTGGTTAATCAGAGCCCATATTTTAAATTGCTTGGTGCAAATGAAGCAGTAGAAAAAGCAACATTTAAGACTAAAGATAATTTTGACTACGATGTTGTGGGCTTTTCATATTTAAATAATCATATTACAGAAGATAAAATTCCAGATTTTCCTGGAAAGGAACATAATTATACTTTTGGTTTAATGCACGCCCAAGAAAAAGAAGCTGATAGCCGTAAAAATGTTTATGCACCGTTTACGGTATCTGAGGTTCAAGCATTGAATTATGATTATTTTGCTTTAGGACATATTCATGCTCGGCGTAATTTGAGTGAAAAGCCATGGATTGTTTATTCAGGCAATATTCAAGGACGTCACATCAATGAAATGGGTGCTAAGGGATGCTACCTTGGCGTGATTGATGAGAATACTAAAAAAACAAGTATTGAATTTAAGACGACAGGTCCAATTTTATGGCAAGGAGTACAAGTTGAATTAGATACTCAAATTAGTAAAGCTGATTTACAAAATGAAATTATTGCAAGTCTAAATAATGCAAAACAAAAAACTTATTTCAGTTTAACTACTGCTGGCGCCCAATTTATGACTGATGAAGAACAAGAGTTAGTGCAAGACACGGATTTTTGGCAAAACATTTCACAGAATTTGCCGTTTGATTCGCAATTAGTAGATGTACGGTTGAAAATAAGTTCTAATTTGGAACTTAATGAAAATGATCAGCAAGCCTTTGAGCAAGCTAAGGCAGAAATATTTGAAAATGATGAGTTTGATAAGATTGTTAGCGATTGGAAGAAAAAGGATCCTATAGCAGCTCAATTAACGGAAGATCCCGCTTTTATTAAGGCTGTGAAGCAACTAACTGAGGTTAAGTTAATGGGTAAATTGAAAGGAATTACTGATGAGACTGAAACAAATTAAGATAGTCAACTTTGGCCAATTCTCTAATAAAAAATTTGATTTACCTGGTGACCAAATTAATGTCTTTTTTGGTGCTAACGAAGCCGGCAAGAGTACAACTGTAGCTTTTATTAAGCAAATAATGTTTGGTTTTCATTTGCGTAGCAATGCTTCGCCATTTTTTGAAGACTATACGCCGCTAGCACATGTTAGTCCAATGGGCGGTAGCTTGATTTTTGAAAACGGTGATTCAGAATATGAGCTGGAACGTCTTTATGCCAAGGGTGATAAAACTAAAAAAGGAATTTTAACCGTTAAAAAAGACGGTCAAGTTGTCTCTGAAAGCTTGTTTTTTGACCAGATTCAAAATATTGATGGCTCTTTTTATGCTGATAGCTTTATTTTTAATCAGGAAATGTTGGGCCAAGTTACTAGTCTGAGTCAGGAAGATTTGCTGGAGCGTATTTATTATTTAGGTGCGACTAATAGTGGTCAATTACTGAAATTACGTGATGATTTTGCCAAGGAAGCTGGCAAACTTTTTAAAAAGACTGGGAAAAAGCCAGAAGTTAACCGCCTATTAAAGCAAATAGAAACGGATCGTGACAAGTTAGTTCAAACTAAAGCGGAATTTAGTGATTATGAAGAGCTTGCTCAGGATCTGAAAGATCATCAAGATCGGTTGAAAAAGGCACAGCAGGCTTTAGCAAATATTCAAACTAAACAGGCAAGTTTGCGTGATTTACAAAAAGAATTAAGCAACTATACAACTTTATTAGATTTACAAAAGCAGATAAAAGATATCAAATTTGATAGTGAAAACTACCAAAAAGCTCAAGATTTAATGGCTCAAGGGCGAAATTTACAAAAGATGATGCAATCTTTACAAAAGCAATTATCTGAGTTAACAGAAGAAGACTTAATTGATCTAAACGAATCTAAGAAAGTTGTTCAACAAAAGCCGCAGTTATTGCAATGGCAGGTTGAATATCGTAATTGTTTACAAAAAGCTGATCAGTTGAAGCAAGAAGAGCAGCAACTACTTGCTTTATCACCTGAAATTAATGAGCTGCGCGATTTAAATACAGAAGATATTAAGCAGCTAAAAGAAGATTTCTTAGCGTTGCCAGCAAAACAAAATGAAGAAGTTAATGAAATTAGCTCTAGTGATAAACTTTGGTATATTGTTGGTGCTGTACTAGTAGTTCTAGGTTTAATTTTATTAGGAACTGCTGGAGTGGTAGGGATTATTGTATTAATAGCTGGTATTGGACTTGCAGGCTTTGGCTATGTCAAAAATACACAGGCAAGTAAACAAGCAGCGGATATTTTAGCAAAACAAAAGGCAGTTAAAAATCAAAGGCAAGCTTTTTATTCAAAATATAATTTGGATCCTGATATGTTGGATCTGAATAGTGTGTTGACTAATTTAAATCAATACAAGCTTAAAGAGAGTGCCGAAAAGACTAATGCGGAAGAATTAAATAAAATTAATCGGCAAGTTGCTCAATTAGCTGCCAATGTCCAGAATGTCTTAAGAGAGCCGATCGACGATGATTTTGATCAGGTCTTGAATGGATTAGATGAGATCGAAGAACAAATTAATAAACAACAAGAATTAACGCAGAAGAAGTCTAATTTAACTAGTTCACTGAATCAGGATAAGCAAGAGTTAAAAGAGCTTGGTTTAAAATTAAAGGCTGTGTTTGCGCAAGCTAATGTAGAAAATATGGCGGATTATGATGCAGCTTATCAAGAGTCTTTAGATCAAGCTAAAATTAAAGCTCAATATGATGCTCTTGAAAAAAGTTTGCATGATGATTTAGATGAATTAAAACAAGAAGCCAAAGAACCAGGCAAGGTTTTAGCACAACTTCAAAGTCTGGCTGCCCAATCTTCTGATGTAACTGAAGAAATTGATGAATTACAGCAGCAGGTGGCTAAATTGCAGGTTCAATTGGACAATTTGGCTGATTCTACTGCAGTTTTTGAGGCAAAGCAGGAGCTAGCCAATACCGAAACTAATTTCGTTAACAGCAGTCAAGAGTATCTGGCTAATTTGCTAGCTTCTAAGTGGATTAGCCGTTCACTCGATTTAGCTTCCAATGAGCGTTTCCCTAAGATGCTGAATGCCGCTAAGGAATATTTTGCTTTGCTTACTGGTGGTCGCTACGTAAATATCGTTTTAGATAAAAAGCTAACGGTTATGCGTAAAGATGGTAAGAAGCGTGAAGTGAAATACTTGTCTCGTGGGACAGCCGAACAGCTTTACTTTGCATTGAAATTAGCATTTATTGAACAAATCAAAGATAAGATTAATTTACCAATTTTAATTGATGATTCATTTGTTAATTTTGATGATCGTCGAATCAGCTATATTAAGAAATTACTTGAAAAGATTAGTGAAAATAATCAAGTATTGATTTTTACTGCTCAAGAAAAATTGGTTGATCAATTAGAAATTACGCCTTTAACTTTTACGAAAGGAACTCAAGATGCTTAAACGATTGTTAGATTATAACGATGGCGAAGAAATGGATATTGTGGTCTTAATTAAGAATTCACAATTGCGTAATAATAAGAAAAATAATCTTTATTTAGCTATGCAATTTGGCGATGGCTCAGGTGAAATCCGTGGCAATTATTGGGATGCTAATAATCAGGATGCAGCGACCTTTAGTACTGGTACGATCGTTGAGTTAAATGGTAAAAGAGAAGAGTATCAAGGGCGACCACAGATTCGAATTTATAGTTTGCGTGTTGTAGGTCCACAAGAAGGATATGAGCTTGATCAGTTTATTAAATCTGCTCCTGAACCAATTAATGAAATGGAGCAGGAGATTAACAATTTTGTGGCTCAGATTCAAAATAAGACTTGGAAGATAATCGTAGAATATTTGCTTAAAAAATGGGGTAAAAGATTCTATGATTATCCAGCGGGCAAAAGTAATCACCACGCGGTTCGAGGCGGATTAGCATTTCACACATTATCGATGTTAAAGGATGCTAAAGGTTTGTCTGATAATTATGAGCAAGTTAATCGGTCTTTGCTTTACGCAGGATGTATTTTACATGATATGGGCAAAGTTTTAGAGCTTACAGGACCTGCTGCAACACAGTACACGGCTGAAGGAAATCTAGTTGGTCATTTAGTATTAATAGATGAACAAATTATGCTTGCAGCTAATGAATTAAACTTTGATCTTGAATCAGAAGATTTGCTTTTGCTTAGACATATGGTCTTATCGCATCATGGTAAATTTGAATATGGTTCACCTAAGTTGCCAGCCTTGCTTGAAGCTGAATTACTTCACCGCATTGATGATTTAGATGCGGCTGTGTATGCTGTAACGAATGCTTTGCAGCATACGCCTAAGGGGCAGTTTACAGAACCATTGCTTAGCCAAGATGGTAAGAGGTATTATCACCCTAAGCATGATCCAGCACTGGAAAAGGCACGACATTTAGAATAGAGAAAAGCAGTACAAATTATCGTTTGTACTGCTTTTTTAGTAATTATTTTTTGTGAATTATATTTATAAAATTACGCCATTTACTACCTTTAACCTGATAACTTTGGACGGGTTGAGTAACTTCTACGCAGCCTAAATATTTACCATTATCATCGTGAAGGCTATAAAAAGAAATATTTAATGGCTGTCCGTTTTTGTGAATATTGATTGAAATTGAATTACGCTCACCTTCGTGCATTTGTTTTAAAACTGCTTTAACTCGTCCTTGTGAGTGACCGGGATGCACTTCGAAGACAGTTTTACCAATATCTTTCTCGGTTCTAGGGAAGATGCGATGCTCATTCATTGATGACCATACAACGATATCATTTTCATCAAGAACATCAAATTCTTGCGGAATGGTAGTAAAAATTGCGTTTAATTCGGGAAGTGATAAGTGACCACCTTTTAACTTGATTTCATTCATAATTAAAGCTTCTTTCTATACTTTAATTGTAGCATTAAAGCGGTTACTTACGCTGTTATTAAAAGGATAGATAATTAAGAGTAAAGAAAAAATCCAACTCTCAAGCGAGAATTGGATTTTTTAATTTAGTAAAATTCATTACTTAGTAGCACCAGTTGAAACGTAAGCTGATAATACATCCTTCAAGTCGTTATCCTTGATAGAAACGTCTGCCTTCTTCAATACAGTAGCAATAACGTCCTTCATAACAGCTTGATCTTGAGCCATTGATGCGTAAATTTCATCATCGATAGCCTTCTTGTGATCAGCAAACTTACCCTTAGCTGGGTGACTAATCATCTTGATTACGTGGTAACCAGATTGTGACTTAACTGGACTTTCAGTAACTTCACCAGTCTTAAGCTTGAATGCGGCAGTCTTGAATGCACTGTCTAAAGTGTTATCAGTTGAATCAAATGCAGGAAGCTTACCGGCTTTATTCTTAGTAGCAGTATCAAGTGAGTACTTCTTAGCTAAACTCTTGAAGCTCTTACCATCCTTCAATTGCTTGATAATGTCTTCAGCAGTTGACTTCTTAGCAACTAAAATGTGTTGAACAGTTACCTTAGGTTGGTAATTCTTCCAAGCTTCTTGTTCTTGCTTTTTAGAAATCTTCTTAATGTGCTTCAAAGCTGCTTCAGAAAGCAAGTTAGTCTTCAAGTTTTGCTTAAATGTTGAAGCGGTCATACCATTTTGTTGTAAAACAGCACTAAATTGTGAACCGTATTGCTTCTTGTAGTTGTTGTATTGCTTGTCAACTTTCTTTGATGAAACGTATTTGCCGTATTGTTGTTCCAAAGCACGGTTAATAATCATGTTAGCCAAAGCTGACTTACCAGCTTGAGACTTCTTCATTTCATCGTAGTATTGTTGTTGAGTGATCTTACCACCCTTGTATGAAGCAACAGTAGCATTGTTGCCGCTATTTGAGCAGGCAGCAGTAGATAAAGCAACACCAGCTACAGCAACAACTGCAGCAACTTTTTTCATATAACTCTTCATATAAATAAATCTCCACATCCTTAATTAAGTAACTGTCAACTAATATACCATAAAATTAGTTGTTTCGTTTTCAAATAAGCAATATTCATAAAAAAATCAAATTTTCTTTAATATTTCTTATTTAACGATATTATTTTCACCAAAATCTTGATTTAATTGATCACTTTTTTGTTTGATTTTATCAACAGTTGGCTCAATATGTCTTGAATATTTTTCAATATTATCACTGATATCACTAATAGTTCGTTCAGCTTGAGGCATTTGATCATTTAAATCTTGACTAGCTTTTTTGGCTTTTTGTAAAGCTTGATTAAAGCGGCTAGTTTCATACTTAAATGCATCAAATTCATCTTTGAGTGGTTTGCCGGGACGATTGCCTTCGCTATCTTTCATGCAAGAAAAAACGGTTCCAGCTGCTGCACCAAAAATAGTACCTAAAAGAAAATGTTTCATTATTTCTCCTTAAAATTGAGCTTTAATCTTATCAGCTACTTCATTGTATTTTGCTTCATCGTATTGATCGGCGTTGTTACGAGTCATGAGCTTCAAGCCATCGCCTTCAAAACGAGGAATGAAGTGAATATGTGAGTGCATTACTACTTGGTTAGCTGACTTACCGTTGTTAGTGGTAATGTTCATACCAGTAACGTTAGGAAATGCCTTTTTGATTGCATTAGCAATTTCAGGAATGTATTGCAAATATCTTTGGGCATCTTCCTTAGTGTAGTCAAATAAGTTAGTGATGTGCTTCTTAGGGATCATCAAAGTGTGGCCTGGGTTAACTTGAGAAATGTCTAAGAAAGCTTTAACGTCGTCGTTTTCAAAGACAGTGTAACTTGGAACTTCACCGCGGATAATTTTGCAGAATAAACAATCGTCAACTAAATTTTTATTTTCCATATAATTACCTCTTATTTGTTAGACTTTAGTTTCTACTAATATCCATGATATTATAAAATATGATAGTTTACTAAGGAAAGAAACGAAAAAATGACATTAAAAATTGAACACTTAACTGGGGGCTATACTGGTGTCCCAGTTATTAAAGATATTAATTTGGAGATTAAGCCAGGAGAAGCACTGGGCTTAATTGGTTTAAACGGTGCGGGTAAATCGACTACGATTAAGCACATTTTAGGTTTGCTTAGACCACAGAAGGGTAAGATTTTACTCAATGACGTGAATTTGACGATGCAACCAACCAAATTTAAGCGGCAAGTTGCTTATATTCCTGAAACACCGGTTTTGTATCCAGAATTAACGTTAAAGGAACATTTGGAATTAACCATGCTTAGTTATGGCCTTGATGCAAGTAAGTCATGGGATCGAGCACATGAATTGCTTAAAATGTTTAGATTAGATGATAAGCTTGATTGGTTACCAATTCACTTCTCTAAAGGGATGCGACAAAAGGTAATGATCGTGTCAGCCTTTTTAGCAGATACAAGCTTGCTCGTTATTGATGAACCATTTACTGGGCTTGATCCACTTGCGGTAGCCAATTTGATAGATTTAATTAAGCAGTCAATTGCTAACGGCAAGATGGTGCTGATGACTACTCACGTATTAGCTGATGCGCAACAAGCAATTTCTAATTATGCTGTTTTAAATCGCGGAACAATTGAAGTGATTGGCAATTTGCAAGAAATTCGTCAGCACTATGGTTTAAGGCCTGATGATCCATTTGATAAACTCTATTTAGCTTTGAATAGAGAGGATAATGGCAATGCGTGATTTAGCGAAAAAAAGGTTAAACGAAAACCTTAAGCAATCAGTTAAGTATTTAACACTGGTTTTCAATGACTTCTTTATTTTGGCTTTGATCTTTTTATTCGGGGCTTTGATGTTCTGGTATGCACAAGCCATGAAGTCGATGCCGACTAATTTGTGGTTTTATAAGCCATTAGTGGGACTTTTATTGTGGTTGCCATTATTAACAGGGCATTTAGTCACGCTTTTAAAAGATGCTGATATGCAGTTCTTGTTCACTCAAGATGAGCAGATGGATGAATATCTCAAACCAATGATCAAGTATAGCTTGGTTTTGCCAACAATCTTGATTGTACTCTTAGGGGGAATTTTATTTCCATTTGCTACGATTAAGGCAGGAATTCCAGTCTGGTCATATGCTTTAATTTTAATTGGGACGATTCTCTTAAAGGCAGTCATGATATTAATTGAAAAAGAGAATTTGTATTTTTACTACAATTTTCCTAATTGGGTTAGCTTATTAATTACCTTGGTGGTTTTATTAATTGGTAGCCTTGGTTCTTATGTATATCCGATTGAAGTCATTGTTTTAATGATGATGGGTCACTTAGGTACAAAAAAAGATAAGGGAGTTTTTAACTGGCGCTATGCCATTGAAAGTGAAAAGGCAAGAAAAGACCGCGTTTACAGTATCTTTAGCATGTTCACCGATGTTGAAGAAAAACAAGTGACGATTAAACGTAGAAAATATCTTGATTTTCTTTTACCTAAGGCAATTGCTAAAGAAAATCCTAACTTATTCTTGTACCGGAGATCACTGCTTAGAAATCCAGAATACTTGAATTTATTAGTTAGAATGACAGTTTTTGCCATTTTGATTTCCTGGCTAGTACAAGATTGGCGCTGGGCACTTGGTTTGTCCTGCTTAGTTATTTTCTTGACCGTTTACCAATTATTGCCAATGGCAACCGAATTTGATTCAAACATCATGTATCGTGTTTATCCCATTGTGCGTGATAATCGCGGGAAAGACTTAGTCAAAGTCTTAAATTTAGGACTTTTGATTCAATGGTTATTAGTCAGCGTATTCTGGTTGATATTATTGCCAATTGATTCTCATCTTTGGATTAGTATTGTGGTATTGTTTGTCTTCACGATGATTATCAATTATGGTTATTTGCCAGTTAGAGTTAAACAACAAAAAATAAAGAGATAGGAATTGAAAGAATGAGATTAAGAAATAAACCTTGGGCTGTAAAGCTCGTTAATGAACATCCTGAAAGTGTTTTGCAAAATCCTGACCCTGACAAGAAGATTGATTGGGCAGCACGTTTTGGTAATGACAATCCGATTGAAATTGAAGTAGGTTCTGGTAAAGGACATTTTATTACTACATTAGCTGAAAATAATCCCGATAAAAATTATGTAGCACTTGAACTTCAAACTACTGCAGCTGGGATTATTTTGAGAACTAAGCTTGAAAAGGGTCTAGATAACTTACAAATTTTGCGTGGGGATGCGGCTGATATTAACTGTTTCTTCCCTGAAAACAGCACAAATGTCATTTACTTAAACTTTAGTGATCCATGGCCAAAGACCCGCCACGAGAAGCGTAGATTGACTTATAAGAGCTTTTTAGCTAAATATCAACAAGTCTTAACTAATGACGGTCATATCGAATTTAAGACAGATAATTCTGGTTTGTTTGCTTATTCTGTGCAAAGTATGAATAATTTTGGGATGCACTTTGATTTCGTTTCAGTAGACTTACATCACGAAAAGCCTGAAATCGTGGAGAAGAATATTGAAACTGAATACGAGCATAAATTTGCTGCTAACGGCAATCCAATTTATGCATTGCATGCAAGTTTTGAAGCATAGCACTTGTAAAATGAATTTTTAATCATTAAAATACTTATAAATAGTAAGCTGATAATGAGGGATAAAATTATGGAAAAGATTAAAGAATTAACAGAAGATCAATTAACAGAAATCACGAAGTCAGGCCGCGTTGTATTGGAATTTTCTGCAAACTGGTGCCCTGATTGCCGTTTCTTAGATCCATTCTTGCCAGAAATTGAAAAAGATTTCTCAGATGCTAAGTTTTACCAAATTGACCGTGATGGCTCAATGGATGTTGCAAAAAAATTAATGATTATGGGAATTCCTTCATTTGTTGTCTACCAAGATGGCAAAGAAATTGGTAGACTAGTAAATAAGGACCGTAAAACTAAAGATGAAGTAGAAAACTTTTTACGATCACTTGATTAAAAGGAGAAAATAGAGAAGCATGATTACTAGTACTAATAAAGAAGCTTATCCTAATACTTTGATCGTGATTATGGGTCATGATGAAGGCCGTAGTTCATTTGAAGAAAAAGAAGATGTTACTCGCGTAACTAACGATGAAGGCAAGACTATTGGTTTTAACTTTTTCAATGTTGATAAGTTAATCGACTTTGACAAGTTGACAAATGGTCCAGTTAAGCTTTCAGATGATGAACTTGCAGCATTAAATAAGAAGCTTGCTGAAGTTGGTTTTGATGATAAGTTAGCTTATGGCAAGCCAACTCTTGTTTACGGCTACGTTAAGACCTGTGAAAAGCACCCAGATTCAGATCACCTTCACGTAACTACTGTTGAAGTAGGTGACGGTGAAGAACACCAAATCGTTTGTGGTGCTCCTAACATTGCACAAGGCCAAAAGGTTGTTGTTGCTCTTCCAGGTACTTTAATGCCAAATGGTGAACAAATTTGGCCAGGCGCTCTTCGCGGTGTTGATTCATACGGTATGATTTGTTCAGCTCGTGAATTAGGACTTCCACACGCACCACAAAAGCGTGGTATTATGGTTGTTCCTGACAACTTTGAAGTTGGTGCAGAATTTGAACCAACTAAGTGCGACGAATTGATCGCTAGTGGTGAAATCACTTTATAATTTGAAAAGGCATTAGGCTGCTAAATAGTAGTCTGATGCTTTTTTTGATACGTTTAAATAAAAAAAGTACGTTTTGCTAAACCTTTTTGTAAAAGCAACTACAATAAGAGTTGAAGAAGGCGTTTTTTATGACAAAGAAACAGAAAGCGTATTAGAAGATAAGAATTTAACTGACAGTGAAATCTCACAAGAGTTAATTGATAAAGATAATTCGACCGAAAATGTTAAACCATCTGAAGTTGATTTCTTACGTAAAAAGCCAGATCTAGCAACTCAAATTGATTTTACATTGTTAGGTAACCTTACTGGATTATCCAAGGAAGCTAAGGAAGAAGCAGCAGTTACTGCGGCTAAATAATGCTAAACAGAAGATATTGTAATAGGTCAATATAGATAAAAGAAGCGTTGAGAAAAAATCCAATGTCATTAAGTTAAGACATTGACAATTAAGGGTGCTTTTTTAGAGATCGAATCATTTGGATTCGATCTCTTTTTTTGTATAAAATAAAGGCGAAAAGACCTGCCTTTTCGCCTATCTTATATATTTTAAACCTTCAAAATTATTGCCAGAAAGCTGGTGTTAATTATGAAAGCCCTTCATAAGAATATTCTAGAACGTCTTGATCAAATTATCAATAATACTGGGGATCATATTCACGATTTTATTAATAATCCTCATGCTTTTACCAGGAAACGCACTTTGGATGCAGCGACAGTCCTTAAAACTACAATTAACATGCAAGGTCAGAATTTAAACAGTGAACTCTTTAGAGCTTTTGGCGAAGATGCAACTAAAAAGAACGATAAAGTAGTTAGTACTTCTGCCTATGTTCAACGCAAAAGCCAGCTTTCTCCTGCTTGTTTTAAACATATTCTGACTGTTTTTAATCAAAATCTATTTAATATTCAACTTTTTGATCATCACTACCGTTTGTTTGCCATTGATGGCTCTGACTTTAATCAAATCTGGAATCCGAAATCGAATAACATTGTACAAGCTTCTTCTCATAAAAAGAAACCCTATTGTCAAATTCACGTTAATGCCTTATATGATCTATTGAATAATACCTACCAGGATTGTATTTTTCAGCCTAAATCAGAAATGGATGAACGCAAAGCGGCTGTTCAAATGCTTAAAGCTTTGAATTGTGGTCCATATATTGTAACAATGGATCGTGGCTACACTAGTTTCAATATGATTGAAAACTGCAATCGCCTGCCTAACTGTCATTACATAATACGAACTAAGGCTGGACAAGGCGGAGTTAAAGAAATAACGACATTGCCTGATCAAGAATGTGATCGTGAGATTTCCTGCCTGGTAACTACTTCTAACTATTACTACATCACGCATAAAGCCAGTGAGAATATTCACCATGTCCAGCATCATTATCGCCAATATATTAAGTATCGCTCTAAAAATACCCAGGATCTAAGCTGGGATTTTGGCGAGTTATGCACAATAAAATTTCGAGCCTGCAAATTTAGAATTAATGATGCCAAATCAGGCAAAGAAGAATGGGAAGTGGTGCTAACCAATCTTGATCGAAAAAATTATCCGCTAAAAAGAATTAAAGAGCTTTATCATCTGCGTTGGGGTATTGAGACCTCCTTCAAGAAATTGAAGTATTCTTTAGGCAGCGTACAGCTCCATTCCAAACAAGATAAATTTATTGAAATGGAAATTTATGCCCATATGATTATGTTTAATGCAATCAGTCAAATTGATGCACAGGCCTATATTCCGCAAAAGCATTGCAAGTATCAATATGCCATCAATTTCAAGCAATCATGCTTGATTATTCAGAGCATGTATTTAGCTTCTTCTTTAACGCAAGATTTTGAACGGATCCTTATTCAGATCAGCTATTATACCATTCCAATTAGACCAGGCCGCAAGGACAAGAGAAATATTAAGCCCAAATCAGCTGTATATTATTTATATCGCGTAGCTTAAAAAAGCAGAATCTGTGCTATGCCTTATTTGTTGTACGAAAAAAGCACCAATTTAACCAATTAAATGTTAAATCAGTGCTTTAAAAGTCTAATATTAATTGTCAATGTCTTAACTTAATGACATTGCCTAGTTGGCAATACTTTTAAAGACATTTATCGAATCATTTTATTCGATAAATGTCTTTAAAGACTACAAGCAATTGCTTTTAAGTGTTCACTACTTCTAATCAGTATTATAAAGTTTCATTTAGATTGATTAACCTTGATTTATCAACGTTTTACGAAGATAAATTAAGGCTATTTTTTCGCGTAAAAAAATGACGCAATAGTAGACGCTAAAGTCTGATTTCTTTTGCGTTTAATACTATAATTGGCCATAATAAAATTTTTAAATCTGCTTATAGGTGATTAAGATGGAAAATACAATTTTAGTTGGAAGTGCATTAAAAAATAAGAGAAAAGAATTGGGACTATCACAAAAAGAAATGGTTGGTTCTGTTTTGTCTGTTTCATATTATTCGAAAGTCGAAAGAAATTTATTTGATATAAATGTAAATGATTTAATGAGGATTTTGACTTTACACGGAATTGATGTTGTAAGATTTTTTCGAGAAATAAAAACAAATAAACTTTCAGAACAGGAAATATTAACTAAAAAATTACAACAGGCTTTTTATGAACAGAATCTCGATAAAATAAATCACATTGTAACACGAATTGAAGAACTAAAATATGATGACCATTTAATTTTGTTAGCTAAATTAATGAAATGTTCTATACAAAAAAATTTGAAGCATATTAGTTCTGAAGAAAAAAGAAGGATTAAAAGCGAAATCTTTAATACTGATAATTGGGATACTTTTTTATTGCAACTTTTTAGTACTTCAATGATTATTTTTAGTTTTGAAGAACTAACTGTAATGGTTAATTCTATCTTTAATCATTTTAAAATGATTAAAGATAGTGATAAATACGTTCAAGAATTAATTGCCTCAATAGCTATAAACTATTTGCAAAATTGTTATGACAATAATAATCCTAAAAATATTGATAGTGCCTTAAAAGAAATAGAATTATTACCAGAAGATCCATTATTTATAGGATATAAAGAATTAGCTCTATATTACAAAGCGGTTTTTGCCAGGGATAATTTATCTAAAGAAACTATTAGAAAAATTCTATCGCTAAGTGGATACAGTAATTTTTTAAAATTATTGCCAAAATAATTTTCAAATTTGATAATTGTAATAAAAGAATCACCTTAAATTACTATAATAATCTTATATTTTTATAGAGGTGATTAAAATGGTTATTGTTCCAGAGCCATATGGCTTAATACCAGAAATTAAGTTGTATAAATAATTATCAAATTTGAAAAAATAAAGACTACATTAAAATATAAGAATAAAATTACAGTACAAAGTTTAAAAATTTATGTTTTTAAACTTTGGAATTTATCAATGAGTTATGGAAGGCCAATAAAATGACAGAATCTGCTTTATTAGACTTAAAAATTGATGAAAGTGCAGTTAATGCATTTGATGCAAAAGGTTATGCAAAGAGTTACTCAGCATATACTCTTGAAAAGGCTAAAGTTGATTTTGAATACTTAGCTAAATTTATTCTTACAAAGGATCAGAGAATTTCAAAACGTAGTAGCATTGTATCGCAATTAATTAACTTTGAAAAAAGTTATATTTTTAATGATCAAAACATAGATAACTATGTTGATCCTATTCTCAAATATTTAGAAAAAGTAAAAGAAAAATATAATAACTGTAAACCAAAATATTATAGTGTAGTGATTTCGCTTCTACATATGCATTTTAATAGATTTCTCAAACCAACTAAGAAGGAAGAATATCAATTAAATTTAAATATACTGGAGTATGAAAAAGTGAAGTCAGATAGGAAGAAATATGATCAAAATAGAACAAAAAATTAGTAGGATTTTAGATCATTCTCTAGATAGCTGTATACAAAATCTAAAGGAAAAAAGTACTGATATTGGAGTTGCAAATGGACTTGCGGGTATGAGCATTTTTCTTTCAGATATATATAGAACTACAAATAGTGTTGATAAAAAAATATTGATAAAAAACACAAATTTGAAAATTACACAAGCAATGATCAACTCTATAAATAAAAATAATGTATCATTGTCCTTATTTAGTGGGTTATCGGGTGCGGGTACGGCTTGTCTTGAAATGGCAAAATACGATTCAAATTATCTGAAACTATTAACACAAATCTCTCTAATAATAACTAATAAAGTTGAAAAAGTTTTTGCTGTTGAAAAATATCAACAACAAAATATGATATTTGCAGTATATGATCTATTTAATGGATCCGTAGGAATTTTAGATTTTCTTTTTCATGCAAATGAATTAATACATTCTGCGAGAGTTAATAGGGGGATTGAACAACTTATTAACTTCTTGATTAGGATATCTTATGTAGATTTTAATGATATATCGCAATCTCCAATATATCTATTAAAGAAAAACTTACCTGAGAATGGTGAATCAAGAATCTTATTACCTAATGGCGGCTTGTTTATGGGAATGGCTCATGGGTTGGCTGGTATATTGAGTATCTTATCAGAAGTGTATTCTAGATTTAGTTCACCGGAACTAAAAGAACATATTCAACGTTTATTAAACGTATTTCTTAAGTTTAGAAATAATAAAACACTATATCCTGAATGTATTACAGCAGTTAAAAATACATCGATTTCTTCATTAAACGGTGGCTGGTGCTTTGGATCTTTAGGAATATTGAGAGCTATGCTTAAGGCTGCAAGGAGTATAGATAATGTTTTACTAATTAATAAATTACAAAAAGAATTTGAATTTGTATTAAAAAATTGGAAAACAGATATTAGACCTAATTCACTAATATTGTGTCATGGACTGATTAATGCAATATATAGCTCTTATATCTTATTTCTTGAAACAAAAGAAGAAACTTTTAATTACTATATGAATGATATGCTGGAATTCTTATTGAGTCATGTCAATTGGAATAAAAGATATTTGTTTTCGGATGTTTCTATGAATCTTTATGATAATAAGTGTAGATATGAAATGGGAATTTTAGAAGGTGAATTGGGAGTTAGTTTGGTATTGAATGCAATAAGTCATAATGTAAGATGGCAAACTGATTGGATATTTTTATATTAAAAGGTGACCATTATGAATCCAAACTATTTTAAAGCCAACTTCAAGATTGCAATAAAATCAAAAAAGAACTTTCTTTTGGTTTGTTTGCTAATAATTTTTATGACTTTTTTCCTATTTGTGGTTGAATCTCAAGAAATTGGAGATGGAGTTCGTCAATGGCGTGATTATGCAGAATCAGTCCAAGTAAATACTGATTATTTTGATGGAAGCTCGCTTCGTAATAAACGTTATAAACAAACTTATGATAATTTGAATAAACAGTCAGCATATATTGCTGATTTACAAAATGGTGAGGCATTTAATGATCCACAATCTTATTTGAAGGGATCAGAAAACTTAATAAAAACAATGATTGCTGGTTATAGGAATAACTATAAAGGTGCAAAAACGCTCAATGTTCCTGCAAAATATGAACTATATCAGCGACTGGTTTCATACAAATATCTTTATAAGCATCATATCCCAATAGTGATGAATTCAGAATCTTCGTCAACATATTTAATTTATATTTTGTCGCTAGTAGGCTGTTTTATTTTTCTTTATGTACTTTTCGTTTCAAGTGATGTATGGATGCTTAAATTAAATCATCCAACGGTTTTAAAGAATATTCCATATCGAATTGAAGATGAAGTAAAAGGTAAGATTAATATTAATTTAGCCCTAACAGTTATTCCGCTACTAATAGGCATGATAGGGGCATATTTATTTGCTGGTATCCGTAATGGCTTTTCTGATTTAAGATACCCTGATGTTTTTTATTTTACTAAAATTACTGCTATCTCTTTATGGTTATACTGTTTGCTATTTTTACTTTATAGCATTGTAATAGTGATTTTTGCTACATCTTTAACTTTGGTACTTAATCAAATAACTAAAAATGTTTATTTGAGTATTTTAATAGGGATGTTCGTTTATACGATCTCATTCCTTCCAGAAAAAATGAGCAAATATTTATTATGGCTTCCCTCGACATATTTGAATATTACTAAAGTATTTAATGGAACTGTAGCTAATATAACTAAATTCTCCTTTGTAAATTGTTATATGGGTGTGTTCGTATTAATGGTGTGGTCATTAATTTTAATGATCTCTTTTCGGTGTTTAGTCGATAAGGGGAGGGATGCATAGTGAAATGGCATTATTTTCTTTTTCAAGTAAAAACATTCTTTACGAATCCTAAAAATATTGGTTTATACATAGTTACTGCATTGTTAGCCTTATATTTTGGGATAGTAAGTGTCCCTGATCACCACGTTATTAATCGCATTGATCCATATGCCATTAAAAAAGAATATAAAGATGATACTGCTTTTCTTAAAGTTGCAAAAAAAGAATTTTTACAAGCAAATAAACCTAATTTAACGGTTATTCCTAGTCAGGGTGCAAAAAATGCAATTGAAACTTATCCGACAATACTTAAATATGATAAAAAAAGATTAGTTGCTTTAAAAAGAAAAGATTGGAGAACATATACCCTATATTCAAGTAAATGGTTTAAATATGTTGATCATTTGATTTTTGTAAAAGAAAATAAGAATTTTATGTATCCAGTAGAATATGGGCACAATGGAATTTATAAAGAGAATGGGCATTTTGGTTATCAACGAACTCATCATTTTTATAATGCACTTTTGACTAGTCATGCCAATCTAAATAAAAATGTGTTGGAAGAAAATACTGCTTTACAAAGAATCCAAAATTCCTTATCGGGATGGACAACTTTGGTTTTAATAATAATCGTCATTTTTTGTACAGCTGACATTTTTCCGAGAGATAAAAAGTACCGTACAGTTATTACAAATATCCCTTTGAGTAAAAGTACTGTATTGTGGGTAAAGACAGCTGTAGTTGAACTGGGCGTTCTACTTGATTTCTTGATGGCTTTTATTATTGCAGTAGCATGCATTGCTCCTAGATATGGATTAGGCTCCTTTAATTTAAGAACCACTTTTTATACAGGGAGATTATATTTTAAGATACCGTTTACTTATCCAACTTTAGGTATGTATTATTTGCAATTACTTATATTTACCGTTGTAATTACATTCATTTTTATTCATTTAACGATGCTATTATCTTTGTTATTCAGAAATGAATATGTTGCAGAAATTGTGGCAAGTATAGTTGCTGTAAGCGGCAAGGTGTTTTATTTTTCAATGGGAATGGGCTTTGTTCATCCATTTTTACAGCGATTGCCTACAACATATTTTACAATCGGTGATAGTTTGTCTGGCAATTTATCTTACATGATGGATTCTCCTGGATGGGGATTTAATGAAGGGATAAATTCATTAATGTTAACCGTTATAGTTATTGAAGCAATTATATTTTTAATCTGTAGAACAAAGAAAATTCCGTTAATTAATTGAGGTGAAAAGTAAATGTTAAAAATACAGCATGTGACCTTATCTTTTGGTCAAAAGAAGATTTTTAATGATTTATCCCTAAATTTTGAAGAGGGAACAATTACCGGATTGGTTGCACCAAATGGTACAGGAAAGTCTACTTTAATAAATATAATTTTAAATAATCTTACACCTCAAGTTGGCTTTGTTGAGTATGACGGTCTACGTTATAAAAATGAGCGTGATATTGTTAGACTACATAAAAAAATATGTGCTTTCCCTGATCAAAGTGATTTATTTTCATTTATGACTGGAAGAGATCATTTAAAACTTTATGCGAATTTATGGGACAATTCTAAAATATCTGTTGATGAAATTGTTAATGAACTTAATATGAATGCCTATGTTGATCATAAAGTTGAAACGTATTCACTTGGAATGAAACAGCGTTTATGTTTTGCAATGGTTGTAGTTGCAGATACACCAGTTATGTTGTTAGACGAAGTCATGAATGGATTGGATCCACAAAATGTTTCTTTAATATCTAAAGTACTTGTAGATCTAAAAGAGAAGAAAAAAACAATTATTATGGCTTCTCATTTATTGCAAAACTTACAAATGTATGCTGACCGGATTTTATTTTTAAAAGATGGTGGGGTAATTCAAGATTTTGATAATAGAGGACAAAATAAGCAATACTTAAAGGTTCGAATGTCATCAGAAGTTTCAAAGATACTGGTACATCTTAAGTATGAAAAATTACCTGATGGATTAGTTTTAATACCTATTTCTAAGAATAAAGCAAATGCTTTAGAAAAAATAACTGTCGAATTATTACAGCGTAATATTCAATATTCAGTAGATAAAATTAGTATTGAAGACCTATTTAATAAGATTTACGGAAAATAATATCCAAAGGTAGATAAAAATATCGTCATACTTCTATATATTTATACCTTAGTGTGTTTATCATAGAACCAATAGAAATTAGGTTAGTGATCCTATCATAATGTGTTTTAAATGGTGATCTAATAATTGTAGAAAGTGAACGTTATAAGAACAGTTCTAAGCTTATTTGTAGGATTTTAATTGCTATATTTTAGTAGATTAAGGGAATAACGTAATGAATAATAATGCATATTAGCATGAATTAAGTTCAGAAGATAAAACTAAAATATGTTTAAAGTTAGCAACTTTGAAGTATAGTATACCTAATGATAAATATGTTTTAACTAAAATTAAAGATAGAATGGGACAAGAAATAGAAGAAAAAATTAATGATGGTTTGAATCTTGATCGTATTTCGCAGATCACAGAATATTGAATTGCATCTGATTTGAGAAGGTGATCTATTTATAACTTCATCTAATACTTATAAGTATCTTACACTTGAAATGTATAAATTAGGTAATATTCAACTTAATTCTGCAAAGATACGTTACTGCACTTTATAATAATTTAAGTTACTTTAAATTGTTTCAAGATATTGGGATCATCACTGCATATTTGCAAAAAATGCGCTGAAAAGGCAAAGAAATAAAACTTATGATCTGTTCTTGGGCGACCAACAGGATGTCTACTATTATTTTAAACTTGGTTAAGTCTTTGTCAGATCAGTGCAATCATATCTTTTTAGTTTCTTCGTGTGATAAATAAGATGATCGAACAATGCATCATAGTCAAAGTCCTTTGCGTTTTGTAGTAGATTATTTATTGCATTCAATAAATAAATAATTATAGTAAACGTATTTTAAATTGATATATTAACATCAATTATGCTGTTAAAGCAGATGCTAATTATAGTATAAAAGAAACTCATAAATTAAGGAATTCTACTAAATTAGGTTTATAGAGAAAATATTTAAAATGTCATTAAGTTAAGAATTGACAAATCTGGTGCCACCTTTTAAGACATTTATCGAATTATTTTATTCGGTAAATGTCTTTTTTAGTAACACAAATAAACTGTCAAGAAGATAGTTCTTTTCAATTAGTTTAGGCTGCTAGACGATAAGGAAAGCCAATCACTAATTTATTCTTTAAATTTCGCTTGTCTTTTCTCCCTGGTCTAATGGTGTAAGATAAAATGACATATTTAATAATAGTTGCGTAAACCCCTTATCAGAGTTATCACTTGAATTAAAATATCGACGCCAAACACAACAAGCCATTTTAAAGTCTATTTGATATTGATATTTTCCCTGAGTATACGGTTTTGAGCTTGCAATTACTGATAAGCTCACAGCGTTATACATTGCAAAATGAGCGTATATCTCCATATAAACAAATTGATCTTTTTTAGAATGAAACTGGATACCACTTAAATCATATTTAAGCTCCCTAAAGGAAGTTTCTATTCCCCAACGAAGGTGATAGATCTCTTTCATTCTAGCTAGAGGATATTCATTTCGATCCAAATTGGTGATGAGTACTTCCCACTCATCATCTGAGCCTGGTGGATTAATTCTAAACTTACATACTCGGAACTTTACATTGCATAAATCTTCAAAATCCCAGCGCTGATCGTAGGTATTTTTAGATCGAACGGCTTTATAGTGATGCTTTTTGTGGTGTATTAAGTGGAGAAATTTTTCAGTATCTTTGTGAATCATATAATAGCGATGCAATGAGGTTACTTTGCACGAAAGGTCAATATCACATTCATGCTCTGGCAATACAGCGATTTCTTTAATGGCACCATATCCAGCTTTAGTTCTGATAAGATAATGACAATTCTTTAGTCTGTTACAGTTTTCAATTAAGTTAAAGCTGCTGTAGCCGCGATCCATTAAAACTAAAAAATCTTTTTCTCGCTTGTCCAGATTTTCTAACATTGTCAGCGCAGCTTCACGTTCATCCATCTTTCGATGAGGCTGAATAATCAAATCTAAATATAATTTATTCAAGACATCGTAGAGAGCATTTACGTGAATCTGACAATATACTTGGCCCTCATTATTGTTAAAAATGTTTTTCGATTTAGGATTAAATGGCTGGTCAAAATCAGATCCATCAATCGCTACAACTAAATACTTATCATCCAACAATTGTAGTGTAGTACTTTCACGACTGAGTTCTAACATAATTTCCTTAAAACATTCGGGCTTTAATTTAGCTTTCTGCTGTTCAAAAGCTGAAGTAGTCATTCTGAGATTCATATCAGGAAATGCATGAAAGATTTCCGAGTTTAAACTGCCGGCTCCTATATTTAGAATTAGCTTAATCAAGTCAACGACATTGAGCTTGCGACAACGGGTAAAAGCCTTATCTGAAGTAGAGAAAGCATGAATATTAGCGGCAATTTTATTGATAATATTGTCCATCAGCTTTAGAATATTTGAATGAAGGGCTTTCATAATAATACGACCTTTCTAAAATTATTTGAAAGACCTGAAAATTTAAACAAGTGAAGTGAGAAGAGACATTTTCTTCTCACTTTTTATTTTAGAAAGAAAAAGA
The DNA here is from genome assembly GCF_001434975.1 of Lactobacillus gallinarum DSM 10532 = JCM 2011. Classification (GTDB taxonomy): domain Bacteria; phylum Bacillota; class Bacilli; order Lactobacillales; family Lactobacillaceae; genus Lactobacillus; species Lactobacillus gallinarum. The sequence continues at coordinate 91,704 of NZ_AZEL01000026.1, forward strand.
ACCGAATCAAAATGATTCGGTTCATAAAGTCCAACCTTCGTCAATGTCTTAACTTAATGACATTGGAAAAAATCTCAACGCTTTTTTTGCCGTAAATCAAATTCCATCCTAGAGTAATTAACCAAGGTATAATAAAACTGTAAAAGTTATTGAAACAAAGCCACAAGGGAGTGGAGAAAATGAAACTCAACAATAAAATTTTATCCAGTGCAGCGGCTGTTTTAGCAGCAGTTTCTTTAGGATTAATAACTTCTCAAACAGTTAATGCACAAAGTATTACTTTACATAAAGGCTACGATAAAACCGCAACGCCTTATATTAGACAAAAAGGCGAATTTATCCATGCCAATAAGAGTATCAAAATTAAGAATTATAAATTCTATGGTCAACCTATTTTAACTAAGGGTGACAAAGTGGTTTATGCTAGTGCCACAACACCACGTCTTATTAACCAGGAACCTTATTACTATATCGGCAATGGTGGATATGTCAAACAAAATAATGCGTATGTAATGAAGGGCGGTACATATGTACTTACTAGAAATTCATATGTCTACGATAAAAATGGTAATAGACTGAAGACCTACCGCGGCAAGCGTGCTTACTTGCCATATAACACTAAGATTAAGTCTCCAAACGGTGAGGAATACTACCGTAAGCCTTATACTTACTACAACATTGGCAAGAACATCTATATTCAAAGTGACCAAATTGCTAAATTAAATGGCAAGGGAGTTTTATTCGTTTCTCAAAATAGTTCCGTTTATAATTCTCGCGGTCAACGTCAAAGACAAGTAATTAAAGCAGGTCGATTAGTACCATATGCTGGTAAAGTTCAGGACAAAGGTGGCCAATATTTCTATGTGGCTAATAACAAGAACCATACTGTTCGTTCACTTAAAAGCTACAAGATTAAGGGCAACTATTACTTCAGAATTGGTAAGAATCAGTACATCAAGGCTAACAACGTAAATGCCATTAATGGTAATGCTCTTTATACCAAAGGTCCTATCAAGGTTAAGATTGTTGCCGATACACTTGCTTACAATCAAGACTTCCAACAAATCAATAAGCTGTACAAGAAAGGACAAACTGTAACAGCCGATATGGTGGTTCAAACCGGTATGGGAGACTATACTGCTTCTTACTATCGTGTAAAAGGCGGTAAGAATCCAGTTTATATTGATACTGGTTTATATGAAGAAAGCAGTCCAGACGTTCCTTATGTTTGGAGTGGTGATAATGGTCCAACTTTAGTTAAACAATATCTTAGCGGTGAAGATGCGTACAACATGCGCTATAGTGTGGCTGACTTCAAGATAGGTCAAACTGCTTTCTACAACGTCAACGGTGAAAAGGTTGATACTAAATTTGACGGTGATGAGTTGGCCGTTAACCAAAAGCTTTACTTGTGGGATGCCAAGGAAAACAAAGCTGAATTGTACTACCATGTTCAAAACTCATTGGTTTACAAATCAGGTGCAGAAGACGATCGTCAAAATACTGCCTACAGCAATCTCTATGTCAAAGCTAGTGATGTAGCACTCAGTGGTAGAAAGCTTAAGACCAGCAACACAGAAGCTGAAGCAAAAGCAAATAGTGCATTAGCAACTGCTAGTGAAAAGACTTCACTTACCAATGCAATTTCTGATGAAAGTACTGTTAAGGCATCAGATAAGTATCGTCTTGATAATTGGGTAAATCGTAGCTTGTACGACCAAGCCATAGAAAATGCGAAGACTGTTGCAGCGGATAAAGATGCAACTAAGGCTGCAGTTAACGAAGCTTTATGGCAAGTTAATTTTGCTAAGAAAAACTTGAAGGGTGCTAAAGTAAAAGTAAAAGACATCAACAACTTAACGCCACTAGAAGCACAACAAGTTTTGAACTTAATGCGTCAAGCCTACAATAGTGACAAGACATATCCAATGGTTAGCGTATATCAAAAGTGGGCACACAAGCCAGGCTATTATCCAGCAGAAGGTTGGAAAGGTAACCAAAAGACAAGATATTACTTAATCCCAAGCAGCGGGGCTAAAAAAGTACTTCTAAAGTTCTCTGATTTTGCTACGGAAAAATGAAATAATGTTAGAATAAAAGACGAGTATTTTTAACATTATGGAGAGTTAAATATGTTAGATAAAAACAAACAAATTTGGTTTATTGGTATTAAAGGAACCGGTATGGCTTCCTTAGCACTACTTCTTCACGACTTAGGCTACAACGTTGCCGGTAGTGATATTGAAAAGTACACCTTCACTCAAGTTCCACTTGAAAAAGCTGGTATTGAAGTTAAGGACTTTGACCCAAGCAACATCAAGAGTAACGATGAACAAGTAATCGTTAAGGGTAACGCCTTCAAGGAAGATAACCCAGAAGTTAAGGCATGTCTTGATAAAGGCGTTAAGTGGCAAAGCTACCCAGATACTGTTGAAGAAATCGTGCAAATGCACACTTCAATCGGTATTTCAGGTACTCACGGCAAGACTTCAACCACTAGTCTTTTGTCACACGTTTTAGGTGAAGTTGCACCAACTACTTACTTAATTGGTGACGGTCGTGGTAAGGGTGTTCCAGATTCACGCTTCTTCGTTTACGAAGCTGATGAATACCGTCGTCACTTCTTGGCATATCACCCAGATTACCAAATTATGACTAACATCGACTTTGACCACCCAGACTACTTCAAGGATCAAGACGATTACACCAGCGCATTCCAATCAGCAGCTGATCAAACTAAGAAGGCATTGTTTGTATGGGGCGATGACAAGCGTCTTCAAAGCCTTAAGACTGATATTCCTAAATACACTTACGGCTTTAACGACACTGATGACTTCCAAGCTACTGACATTAAGAAGTCAACTACTGGTTCTAAGTTCCATGTTTTAGCACATGGCAAGGATCTTGGCGAATTTGAAATTTACTTGTTTGGTGATCACAGCATTTTGAACTCAACTGCTGTTATTGCGGTTGCCTACACTGAAAAGGTACCAATGGATGACATTCGTGATGGTCTTCTTACCTTTAAGGGTGCTAAGCGTAGATTTAGTGAAAAAGACTTTGGCGACATTGCAGTTATTGATGACTATGCTCACCACCCAACTGAAATGCGCGCAACTATTCAAGCTGCCCGTCAAAAGTTCCCAGACAAGAAGTTGGTTGTCGTCTTCCAACCACATACTTTCTCAAGAACTAAGAAGTATCAAAAAGACTTTGAAGAAATCTTACGTGGCGTAGACAAGGCTTATGTAACTCCAATTTATGCTTCAGCTCGTGAAGCTAACGGCGATATTTCAAGCGAAGACTTAGTTAAAAATATCCCAGGTTCAGAAGTTATTGACTTAGATAACATTGCTGATTTAACTAAGAATAAGAATTCTGTCATCGTATTTATGGGTGCCGGCGATATTCCTAAGTATGAAGATGCTTTTGAAAAATTGCTTTAATTGAAAGATAAGCATGAAAAAACTGTTCTCAATAAGAGAGCAGTTTTTATTTTGGCTAATCTTTGATTTTATCCTTGAGATCCAGGCTCTTTTCATAAATAAAGTAACCGATGATGCAGGTGATGATATCACTGGCTGCTTGAGCCCAAACGATGCCGTGATAACCAAATGTAGCTTTCAAAATCTCTAATGCGATAAAGTAGACAACGCCTTGACGAGTAATTGCCATAATGAAGGCGGCCCAAGCATTACCTACTGATTGGAAAACGGTAGTGTAGACCAAAATGATACCAACAATTGGTGTGGTAATAATAGTGGCAATTAACATATAACTACCAGCGTTGACGATATCTGGTTGATTCATAAATAGGGCGGTGACTGGACGAGCAAATAAAATTAATAATCCACCTGAAACTACAGCATAGACAACTTGGACAAGAATATCGAAGTTCAAAATTTTCTTTAGTCGTTTCCAGTTTTTGGCACCGTAGTTGTAGCCGATTAAGGGCTGAGAACCAAAGGCAAAGCCGACGATTACCAAGATAACGATACTATAAATTTTTTGGGTGATTCCCATTGCGGCAACTTTGTTTGCACCGTATAGAGCTAAAGATGAGTTAAGAAGTGCCATGCCAAAGCTTTGAGCGAAGTTGGTGATTGAACCGGGGATGCCGATTGCTACGATATCTTTGATTGTTTTGCCGCTAATTTTGCTATATTTTAGCTTTAATTTGATGTAGTCAGTTTTGTATAAAACGTAGTAAATGAGAATAGCATCAGTGACTAGATAACCTGTAACGTTGGCAATCCCAACACCGATTGCACCCATTTTGAAAGCAAACAAGAAAATAGGATCAAGGATGATAGCTAAAATGGTTCCCGTCATTGTAGCAACCATTGCTTGGGTAGCTAAGCCTTCTGTTCTGATTAAGTTCTGCGGAATGATTGAAAAGATAATTGGAGCAGCACCAATTGATATTACACGATAAAAATCGGCGGCATCCTGATAAGTGGCAGCTTTTGCTCCTAAAAGATGAAGGATCGGATTTTCAAAAATTAGTAAAATAGCTGTTAGTATTAAACCAGTAACAAGTCCACCGATCATACAAAAACTGCTTACACGTTTACTTAATTGATAATTTCTTTCACCGAATAGCCGTGAAATTAGTGAAGATCCACCGAGCCCAAAAATGTCAGAAACAGCGATTAAAAAGGTAAAGAGCGGGGTACCGATCGTGATTCCTGCTACCAAGTTTGTATCACCAGTTTTGGCAACAAACATTGTGTCTGCCAGGTTGTAGATCATGGTAGTGATCATCCCTAGAACAACTGGCAATGCTAGCTTAAAGTAGACCTTTTTGATCGGGGCTTTAGCAAATAATTCATCCATAAATTTTCTCCTACATTGAAAAAAGCGACCTAGAAAGATACTTTGAGGAAAACCTCACGATTCTAGGCCGCCATATATTATCGTTAATTTAATTTTAGCATATTATCTTAATTAGCAAGGTGATTACCTAAATTGAAGTTGCCTTGGAATTCATCTGTGGTGCTTTCTTGATCCATACCATATTCGGCATCGTCGCCCCAGTAAATGTATTGTGCGTTTTTACCTTTGGTGCCAGCAATTCTGAAGTAAAGGCCAGCTTCATCACCTTCACCAGTGGTCTTGGTGGCATCTACCTTAACTTTTTGACCAATCTTGAGCAACTTGCTGGTTGACTTAAGCTTATTATTCAAAACATGGATTTTGTTTAAAATAGTGGCTGTAGTGGTGCCAGAAGCTTGGTAAAGAGTGTTGCCGTTGACAAAGCCAACATTTGAAGCATAGATATAAGCGCCATTACCTAAGGCGTAGAATGGCTTGCCCTTGATAGTGGTTGTATTCAAACTTCTCTTTTTAGATCCGCTAAGATTTGAGAAGTAGTAAAATACGTCATTCTTAGTTGTGGCGTGGGTTTTAGCTGGTGTTTTAACTAACATATATTTAGGGATGAGTGACAAACCATTGAAAGTAGTGCGGTGACCGTTTTTATCATAAATGCGAGAGTTGGAACTCAAGATTAAAACATTTTGTCCATCCATTGAGCTAACATTCAAAGATTTGATGTAGCGTTTTTTACCGATGTTAACGTAAGAAGCGGTAGTGTAGTGGTAGTTCTTAGAAGTTTTTGCATCTACTTTTTTACCTTGGATCAGGATAGGCTTGCCATAATATTTAAAACTTGAGCCTGATTTAACCGTTGAAGCAACAGTCATCTTCTTGCCATTGACTTTTTGGGTAGTGGTAGTGGCATTGCCTTTGCTGTTGAAGACTTGAACTGTGCCGTTAAAGGATTTCTTGAGAGTAACTTTACCTTTTTGTGATTGCGTAGCTGCTTGAACTGTGTGAACAGGTTGATTGATAATGGCAGCTGCTGGTGCAACACTGATTAATAAAGCTGCTGCGATAGTTGCTAATTTTTTAGTAGTCATATTTTGTCTGCTATATAAAACATGGAAATATGTAGAAGAATACGAATTTCCTACATATCAGAAAGATATATTTTTCCTTTCTTTGTTTCATTTACTGTCGTCTTCACTAGTATTCTGATATTCCAAATAGGAGTAATCACATTGACTAGCTCTTACAGCTTAAGGACCTAGCCAGCCCTGTTTATTTTCTTTATTTTGCCAAAGCTAAAAGATTTAAAACTGCATTTTCATCGCGATCATTCTTGTAGCCACACTCATAACAGACATACTCATTATGTTTGGTACCATGCTTTTTATTGCCCTGCAAAGTGATCTTTTCCTCGCCTTTTTTGACATAGCCACACTGAGCGCATCTTTGAGTTGATGGGTATGTTTTATCAGCCAAGATTAATTCTTTGCCATACCAATCACACTTATAAGTTAGTATTCGTCTAAACTTGCTAAAAAGTGATCTCTGCATTCCTTTTGAAGCTACATGCGTCATCATCATTTCTTTGACTGCCAAATCTTCAATTACAATTTGATCGTAATTATTAACAAGCTTAGTAGTAAATTTTTGTAATAGATCGTTTTGAATATTAGCTGCTTTGCGATAATCTCTTTGCAGTTTGGTTCTCACTGCAAAGTAATTATTTGATTTTGTAGCTAACTTACCGTTAACTTCTCTTTTACGTGCCAGCATTCTTTGATAATGCTTAATACGCTTATAAAGCTTTTGCAATTTAGCAGGCAAAATATTGATTTGCCCCTCGGTATAGTTAAAGTGGCCAACATTGACATCAACTGCTGTCTTTTGCTGGGTTTTAGCTTTTAG
>NZ_AZEL01000027.1 GCF_001434975.1 Lactobacillus gallinarum DSM 10532 = JCM 2011
GGTCCAGATGGACTTTTTATTTTTCTAAAGTGTTCAATTTGATTTTACAATCGGCGTTAATTTAAAATTCAAAAAACAGTTCAACATTGTTGAGCTGTTTTTTCTTCGGCTAGTATAATTGAGTTAATGAATTGAAAGAATCTGAAATGATGACAGAAAGTACTATTGGATCATTTTTTACTAGAATTAGCAATGAAGTAGAAAAGCAAATGGATGCTGATTTAAAGAGTTTTAATATCAGTGCAAATGAATTAGAAATTTTGATTGAATTGGAACACCATAAGCATGGCAAGACATATGACAAATTAGCCAAGGAGCTTCATGTAACTAAGGATAAAGTTGAAGAATTAGTAAAAAGTTTAGTTGCTAAAGATTTAGTTACTGATGATAATGCCACCGTGATTTCTACTGAAGATGGTAAGGAAGTTTGCAAGAAAGTAGAGAAGCACCGCAGAGAGACTGATCAAACCATTACTCAGATGCTTAGCAAAGATGAGACTATAGGTTTAGTTAATGTTTTAAAGAAAATGCTGGAAAAAGAAGAAAATTAGGCAAAAAAAGATCAACTGCTGCAATTTACAACAGTTGATCTTTTTTATTAAAAATTATTTTTTCTTATCTAGGACTGAATGGTGAATACCATAGCAGAAATAAATAATTAAACCGAAGATAAACCAAATACCAGCGTAGAGCTTAGCTTGATAATCTAAGCCTAAGAAAACGATTAATGCAGCTAAGAAGCCTAGAGCAGGCAATACTGGATAAAATGGCATCTTGAATGATGGATCATCAATATCTTTACCTTCACGTGGACGTAATTTATAGATACCAAGTGATACAAACATGAATGCGATTAAAGTACCAGCTGAAACTAATTGAGACAGCATAGAGAATGGGAAGAAAGCACCAAGCAAAATACTACCGATAGTCAAAGTCCAAAGTGCATTGTTAGGACGACGGTCAGAATTTAATTTGCCCAACCATTTAGGTAACATACCATCACGACCAAATGAGTAAATTAATCTAGATCCAGCCATTCCCATACCGATCAAGGCGGTAAACATACCTAAAACAGCAATAGTTTGAACGACGACAGCAACTATTGGGTGCCCAGCATAACGTAAAGCCAAACCAACAGGTTCTGCAGAGTTAGCATACATCTTGTAAGGCATCATACCGATCAATACCAAACTAACACCTACAAAAAGTGTAACGGCAATTGCTAATGAGCCTAAAATTCCACGAGGCATTGTCTTTTGCGGATTAATAGCTTCTGCCGAATTAGCAGCAATTGAATCAAAACCGATGTAGGATAAGAAAATCATTGATACACCAGCATAAATTCCTTGCCAGCCACCAAATGGTCCGTGAGCAGTAGGACGATATTTAGGAATAAATGGTGTAAAGTTAGCGCTTTTAATGGCTGTTAATCCAACTACGATAAAGATCAAGATGGCTAAAACTTTAAGTAAAACTAATCCATTTTCTACTCGAGCGGCTCTTGAGACCCCATGCCCAATTAAAAGAGCAACTAATAAAATAGAAACAAGTGAAATTGCATCAATAACTCCACCATTAGTACCAAAAGCGTTGGACAAAGAAGCAGGTAATTTTAATCCTATAGGTGCAATTAATGCCCTGAAGTTAGCAGAAAGTCCAGATCCTACGAATGCTAAAGCAATAAAGTATTCAGCTAAAAGAGCCCATCCGGCTACCCATCCCCAAAATTCGCCGAATACCACATTGATCCATGAATAAGCGGATCCTGCAAATGGCATGGCAGCGGCCATTTCGGCATAAGCAAATGCTACTAAACCGGCAGCAATTGCAGCTAAAATAAATGAAATTGCAACCGCTGGTCCAGTATGTAATGCAGCAACTTCACCGGGCAAGGTAAAGATTGAAGCTGAGACGATCGTCCCAACCCCTAAGGCTAAGAAATCTTTAACCTTTAATGATCGAACCAGGTGTCCATCTTTATTTTCATAAACACGTGGATCTTCTTTTTTGTTCATTCGTTGCCAAAGATTCACAATACAATTCCCCTTTATGTTAAAAATAAGATTACTTAATTATAATTAAAAATACGTTAAAAAATCAACCGTAAGTAGTTCAAATTTCGTATTTTTAATGAGAAAAAAGATAGATTTTGTCTTCATGATTTAAATGATAATTAACATTTTTGGTAGTATCATTTTTTTGATATACTAAAGACTGGTGAAAATTAATGGATGAATTAACTAAAAATGAAGAATTAGGCGACCTATATGCCTATTATGGTTCTTTATTAACTAAAGGACAGCAATCTTATTTTGAAGATTATTATTATAATGATCTATCATTAGGAGAGATTGCGATTAATCACAATGTATCTCGGCAAGCTATTTATGATAATTTAAAACGCTCCACTAAAATTTTGAAAAATTATGAGGCCAAATTACATATGCGGCGTGATAATAATCATATTGAAGATGTGCTAGCAGATGCACTTTTGTCGATAGATAATAATGATAGTCAAACTGCTAAAAAAGAAATAACCAATTTATTAAATCAATTGAGGGGAGAGTAAACCCATGGCTTTTGAAAATTTAAGTGAAAGAATTCAAAAAGCATTAAAAAATTTAACTGGTAAAGGTAAAGTTTCAGAAGAGGATATTAATAAGGCTAGTCGTGAAATTCGACTTGCATTGTTAGAAGCCGATGTTAACTTCAAGGTTGTTAAGGACTTTATCAAGACTATTAAAAAAGAGGCCCTTGGCAAAGAAGTTCAAGAAAGTTTAAACCCAGGCCAACAAGTAATTAAAATCGTTAATGAACAATTAACGAAGATGATGGGTGAAGAAGCAGTTCCTTTAAACAAGTCTAAGCATATTCCAACTATTATTATGATGGTTGGTTTGCAAGGTACTGGTAAGACTACCACTGTTGGTAAATTAGCATATCATTTACAAAAGACGCAAAAGGCTCGTCCACTTTTGATTGCTGGAGATATTTATCGTCCTGCCGCTGTTGACCAATTAAAGCAAATTGGTGATCAATTAAAGGTGCCTGTCTTTAGCGAAGATGGTGAAAAAGATGTTGCTAAGATTGTACAGGATGGTTTAGCTGAAGCTGATAAAAACAAGAATGATTATGTTTTAATCGATACTGCCGGTCGTTTAGAAATAGACGAACCATTAATGGAAGAATTGGAACGTGTTAAGAAAGTTGCACAGCCAGATAACATCCTTTTAGTAGTTGATGCCATGACTGGTCAAGCAGCTACAGACGTTGCTAAAGGCTTTGATGAGCGACTTGATGTTACCGGAGTAATTTTAACTAAGTTAGACGGTGATACTCGTGGTGGTGCTGCACTTTCAATTCGTGCAGTTACTGGTAAGCCAATTCTATTTACTGGTCAAGGTGAAAAACTAAGTGATTTGGATGTCTTCCACCCAGATCGAATGGCTTCCAGAATTCTTGGGATGGGTGATATGCTTTCCTTAATTGAGAAGGCACAACAAGATTACGATGCCAAGGAAGCTGAAAAAGTCGCTGAAAAGATGCGAGAAAACACTTTTGACTTCAATGATTTTGTTGATCAAATGAAGCAAGTGCAAAAAATGGGTCCGCTTGATCAAATTATGAAGATGATTCCTGGGATGGCAAATAATCCACAGTTGAAGAACTTAAATGTTGATCAAAAGCAAATTGATCATACAATTGCCATTGTTTATTCAATGACTGAAGCAGAACGTGAGGATCCAGATTTGTTGAATCCAAGTCGCAGAAGAAGAATTGCTGCCGGTTCTGGTCGCCCCGTTGTCGAAGTTAACCGTATGATTAAACAATTTAAACAAATGCGGGAAATGATGAGCAAGATGACTAAGGGCAATATGAAGGGATTAAGCAACTTGCCAGGGATGGATTCACCAATGGCCAAGATGGCTATGCGTCGTTTAAATAAGAACTTTAAGAAGAACAAAAAGAAGCGTATGCGTAAGATTAAGAGATTCCATTCTTAAAAAAATAAAGGTGTTAAGGAAAAACACTTTACACCCATTTGTTTTGGTGGTATATTATTAATCGTTAAGTTTTAGGAGGAAATTAATTTATGTCAGTTAAAATTCGTATGCACCGTGCTGGTGCCAAGAGAAAGCCATTCTACAGAATCGTTGTTGCAGACTCACGTATGCCACGTGATGGTCGTTTCATCGAACAAGTTGGTTACTACAACCCAGTTTCACAACCAAAGGAATTGAAGCTTGATGAAGACAAGATCTTTGATTGGTTACAAAAGGGTGCACAACCTTCAGACACTGTTAGATCACTTCTTTCAGGTGCTGGCTTGATGGCTAAGTTGCACGATGCAAAATACAACAAGTAATTTTGCGATTATTTAAAAGCTTGATGCCAAGTGCTTCAAGCTTTTTTTATTACTTAAAAAGGAGCATGCATGGAATATTTTGACGTTGCACGAATTTTAACAACTCATGGATTGAATGGTGAAGTCAAAGTTAACGTGATTACGGACTTCCCAGAAGAGCGTTTTGCTGAAGGGATGCATTTATCACTTAGAAGCGATACTAAACGTGTATTGACTATTGAAAAAAGCCGTCCATTTAAACAATTTTGGTTAATTCAATTTAAAGAAATTACAGATATTGATCAAGCAGAAAAATTACGAGGCCAAATCCTGGTAGTAAGCGAAGAAGATCGTGGCGAATTACCTGACGGTGTTTACTATTATAAAGACATCTTTGATTGCGATGTGATTGATGAAGAAACTGGTAAAAATATCGGTAAAATCGTTGATATCCAATCTCCAGGTGCAAATGATATTTGGCTTGTACGTGAAGATAGTGGCAAGGAATATTGGATTCCAAATATTGCCGATGTTGTTAAAAAAGTTGATGTAGCTGCCAAAAAAGTTTATGTAGAATTAATGGAGGGGTTACGAGATGAAGATTAATGTATTGACGCTTTTTCCCGACATGTTTACACCTTTGAAAGTATCGATGTTAGGACGTGGTTTAGAAGATGGTAAGTGGGATCTCAATTTAGTTAATTTCCGTGATTTCACAACAGATGTACATCACCACGTAGATGATACTCCTTATGGCGGCGGCGCTGGTATGGTACTCCAAATCATGCCAATTAAAAAAGCACTTAATTCTTTATCTTCTACTGGTAAAGTTATTATTACCGCTCCACAAGGAAAAACTTTTAATGAACAAATGGCACAAGACTGGGCAAAAGAAGATGAATTAACTTTTATTTGTGGTCACTATGAAGGCTTTGATCAAAGAGTCTATGACTTAGCCGATGAAACTGTTTCAATTGGAGATTATGTGCTAACCGGTGGGGAATTACCAACTATGAGTATGATTGATGCTACTGTTCGACTTTTGCCTGGTATTTTAGGTAACGCTGCTAGTCCAGTAGAAGAAAGCTTTTCACATGGCTTATTAGAATATCCGCAATATACTCGCCCAGCTGATTTTGAAGGTCAAAAAGTGCCTGAAGTATTAACTAGTGGCAATCACCAAAAAATAGCTGAGTGGCGACACAAAGAAGCGCTTAAAGCAACTTATCTTCATCGTCCTGATATGTTAAAAGATCGTCAGTTGACTATTGAAGAAAAGAAAATGCTAGAAGAAATCAAGTCAGAGCTTGATTAAGCTGGCTTGATTTGTTAAACTATTCATCGTGGCAAGTGTCACTAATTAAAGTTATGGGTGTTCCGCTGACGCTGGTGCGTGGATGAATGCCGAAGAAGGAGAAAAATATATTATGGATCCATTAATTCAAGAATTGACTAAAGAACAAATTCGTGACGATATTCCTGCTTTCCGTGCAGGTGATACTGTTACTGTTCACGTACGTGTTGTTGAAGGTACTCACGAACGTATTCAGTTGTTCGAAGGTGTTGTAATTAAGAAGAAGGGTACTGGCATCGGTGCTACTTACACTGTTCGTAAGATTGCTTCAGGTGTTGGTGTTGAAAGAACCTTCCCAGTTAACGACCCACGTGTTGCTAAGGTTGAAGTTAAGCGTCATGGTCGTGTGCGTCGTGCTAAGCTTTACTACTTACGTGAACGTCACGGTAAGTCAGCAAGAATTGCTGAAGCACGTCGTTAATCATAACGTCGATATAGAAAAGCTAGTTCCAAACGGAACTAGCTTTTTTGTTTTGATAAATATTTTTAAAGTAATTTATATATAAGTGATAATTATTTAATAATATATTCGTAGTTTGTGAATAATAATATCGTGGAACTCATGTGAAACTGTAAATTGGAATCACAAAGTCACTTTAATATGCAGTGATAGCATTGATAATATAATAAATCTGAATTGTGAAGTAAATTTCACAAACAGAGATATTGAGTGTGGAATTAAAGCGAAAGCCGCCATTTATCCACAATGGCGGCTTTTAATTGATATTAAATTGATTACATTATACTATATTTAATTTAGATGTAAAATAATTTTGACTAATATTATAATTAATATATCAGAAATAGAAACAGGTGAGATGATTGAATTATCCTAAAGAATTACTGGCAGAAGTAAAAGAGAGATCAAAGGGCATGCGTTTAGAAGGAATTAATTCAGGAAGTGGCCCAAGACATCCCTTGCTAATGATCGTAGGCGAAGCGCCAGGACGCAATGAAATCGTTAATAATATTCCATTTAGTGGTGACGCCGGAAAGAAACTGGATAAATCACTAAAGCAAATTGGTTTATCACGAGATCAAGTTTATATTACTAGTGCTGTTCGTAGCCGCCCTTTTAGTGTGAAAAAAGTTTTTAGTAAACGAGAAAATAAAGAAGTAATTAAAAGACCAAATCGTAAACCTACTAAGAAAGAAGTGTTAGCACATGCTCCTTTTTTAGACTATGAAATGCATTACGCAGATCCACAAGTCATTGTTGCTTTAGGTAACACCGGATTAGAGCGACTGCTTGGCCCAGGTCATAAGATTTCTGCTGAACATGGTAAGGTTATTGAGAATACACCAATTCTTGAACTTAATGAAGCTAAAGATGGATATGTTTGCTCGAAAAAGAAATATACGGTTATTCCAGAATATCATCCTGCGGCTGTATTTTATAATCGTAAATTAAGTGATGATATTGTAAAAGATTGGGAAGCAATAAAACCTTACATCGATAAAGAAAGAGAAAATAATGAGTAATGAAACTTTTTTAATCCCTATTAGACAAAATAATGATTTATCCGATATTGCTCTTAATGAGTTGCGAATGGATTTGGATGAGCATCCCTTGCACCAAAGAGCTTATGCAGAGCTAGCCTATTTACCGGGGAACAGCCGTAAATATAGTCTTAACAGTGTGAAAACAATTGATAGCCCATTAAGAAATAAAAAGATCTTATTTTTAGGTTCTTCTGTCACATTTGGTTTTGGTGCATTAGGGGAATCTTTTGTAGACTACTTATGGAAAAAAGATGGCATTGCTGCTATTAAAGATGCAGAAAATGGCACTACTTTGGTAGATCAAGATACCAGTTATCATGGTGATTCTTATGTTGCTCGTTTTAAGGAAAATCTTAAAACACCAATTGATATGTTGGTTTTGCAACTTTCTACTAATGATGCGCATACAAACCAGAAGTTGGGAGAAATTAGTCAAAATGACCATTTTGATGTAAAAACAATTATCGGTGCGATGGAATATATTATTAGTCAAGCTCTGACTACATGGCATTGTCCAATTTTGATCTATACAAATCCTTATTTTGAAAGTGATTTGTATAATCAGATGGTAAAAGCAACACATCAATTAGCTAAAAAATGGAATATTAAAGTTCTGGATTTATATAATGATCCGAATTTTAAAGACCAACCTGCTCTTTATATGGCAGACGAAATTCATCCGACCCGTGCAGGTTATTTAGAAAAATGGCTGCTAGTTTTTGAAAATAAATTAACTGAAATTTTGACGAAAAAATAAACCCAAGCTTTTTGCTTAGGTTTAAATATTAATCGATATTATTTCTGTAAAGGCCAACTACTTTACCTAAAATACTTACTTTGGATAAGATAATTGGTGCCATTGTATCGTTTTCTGGTTGTAAACGGTAGTGATCGTTCTCTTTATAAAAGCGTTTAACTGTAGCTTCATTTTCATCAGTCATGGCTACGACAATTTCGCCATTATTAGCGGTATTTTGCTTTCTGACAATGACGCTGTCACCGTTTAAAATTCCCGCATTAATCATACTCTCACCGTGAACTTTTAACATGAAGAGTTCACCAGCATCGTTTTCAAGATCAGGTGGAAGTGGAAAATATTCATCTATGTCTTGAACTGCTAAGATAGGTTGACCAGCAGTGACCACACCAACAACTGGGATTTTCTTTGGCTTAATGCCCAATTCCTTTTTACCTTCATCGGTAATTTCAAGTGCACGAGGCTTAGTTGCATCCTTGATTAAAAGACCTTTGCGTTCTAAGCGGGCTAGATGACCGTGAACAGTAGATGTAGAAGAAAGTTTGACCGCAGCACAAATCTCTCGCACTGTTGGTGGAAAACCACGGCGTTCTACAGTATCATAAATATAGCGTAAAATTTCTAGTTGTTTAGTATCGTTGTTTTTCTTAGACATAATTTTTCTCCGTTATTGTAAAAAAGATAATATTTATGATTATTTTAACAAATAAATAGCATAATCTCAAACAAATGTTCTATAAAAAGCATCTTTTTTTATTGTATAAAATACGGTAGACTAAAGATTGTTAATGTGAGGTGAATATAAAATGAATAAAGATGCAATGAGTAAAGAAGAAGAAAAAAAGGTAACTGATCGAATTAATGAACTTTACCATAAGAAAGAAAAGGAAGGCTTAACTCCCGAAGAGGAACAAGAACGTAAAGAACTTCACAAAAAATTCCTTGCCAACTTCAGAGCTGCATTTAAGCAAGACGTTGAAAATATGGTAATTATCGATAAAAACGGTAAAGAAGTAACCTCAGAAAGAGCAAAACGTGCTCAAAGAAGAAAAGGTCTTAGAAAAGATTAATTAAGCCTTTTAAAAAAGTGAAAAATTATGTAAGATATTATTGTTAGTTAGATGGAGGATATAATATGAATTTAGGTTTAGCAATATTTTTGATTATTATTGCACTTTTAGTTGGTGCAACAGCAGGTTTCTATGGTGCAAGAGCATACATGAAGAAGTATTTTAAGGAAAATCCTCCTATTAGTGAAGATATGATCGTTGCTATGATGTCTCAAATGGGACAAAAGCCTTCTAACAAGAAGGTTCATCAAGTAATGAACATGATGAAGCATCAACAAAAGTAATTATTAGATTATTTTGTGGTGTTAAGGCGAAGGATTATTCCTTCGTCTTTTTTGGTGTTCTTTTTAAAGAATGGAGTGAGTAAATGAACATATTTAAAAAATTGGGTTGGTTTTTTAAACAAGAAAGGAAACGTTATATTATCGGAATTACTTTTCTTGCTTTAACCTCTTTGGCCAACTTAATTCCGCCAAGAGTATTAGGACTGATGGCGGATCAGCTGGATCAAGGTCACATCTCATGGGAGCAATATGGGATGTTGATTCTAGCTGTGTTAGCTGCCGCCTTCGTTTTATATATTTTGCGCTACTTTTGGCGTAAGCAAATTTGGGGCGGGGCCGCAGAACTAGAACGACAAATGCGTTCTAAACTGTTCGACCACTTTATGATCATGGACAGAACATTTTATCAGCGCCACCGAACCGGTGACTTGATGGCCCATGCAACTAACGATGTGACTTCTATTCAAAACGTAGCCGGTGATGGCGTTTTAACTTTAGTCGACTCTCTTGTCATGGGATTATCAACTATGATTGCCATGATCATTTTCGTTGATTGGCGTCTGACTATCGTTGCTTTATTGCCACTGCCATTTTTGGCACTAGGTGCTTGGAAGCTTGGGGGTCGTTTGCATGATGCTTTTGATAAATCACAGGCTGCTTTTTCACGTTTGAATAATAAGACCCAAGAATCCGTTTCAGGCATCAAGGTGCTGAAGACCTTTGGTCAAGGAAAAGAAGATACTCAGGCCTTTGACAAAATGGTCGATGACACAATTAATATCAATAAAAAAGTGTTTGTATGGGACTCCTTATTTGATCCATTGGGTACGGCAATTATCGGTGCAACCTATGTAATTACCATCATTTATGGTGGACTTTTAGTTACAAATAAAGTGCTATCGATTGGTCAGCTCGTTTCCTTCATTGCCTATATTGCCAACATGGTTTGGCCGATGTTTGCGATTGGTTATTTGTTCAATATTTTGGAAAGAGGTAGTGCGAGCTACGACCGTGTAGAAAAGCTACTTTATGAAAAACCGTTAATTACTGATGCCCACGCTGATCAAAGTATTAAGGCTCAAGACTTACAAGGTGATTTGCATTTTGATATTAAATCGTTTGCTTATCCTGATGAAAAGGATATTCCAGTGTTAAAGAACATCGATTTCACCTTAAAACCTGGTCAAACTTTAGGTTTAGTAGGTCGTGTAGGTGCTGGTAAAACGACGATCATTCAGCTGCTATTGAGAGAATTCGACCAATATGACGGTGAAATCACCTTAAATGGCATCAATATCAAGAAAATTCCGCTTAAAGTTTTACTTAGCCAAATATCTTATGTTCCCCAGAACAACTTCCTCTTTTCAACGAGTATTGGTAGAAATATTGCTTTCTCAGAGGCAGATGCAGGCAAAAATGAGATTGCGGTAGCTGCTAAGAAGAGTGATTTGCACGATGATGTTTTACAAATGCCACAGGGCTATGAGACTTTAGTCGGTGAAAATGGACTTTCACTTTCTGGTGGTCAACGTCAAAGAATGTCCATTGCCCGTGCTTTGCTTAAAGATAGCCAAATTTTGATTTTGGATGATGCTTTATCAGCGGTTGATGCAAAGACTGAAACCGAAATTCTAACTTCTTTGAGAAATGAAAGAAAAGATAAGACCACGATGATTGCGGCACATAGATTGACATCGGTCATGGATGCCGATTTGATCTTAGTCTTAAAAGACGGTCAAATTATTGAACGAGGCAATCACCAAGATCTGCTCAAAGAAAATGGCTGGTATGCGGAGATGTGGCGTAGACAAGAATTGCAAGCAAAGGTGGGTGAAGATGTAGATGAATAATGAAGAAAAGCAAGAATCAGTGTGGTCTAAGGCAATCCCATTTAAAGAGCAGGTAGCGATTTTTAAACGTTTGATGGGCTTTGTTAAACACTTCAAGTTTGAAATGACCATTGCCTTGATTGGTGCCTTCTTAGTCAGCATTATCAATATTTTGCTTCCGCGTGGATTGCAATATTTCTTAGACAACTTTTTGCTTAAACAAAGTGCAACTGTCCAAATTATTCTGTTTGCGGGTTTGCTTTATGCAGTAGGTTCCATTTTAAAAGCGGTCATTCAGTTTACTTACCAATATTTCTTTGCTTTGGGTTCTGAAAAGACCTTGGAAAGCATTAGAAGAGCGCTTTATCGAAAATTGCATGAGTTAGGGATGCGCTATTTTGATCAAACTCCTGCCGGTTCAATCGTTTCAAGAGTTACTAACGATACGATGACTCTTAGCAACTTCTTGACTGTGCTTTCAACTGTAGTAATTGGTGCCTTTTCTGTGGTTACAGCATTGGTCGCAATGTTTACTACGAACGTGATTGCAGGCTGGATTGTTTTAGCGTTTGTGCCAATTTTGCTCTTTGTTATTTGGCTTTACTCGCAAAAGAGTTCGCGGCTTTATCGTAACTATCGTGAACGGTTGAGTAGAATTAACGCTAACTTGAATGAATCAATTGAGGGCGTCTCGATTATTCAGCAGTTTAATCAAGAAAAGAGAATGACCAACCAATTTGAGGGTGAAAATGGTGGGTTGATGAATACGCGTTTCAACATGATTCGTATTAACTCATTGCTTCTTTCACCTTTGACTAGTTTGCTTTATTCATTGGCTTTAGCTGTGACATTGATGTACTTCGGTTTTCCATTGCAGGCAACATTTGTGCCAGCTGGTGTGGTATATGCTTTCTCACAATACTTGTCACAATTGTTTAATCCAATTTCAACTATGATGGACCAGATGACCTTCTTCCAAGATGGTATCGTAGCCGGTAAGAGAATCTTTGCTATTTTAGATGATGAACAATATGAGCCAAAGCAAAATGCTCAAGAAGGGCTTACTATTAGCCGCGGCAAGATTGAATTCAAGCACGTTAGTTTCTCATATGATGGTAAAAATGAAATCTTGCACGATATCTCATTTATAGTAAAACCTGGTGAAACTTTAGGTATTGTTGGTCATACTGGTTCTGGTAAGAGCTCAATTATCAATGTAATGATGCGCTTTTATGAATTTGGTAAGGGCGAGATCTTAATTGATGATATAGATATCAGAAAATACCCTAAAGAAGAACTGCGTAAAAAGCTGGGGCTTGTTTTGCAGGAACCATTCATGTTTTATGGTGATATTTCTTCTAATATTCGTTTGTATAATAAGAACATTACAGATGAGCAAATTAAAGATGCGGCTAAGGCAGTTCAAGCGGATCAATTTATTGAAAAGATGCCTGGTGAATACCATGCTAAGGTAATTGAAGGCGGCGAAGAATTGAGTCAAGGACAGCGTCAACTAATTTCGTTTGCTCGAACTTTGGTGACGAATCCTAAAGTCCTTGTTTTGGATGAAGCTACGGCCAACGTTGATACTGAAACCGAGACTTTAATTCAGCAAGGCTTAAAGCAATTGCGTAAGGGTAGAACCACTTTAGCGATTGCCCACCGTTTGTCGACGATTGCTGATGCGGATCAAATTATTGTGTTGGATAAAGGTAGAATTATTGAACGTGGTAACCATGAGCAGCTCCTGGCTAAGAAGGGTTACTACTATAATTTGTATACCTTGCAGAATAACGAAAATAAAGAATAGCTAATAAAAGACGTTTTGCACGAATGCAGACGTCTTTTTGTTATAATGATTAAAAAGAATGAAATAATTATTAATATTAATAAGGAGGAAAAATGAGAAGATTTTACGCTGTTCGCGGTGGTGCGGGCGATGTTGCTGAACCAGACGTTAATGCTAAGCCACAAGATAATTTATATTTGGCTGTTAATTCAGATTGGCTTTCTAAAGCTGAAATCCCTGCTGACCGTACTTCAACTGGTGTCAACTCAGAACTTGACATTAAGATTGAAAATAGAATGATGAAGGACTTTGCCGATATTGCTGCAGGCAAAGAAAAGATGCCAGAGATCAAAGACTTTGATAAGGCAATTGCTTTATATAAGATTGCTAAGAATTTTGAGAAGAGGGATGCAGAAGAAGCACATCCTATTCAAAATGACTTGCAAAAGTTATTATCATTAACTGATTTTGCTGACTTTGGTAAAAAAGCTAAGGACTTATACATGGGTCCATATATCTTGCCATTCGTCTATGGCGTCGATGCCGATATGAAGAATACCGACGTTAATGTCTTATACTTTGGTGGTCCAAGTACCTTCTTGCCAGATACAACAACTTACAAGACAGATGATGCTAAAAAGTTGTTGGACATTTTGCAAGATCAAAGCATTAATTTGTTGATGATGGCCGGTATTGGTAAAACTGAAGCTAGAGAATATGTTGAAAATGCTTTGGCATTTGACGCTAAGGTGGCTAAGGTTGTTAAGTCAACTGAAGAATGGGCTGACGATGCTGCAATTTACAACCCAGTATCATATGATGAATTTATCGCTAAATTCAAGTCATTTGACATGGCACAATTCTTAGACGATCTTTTACCTGAAAAGCAAAAACGTGTAATTGTGATGGAACCACGCTTCCTTGATCATGCAGAAGAATTAATCAATGCTGAAAACTTTGACGAAATCAAGGGTTGGATGCTGGTTAAATACATTAATAGTGTAGCTAAATACTTGT
The DNA here is from genome assembly GCF_001434975.1 of Lactobacillus gallinarum DSM 10532 = JCM 2011. Classification (GTDB taxonomy): domain Bacteria; phylum Bacillota; class Bacilli; order Lactobacillales; family Lactobacillaceae; genus Lactobacillus; species Lactobacillus gallinarum. The sequence goes on from NZ_AZEL01000027.1 coordinate 13,949, forward strand.
CACAAAAGTTTAGAGAAGCTGCGTTTCCATTTAATCAAGCAATTACAGGCGCACCAGAAATGCCATCACAAATTAAGCAAGCTTATCGTATTGCTAACAGTGCCTTTGATGAAGTGGTTGGTATTTTCTACGGCAAGAAGTACTTTGGTGAAAAAGCCAAGCACGATGTTGAAGATATGATTCACAACATGCTTAAGGTTTATGAAGAAAGAATCAACCATAATACTTGGCTATCTGATGAAACTAAGAAAAAGGCAATTGTTAAGTTAAATGCTTTGGTTCTTAAGATTGGTTATCCAGAAAAAATTGAAAAGATTTTTGATTTGTTACAAGTAGATCCTGAAAAGAGCTTATATGAAAATGAAGCTGCTATGGATAAAGTTCGTACCGAATATGAACTAGAGAAATTGACTAAGCCGGTTGATCGTTCTGTATGGCTGATGCCAGGTAACTTGAACAACGCTTGCTACGATCCACAAAGAAACGATTTAACTTTCCCAGCTGGTATTTTGCAAAAGCCATTCTACGATATTAACCAATCAAGAGGTGCTAACTACGGTGGTATCGGTGCTACTATTGGTCACGAAGTTTCTCACGCCTTTGACAATAATGGTGCCAAGTTTGACGAGAACGGTAATATGAACAACTGGTGGACTAAGCAAGACTTCACTGAATTTAATAAGCGTGTTGGTCAAATGATCGATATCTTTGATGGTTTGCAATATGGCCCTGCTAAGATTAACGGTAAGCAAGTTGTTTCTGAAAATATTGCTGACCTTGCTGGTTTAGCTTGTGCTGTCCAAGCAGGTAAAAATGATGGTGCAGACTTGAAGGACTTGTTTGAAAACTATGCTAGAAGCTGGATGGAAAAGCAACGTCCTGAAGCAATTAAGACTGAAGTCCAAACTGATGTCCATGCACCACAACCAACTAGAGTAAATATTCCGGTTCAATGCCAAGATGAATTCTATGATGCCTTTGGCGTTAAGAAGGATGACGGCATGTGGCTTGATCCAGAAGATAGAATTGTAATTTGGTAAAAAATTTTTATTTAAAATAAAAGACAAGATTTTCTGAATACTGAAAGTCTTGTCTTTTTATATATAAAGCAAAATATAATATACATACAATGGTAAGCGTCAAATAACAGAGTGTATTGAAAAAACCGTTCTAGTTTGATTTTCTAGAACGGCTTTCTTCTCATATTCTCTATTTACACATCTTTTGAATCTCTTTTTGCCATGGCAAATAAGCTTCTAGTGCCTCCGAGTTTAAGCTCTCCTCGTTAGGCAGCTTTGAAGCAGGCAATTTAAATATTTTTCTGGATCTAGTCCATGTCTTTTGGCTGTTTCAATCAAGCTCAAAATGATGTCGCTCGTCTGTGTACCGGCAAAACTTTGCGAGAACAGCCAGTTCTTGCGTCCCATCACCAGCGACTTGACAGCACGTTCGGCCTTGTTATTAGATAGTTCCAAACGGCCATCGAGCAATACATGTTCAAAGGTTTCCTGATGTTTTAAGGCATAATTGATTGCACGGCCGAGTTTGGAGCCGGGCAAGCCGCCTGCACCAGTCAAAGAAGTCTTCCATTAGCGGCTTTAACTGTTCCTGTCGGGTTTGATATCGTTCTTCGCTGCTTAAATGTTCCCATTCTTTTTCTAGACGGAACATTCGCGTGCAGTATTTCCAACCCTGTTTGGCAATTGATTTGTCAGAGGCATTTTGCGGTACCGCTTCAAAGAACTTTCTTCTCACATGGGCCCAGCAGCCAACTAGGGTAGCTTCAGGTAATCGCTGGTAAGCCTGCCACATGTCGCAATGCAAGAAGCCGGCGTAAGCGCCTAAGAAGTCAAGCGCTACTTGACCGCTGCGATGCGGATTATGATGATAAGGCGTAATGCCATGTTTATCATGCCTGCCGAAAAGGAAAACCCAGTAATAGGTTTTAGCTGTTTCGCTTTCTAAGACCCTATAGTAAGTTTCATCGGCATGCAAAACAGGTTGGGTTAACAGCTTTGTTTTAAGCAGGTCATACATTGGCTTAAAGTAGTACTCTGTACTCTTTAGCCCCCAGTTGTTTAAGTGTTGGCGTGAAATATTCAGTCCTATTTTCCGCCAATAGCTTTCCTGGCGATAGTCCGGGACTTTCATTTTATACTTTTGATATAGGGTATGGGCAATTAATTGAAGCCGAACCTAGGCTATGGTTTAGCGGTGCTTTAGGCATTACAGCCTTAATGATTTTGTCGTTCAGGTTTTTACTGCTGCAGTATAGGCACTTATAAGCATGTTGGATATGTGATCTGAGCCGGGATAAACAATAATTCTTTTCTTACCGGGTAAGCCCCGACTTCCGTCATCCGAGTCTTGTTTTTCCTCATCAAACAGGTTTAGCTGACCACTTAGCGGCATTTGTTCCGATGACTTGTCATAACGCTTTTGCGTTAAGTAAGCTACTTGTTCACGGAGAAGCTTGATCTCATCAGTTAGATTTTGAATAGTAGTTGCTTGTCGAGCGATGATCTTTTCTAAGTTTTCTTCTGACATGATTGATAACTTCCCTCCAAATTTATTAGTTAAAAGAACACCAAAAAAGCACGCAATGTCAACTCTTAGTAGAAACTGCGTGCCTTTGTATTCTTTATTTTAGGGTTGATTGCAAAACCGTTCATTAACCAGTCGACCTGCTCAGAAGAGAGAGCCTGGACCTGAAAAGGATCAAGTTGAAATTGTTCCTTTATTAGGCAAGCCAGCCCGTCAATGCCTTTGCGCAGGTCGGTTTTGCCGCAAACAATATAGACTTGGCCCAAGTCACAAAGATTAATCATGATAAGACCTTTTCCAAGAGTTTATGCATCAATTCGGGATCTATACTGCTGTAGAAGTCTAGCTCTAGATCATTCTTCTTTAAACTAAGCAACAGATTATTCCGCGGTAAACGAGACCTTTGGGGTCTTTGCGGCTGTTTGAGCGCTACAATCGGATGTTGTTTTTCGAACATATTATTAACCTCCATTAATTTGATAAATTAATCATAGCCGAAGAAAGTGAAGAGGTTAATACACTCTGTTATTTGACGCTTACATACAATGCATATACTAAAAAGAAAAAAATAAAGTGATGTTATTAAATGATATTGTATGTTGACAACTGAAGCGCTTCCGTGATAATACAGTATAGAAGATGATGCTATATGGTAATATGACCCATCTTATATAGTTTAAAAATCATTTTTTTCATTTTAAAGCTAAGGCTTTTGTCTTGTATATGAGTTTATTGAAAAATATTTTTATTATTTTTTAATAAATAAGCTGAGAAGAACAATGAATGAGAGTAGTCTAGAATTGAAAGAAAGAGAGAGCTATGAGAAATCGAATTGTTACTGCTGTTAAGCAGAGATTTAGTATTCGTAAATTGAGTATAGGTGCAGTAAGTGTATTGTTGGGGACCTCTTTGTATTTTATGGGCCCAAGTGCGCCTGTTGTACATGCTGCCACTACCGGTGAATCTGTAGTTTCATCTAAATCAACAGATATTAATGATCCAGTAGATGTTGCTAAAGATCTTACAAAGGTTGCTAAAAATCCTACAAAGAATGATACCGATGTAAATAATGCCATCGATAAATATGCCCAAGGCAAACAAGAAGAAGTGGGCGATAATGCACTTATTCGTGCTAGTGGTAAAAAACCTACAACCCCAGCAAATACTGCTGATGTGCGTGGTGATCAAGTTGATAGTATTGCAAAAAAGCTTGATAATGATGTTAAAAATGCTAATAGTGATCAAGAAAAAACTGCTATTAGCAATTATATAAAGGCTCGTGAACGTGAGGGCTTTTCTTATATAACAGATGGTAAAGAAGCAAAAAACTTTGCAGATCAAGGCTTAAGTGTTGATGATGAAAAAGATTCTGAAATAAATCAAATCAGTGTTGATCATAAACCCATTACTTTACTTAAAGGCCAATCAGAAAACATTGATGGCATTGATGTTACTCATACTAGTAAGATGACTGAAAAAGAGAAAAATGATATGAAAATCAATAGTGATAATAAAGTCATTATTGATTTACAACATGATCAATGCCAAGGCAAAGAAATTACAGTCACCTATGATAATTTAAACAATTCTTATTATCTAGAGAATATCGATGATAAGACTAATAAAATTAAGATTTCAAAGAAAATTAAGATTTCAAAGATTGAACGAACTTTTTCAGAGATTGAACCTGGTGATACCATTTTTAAATCTGATGGTAAAACACCTAAAGGAGCAGATGGAGTTTATGATGAATGTCATGGTCCACAATTAATTATTTATAATGATCCGTCTGATGGATTTTTCTACAACAATATTAGACAAGTATCGGTTAAAGATATCTATTATGATGATAATAACAACGAAATTAAGTTTGATACAGAAAATGATAATAATAAGGCTTGGATTTTTGTCACTAGTTTAAATTCTAATGGCGGTGGCAATGTTGAAAAAGTTAGCGCCCAAATAAAAAATTCACCAGCAAATGCATCACCAGCAAATGTAGAAAAAATTGCGGGTTCTACAGTAACTAACTACAATGGTTGGTGGTATTCAGATAAGAATAACTGGTTTGGCAAAAATCTAGATTGGGATAATAAAAATGAAGATAACCGATACGGTTTTGTAGGTACTGTTGCAGTCCAATATCAACCGGGAATGACATTACAGTATTGGGCTGATGATTCTCAATGGGGAAGCCACTGGGCATGTACGCAAACACAAGTTGTTTCAACCTTGAATCAGCGAGTTATTATTTATGATCATATTATAGATAATGTTGTACCAAAAGAAGTTACTACTAAATGGAATGAAACTATCCACTATGTTATTGCTGATGATAGTTCTAAAGCCCCTAAAGCTCCTGAGGATCATATTCAATATTCAAATTGGGGTAAAACTGAAACAATTGATCAAATAACTGGTAATACTGTAGAAGATGGTGAATATGATACTGACTGGAAACTTCAACCAGGTGAAAAGAAATATTATGATGAAGTAGTTAATAAGAGTATTGATGGTTATCACACAGAACATAAAAGCGTTGCAAAAACTGATGTAATTCCAGGTCCTATTGAGAAAACGGTAATTTACTATCCAAATGGTAAGATTATCCCCGTTGATAAAAGTAATAATCCAATCCTAGGCGCAGATCAACCGGTATTTCCAACTGATCCAAATGATCCTACAAAGACAGTAGGTGGTAATATTCCAACCGTTAAGGGGTATCATCCAGAAAAAGGTAAACCAGGTGATCCGGTAGCTCCTAAAAAAGATCCAGGTGAAGATGTTCCGGTTGTATATGTAGAAGATGACCAAATTGCACAAATCATTTACCGTGATGTAAGTGATACAGATAACACTAAATG
>NZ_AZEL01000028.1 GCF_001434975.1 Lactobacillus gallinarum DSM 10532 = JCM 2011
ATATTTCAACCTCCATTACTTATTATAATTTTTTAGGTAAAAAATACAAGGGGCTAAATGTTATTATTTCTTAATGTATTCCCTTACATTTGGGTATTTAATAAAAGTTTTAGGCTCTATTGTCTGTTATTAAATGCATAATAAAAAAGAACTCCTTAATTAAGAAGTTCCTTTTTTAATAATCAGATTAGTCTTGGTAGTTTACCAATTCTAAGTATGATTCAGGCTTAAGTGAAGCACCACCAACTAAGCCACCATCAATGTCAGGCTTTGACATTAATTCCTTAACGTTAGCTGGCTTTACAGAACCACCGTATTGAATACGAACGTTTTCTGCAGTCTCTTCGTTGTACAAGTCCTTAACAGTTTCACGGATAGTCTTGCACATTTCTTCAGCTTGGTCTGATGAAGCAGTCTTACCAGTACCAATAGCCCAGATTGGTTCGTAAGCAATAACAAGGTTTGAAACTTGTTCAGCAGTAAGACCATCTAAAGCAGCCTTAATTTGACCAACAACCCAGTCTTCTTGCTTGTTTGCTTCACGGGTTTCAAGTGATTCACCACAGCAAATGATTGGCTTCAAGCCATTAGCAAAGATTGCCTTAGCCTTCTTGTTAATGTCTTCATCAGTTTCGTGGAAGTAACCACGACGTTCTGAGTGACCAATAATTACGTAGTCCATACCCATTTCTTTCAAAACCTTAGGTGAAGTTTCACCGGTGTAAGCACCTTCGTCTTCAAAGTAACAGTTTTCAGCACCGATGTGTAAGTTTGAACCTTTAGCTGCTTTTCTTAAAGCATCAAGGTCAACTGCAGGTGCACAAATAAGTGATTCTACCTTACTTGGATCTGGCAACTTGTCCTTAACAGCGTCGACGAATTCAGTAGTTTGTTCTGGATTCATGTGTAACTTCCAGTTACCAGCAATAATTGGTGTACGGCTCATTAGTCTATTATCTCCTTAACTTAAATTACTTGTCTTGTACGCAAGCGATACCTGGCAATACTTTACCTTCAAGGTAGTTAAGTGAAGCACCACCACCGGTTGAAATGTGGCTGATCTTAGGTGCAATACCCAATTGCTTAGCAGCAGCAGTTGAGTCACCACCACCGATAATAGTGGTTGCGTCAGTAAGGTCTGCTAATGCACGACCAACTTCCAAAGTACCTTCTGCGAAGTTAGGCATTTCGAAAGCACCCATTGGTCCGTTCCAAACAACAGTCTTAGCATCCTTTAAGATGTCCTTGAACTTAGCAATAGTCTTAGGACCAATGTCAAGACCCATCATGTTGTCAGGAATGTCATCACCAACAACTTCACGTGAAGCATCGTTTGAGAATTCAGTTGCAGCTACGTTGTCAACTGGAAGAACGATCTTGTCGCCAGCCTTTTCAAGCAATTCCTTAGCAAGGTCTACCTTATCAGCTTCAAATAATGATTTACCGATCTTGTGACCTTGAGCTGCTAAGAAGGTGTAAGCCATACCACCACCGATTAAGATGTGGTCTGACTTAGGAATCAAGTTGTTAATAACACCAATCTTGTCTGAAACCTTAGCACCACCCAAGATAGTTACGAATGGGTGTACAGGGTTATCAACAGCGTCACCTAAGTACTTGATTTCCTTTTCAAGTAAGTAACCAGCAGCTGCAGGTTTGCCGTTTTCCTTCATTGCAGTAGCGATACCAACGTTTGATGCGTGACTTCTGTGAGCAGTACCAAATGCGTCGTTTACAAACATGTCACCAAGGCTTGCCCAGTATTCGCCAAGCTTAGGATCGTTACCTGATTCACGCTTACCAAAGTCATTGTCGATATCTTGGAATCTAGTGTTTTCAAGAACAACAACGTCGCCATCTTTCATGTTGTTGATAGCATCTTCAACTTCTTTACCTTCGTTTGATGGTACAAAAGTTACAGGCTTCTTAAGAAGTTCACTTAAACGTTCAGCAACTGGCTTTAATGATAATTCCTTCTTGTCAGCATCTGACTTAATACGGCCCAAGTGACTAAGCAAAATAGCCTTACCACCATGTTCAATGATGTACTTGATAGTTGGAAGTGCAGCAACGATACGGTTGTCATCACCGATAACGCCGTCCTTAATTGGAACATTGAAGTCTACACGTACTAAAACCTTTTTGCCTTTAACATCAAGATCGTCAACGATTAATTTAGCCATTATAATCCTCCGATTATTTTGATATTTTTCCTTCAAAAAAAGGCGGAAGGAAGAATCTCCCTCCGCCTTCTCAATTACCACTTAACTATAATCAGTTAATTTAAATTAATGATTAAAGAGTAGCAAAGTGTAATAAAGTACGAACCATTTGGCAAGTGAATGAGTATTCGTTGTCGTACCAAGCAACAGTCTTAACTAATTGCTTGTCACCTGCAGTAGTTACCATAGTTTGAGTTGGGTCAAAGATTGAACCAGCAGTCATGTTCAAAACATCGCTTGAAACAATGTGGTCACCATTGTAAGCAAATGATGGGCTTTCGTACTTCTTCATAGCTTCGTTAACTTCGTCAGCAGTAACCTTCTTGCTCAAGATTGATACTAATTCAGTTTCTGAACCATCTGGAACTGGAACACGTTGTGCGTGACCGTTCATCTTACCGTTCAAGTTAGGCAATACCAAACCGATAGCCTTAGCTGAACCAGTAGTATGAGGAATGATGTTTTCAGCAGCAGCACGAGCGTCTTGTTCCTTACCACTACGAGCAGGACCATCCAAAGTCATTTGAGTACCAGTGTATGCGTGGATAGTAGTCATAGTAGCAACTTCGATACCGAATTCCTTGTCCAAAGCGTTAGCCATTGGTGCAAGTGAGTTAGTAGTACATGAAGCAGCTGAAACAATCTTGTCGTCAGCAGTCAAAGTGTTTTCGTTTACTGAGTAAACGATAGTCTTCAAGTCGTTACCAGCTGGAGCTGAGATCAATACACGCTTAGCACCTGCGTCAAGGTGAGCTTGTGACTTAGCCTTGCTAGTGTAGAAACCAGTACATTCAAGAACAAAGTCAACACCATCGTTCTTAACCCAAGGAATGTTTTGTGCTTGTGGTTCAGCGTATACGTGGTACTTCTTACCGTCAACTACGATAGCATCTTCAGTTGATGAAACTTCGTGGTTGAAAGTACCATGAGTAGTGTCGTACTTAAGTAAGTAAGCAAGCATTGATGGAGTAGTCAAGTCGTTGATAGCAACAACTTCGATGTCCTTACTCTTTTCGCCTAAGTCCATAATACGACGGAATGCTAAACGACCGATACGGCCGAAACCGTTAATACCAATTTTAACTGTCATAACCTAAAAGTCCTCCTTTAAGAACTATAAACAACAATTTATTTTAAACGGGATTTTATTTCCCCTTTAAAATCATATTTGAGGCACCCTCATCAGTAATTAACCAGGTTTGATGAGGTGCATTGGGCATATATGCTTTTATTGCTTTGGCTTTTCTTGCACCACATGCAAAAGCAAATATGTGGGGTATTTTATATAGGTTCTCAAACTGTAATCCAACCTGGGTGATACGGTCGACAACCTTGCCTTTTTCATCGAAGAAACACCCGAAACATTCGGTGACGGCCTTCTTTTCACGAAGCTCCGAAAGTCTAATTGAATTATACCCTCTACGCTGCGCCATTTCTTGGGCTAACCCAATACCATGGATCACTGCATCGCTTTGTGAAATATCTTGCAGAACATCCGCAATCGAGGATTCACGTATCAAAGATTTATACGCTGCAGCTGAAACCTGTTCAGGTAAATACAATGTCTTATACGTACCCGAAGTTTTAGCTGCCATTTCTTGGACGATTGTATTACTTTGCGTTTCTACATTTTCGCCCAAGGCTCCTCGACCAGGAACAAATTCTAACTGGCGGTTATTCCCTAAACTAGGAGATAAATACTTAGCAGATTTTGCTAAAGCCGCTCCACCTAGAATTGTAACTATTGAATGACCTAATGGCAAGAGTAAATTTAAAGCTGAACTTAACTCTTCTCCCATCTCTTCATAAACGCGATCTTGCAAATCAGCATTACCTGGTACAATCAAGGTTCTTTCAATCCCTAATTTCTTAGCCAGTGCTAATTCTGTTTCACCCGCATTAAAGAGACGGTCAATCAATGGCCCCGCATCTTGTAATGTTTTCTCGCCCTTTTCAGTTAAAAACATTCCAAAACTTTTAGTTTCAATCAAACCTAATTGACTCAAATATTCAGTTTCGGTTCTAATGTTTCTTTCTGAAAGCCCTAAATGTTGAGCTACACTTCTACGCCCAATCGGCGCATGCAGTGCTATCTGCTCAAGGACAAGATACCTTTGTCGAAGAATCTTTAAGACGTCGGGAACGAGCGCTTCGAGCAAAGAAAAGTCCGAATTCATCGTTCCCTCCTTTCCCTGGGACGCTTAGTGACCACATCCGTGTCGATTTCTGTCCCAGAATACTTAAAAATATAAGAGAAACGTACAACTATTTCAAATTCATACATTTCCCAATCGACACTGTTAGTATAACAATGTATTTTTCGTAATTCAAGAAAAAGATCGGCTATTTTAAAAAAATTGTAAGGCTCACAAAATCATTTCTATTTATATTCTTTTTCTGTTATACTAGAAGTTGCGTAGTTTGGGTCCTTAGTGTAATGGATCGCACGTAAGATTCCGGTTCTTAAAATCTGGGTTCGACTCCCAGGGGACCCATACAAAAAAGGCTAGAGCAATTGCTCTAGCTTTTTCATTTACTATTAAAACTTACCTGAAGTCAATTCAGCACGTTGTGCAAATTGTACATACAATCTTGAACCAGTTGCTGACATACCTTCAATTTCACGTTTAGTGTTGAAACGGTAATGCTTTTGTGCAGAGCCATTTTCACTTACCTTAAAGATGTTGTCATTAAAGCCAATGAAGAAGTGACCGTCGCCATAAGCAAAGCCTTGAACTGGTGAATTAGAAATAAATCTACCTTCAGTTGCGCCAACTTCAGTAGCATTCCAAGTATCACCATCTCTAGTTAACTTCCAGTATTCATAGCAGTTATGACCACCATTGTGGAATAAAGCGTACATAGTATCGTCGCCTACAAAAGTAGCGTTGTGAATGTAACGATTGTCTGAAATTCTAAATGTCCAAATCTTGTTAATCTTCATATCGCTCTTGCGAATTTGTAAGATTTCTTCTGAAGCAGGACCATTATTGTATTTATTGTCATTAGCCAATACGTAGATGTAACTTGATGAAGAACCTAATGATTGACCGTGACCCAATTTAATATATGGACTTACTTTAATGTTTTTAGCGTATGACTTAAAAGTGCTCCACTTCATAGTAGTAAGATTTTGTGCAGCATACTTGCTCTTTAATGCATTCAAGTTATATGAAACTAAGTGTCCATATTGACTATTGCTGCTTGTAAATAATGAAGTAGTGAAAATACCGCCGTTAACTGTCATACCTTCAGGAATTACACCAACTTGGCCCATTGCATCCCCAGCTTGACCATAACCTAAACTCAAAAATCTAGGTTGGAACAAACGAGTTCCAAGAGTTAAGCCATTGCTCTTAATGGTGTTGCTAGTAGTTTCTGAACGGTATCCATGTGCACGATTCCAGTTTCTAGATGAGCCCTTTGAGCCACCATTCCAAGTAGAAGTAGTCTTAAAGCCCTTCTTCGGAGTAACACTTGGAGAAGCCATATCACCATCATGAACGTCAATATTAACTTCTGCCTTTGCTTTACCATAACTATAGGTTACTTTGTCTGGATTAGTACTTATATACTTTCTAGAAACATGAACCTTATTAGGATTAATTGCAGTACCATGTGCATCTGTAGCGTAGTTAATCGCATCTCTAGTAGGGAAGCTGTAATCACTATTTTTAACTAAGCTTACCTCATTAGCAACAGAGATTTGGTTACGTGCAAAGAATTTTTCACTTACCCAACCAACATTGCGACCATCAACAATAATCAACCAGAAAGTACCTTTTCTGGTTGATTTAGATTCCTTTGATTGAATTTGACCATGTTTAAAATACTTAGTTGAAGTAAACTTGCCGCTTGGTCCCTTGCTTGAAACATTGTGATAAATTGCATAATTACCATTACCTGCAATTTTAGTAACAGCCTTGCCGTAGCTTTTAGCTTGAACAGTGTTTGCTTGACCATTAATAGTTAATAAACTTCCAGCAAGCAATAAACCAGCTAAAATTAGCTTTTTATTGTTTCTCATTCATTCTTCCTCCTTAAAAAAACAGCATATACTCATATCTTAGCACCAATTCATCAAAAATGTTCTTATATTATTAGAAAAAATTAATATAAGAACATACTAATGGCATTGTTATATAATGAAAAGACTCACAATTTATATTAGGAGTGTTTTTATGGTCGAATCACAAAACAATCCCAAAAAGATGATGTGGACTACTCTGGCAATGATGGCGTTCTCCACTGTTTGGGGATTTGGTAACGTTGTTAATGGGTACGTCTACTTTGATGGAACAAAGGTCATCTTCAGTTGGGTAGTCATGTTCCTTCTCTACTTTGTTCCCTATGCACTGATGGTTGGTGAACTAGGTGCTACATTCAAAAATGCCGAAGGTGGGGTATCATCTTGGGTAAATGCCACAATGGGTGCAAAATGGGCATATTATGCAGGTTGGACTTATTGGGCTTGCCACGTCGTATATATTTCTAGTAAAGGTACCGGTGGCTTAAGAGCTATGGCTTGGGGCATCTTTGGTAACACCAGATGGTACGACGGATTACCTACTGCTTGGACACAATTTGCAACATTAGTTGTATTTTTATTCTTCTGCTGGGTAGCAAGTCGTGGTATTCCTGTATTAAAGGGCTTAGCAACTATCGCAGGTTCTTCAATGTTCATCATGTCAATTTTGTTTATCATCATGATGTTTGCCGCTCCGGCTATTAACCCAGGAGCAGGATTTTACCACATTGATCTTAATTGGAAGAATTTAATGCCAACTTTCAACGTTAAATACTTTACTTCTCTTTCAATCTTAGTATTTGCCGTTGGTGGCTGTGAAAAGATTTCGCCTTATGTTAATAAGGTAAAAGATCCTTCCAAGAATTTCCCTAAGGCAATGATGGCATTAGCAATCATGGTTATGGTATCAGCAATTTTAGGTACCTTTGCCATGGCATTGATGTTTGATCCGAAGGTCGTTAATGCTAATTTGAATGAATATATTTCAAATGGTGCCTACATGGCCTTCCAAAAACTAGGCGAATACTACCATGTTGGTGGATTATTCATGTACATCTACTCATGGTGTAATGTAATTGGTCAATTCTCCACCTTAGTAATTAGTATTGACGCACCGCTTAGAATGCTTTTGGGAAGTAAAGAAGCAAAAGAATTTATTCCTAAAGGTTTATTCAAGCTTAACAAGCATGGTGCTTATATCAATGGTATTTGGATGATCGTTGTTTTATCAGGTGGTTTAATTGCTATCCAAGCATTTGTTCCTAACGCACAAGCTGTAATGGCTCAATTAGTTAAGTTAAACTCAACTACCATGCCACTTCGTTACCTTTGGGTATTTGCAGCTTATATTGCTTTAAGAAAGCATCAAAAATCATTTGAAACCACTTATCAAATGACTAAATCTCAGGGATTAGCTTATACCGCAGGTATTTGGTGTTTCTTAGTTACTGCAGCATGTTGTATTTTTGGTATTTATTCACCAGATCCATTTACATTAATGCTCAATATCTTAACACCAATCATCTTAATCGCATTGGGATTGATTCTTCCTGGTATTAAAAAATATCAAGAAGCAAAGGCCAATTAGATATAGATATAACAAAAAAAGACCGTTGACAGCGGTCTTTTTTTATTTTTTAATTTCATTTAGATTAAAAATGAGGTGGAAAAACATGACATTACCTTTTAAAGCTGTTGCAGTTGACATGGATGGGACATTCTTAGATGATCGTAAGCAATTTAATCATGAACAATTTGATCAAATACTTACGGAATTAGAAAAAAGAAACGTTCATTTTATCGTAGCTTCTGGTCGGCCATACACTAGATTAAAGCAAGACTTCGGTGATTTTGCTGAACGCATGGATTTTGTTTCTCTCAATGGTTCTATGCTAGTTGTTAACGGTGAAACAGTTGCTTCTTATCTGCTAAAACGTGAAACTGCTCTTAGTCTACTTAAAGAAGTCAGTGACAAATATGGTAAAGTAGCTCCTATGGTCTTTGAAACCGATGTAGCCTACTTCCACAAAGCTATTCCTAAAACTGAGCGTGACTTCTTAGCATACTTCGCTGGCAAAAGTGCAGTTGTTGATCATTGGTCAGATTTACCCAACAAGGATATCTTGCAAATCACTTTTAGTTTAGACAATTCTAAGGCGCCAGAAATTGAAAAAGAATTCAATGAAAAGCATGAACAAAAAATTTCTGCATTTGGATCTGCTAATACTGCTATTGATACTAATGTTTATGGTATCAATAAAGGCGCCGGTTTAAAGCATTTATTAGCCAAATTAAACTTAACTGGTGATGATCTAATCGCATTTGGTGATGGCGGCAACGATATTGCTATGCTTGATTTTGCAAAATACTCTTATGCTATGGCTAACGGGATGCCAAGTGTTAAAGAACATGCTAAATATATCGCACCTGCCAATACTGAAAATGGTGTCTTCAGGGTCCTACAAAAATATTTAGACGCTGAGAAATAGATATACAAAAAAGGCAATGAACCTAAACGTTCACTGCCTTTTTTTATGAAATAAATTATTTGGTCAACTTGTCTGTACTTTCAAGTAATTCAGCACGTTGAGCTAAATTCATGTAAAGTCTGTTGTTTGAAACAGCGATACCTTCAATTTCACGACCAGTGTGGAATTGATAAGTATCCTTGACTTCACCATTACGAGCAATTTTAGCAATTACATCGTTAAATGCAAGATAGAAGTTGTCATTCTTAGCATCGTATGTGAAACCTTGAGTATAAGTATTTGAAACAATACCAGTCTTAGTTGCACCTACCATAGTTGGGTACCAGTTATCACCTTTACGGTTGAATTCCCAGTATTCAGTTTGGTTCTTTTGCTTGTTGTAAAGAGTTGTGTACATCTTGTGATCACTTACAATAACACCATCGTGGAAGTAACGGCCTTCTGAGTCGCTACCATTCCAGCATTTGAATGTCCAAATCTTATTAATGCGCATATCACTCTTACGGATTTGAAGCAATTCTTCTGATCTATTGCTCTTATATGATGTCTTATTATCATAGTTAACTACATAAATATACTTATCAGTTGCGCCCATAGCTTGACCGTGACCAATTGGAATATATGGACTTACCTTAATATTTTTAACGTAAGAATTGAACTTCTTTTGAGACATATCAAGCAAGTATTGACCATTAAAAGCATTAGTCAAATGGTTTAAATTATAAGCAATGATGTGACCATTAGAAATTTTAGTACTGCTGAGTAAACTAGTGTAAAGCCAGCCGTCTGACATAGCAATACCTTCTGGAATATGACCTACACGGTTAATGTAATCGTCGTCTTTAATGTCTCTAGCAACACTAAGTAAAACTGGTTGGAAGAAACGAGTCTTAAAGGTCATATTACCATTATCAGTAGTGTAACTGTGCTTTGCTTTATCCGGAGCAAAGTCAGTCTTAGTTACGTAGTTAGATGAACTACCATAGTAAGTCTTCCAAGATTTTAGGTCACCACTAAATGGTTGTGCTGAAACACTATCTGCATCAGCAACGCCTTCTTTAGTACTCTTTCTTACAGTAACTTTTACAGTAGCTTTAGCACTACCATAACTATACTTAACCTTGTAAGTACCTGGTTCAGAACAATCAATTGCATCTTCAGAAATTGTAATATCTTGGGTAGGAATAACGGTTCCCATATAGTTAGTTACATAACTAACTGCATCTTCTGGAGCAAAATCAGAATGACTATTTCTTACTAAACTTACAGTCTTAGGAACAGCAATAGTGTTTCTAGTAAACCAGTTTTGGTTAACATATCCTACTTTACGGCCATTAACATAAATGCGCCAGTAGGTACCGTTGTGAGTTTTAATTCGTTGATCAGATTGAATATGAGCATATTGATAGTCACTGGCATCTGCTAACTTCTTAACAGGCTTACCATTCTTAATGCTCTTATAAACATTGTAATGTTTATTACTACCTACTTTAACCATCAAATCGTAAGAAGTACTGGTTTGAACTGGCCCCTTTTTAGCAGTTGAACTATCTTTAGCTTTGTCTGTTTTAGTAGTTGACTTAGAATTAGCGGCAAAAACAGGATTTGAATAACCCATTAATAAACCAACACTAACTGCAACAGCTGATGTTGCAGTTAAAATCTTATTTGTATATTTCAAGCTTGTCCTCCTACAATATTACAACAATATTTTACATAGTTATTATAATATATAAACAATATTCTCAAAAATACAATTTGAATACAAGTAAATCTCTTTATTTGACACTTTTATTACGAAGTGATTTAATTAGCACAGTACTTAAAAGAGTGCTAATTAATACGAAATAAATTTAGGAGGCAAATATATGCTAGTACCTACAGTTATTGAACAAACTGCTCGTGGTGAACGTGCTTATGACATTTACTCACGCTTATTAAAAGATAGAATTATTATGTTGAGTGGCGAAATTAACGACCAAATGGCTAACTCAATTATTGCTCAATTGCTTTTCCTTGATGCACAAGATAACACTAAGGATATTTCACTTTACATTAATTCACCAGGTGGTGTAATTACTTCTGGTCTTGCAATTATGGATACTATGAATTTCATTAAATCAGATGTATCAACTATTGCAATTGGTATGGCTGCTTCAATGGCTTCTATTCTTTTGACTAGTGGTACTAAGGGTAAGCGTTTCGCATTACCTAACTCTACTGTACTTATTCACCAACCTTTAGGTGGAGCACAAGGTCAACAAACTGATATTCAAATTGCAGCTAACGAAATTTTAAAGAGTCGCAAGAAGATTAACGAAATCTTACACGAAACTACTGGTCAACCTTTGGAAAAGATTCAAAAGGATACCGAACGTGATAATTACTTAACTGCTGAAGAAGCTAAGGAATACGGTTTAATCGATGAAATTATGGTTAATAAGAAGAAGTAATCATAAATTATAATCAAAAGAGGATTTGCGTGTGCGAATCCTCTTTTTTTAATCTCTCAAATTTTCAGCCAATTCATGTAACTTTTTGAATCGATGATTGACACCAGATTTTGAAATAGGTCCATCCGGAATTTGATCCGCTACTTCTTTTAAAGTTAATTCTGGATGAGCTAATCTAAAACGTGCTAAAATCTGTAACTTTTCTGGTAAGCTGTCGATTCCTTTTTCTTTTTGAATCAACTGAATATCTTCTACCTGTTTTGCAGAAGCGGAAGCCGTCTTTTTCATATTAGCTGTATCACAATTAACCAAGCGATTAACCGAATTACGCATGTCTCGCATGATTCGTAAATCTTCAAAATTTAGCATAGCATTTAATGCTCCAACTACATGCAAAAAATCTCCGATTTTAGCTGCTTCTTTAAGGTAGACAATGTAACCTCGACGACGTTTCGTCATCTTAGCATTCAAATAAAAATACTCATTCATCAACTTAGCTAAATCTTCATTATGATCTTCATAAGTTGAATAAATTTCTAAATGATATCTACTAGTCTCAGGATTATTAACGCTACCGCCAGCTAAAAAAGCACCTCTAAGATAAGACATTGCACCTTCCCGTGACTTCATAATTCTCTGTGGAATTCTGGTAACTAATCCTCGAGCAGGATCCCAAATATTTAAGTTTTCCAATATTTCTTGCACGTCACGATTAAGTCGAACTAGATACTGATTATTCTTTTTTAATTTCATCTTACGAGAAACAATCAATAATGGTTCAATTCCATATGCAACTTTAATCAGTTTAAAAATTCTTCGTGCAATAGCGGGATTTTCTGTAGTGATATCTAGACTAAATTGATGATCATGAAGATTTAAAACCCCATTCATTCGCAAAAAAGCAGCTAACTCTGCTTTAGCATGCTCTGGATGCACCTCAAGCGAAGTTAGCTCCTTTTTGACTTCACTAGCATAACTAGCCATTATTTTCCTTCATTCTTTTACGTGACATTGCCTCAAATGCCAAATTCATTATTTCCTTTGCTACTTTTTCTCCATCATGAAAGACCAACCCGTGTCGTTGATCAATAAAATCATCGGTAATAACACGACAATTTTGCGCTCTCAAACCATTAAAGTCATTCTTAACAGGTTCAAGATATGCATCATAATCCTCTGGGTGGAATTTACTCATATCAATTTTAGCTCCGTTAACTAAAGCTGTATTGATATAGTTTCCACCTAAGTGACGATTAATTACCTCCACGTGCTCTGCATCGCTAAAGTGATCAGTTTCTCCACGTTGAGTCATGATATTACAAATATAAACTACTTCAGCCGGGGTTTCTCGAACCGCTTCACCTAAATTAGAAATCATCAAATTAGGTAAAATAGAAGTAAATAAACTACCTGGACCTAAGACAACTGCATCTGCCTGCATTATCGAAGCTAAAACAGGTAAAACTGCTTTAGGTGTGGCATTCGAATTAGTATCTGTTACCCAAACACGTTTGATTCTTTTATCTTTTGAGGTAATCTCCGTTTCCCCGGCTTCCGTGGTACCATCAATAAACTCGGCGTTTAACGTTAAAGGTTCGTTAGATGCTGGAAAGACGTGGCCGTCGACCTTCATCATTTTAGATAAAGATTGAACAGCATCAAAAATATTCCCATGCATTTCATTCAAAGCTGCAATGATCAAGTTACCAATAGCGTGGCCTGAGAAGAATGCATCAGATGAATCAAACCGATATTGAAAAATGTCTTTTTCTTCTTGTGGCAAATCACTTAAAGAAACTAACACATTTCTAATATCACCCGGTGGAACAACGTTAATAAAATTTCTGATAGAACCAGATGAGCCACCATCATCGGATACCGTAACAATGGCAGTAATTTCCGCATTTTGATCTTTCAATGCATTTAGAATAACTGGTAACCCAGTACCACCACCGATAACTACCACCCGCGGACGTCTGCCTTTAATTACGCGCACAATTCGCGTTTCTCCATATGACATCGCGATATACCTACTTTCTAATGTAGCGACTTACCTCACGGTGAGTTATATCAACTGGATATTTTTTGGATAAGTCACGAGCAAGTTGTTGTGCAATTGATACACTACGATGTTGACCACCAGTACAACCAATTGCAATTGTCAATTTTTCTTTTCCTTCTTTAATATAACCAGGAATAGCGGTTTCTAATAAATCCAATAATTTTTGATAGAAAACCTGTGTCTCTTCTTTATTCATTACATAATCAAAGACACGCTTATCTAATCCTGTGAATGGACGCAACTCCGGAATATAGAATGGATTAGACAGAAAACGCACATCCATTACAATATCCGCATCAATTGGCATGCCATATTTAAAACCGAATGACATTACTTCAATTGAAAATGGCTGACGCTTACGGTCACTGAAAGTATTAATTAACTTCTGTTTTAAATCTTTAGTAGATAAATTAGACGTATTAATGATGTAATTTGAACGATTTTTGATTGGCATCAAAATACGACGTTCTTCTTGAATGCCATCTAACAAACGTCCCTTACCATTATTAGCTAGTGGTGGAAGCCGTCTAGTTTCCTTGTAACGTGCTACTAACACATCATCTGAAGCATCTAAAAAGAGAATAGTAGCTTGAACGGTGCCATTATCTTCGAGTGAATTTACCTCATCTAATAAATCTGTATAAAAAGTTTTAACACGTAAATCAATTACTACTGCTACCTTATGGAAATCATTTGAATTATTAATTAAATCCCAAAAGCTTCCCAATAATGTTGGTGGCAAGTTATCAACTACGAAGTAACCCATATCTTCTAAATCATGAGCCACAACAGTTTTGCCTGCCCCACTCATTCCTGTAACAATTAATAATTGTTTCTTATCATCAGCCATTGTTAGCCCTCCTTCTGTAAATTATATCATACCGGGTGTTCCATTATAGTGCAAAAAAAAGAGACCATCGCAGCCTCTTTTTCATAATTATTAACGGTGCATAAATGCAACGACTATTTCATTGATACCAAATACTAACAACCAAAATGCAACTAACCATACTAAACTCAAAGCTGCAAAAAGTGGGTTAAAGATCAAGAAAATAGCAATAACTAAACTTAGAATGTTCAAAACTAAGTTAAAGATAAAGTATCCTGTTGAAAAGTCACGCAAGTGCCATGAAAAGGCAATTCCGACAGCTGAGTCGACAAAGAACCAAATTGCAAATAAATATGCAATGGTCAATCCACCAATATCATATGAGCATAAGAACAAAATACCCACAATGATATCTAAAATACCTGAAATAAGTGCTACCCAACTACGTGCAAAGAAAGCACGAAAACGTGAATAACCAGCAAGCCATACTAAACCTTGCAAAATTGACAAAATACCAAAGATTAATACAAATGCATGCAATCCCTTGGCCGGATGTCTAAGAAGCAAAAAAGCAACAACAACCATTAATACACCAGCGATAAATGCGCCCCAATCGAAGCCACGATTATCTCTAGAACTTGAAAAAATGTCCATTATTCGTCCTCCTTGGTGCCTATTTTACACTTATTCGAGGATAAAAACACTTACGCATTACTTTTTATTTTTCGTATCCCTAGTTAACTTAGTATCACGCTTTAAAACCGGCTTTAAATATTGACCAGTATAGCTTTCTTTCACCTCCACTATTTCTTCAGGCGTTCCTGTAGCAACAACGTTACCGCCACCTTCACCGCCTTCAGGTCCTAAATCAATAATCCAGTCAGCGTTTTTAATCACATCTAAATTATGTTCAATTACTAGAACAGTGTTTCCTTCATCAACTAAACGCTGCAAAACTTCAAGCAAACGCTTAATATCATCGGTATGCAGACCTGTCGTTGGCTCATCCAAAATATAGAAATTCTTACCAGTTGATAATTTCTGCAATTCTGCAGCCAACTTCATTCTCTGGGCTTCCCCACCTGATAAAGTTGTAGCAGATTGACCTAATTTAACATAGCCTAAACCTACATCAACAATAGTCTGCAATTTACGTGCAATTTTAGGAATATTTTCAAAGAACTTGCATGCTTCATTAATTGTCATATCAAGCACTTGAGCAATATTCTTTTCACGATAAGTTACTTCCAAGGTTTCTGAATTATAACGACTGCCATGACAAACTTCACATGGGACATACACATCTGGCAAGAAATTCATTTCGATCTTAATAATTCCGTCACCATGACATGCTTCACAGCGGCCGCCTTTAACATTAAATGAAAAACGAGCCTTAGTATAACCTCTCATTTTAGCTTCATTTGTTTGAGCAAAAAGCGTACGAATATCATCGAAAACGCTAGTATAAGTAGCCGGATTACTACGTGGGGTACGTCCAATAGGACTTTGATCAATATCGATGATTTTTTCGATATTTTTATAGCCACGAATTGACTTATATTTACCTGGCTTAGTTGAATTATGATTTAACTTTTGCGCTAATGCTCGCTTTAAAATCATATTAACTAAAGTTGACTTACCTGAACCAGAAACACCACTCACTACGACAAATTTTCCTAAAGGAAAATCAACGTTAATATTCTTTAAATTGTTTTCTTGTGCACCGGTAATAGTGATCTTCTTACCATTACCCTTGCGGCGTTTTAATGGCACAGGAACAAACTTTTTTCCCGACAAATATTGACCAGTCAAAGACTTAGGATTTTTCTCCACTTCTTCTGGTGTACCTTGAGACATTACCTTACCGCCGTAAACGCCGGCGCCTGGTCCCATATCAATCAGATAATCGGCTTGGCGCATAGTCTCATCATCGTGTTCAACCACAATCAAAGAATTGCCTAAATCACGCATTCTCTTAAGTGAAGCAATCAAACGATCATTATCACGTTGATGAAGTCCAATTGAAGGTTCATCTAAAACATACATAACTCCTGATAAGTTAGAACCAATCTGGGTAGCCAAACGAATACGTTGAGCTTCCCCACCAGATAAAGTATTAGCAGAACGAGAAAGGGTCAAATAATCTAATCCAACGCTGTCTAAGAATGAAAGACGATCACACACTTCTTTCAAAATTGGTTTAGCAATTACAGTTTCTTGTTCACTTAATTTGACGCTCTTAAAGAAATCTAAGGATTTATTGATTGAAAGTTCAGAAGCTTCAGCGATATCCTTGTCCATTACCTTTACAGCCAAAGCTTTTTCATTTAATCGCTTACCGTGACAAGTTGAACAAGTCAGCTCTGTCATATACTTGCCCATCACATCGCGCATAAATTTGGACATTGGATGTTTATAGCGTCTTTCAACATTATCCATTACCCCTTCAAAAGGCTGGGTTGTGTCATTAACGCCAAAATCCCCTGTAACATGAAATTTCACTGGTTTAGTTGAACCGTGAAGAATCGTTTCTCTTTGCTTTTTAGTTAATTTATTAAAAGGCTTGTCCATTGGAATATCCAGTGCTGCACAAGCTTGTTCTAACATTTCAGTGTAATAATTAGACGTCTTCCATGGAGCTAACGCACCTTCTGCCAAAGTTTTGGTCTTATCAGGTACAACCAAATCTTCATCAACGGCTAAATTCATCCCTAATCCATCACAATCAGGACAAGCACCAAATGGCGCATTAAATGAAAATAGTCTTGGCTCCATTTCGCCTACTGTAAAACCACACTTAGGGCAAGCATAATATTCAGAGAAGTTAAGCATCCCCCCGCCAATAACATCAACATTCATGTAGCCATCAGATAAACGAAGAGCTGATTCAATTGAGTCAAACAAACGAGATTTAATACTATCTTTCACGATTAAACGATCCACAACAATATCAATATTATGTCGCTTATTTTTAGCTAAATTAAACTCTTCTCCAATTTCGTGCATCTCACCATCAACAATAACACGAACATATCCAGCACGTTGTACTCGTTTAAAAACTTCCTTGTGTTCACCGCGTTTAGCACGAACAACGGGAGCTAACAATTGGATTTTAGTTCTTTCGGGTAAAGACATGATTCGGTCTACCATTTGATCAACCGATTGTCGTTCAATCAAAGTTCCATCATTCGGACAAATTGGATGACCTACACGAGCCCATAAAAGACGTAAATAATCATTGATTTCGGTTACTGTTCCGACAGTTGAGCGTGGATTATGTGATGTAGTTTTTTGATCAATTGAAATAGCGGGATTCAACCCATCGATTGAATCAACATCTGGTTTATCCATCTGGCCCAAGAATTGTCTAGCGTAACTAGAAAGTGATTGTACATAGCGTCTTCTACCCTCTGCATACAAGGTATCAAAAGCTAAAGAACTCTTTCCAGAACCTGATAGACCAGTAACTACTACTAATTGGTTTTTAGGAATAGTTATATCAATATCCTTTAAATTATGTTCTCGTGCACCACGAATAACGATCTTATCATTTACCATTAAAAGCTTTCCCCTTTTTTGTCTTTGGTTTTCTAGATGACTTTTGTAAATCGATAATAGCATCCCGTAAGTTTGCTGCCTCTTCAAAGTCCAACTTTTTAGCGGCTTCCTTCATCTGCTCTTGCAAATTCTTAATCATCGTCTTCTTTTGACTAGCAGTCAATTCATCGAAGTTCAAATCGGCAAAACTATCAGACTTTTTATCTTTATCATCACTTGATGGCTTCGTAATAGAAATTACATCTTGAACAGGCTTGATAATTGTCTTAGGTGTAATTCCATGTTCTTTATTAAACTCTTCTTGAATCTTACGCCGTCTCTTAGTGGCATTGATTGCGGCTCTCATAGAATCAGTAATCGTATCGGCATACATAATTACTTCACCATTTGCATTACGAGCCGCACGACCCATTGTTTGAACTAGCGGACGATACGCACGCAAAAAGCCTTCTTTATCTGCATCCAAGATAGCTACCAGTGAAACTTCTGGCACATCAATACCTTCACGTAACAAGTTAATTCCGATTAACACATCAAATTTACCTAAACGTAAATCACGCAAGATTTTCATTCGCTCAAGTGTCTTAATGTCAGAGTGCAAATATTGCACTTTGATTCCCAGATCCTTTAAGTAATCTGTCAAATCCTCTGCCATCTTTTTGGTCAAAGTAGTAACAAAGACTCGTTCATTGCGATCAATTCGTTTATTAATTTCGCCAACTAGATCATCGATCTGCCCTTCAATCGGCCTTACTTCAATCTTCGGGTCTAGTAAGCCTGTTGGCCGAATAATTTGTTCAACCTTATGATCAGTTCGCTCTAATTCATAATCACCTGGCGTAGCAGAAACATATAGTATTTGATGAACATGCTTTTCAAATTCAGATAACTTAAGTGGACGGTTATCAAGCGCTGATGGTAAACGGAAACCATAATCAATCAACGTCTGCTTACGATTGCGGTCACCATTATACATCGCACGAATTTCGGGCATAGTCGCATGCGATTCATCAATTAAAATCAAGAAATCATCAGGGAAGAAATCTAGCAAAGTATAAGGCGGTTCTCCAGCTTTTCTCCCTTCCATGTGACGAGAATAATTTTCAATTCCGTTGGTATAGCCAACTTCACTCATCATTTCCATATCATATGTAGTACGTTGCTTAATTCTCTCGGCTTCAAGTAGCTTGCCTTCGCCTTCAAACTTCTTTACCTGAATTTTCATTTCTTTAGAAATCTCTTTAAGCGCGCGCCGCAATTGTTCATCATTAGTCATAAAGTGCGTAGCTGGGAATAAAGAGATACTTTCTCTTTCACCAATTACTTCTCCAGTCAAAGAGTCAATTTCAACAATGCGATCTATTTCATCCCCGAAAAATTCGATACGATAAGCATGATTCGAATTACCAGCTGGGAAAATTTCTACCACATCGCCGCGAACACGGAAACGTCCCCGTTGAAAATCGATATCGTTGCGGTCATATTGCAAGTTTACCAAATCACGCAATAATACATTACGATCATATTCTTGACCTTCATGAATCATCAAAACGCTACGGGCATATTCTTTAGGATCACCTAAACCATAAATTGACGATACAGAAGCTACGACAATAACATCGTTACGCTCCATTAAAGCTGAAGTAGTGGCGTGTCGCAACTGATCGATTTCATCATTGATAGCCGAATCCTTTTCGATATAAGTATCGGATTGAGGAACATAAGCTTCTGGCTGATAATAATCGTAGTAAGAAACAAAATACTCAACTGCATTATGAGGAAAGAAACTTTTAAACTCGCCATAAAGTTGACCTACTAAAGTTTTATTATGCGTAATTACCAAAGTGGGCTTATTCAAGTTAGCAATAATATTGGCCATAGTAAAAGTCTTACCAGTACCAGTTGCACCCTCCAAAATTTGTTCTTTATAGCCTTTTTTAAAGCCGGCAGTTAATTTATCAATAGCCTGCTCCTGGTCTCCAGCAGGTTTAAATTTAGATACTAATTCAAATTTGCGATCTTTTTGTCGTTTAATCATGGTCAAAAACTCCTCATGAAAAAAGTTGGACCAAATTGTCCAACTTTCTAATTAGTATTTATATTTTACTACCACGAACGTGTTTTCGCACGAAATATGCCCATTTTATTTAAGAAGTTCAGCTAAAGCTGCTTGGTAGTCTTGTGCAGCCTTCTCTGCAGTTGCGATATCCTTCTTATTTACACCAACATAAGCCTTGATAACTGGTTCAGTACCTGATGGACGAAGAGCAACCCAAGTTTCATCATCTAAGAAGTACTTCAATACGTTTGATTCTGGGAATTCTTCAAGTGGTGTAACATTACCATTTTCAATAGTTTCTTTCTTCAAGAAGTCTTGAATCTTGTTAACTTTGACACCATTGATTTCGCTTAAATGTTCATCACGCAACTTGCTCATGAGGGCTGCCATCTTCTTTTGACCGCCGATACCTGGCATTTCGATAGCCTTGGTAATTTCATAAGCTACACCGTACTTCTTCCAGATTTCTTGCAAGCCATCAAAAACAGTCATGTCCTTAGAAGCATAGTAACTAGCAACTTCGGCAAACATCAATGCACCTTGCATAGCATCCTTGTCTCTAGCAAATGGTTTGAATAAGTAACCATAACTTTCTTCAAAGCCCATGAGGAACTTAGCATCGCCAGCCTTCTTCATGCGGTCAACTTCTTCACCGATATACTTGAAGCCAGTCAAAACGTGTTTAGTCTTAATGCCAAAATCTTTTGCAATCTTAAATGGTAAAGCACTTGAAACAACTGAAGTAACGATTTCATAATCGCTAGTCAACTTGCCACTTTCTTTCATATGAACAAGCAAGTAGTAAGCCATCAAAGTAGCAATTTGGTTACCAGTCAAAACTTGGAAGTCGCCATCAGATTTTCTAACAGCTGCACCCATTCTATCAGCATCTGGGTCAGTAGCAATGATTACGTTAGCATTAACTTCATCAGCTAATTTAAATCCAGGCTTGAAGACATCACGATATTCCGGGTTAGGCTTAATTGTAGTTGGAAATTCTGGGTCAATGATTGATTGACTAGGAACTGGAATTACATTGTCAAAGCCACCTTGTCTAAAGGCACGATCATAAAGCATCTTACCTGTACCATGAAGTGGTGTGTAAATAATCTTTAACTTATCAGCATTTGCTTTAACCATTTCAGGATCAACAGTTACTTGCTTTAATTCATTCAAATAGTCTTCATCAACATCTTCACCGATTAATTGCAAAGTACCATTTGCCCGTAATTCTTGGACAGGTGCTGCCTTTACACTAAAAATGTCAGTTACTTTTTGAGCATATGCAAATAAACGATCTGCGTTTTCTGGTGCCATTTGTGCACCATCTTCACCATAAACCTTGTAACCATTATATTGCTTAGCATTGTGAGAAGCAGTGATATTAATACCTGCAAAAGTATGCAAATGACGAACAGCATATGAAAGTTCAGGTGTTGGTCTTAAATCATCAAACAAATATACGTGAATCCCGTGTGCACCTAAAATACGTGCTGCATGTTCCGCAAATTCTCTTGAGTGATATCTTGAATCAAATGAGATAGCTACACCGCGCTTTTTAGCTTCTTCACCATTTTCATCAATCAATCTTGCTAAGCCTTCAGTAACTCTGCCAACTGTAAAAAGATTGATTCTATTAGTTCCGGGTTCAAGACGACCTCTCATTCCGGCAGTCCCAAAATTGATATCTTGACCAAAGGCATCTTCAATCCATTTTTCATCTTTACCTAAAGTATCTAATTGATCCTTTAAATAATCAGGTAAATTATTAGCATTTTGCCATTCTTCAAAAACTTCTTTTGCTTTCATATTTTCCTCTATTCATCAAAATAAATACGTATCGGATTTTAAAGCTGTCTTTAACTTTTTATTATCTAGTAACAATTATAAAACTTCTGCTTTATTAATTTAACGCTTTAACTACTAAAAAGTCATTTTTTTATTCCATTTTTGGCTGGAATGACTCTGTCTTTTCTGATCTATATTATTAACAATAAAAGACATGCTCATCTGAACATGTCTTTTTATCCTTATTTTATTAAAAATTAAAGGCGAATTTCTGGCTTAGGATCTCTGCCCATCATTTGCTTAATTTCTTCAGCTACATCAGTGTTTTCGTAAAGAACACGGTAAATAGCTTCACAAATTGGCATATCGATGTTCTTTTCTTCGCTAAGTTCATGAACGGCTTTAACAGTAGTTGCACCTTCTACAACTTGACCCATGTTTTCAAGAACGTAATCTAAGCTCTTGCCTTCACCGATTTGTTTACCGGCACGCCAGTTACGTGAGTTAACTGAAGTACAAGTTACGATCAAGTCACCAATACCTGATAAACCACTAAAAGTCATTGGCTTAGCACCAAAGTAGTTAACACCTAAACGAGTAATTTCAGCTAAACCTCTAGTCATAAGTGCTGCCTTAGCATCATCGCCGTAGCCTTGTCCTACTAAAATACCAGCTGCAATGGCGATAACGTTCTTAACGGCACCACCAACTTCTACACCAACTAAATCATCATTTGTGTAGAAACGAACATAATCATTTGAGAAAATCTTTTGAACTTTCTTAGCATTTTCTTCATCAGTTGAAGCACATGCAATAGCAGTTAAATCTTTTTGAGCTACATTTTCAGCATGACTTGGACCTGAAATAGCTACGATCTTATCTTCATCATTTGGATAAACTTCTTCAGTCAAGATTTCTGAAATAAGCTTCTTAGTACCTGGTTCAATACCTTTAGTTGCAGTAACTAAAAGTGGCTTAGCACCTGTCTTGTCCAATACCTTACGTACATTCTTAGCAACAATTCTTACTGCCTTAGTTGGTAAAACAAATAAAACTAATTCTGCACCATCAAGTGCTTCTTCAAGGTCTCCAGTAGCCTTAGTAGTTTCATTTAATTTCCAATCTTTCATGTAGTGACTATTGGTATGAGTTTTATTAATTTCTTCGTTAACACTATCAATGTTACCGTAAAGAGTCACATCGTTTCCGTTATCGGCTAACATTGAACCTAAAACTGAACCCCATGAACCATTACCTAAAACTGAAATCTTTGTCATTTTTTCTCTCAAACTTTCTATATTGAAATTTTTATCTAAACTAATCTCTTGTATATGGATATTTTAACCCACTGCCTTGCAAATACCACTTTGGTTTAACTACTTTACGACGATAAATCCATAAAATAATTGTTGCAATAAATAAAACTAAGCTCAGTGCCTGCGATACACGAATCATTCCAAAAGCATACAAACTATCCGTTCTCAGACCCTCAACAAAGAATCTTACTACACTATACCAAAGAAGATAAGTCATGAAAACTTCTCCTTGTTTAAAGACATGTTTTCGATGACGCAGAGCCAGAATTAAAATTAATCCTATCAAGTTAAAAAAAGACTCATAAAGAAAAGTAGGTTGATAATATGTCCCACCTATTTTCATCTGCTGAATAATAAACTCAGGCAAATGAAGACTTTGTAAAAAATGAAGGGTAGTTGGACCACCATGAGCCTCTTGATTTACAAAATTACCCCACCGACCTAAAATTTGAGCGGCCATTATACCAGGTGTAATAATATCTAGCATCAAAAAAGGTGGCAACATTCTTTTGTAACAAAAAATCAAGAGTACTATTAATCCTGCAATTAATCCGCCATAGATGGCAATTCCACCGTGCCAAATAGCAATAATTTGATCTGGATGTTGAGAATAATAACCCCATTCAAAAATTACGTAATATATTCTAGCACCTACATAGCCTAATGGCACGGCCCATAAGAGTAAATCAATAAAATCATCACTGATTATTTTTCTTTTCTTTCCTTCCTCAATGGACATCCACGCAGCAAGTACGATTGCTACGGCCATAATAATACCGTACCATTTTACGCTTAAATTTCCTAATTGAAATGCAACTGGATTAATTACCATATTAATCATTATGATGTGGCTCCTTGTTCGTATCCTCTTTTGAATGTTCTGAAATTAAACTGGTCAAATTATTATCAAAAGTTTGTGCAGCATCGTAACCCATTTGCTTAGCTCTAAAGTTCATCGCAGCTACTTCAATAATACTTTCAATGTTACGCCCGACCTTAACTGGAATATTAACCTGTGGAATAGGGACGTTGCAAAGCGTACGTGTATTTTCTTCAAAGCCTAAACGATCATAGTTAGCCTTAGGATCCCAGTTAACCAAGTTAATTACCAATTGAATCTCAGTTCTGCTCTTAACAGCACCGGCACCAAATAAGTTCATTACATCAATGATCCCGATACCTCTGATTTCCATCAAATGACGCAAAATCTTCGGAGCTTCACCTACAACAGTGTTGTGATCTTTTTGGAAGGCATCTACTCGGTCATCCGCAATCAAACGGTGGCCTCTTTGAACCAAACCTAAAGCCGTTTCAGATTTACCAACACCAGAAGCGCCGGTTAGCAGGACACCCATACCTTTAATTTCAACCAAAACTCCGTGAATACTGGTTCTTTTAGCTAAACGCGCACGTAAATATTCAGTCAAAATACTTGAAATATAGGTGGTTGATTCTCCAGTCCGCAAAATTGGAATCTGAGCTTCTTCTGCGGCTTCCGCTAATTCTTTAGGCACAGGTAAAGAACGTGATATCAAAAAGCATGGTGTAGCCATAGTAGCCATTTTATTAAATACATGCATTCTAATATCGTGGTCTAATCTAGCAGCATATGAGATTTCAGTACGACCCAATAATTGAATACGTTGTGCAGGATAAAAATCAAAGTATCCCGTTAACTCCAATCCTGGACGATAAATATCAGAAACATATATTTCATCATCTTTAATATATTCATGTCCTTGATACACCTCAAGAATACTTTTATTGTCTTCAATTAATTTGCTTAATTTTACTGCATCGGCCATAGTTTTTTACCTCCCAACTATTTATCGATATCTTTTGTAGTCACATTTTTAGCTTGTTTGCGGGGACGGGATTGTGACTGAGTGGAATTAACATTTTTAAACCAATCATAGTAATTACCACTACTTGGCATATTATTCTTATTTTTTCTTCCCGTAAACCCAATCAACCAAATAATTGCGATTGCAATTAAAGCGACTGGCAACAATAGAATAAACGCTTTAAAAAAGACAAATAATAAACTTAATATGATTAACGCTATTAAAACTAACGTTACAATGCCTAAAAAACTCATCTTTCATTTACTCCGGATTTTCTTGACTAAGAAGCCATTGCAAATATGAATAAATAAATGGCTGCAGTTTTCCATCCATTACGCCATTAACATCTGCAGTTTCATATCCTGTGCGTAAATCTTTAACCAAGTTATATGGATGGAAAACGTAAGATCTAATTTGAGATCCCCAACCGATTTCTTTTTGATCACCTTTTAAAGCCTGCTTTTGCTTCCGCTTCTTCTCCTCTTCTAAGTGAAAAAGCTTTGCTCTCAATTCATTCATTGCAGTTTCACGGTTTTGAAGCTGCGAACGCTGAGCCTGAGAAGTAGTCACAATGCCTGTAGGCAAGTGAGTAATTCTTACCGCACTAGAAGTTTTGTTAATGTGCTGTCCACCAGCACCACTAGAACGATAAACATCAACTCGTAAATCTTTAGGATCAATATCAATTTGAATACTGTCATCTATTTCAGGAATCACTTCTACTGAAGCAAAAGAAGTGTGCCGTCTTTTGGCCGCATCAAAAGGTGATATTCTAACCAATCGGTGAACTCCATTTTCTGATTTGAGCATCCCATAAGCATTTTTGCCGCTTATTCTAACGCTTACGCTCTTAAGTCCAGCTTCTTCACCAGGTTCATAATCATTAATCTCAAACTTAAAACCTGCTGCATCACAATATCTTTGATACATCCGGAAAAGCATTTGACCCCAATCCATCGCTTCAGTACCACCGGCACCTGGGTGGATTTCAAGGAGTGCATTATGACTATCGTATTTACCTGATAACAATAAGTCTAATTCATAATTATGAAACGCTTCTTGCAGATTTTTTAAATCAGTTTCTACTTCTTGATGCAAATCTGGATCTGGTTCTTCACGCAAAAGTTCAAGCGCAGTGGTTTCATCTTCATAGCCCTGTTGCAATTTCAAAAACGAATCACGTTTTTCTTTTAACAGATTATTGTCACTAATTAATTTTTGCGCTTTCTCTTGATCATTCCAAAAATCCGGTTCAGCCATCTTTGCTTCATTTATTTCGATGCTTTCATCAATTGCATCTAAGTCAAAGAGACCCCCTAAAGTGATCTAGTCGTTTCTTTAATTCGTCTAGCACACTTTGAATTTCACTAATTTCCATTTAAACTCAATTCCCTTTACTAATAATTGCAAAAAAAGGGAAGCTGTTAACTCCCCCTCTTTCTTTATTAACGACTAAGATTTTGTCTAATTTCAGCCTTCATGAACAAACGAGTTACATCAAATTCAATATTTGAAATCATTTCTTCAAACATTCTGTAACCAGAATCTTGATATTCAACAAGTGGATTAAGTTGTCCATAACCACGAAGTCCAATTGATTGACGCAATTGATCCATTGCATCAATGTGATCAGTCCAGCGATCATCAACAACACGTAAGATAACAACTTTTTCGAATTCAAGCATTTGACTAGGATCGCCTAATGCCTTTTCCTTATCTTCAAAGTTCTTTTCCACAATGTCGTATAACTTATTCTTTAAGTCCTCGACACTAATAGTCTTAAAGTCAATTGAATCTGTAACTTGTTCAGAAGTTAAACTTGAAGAAATAAAGTCACGCAATGAATCAAGACGCCATTCGCTTCTATCGCCTTGAGTAAACATATCAACTTGACTATCAATTGTACGGTGAATCATCGGAACTAAAACATTCTTTAATGATTTATCAGCATCAATTACTTGCATTCTTTCACCGTAAATAATTTCACGCTGAATACGCATAACATCATCGTATTGCAAAGTTTGCTTACGAGTATCGTAGTTATTACCTTCAACACGCTTTTGAGCTGATTCAACTTGGCGAGTGATTAAACGACTTTCAATTACCTTATCATCATCATTGTCTGATAAACGATCCAAGAAGTCTTTAACACGGTCTCCACCGAAACGCTTCATCAAGTCATCTTCAAGTGATAAGTAGAAACGAGTGTAACCTGGGTCACCCTGACGACCAGAACGACCACGAAGCTGGTTATCAATACGACGTGATTCGTGACGTTCAGTACCAATTACGGCTAAACCACCAAGTTCCTTAACACCAGGCCCAAGCTTAATATCAGTACCACGACCAGCCATGTTAGTAGCGATAGTAACAGCTCCACGTTGACCGGCATTCATAATAATTTGAGCTTCTTTTGCGTGATTCTTAGCGTTCAAAACAGCATGTGGAATACCTGCTTCATCAAGCAAATTACTCAATCTTTCTGAACTTTCGATGGCTACAGTACCAACTAGCACAGGTTGACCTTTAGCATGGCGCTTCTTAATTTCTTCAACTACAGCATGGAATTTTGAATCCAAAGTTGGGTACAAAATATCAGGCATATCTTTTCTGGCAATTGGACGGTTAGTTGGAATTGTGATTACCTGCATATTGTAAATTTCACGAAATTCTTCTTCTTCAGTCTTAGCAGTACCAGTCATACCAGATAACTTCTTGTACATTCTGAAGAAATTCTGGTAAGTAATTGTAGCTTGCGTCTTTGATTCTTCTTGAATCTTAACGCCTTCCTTAGCTTCAATTGCTTGGTGTAAACCGTCTGAGTAACGACGTCCTTCCATTACACGACCAGTGAATGAGTCAACGATTAAAACTTCGCCGTCTTGAACAACATAATCGATATCCTTAAGCATGATGTAGTTAGCACGAAGAGCTTGATCGATGTGGTGAACCAACTTTTGGTTTTCAACATCATATAAGTTTCTTAAACCAAAGTGCTTACATGCCTTTTCAATCCCAGTTCTAGTAAGAGAAATGGTCTTAGTTGGCCAGTCAATCTTGTAATCGCCGTGATCTTCATCATCGTCGGCGTCATCATCGCTCTTATCTTCAGTCAAAGTCTTTACAAAACGGTCAGCACGGATGTAGTCGCTGTTTGCTTGTTCAGCTTCACCAGAAATGATCAATGGAGTTCTAGCCTCATCAATTAAGATGGAGTCAACTTCGTCGATGATTGCATAGTTCAATGGACGTTGAACCATTTGTTCCTTATAAACAACCATGTTGTCACGCAAATAGTCAAAGCCAAGTTCTGAGTTAGTTGAGTAAGTAACATCACAGTTGTAAGCTGCACGCTTTTCATCTGGTGACATTGAGTTCAAGTTCAAGCCAACAGTTAAACCAAGCCACTTGTAAAGTTGACCCATTTCCTCTTCGTCACGACTTGAAAGGTATTCGTTAACAGTAACAACGTGTACACCCTTGCCTTCAAGCGCATTTAAGTATACAGGCATGGTTGCTGTCAAAGTCTTACCTTCACCAGTCATCATTTCGGCAATGTTACCATAGTGAAGTGCAATACCACCCAAGATTTGTACGTGGAATGGGTAAAGGCCTAAGACACGCTTAGCACCTTCACGAGCAACTGCGAATGCTTCTGGCAAAAGATCATCTAAGCTTTCGCCCTTCTTAATCCGGTCACGAAATTCTGGCGTCTTTGCTTGCAATTGTTCATCAGATAGCTTGCTCATTTCATCTGCATGAGATTCTACCTTAGCTGCGATTTTTTCAAATTTCTTAAGTTCTCTTTTATCGTCGTTATATAGTTTCTTTAAAATGTTTACCATTAAATCGGTCCTTATATATCGTAAAGTCTAAAAATACAGTTTAATTTTAACATGATTATTTACAAATTTAAAATATTCCAAATAAAAACCTCGCGTTTATCTCACGCGAGGTTTGACACTAGTAAATATTTTACCTTAATTATTCGTTAGTTTCAATTAAACCATAACGACCATCGTTTCTGCGGTAAACAACACTAGTACCATTGGTTTCAGCATCTTCAAATACAAAGAAATCATGTTCCAACATGTCCATTTGTAAAATTGCTTCTTCTGGATCCATTGGCTTTAAGCTTACACGCTTGTTACGAACGATATCAAATTCGCTAGGCTTCTTTTCTTCTTCTTGAGGTTGTTCCACAAAGAAATCTTGTAAACCTTTTTCACGACTCTTTCTGTTTACACGAGTCTTGTACTTTCTAATTTGACGTTCAAGTTTCTCTGAAACGAAGTCAATGCTACGATACATATCGTCCGTGGTTTCTTCTGCTCTCAAAACTAAGTATGGTAAAGGAATAGTAACTTCTACTTTAGCAGAGCGGTCACGGTATACTCTCAAGTTTACGTGTGCGATCACATCTTGATTCAATTCAAAATATTTTTCCAACTTGTTTAAACGTTTTTCAACATAGCTTCTTAAAGCATCAGTTACTTCGATATTTTCTCCACGAACATTGTACTTTAACATATAAGATTCTCCTTTCACCGCTATGCGGTTTTTCTTTACACTTACATTATACCAAAAAATGAAAGCGTTTCATAACAAATCTATCGACAAATTGAAAAGCTTTCAATATGCATCCCTGGAAACCTTGATTTTAAGCAATCTCGTGCATGATAAAGCGTCCGTCCAGTAGTATAAATATCATCTAATAGCAACACTTTCCCTGTCTGTATATTTTCTTTTATTTTTATAGTTTTATCAATAAAAAAGCTTTGGGGCGTTTTTAGCCGCTCCTCTTTGTTTTTCTCACCTTGAGCATGACTACCTTCTTTTTTAGCTAAAAGCGGCGTAAGGGACACAATATCTCCATAAACAGCCGAAATTGTATCGAACTGTCTCTTAACCTGGTGCCCAGGTGAGGTAGGCACAGGAATATAATAATCAAACTCCGTTTTAGATAAATAGTCCCAGCTTAATTCTTGCAATACTTCCCGTAAAACATAATCTCCTCTTCGCTTATACGCCACCATCAAATCATGAAAAGCAGAATTATACCGATATAATGCAGAATTATGCAAAACTTCGCCTTGATATATCTTTTGCCACTTTTTACAATCACTACAAATAATCCCTTGCTCCATCATTTTCGAACATACTGAGCAACGATTTCCCGTCAATTTTTCAAATTGATTCAAACAATGAAAGCAAATCTTAGGCTGCCTAAAATTTTTTAATGAGAAAATTTGGGCAAATTTAATTGGAGGAATAAATTCTTGCTCACATAATAGACATTGTCTCATTTATTCATCCCCTTAATTTGCTTGATACTGCTGCGAATATTTTTAGTGTAACGATGATAGCAATATAGCACTAAACCTGTTTTGTCTTCTTTCGCTCTACCCACTCGTCCCGCAATTTGCACTAAACTTGCGGCAGTATAAATAGGATCATCGGCTGCAACAATAATTACCCAAACATTTTTAAAAGTTACTCCACGTTCCAAAATCGTAGTAGTCAAAAGAATGTCATACTTTCGCTCTCTAAAAGCCGCAACTTTTTCTATTCTTTGAGAATCTTGTGCATGCACTCCAACGATTTTCACGTTATTATCTTTCAACTTCTTTTTTAAAGCTGCCAAATAGATCGGAATTTGTTCAATTCGAGGTACAAAAATTAACAAGGGATGCTCGCTTTTTACTACCTTTTTTACTTCGGCAAGCAAATTAGCGTGAATTTGTCCTTTTTTATTTAAAAACGGCTTAATAAATAATTTCTCCCTTGGTACCGGTAAAAGTCCACCATGAAATCTCCGATTGAGCTTTAAGATTTCAATTTTTCCCTGCTTAACCTCTTCTAATAAGTCTTCTGTCGGCGTGGCTGTTAAATACACGCGCACTCCATCTTTTTTTACGGCATTTTTAGCTGCAAAATGCAATTGATCATTTCCCACATAAGGAAACGAGTCTACTTCATCAATCACTAACAAATCAAAAGCTTCATAAAATTTCAATAACTGATGCGTAGTACAAATTGTCAATTGATCCAAATTTGGTTCTTGGTATTCTCGCCCGTGATATTTGCCAATCTCAATTTCCGCAAAAGCTGCTTCAAATCGTGGAAATAGTTCATTAACCACGTCGATTCTGGGTGTGGCAATACATGCACGTTTTCCATTCTTCATGCACTCCGCAATTAGCTGAAACAGCATCTCGGTCTTTCCTGCACCAGTTACCGCATGAACTAAGCTGCTTTTCTTTTGTTTAAAATTTAAAACTAAATTATCTGAAATTTTTTGTTGCAACGTAGTCAGCTGCCCATTCCAAGTCATTCCACCATTCGGTAACTTTGAAAATTGGCTCGCATTTTGACAGCGAACCAAAATATCTCCCTCATTTGCTCTTCCTAAACCAATACAAGCACGGCAGTATAATTTGCCACTTGGTAATTTACATTCGACTTTACTGCCACATCGGTTGCACAACCCATTTTCAATTACCGGAACTTTGCTACAATCTTCAAGTGTGCTAGAATCCTTTTGATTAATAATCCATTGACGACCCGATAATAGAGTTAAATCTTCCATATTTTTCACCTCTATTATCTATTACGCAAAAAGAGGCGATTTTTTTGTCAAAAGAAGAAAATTTTTTAACTATTAAAGAAAATGGCGCTGCCGAACTAGTAATCAAGAAGAGTAAATTTATTGCTAACATGGCACGAACCACTACTACAGACGAAGCAAATGAATTCATCCAGGAAATTTCAAAGAAATATCGTGACGCTACCCACAACACATTTGCCTATACTATCGGTTTAAATGATGATCAAGTAAAAGCAAGTGATAACGGTGAACCTTCAGGCACAGCTGGCATCCCCGAATTAAAAGCGCTGCAATTAATGAACTTAAAAAATATCACTGTCGTTGTAACCAGATATTTCGGTGGCATTAAGCTCGGTGCAGGTGGCTTAATTCGGGCTTATTCCAATAGCGTAACCAACGCTGTAGAAAAAATCGGCGTGGTTAAACGTGTCCTGCAACAAGAACTTATTTTCAGCGTGCCTTATAATCGGTTTGATGAAGTTGATCATTACCTTAAGACGAATAAAGTCTTCATAGCTGATACTGAATACGGTGTAGATATCAAAATTCATATTTTTTTAGATATAGATGATCAAGAACAAACAAAAAAAGATTTGACCAACCTTTTGGCTGGTCAAATCAGTTTCACTAATGGTGAAAAACGCTACAACGAACTTCCAGTTGAACAAAATAATTATCATGAACAATAAAAAGAGTTTGGCTAATAACCAAACTGAAGTGAGACCTAAAAGTGAGACACTTTTAGGTCTTTTACTATGTCTAAATTTAA
>NZ_AZEL01000029.1 GCF_001434975.1 Lactobacillus gallinarum DSM 10532 = JCM 2011
TCAAAGAGCTAGTACATTGAAAACTGAATATAATCCAAGCAAAAAACCGAGACAATCAAAGAGAACAGATTGCAAGGCGACCGAGAAGAGAATTCTTGAGTAAGGTCAAGTAGAAAAGGGCGCACGGTGAATGCCTAGGCACTAAAAGCCGATGAAGGACGTGACGAACTACGAAAAGCTTCGGGGAGCGGTAAGTACGCAGAGATCCGGAGATGTCCGAATGGGGGAACCCAATGCAGCGATGCATTATTGATTGATGAATAGATAGTCAATCAAAGGAATACGCAGTGAACTGAAACATCTAAGTAGCTGCAGGAAGAGAAAGAAAGATCGATTTCCTTAGTAGCGGCGAGCGAAGAGGAAAGAGCCCAAACCAAGTGATTTATCATTTGGGGTTGTAGGACTGCGACGTGGCAGCGTGAGTGATAGCAGAATTATCTGGGAAGGTAAGCCAGAGAGGGTGAGAGCCCCGTACGTGAAATTGCAAGCGCGCCTAGCAGAATCCTGAGTAGGCCGGGACACGAGGAATCCCGGTTGAAACCGCGAGGACCATCTCGCAAGGCTAAATACTAATTAGTGACCGATAGTGAACCAGTACCGTGAGGGAAAGGTGAAAAGAACCCCGGAAGGGGAGTGAAAGAGAACCTGAAACCGTGTGTCTACAAGTAGTCAAAGCACATTAAAGTGCAATGGCGTGCCTTTTGTAGAATGAACCGGCGAGTTACGTTATCTAGCGAGGTTAAGTCAGAAAAGACGGAGCCGGAGCGAAAGCGAGTCTGAAGAGGGCGATAAGTTAGGTGACGTAGACCCGAAACCAAGTGACCTACCCATGACCAGGCTGAAGGCGTGGTAAAACGCGCTGGAGGGCCGAACCCACGTAAGTTAAAAATTGCGGGGATGAGTTGTGGGTAGCGGTGAAATTCCAAACGAACTTGGAGATAGCTGGTTCTCTCCGAAATAGCTTTAGGGCTAGCCTCGTGGAGAGGATAATGGAGGTAGAGCTCTGTTTGGACTAGGGGCCCGTCAGGGGTTACTGAATCCAGATAAACTACGAATTCCAGATATCTATACACGGGAGTCAGACTGCGAGTGATAAGATCCGTAGTCGAAAGGGAAACAGCCCAGATCACCAGTTAAGGTCCCCAAATCTATGCTAAGTGGAAAAGGATGTGGAGTTGCGTAGACAACTAGGACGTTGGCTCAGAAGCAGCCATCATTCAAAGAGTGCGTAATAGCTCACTAGTCGAGTGGCGCTGCGCCGAAAATTTACCGGGGCTAAGCATAGTACCGAAACTGTGGATGTACGTAAGTACGTGGTAGGAGAGCGTTCTAAGTGCGGCGAAGGTTAACCGAGAGGATAATTGGAGCGCTTAGAAGTGAGAATGCCGGTATGAGTAGCGAAAGATAGGTGAGAATCCTATCCGCCGAAAGACTAAGGTTTCCTGGGGCAGGCTCGTCCGCCCAGGGTAAGTCGGGACCTAAGGCAAGGCCGAGAGGCGTAGTCGATGGATAACAGGTAGAGATTCCTGTACTGTGTTCAATCGTTAAGAGCGAAGGAGGGACGCAGGAGGTGAAGCACGCATCGCGATGGAACGATGTTCAAGCGACAAGTGCGGTTAAGAGTCAAATGCTTCTAACCAGCAACACGAGTCGTGATGAGGAGCGAAGTAAAAGTAGCGAAGGTGTGGTAGTCACACTGCCAAGAAAAGCTTCTAGCCAGAGAGAACATACCCGTACCGCAAACCGACACAGGTAGTCGAGTGGAGAACACTAAGGTGAGCGAGAGAACTCTCGTTAAGGAACTCGGCAAAATGACCCCGTAACTTCGGAAGAAGGGGTGCTGGCCATGAGAATGGTTAGCCGCAGTGAATAGGCCCAAACAACTGTTTATCA
Source organism: Lactobacillus gallinarum DSM 10532 = JCM 2011 (assembly GCF_001434975.1). Classification (GTDB taxonomy): domain Bacteria; phylum Bacillota; class Bacilli; order Lactobacillales; family Lactobacillaceae; genus Lactobacillus; species Lactobacillus gallinarum. The sequence goes on from NZ_AZEL01000029.1 coordinate 1,894, forward strand.
AAAACACAGGTCTCTGCAAAATCGTAAGATGACGTATAGAGGCTGACACCTGCCCGGTGCTGGAAGGTTAAGAGGAGAGCTTAGCGTAAGCGAAGGTTTGAATTGAAGCCCCAGTAAACGGCGGCCGTAACTATAACGGTCCTAAGGTAGCGAAATTCCTTGTCGGGTAAGTTCCGACCTGCACGAAAGGTGTAATGATTTGGGCACTGTCTCAACGAGAGACTCGGTGAAATTATAATACCCGTGAAGATGCGGGTTACCCGCGACAGGACGGAAAGACCCCATGGAGCTTCACTGTAGCTTGATATTGAGTATCTTTTAAACATGTACAGGATAGGTAGGAGCCAAGGAAAGCAGGACGCTAGTTTTGCTGGAGGCAATGTTGGGATACTACCCTTGTTTGAAGGATGCTCTAACCTCGACCTGTAAGCCAGGCCAGGGACAGTGTCAGGTGGGCAGTTTGACTGGGGCGGTCGCCTCCTAAAGTGTAACGGAGGCGCTCAAAGGTTCCCTCAGAATGGTTGGAAATCATTCGCAGAGTGTAAAGGTATAAGGGAGCTTGACTGCGAGAGAGACAACTCGAGCAGGTAGGAAACTAGGACTTAGTGATCTGGTGGTACCGTATGGAAGGGCCATCACTCAACGGATAAAAGCTACCCTGGGGATAACAGGCTTATCTCCCCCAAGAGTTCACATCGACGGGGAGGTTTGGCACCTCGATGTCGGCTCGTCGCATCCTGGGGCTGAAGTCGGTCCCAAGGGTTGGGCTGTTCGCCCATTAAAGCGGCACGCGAGCTGGGTTCAGAACGTCGTGAGACAGTTCGGTCCCTATCCGTCGTGGGCGTAGGAAATTTGAGAGGAGCTGTCCTTAGTACGAGAGGACCGGGATGGACGCACCGCTGGTGTACCAGTTGTTCCGCCAGGAGCATCGCTGGGTAGCTATGTGCGGAAGGGATAAGCGCTGAAAGCATCTAAGTGCGAAGCCCCCCTCAAGATGAGATTTCCTTTGCGTAAGCAGTAAGACACCTCAAAGACGATGAGGTAGATAGGCTGGGAGTGGAAGTTCTGTGAAGAATGGAGCGGACCAGTACTAATCAGTCGAGGACTTGACCAAAGGCCAAGCGATCTGGAGAAGGTTTTTTGCGAGAGATTATGTTTAGTTTTGAGTGTAAAAGCTCAAAAGAGTACGGTGGCGAAAGCAAGAAGGATACACCTGTTCCCATGCCGAACACAGAAGTTAAGCTTCTTAACGCCGAAAGTAGTTGGTGGGCAACTGCCTGCGAGGAAAGGAAGCTGCCGTGCTC
>NZ_AZEL01000001.1 GCF_001434975.1 Lactobacillus gallinarum DSM 10532 = JCM 2011
TGCTGGTAAGTCAAGTCCGTATCTAAGCAAGTTTGTGTTCTGGTTAGCGTAAGCTAAGGAGCCACTAAGCCCTAGACTTCAGTCTAGGGTAGTTGACTATACAATGTTTCTTAACGTGATGGTAGTTCTTTTGAAACAATTATGTAACATTCAGAAGGTATTATATTAACCGTCAACTGATTTAAGAAATCAATCAAATTTGAAACAAATGTTAAATAAACGAAATCTATAATTTAAGGGAGACAATTAATTTTGAATTTAAAACGTACTTTAGTTAAATACACTGCAGCTTTATCAATTTTCTTTACAGGTATCTCAGCTATTAATGTTCCAGCTACTGTTCACGCTGACGAAGTTTCAACCAGTACTGTAAATACTGACAATTCAATGTCAGATATCGAAACTTCAACTCCAGCTGCAAGTACCGTTAAGAAGACTTCTGCTGTTACTAAGAAGCGTAACGCAATTGTTAAGCTTGCTAAGAAGGAAATCGGTAAACCTTACGTTTGGGGCGCAGCGGGCCCTTACGCATTTGACTGCTCAGGTTTAACTTCATACGTTTACAAGAACGCAATTAACAAGACTTTGCCAAGAACTACTTACGGTCAAATCACTCTTGGTAAGACTGTTTCAGTTTCAACTAAGACGCTTAAGAAGGGTGACTTGTTATTCTGGGGTAACTACCACGTAGGTATCTACATTGGCGGTGGCAAGTTCGTTCACGCTCCAGCTCCTGGTCAAAATGTTAAGACTCAAACCTTAGCATCATTCTTCCCATCATCAGCTAAGCGTGTTATCGACTAATTACATTTAAAGTTATGTCTTTCTAAAGATTATTAGTAAAAGGAGTTAGGTGAATTTCACCTAGCTCTTTTTTTTACATAGTAAATTATTTTTAGTTCTATGTGGTTCATCTATGTCATTTGACTGTTTTTGAAGAAATGTAAGCCGTTTAATATTTATTAAATTAGTATTACTTTTGTAACATTCATGTAACATAAGGCATTTATTATAGAGTCTGTTGAATAGTTAATTAAGTTTAAAGATTTTCCGATAAAATAAATTTTCGTTACCAAAATATAAAAATCTAATAACTTGTGATATAGATATAAACATAATAGGAGAATATATGAATATTAAAAGTAATTTTGTAAAAGTTACTGCAGCTGCTGCTTTAACTCTGACCGGTGTAGCTACAGTAAGTGCTGTTAAGCCAGATTCAACTACTGCTAATGTTCAAGCCGCTACTACTAGAGTAAAGATCAATTATGTTCCAGGTTATGGTGTTAATATCTGGGATAATTACAACCATGGTCATTTTACTGGTCAACGTGCACCACACGGCACTACTTGGAATGTTATTAACCAAGCAACTGATAAGAAGGGGCGTACTTGGTACCAAGTTGGTGAAGGCCAATGGATCATGGCTCAATACACTGTGCCAGCTAATTCCAAGAAGGCTAAGAAGTCAGTTCAAGCAACTGGTGATGCATCAGCTATTGTTACTTTAGCTGAAGCACAACTTGGTAAGAATTACGTATGGGGCGGTACCGGTGCCAACGGCTTTGACTGTTCAGGTCTTACCTCATATGTCTACTCAAAGGCAGCTGGCGTTAACTTAGGTAGAACTACCTATGATCAAGTTAAGCAAGGTTCAACTGTTTCTATGAATAACCTTCAACCTGGTGATTTGCTTTTCTGGGGTTCAGCTTCAGCTCCATATCACGTAGGTATTTACGTTGGTAACAATCAATACATTCACGCAGCTACACCTGGTCAAGGCGTTATCAAGCAAACTTTGAGTAGTTACTTCTACCCAAGTGTTGCTAAGCGTGTTTTATAAAAAAGAGATTATCAAACTAAAGTGGGCTATGTATTAGCTCACTTTTTTCATTATTAAATACTAATCGTTGTTAGTTGCTCTTTTTCTGCGTAAATGCAATAATGAAGTCGTTAGTTATAAAGTAGTAAGTTTTGCTACTAAGGGGATTGAAGAATGACTAAACATAAATTATTTAAGTTGGGAGCAGCTGCGGCACTTACTGTCACAGGTGTCTCTGCGATTACGTCACTGAAAACGGTCCGCGCAGCCAACTTTACTGCGATTAAGAGGGTAAAGATTAATTATTTACCCGGTAAGGGCTTAAACATTTGGACTAATTATAATAAGGGTAAGTTCATGGGTTACCGTGCAAAAGACGGTACTATTTGGAATGTTGCCGAAACTGCTGTAGATAAGAAAGGTAACCTTTGGTATAAGGTTGGTACGCGTGAATGGATTGAAGCGCGTTACACCGTTGATGTCGGGATGGACACTCCGGCTTCCACCAATGCCAAAACTAAGGACAAGGTAACCAACGTATCTACCAAGAAGAAGACGACCAAAAAGTCAAAGAAGACGAGCAAGAAAACAACGACGAAAGTTAATAACGTTATTTCTTTGGGCACTGTAACTAAGAAAAGTACCAAGAAGTCGACTAAGACTAAGTCTAAGGCCGCTAAGGTGAAGAAGGCTAAGCAAATTGTTGATGCGGCAGTGCAAAAGACTAGTAAAAAGTTAACTACCAAGAAGGTTGTATCAACGCAAGCCTCAAGTAAGGCCGGTGCCATCGTTGCTTTAGCTAAGCAACAAGTTGGTAAGCCTTATGCCTGGGGCGCTAATGGTCCAGACAGCTTTGACTGCTCTAGCTTGGTGCAATATGTCTTTAAGAATGCGGCTGGTATGAACTTGCCTCGTACTACCTATGATCAAGTTAAGGTTGGTCAAACAGTTTACCAAAAGAGTCAGGCTAATGGTCAACCTGTTTCCGCAAGCAATTTACAAGTAGGAGATTTGTTGTTCTGGGGTTCAGAAAGCGCACCATATCACGTAGCCATTTACATTGGTAATAATCAATATGTCAATGCGGCAACACCTGAACAAGGTACGATCTTGCAGACAATGACTAGTTACTTTGCACCAACGATTGTTAAGAGAGTTTTATAATTTGAATATAAAAAAGTAGTTACTATGTATTAATTGCAAAGTAACTACTTTTTATTTTCTACTTCAAATGCCCTTTTTGTCTGAAAAATCTAAAGGTATAAGTGTAATATTTGCCCCTTTTTACCTTATACTTGTGAGTGTTCTAATATCTAATAATCGATTATCTTGTATTAGATTTGCTCATTTTGTATAATAATGGCACAGGAACAAGTTCCTAATGAGCGGTCGGCTCATGGTCAATCTGATATTTCAATAGGACGTAAGGGCCTAACAGGTTGCGAGAACCAGAACTAATCTCGATATTTAATCTTGGACATAAGGGCCAAGCAGGTGGCAGACACCAGAACTAAACCGACCATGATGAGTTCGCACATTATGTGTGGACTCATTTTTTTTGGAGAGAATAATGCGTAAAAAATACAATTATAGAAAATTAAGACCTAGAGAATATTCATACATTAACCGGTTCTTAGATGATATTCGTAGAGCTGCTGTTTTTTATGAGGTAATAAGAAAGTAACGTTTTATACGGCTAAGACTTCAATTACAGTGATTGCATCTGTTACTAATTTTATGCACTTATGTGGTATTTCATATTTAAGGGGTAGTAAGAATTTTTTCCTTAGTGCTAAATACAGAAAAATAGATTTAGACAAAGTTTTGATCAAAAAAGACGGAACTACGTTTCAAAAATTACAAGTTTTAAGCGCATTTCCTGAATTGATTAGTGGCAATGTTAGATTAACTGGTCGGGGAAGATTTTTGGTGCTCGACTATGATTATGCATTACGTACGTCTAGACAACTTTTGGCATTAACACTGATAAATCAAAGTGCAAAAGCAATTCCACAATCATTATTAAACTTGCATAAAAAGATGTTTGAGAAAGGTGCCTCAGTTGTTAGAATTGAATCACAAGATTTTAATTCTGACCAAATTACGGTTTTATTCGAAGAACAATCAAAAAAAGACAAGGATCTCTCCTTGTCTTTTTTGTTGCACTTTTCATTTTCAGTAAAATTAGTTACATTTTCTACTTCAAATGTCCTTTTTGTCTGAAAAATCTAAAGGTATAAGTGTAATACTTACCAATCTTTACCTTATATTTATGAGTATTAATCAACTTAGTCTTACCAGGTTGGTAAGTAATCGTCGTAGTATAGCCATCGCCGTAAAATGCCGTACTAAAGTTTCGAACTTGCGTTGCACGGTAGCGTTTCTTAGTCGTCATATCGGTGATATAAATCTTAGGTATTCCCGTGATCTTCTCAGTAGTAGAGAATGACCATGGTGTTTTTTTGTCCACTAATTCATATGGAAAGACGCGGCGAGCCGGATAAATCATTGTGTCTACAACAGGATCACGCAAAATGTCGTCCGCAAACCAGCCGTTTTGTACGGAATAGAGCACATTGTTGCTGACACCATCACCATAAGCGGCGCCGATGCCCATCCGGGTTGCGCGAGCTGACAAAATCAAGGCCCGATGGCCGATGTTACCCTTACCAGCGATGTTGTTGTCTTCGCGAATCAGGTCCGTGACGATATCACCCGCTGTAGCGCCGTTATTGGATTCTAAAAAGTTAACATTACCCAAAGTGGAATTTTCGGCGATATTCCAATCAGTTTCATTGAAATAAAATGGCCGAGTGTAACCTAGTAAACCGTGGACGTTTAAGTCTTTTTTAGCATTAACTGCGGCTAAGGCAGCAGCACCAATTTGGGCATGTGAATTATCATCGGCATGATTCAATTCGGTAGGCAAACCTGCTAATGAGCGGTAGTAATTGACGTAGCTCATGGTATCAGGGATGTAGGATGGATTTAAACCCCCAGCTGAAAAAGGCAGGCCAAAGTTTGGCTGCTGTGCATAAATATTTTGCTTATTATACTTAACCTTGCTTAAGGCATGATACCGTTTTTGAAACTGACGTACTTGTTTGGCCTCAGTCTTGGAGTATTTTGCGGCATGAGTGGTCGTAGTGTTGATGCCAAAAGCGGCAATAATCGCAGTCGCAGCGACCAGCAATTTGTGTTTGATCTTCAATTTCTTAATTCCCAGTCTAGCTAGACCAAATATTGTTTGTAGCGTCCTTGGTCGTCGGGCGCAATGTTAGCCTGAATGTGCACGCCGTCGTCTTCGTAGTCTTCGCTTAAGACTTGGGCGTTTTCGTGTAAGTAGGCCAGTTCCTTACCAGCAGAAAGCGGCAAGAGCAAGCTGAATTCCTCATAATTGGAGAAGACGCGCTTGGTGATTAAATCGGCCAGCATCTTGATCGATTTTGGATCGATGGCTGAATAAAGAATGTCGTTACCCTCGATCTGTGGGTAGTTGCGATCAGTCTTGTCAGCTTTGTTGTAGGCGGTGATCATCGAGATACCCTTGACACCGATTTCATCCAATACGTTTTGCGTGGTGCGGATCATCTGAACCATGTTCGGGTCAGATGCATCAACTACGTTGATTAAAAGATCGGCATCTTTGGTTTCTTGCAAAGTTGCCTTGAATGATTCAACTAAGTTGTGGGGCAATTTTGAAATAAAACCAACGGTGTCAGACAAGATAAAGCTGAAGTTGTCCTTGAGATCAATGCGGCGCACGCTGGTGTCTAGTGTCGCAAAAAGCATGTTCTTGACGAAGACTTCCTTATTACTACCTTCATCAGAGAACTCCTTGAGCAAGCCATTCATCGTGGTTGACTTGCCGGCGTTGGTGTAGCCAACAAGGGCTACTTTAGGGATGCGGCTTTGGTTGCGGCGAGCTGATTTGATCTCTTCTTGACTAGCCACAGCCTTGAGTTCCTTCTTGATGGCAGAAATTTGCTTGCCGATTGTCCGGCGGTTTAATTCCAGCTTACTTTCACCGGCACCACGGTTGGAATAGCCACCACCACGCTGCTGGTCTAGGTTGTTTTCGGAAGGGTGAAGACGTGGCAATTCGTATTGCAATCTGGCGAGTTGCACCTGCAGTTTGGCCTGCTTAGTGCGAGCACGACTGGCAAAAATTTCCAAAATTAATTCAGTTCTGTCGATGACCCGCATCTTGGTTAATTTTTCCAGGTTACGGATTTGCACCGGCGTTAATTCATCGTTTAAAACTAAGACTTTAGCCTTGAGACCATGAGCCATCGCCTTGATTTCGTTGATCTTGCCCAAACCGAAGTAGGTTCCGGCAACGATTGATTCGGCATTTTGGTAGCTTTGCCCCACAACTTCCATGTTGTTGGCTTCAGTTAAGTTAGCCAGCTCTGTCATGTAGTAGTCGAAGTTGGGGTCATTCAAGTTGACGCCCGCGATATAAGCTTTTATTTTTTTAGGTTGATTATCGATCATGAGTCCACCTCGTTATCTAGTTTGTATATCTATATTGTATTACAGTTGCTTATAATAAGGAAAAAAGGTGAATGAGTGAGAATTCAAGAACGTGTCGGTTTCTATTGTGAGCTCTGCAAATGTGTAGCTAAAATATTTTAAACATGCTATAGTAAGTTTATAGGATTGACCAATTTGTAAAATTGATCAAAAAATAAGAGCAAAAAAGCCGTTACTCGAAGTGGACAAAAGAGTAACGACTTTTTATTTTCACCAAATTTTAGGACATTAAAGTTCTGTGTAAATGGCTAAGGCTAGCGGCGCTTGTGCTTTTTCCGCTTTCGCTGATCGTGCTGCCTTGTGCGATGACGATTATCTAGTCACTCATCAAACAGCGTCTCTAGAGCATGAGACACTGCATTCACAACAATAGGCGCAACTACGGCGGTTAATAGGATTACCATACTTGCAAAATAATTACCTCCTAATGCAAAAATGGACATTGGGAGGAGCACAAATGCCAATCACAATTATAACAAACACTTATTAAATCAATTAGAATTCTAAAATAATAGCAACAAAAATCCGCATTTATTCCCCCGAAAAATCTGCCAAATTCCTCAATATTTTCATTTGTAACCCTTTTCTACCTAGCCAAAATGCATTTTATGAGTATATAATAGGAGGGATTTGTAAGATTATAAAAGGGGACAAACATGTCAGATAATAATGATCAAAGTCAAAAACCGATGCATCATCATCACCGTCACCACCATCATCGCCATCACCATCGCAAGTTTTGGCGAGGATTCTGGATTGTAATTGGTGTGATTATTGTCATCGGACTTTTTGTTTGTGGTTACATTTATAAGAATTTGCGTGATACCACACAAAACATGTATACGCCTGTTGCTAAACAAACCAAGAGTAATAAGGGACGTAATTTAGATACGCTATTGAATGAAAAGAAGCCAATCAATATTTTGCTTCTTGGTACAGATACCGGTGCTATGGGACGTCATTGGAAAGGTAGAACTGATACCATGATGATGATGACCATTAATCCAAAGAAGAATAGCACGACTATTATTTCTATTCCACGTGACTCTAATGCAATCTTCCCGGACTTCCCACAATATGGGGTAACGAAGATGAACTCAGCGTATACTTTGGGCGGAGTTGCTGAAACTGTTAAGACTCTTGATAAATATTACAGTGTGCCAATCGATGGCTACATCATGATTAACATGGGCGGCTTGAAGAAGGCAATCGATCAAGTTGGTGGTATAGATGTCACTTCACCACTTACGTTCAATAATATGGGCTACCACTTCGAAGAAGGTAAGACTTACCATATGAATGGTAAAAAGGCATTAGCCTTTGCTCAACTTCGTCACGGAGATCCACGTCAAGACTATGGTCGTCAAGATCGTGACCGCCGCGTGATTATGGCGCTTCTTAAGAAGTCTGTTTCACCGACAACCTTGTTGAATTCTAAGTTCTTGAATTCAATTTCTGATGAAATGCAGACTGACTTGACTATGAACCAGATGTACAAGATTGGTATGGATTACCGCAAGGCTACTGATAACTTGAGTCAAGACCATGCTCAAGGTGTAAGTAAGCAAACTATGAATCCTAAGTTTGGCTTAATGGAAATTGAAGTTGTAAGTAAGGAAGAAAGACAAAGAGTATCTGATAAGATTAGGGATGCTCTTGAATTGCCTAAAGTAAAGGTAGCGGCTAATAAGGACAGCTACGTTATGAATCATAATTAAAGGAAAGACAGATGGAACAAGAACAAAAGCAAACTGATAATACAATTGATCTTACCCAATTATTACGCATTTGCCGTAAGCATATCTGGGCATTGATTCTTTGGAGTGTAGGTCTTGCCTTAGTCGGCTGGGGAGTTTCAGAATTCGTAATTTCTCCTAAATATACTTCAACTGCTCAATTATTAGTTAACCAAAAGAGTCGTAACAATGATCCAAACGCTGCTTATGCGACTCAACAAGCTAACATGCAGATGGTTACTACTTATAAAGACATCGTAACAAGTAACAAGATTTTGACAGAAGCCTCTAATCGTTTAGCTAATCCAACTGTTGTTGTGAAAAAAGCACAAAAAGCAGTGTACAGAACTGATGAAAATGGTAGAAGAAGATTAGTGAGAAAAGCTCGCCCAGCTGTAATTGAACGAAGCGGCAAGAGTTATTCAGTTTCTGCAAAAGAACTTGCTAAGAGTATTTCAGTAGGTACCCAACAACAATCACAAGTCTTCTCAATTTCAGCTAAGGCTGATACACCAGCTAAGGCAAAGGCAGAAGTAAATGCAGTAGCTGAAACTTTCCGTAAGGAAATTCCTAATATTATGAGTGTCAATAATGTAACAATTGTGGCAAATGGTACTAATGGTGTTCAATCATCACCTAACGTTAAGCTATTTACCCTAGCCGGCTTCGTAGTTGGTTTGGTATTAACTTTCGCAGTAATTATGATTCGTGAAATGACCAATACCACTGTCCGTGACGATGAATTCTTAACTCGTGAATTAGGCTTAACTAACTTAGGTCAAATTGCTCACTTCCACTTATCATCTTCATTTACTATTAAAAACAATTCCAATATGACAAAGCGCGGACAATTTAAGAGACGTAGAGTATAAGAGTAGGAGGACAAAATGCCATTATTTAAGAAAAAGCGTGGTACAGATGATACCATTAAAAATGGTGCTAAGTTAATCACTGTAGCTAAGCCAAAGAGTCCAATAGCTGAACAATTCCGTACTGTTCGTACTAATATTAACTTTATGGCAGTGGATCATGACATTAAGTCTTTAGCATTTACTTCTGCTAATATTAGTGAAGGTAAGTCTACTGTAGCTGCTAACGTTGCTGTTACTTATGCTCAAGCTGGACGTAAAGTTTTGTTGATTGATGCTGACTTACGTAGACCCACAGTACATTCAACATTTAACTTAAGTAATCATGTTGGTCTTAGTACAGTTATCTCTTCAACTGCTAAGGAAGTTGATCTTGATAGTGTAGTACAAGAGAGTGGCGTAAATAATCTTTACGTGTTAACGGCTGGTCCGATGCCACCTAACCCAGCAGAACTGATTGGTTCTAAGCGTATGCGTGACTTTGTTAAACTTACCGAAGAACGCTACGATTTGGTTATTATCGACTTGGCTCCTGTTCTTGAAGTATCTGATACACAAGAACTTGCTAGTCACTTAGATGGGGTTGTCTTAGTAGTTCGCCAAGGTAAGACGCAAAAGATGGCCATTAAGCGTGCTGTTGAAATGCTTGAATTTGCAAAGGCACGTATCTTGGGTTACATCATGAATGATGTAAGTTCTGATAATGCGGGTTATGGCTATGGTTACGGATACGGCTATGGTTATGGCTACGGCTACGGAGAAGAAGATACGAAGAAAAAAGGATTGTTCTCTAAATTTAGGAAGTAATTATGACTTTAGTTGATATTCACTGTCACATTTTGCCGGGGATTGATGATGGATCAAAAGATTGGGAAACATCAATTAAGTTGGCAAGGGATGCTGTCAAAGATGGAATTACTCATGCAGTATGTACGCCGCACACGTTAAATGGTAAATACATTAATCATAAAAAAGACGTGATTCGGTTAACTGAAAACTTCCAAGACATGCTTGATGAAGCTAAGATTCCATTGACAGTATTTCCTGGGCAAGAGGTGCGCATTTCAGGAGATTTACCTGAAGCACTTGACAATGATGATATTCTCTTCTTAGATGAAGACGGACAATACATGTTGTTAGAATTCCCTAGTGATGATGTGCCAACTTATGCTAAGGATATGATCTTTAATATTCAACAGCGCGGCATCACGCCAATTGTGGTGCACCCTGAGCGTAATAGTAGAATTTTGAAGGAGCCGCACATCTTGCAAGAATTGATTGAGCAGGGATGCTTGGTTCAGCTAACGGCTAGTTCATATGTTGGTACGTTCGGTAAAGAAATTGAAAAAATGAGCAAACAATTCATCGAAGCAGGTCAATGTGCTTGCTTTGCTTCAGATGCTCATGATCTGCCTAAAAGACAATATGAATATAGTGCAGCATTAAAAAAGCTAGGTGAAGAATTCGGCGAAGAACGCGTAAATGAGTTTAAAAATAACGCCCGGGCAATTGTCAATGGTGATAATGTTCAATTAAATTGGTGCCCACTTAAGAAAAGAAGAAATATCTTTCGTTTTTTTAAGATGTAAACTTTTACAAACGAGACAAGATAAGAATTAGGTATTATAATACTTAACTGAGAGTAAACAAAAAATTTGAATTTATGTTAATAAAGTATAGATATAGAAGGTAAGAATAGGCAATGATGGCAATGGAAAGACTAAAAGTTAATCCTGCAAAGGTCAATGATCGACCTTTTTATCATGTAGTGAAGCGATTATTTGACATCGTTGCTAGTGCATGTGGGTTAATTCTTCTGTCTCCATTGTTTTTGTTTTTGGTTATCAAGATCAGAAGTGAAGATGGAGGCCCAGCTTTTTATTCGCAAGAGCGAATTGGTAAGAATGAAAAGCCATTTAAAATGTGGAAGTTCCGATCGATGATCGTTGATGCGGATAAGATGCTGGATAAGTTAGAAGATCAGAATGAGATTGATGGGGCTATGTTTAAGATCAAGGATGATCCAAGAATTACCAAGATTGGACATGTGATTCGTAAATATAGCTTAGATGAATTACCACAATTGTGGAATGTGCTAATCGGTGATATGTCTCTAGTGGGACCACGTCCACCTCTACCTTCAGAAGTAGAAGAATACACTGACTACGATAAGCAACGCTTAACTGTAATGCCAGGCTGTACCGGTCTGTGGCAAGTAACCCGTAGAAGTGAAGCCGATTTCGACGAAATGGTTTGGCTTGATATTGTGTATATTAACCATTCTGGGGTGTTTGAGGACTTTAAGTTGATCGTTAAAACCGTGTTGGTTATGATTCATCCGAATGGAGCTTATTAAAAGTGAAAAGTTTAAGAGCATTTGTTAGGTAATGAGAGATCTAAATGAATATTGAATTCTAACGATATGATTTAGAACAAGTTGCATTATTTAATAAATGCTTTTTGTGTTGAAAGTTTGATGAGGGGCATATGGATAAAAAAATATGTGTGCTTCACGTTGCAGAAGCTGCAGGTGGAGTAGAAAGATATTTGGAAACACTCTTTAAATATAGCAAGGACAAAGTCGAGAATATCTTAGTATGTTCACAAAACTATGACTATGAGAAGTTCAAGACATTGGCTGATAGAGTCATAGTCTTAAAAATGGCGCATGATATTGAGCCTTCATCAGATATTAAAGTTGAAAGAACACTCAGAAGAATCATTAAGCAATTAAAGCCAGATATCGTATATGCCCATTCAAGTAAAGCCGGTGCCTTCGCACGTATTGCAGATCTGGGATTGAATAATAAGGTAATCTATAATCCTCACGGTTGGGCATTCAATATGCAGCAATCAGCTAAAAAGCAGGAAATGTATAAGTGGGTAGAAAAGATCTCTGCTCATTTCTGTGACAAGATTGTCTGTATTTCTAATGCCGAAAGAGAATCAGCACTTAGAGGAAAAATCTGTAAGCCAAGCAAATTACAAGTGATTTATAACGGAATTGATCTAGAAGAGATAGAGAAGGCTGCTTCTATGAGTAGGGCTCAATTAGGAATTCCTGAAGATGCATTTGTTGTGGGGATGGTTGGCAGACTATCTAAGCAAAAGGCTCCTGATACATTTGTGAGGGCTGGAAAGTTGATAAAAGAAAAAATCCCTAACGCATTTTTTTTGATGGTTGGGGATGGCGAATTGCGAGGTCAAGTTGAAAACTTAATCCATCAATATGATCTTGGCTCATCATTCTTAATAACTGGCTGGGTAGATAATCCTACGGCTTATATGAAGATTATGGATGTAGGGATATTACTTTCACGTTGGGAAGGCTTTGGTTTGGTTTTGCCAGAATATATGGCTTGTGGTGTTCCTATCGTGGCTACTAATGTAGATGCTATTCCTAACATTGTTAAAGATGGCGTAAATGGTATGCTGGTTGGTAAAGATGATTATTCAAAAGCTGCGGATGCAGTCGATAGATTATTTGAACAGCCTAATTTGACGTCTTCTTTAGTTAAGGATGCAAATAATATTGTAAAAACTAAGTTTGATGGCAAAAGAGTCGCACAAAATACTGAACTATTATATAAAGAGTTGATATAAAAATGATTCGGGTACTTCATAGTGAATTGCAAAGTAATGTTGGAGGTATAGAGGCCTTCCTGTTAAATTTGACAAAAACAATAGATAGAACTAATTTGCAGTTTGATTTTTTAATGCGTGGTGATAATTCATATTTGGAAACCACGCTAAAAAATTATGGAGCTAATATTTATAAAGTTCCCTCTGGAATGAGCAATTACTATAAGTTTGTAAAAAATATTCTTGTTAAGAATAATTATGATTTTGTTCATGTTCATAAGAATTCAGCAGCTAATATAGCGTTGCCATTGATGGTAAAAAAGTTTACTAATGCAAAATTAATTGTTCATTCTCATAATACTAGTCCTAGTAGTGGTTCTAAAATTGCAATTATGTTGCACAAAATTAATAGAAATAAACTAATGCAACTTAGTGATTATCGGTTTGCATGTTCAGATACTGCTGCGGAGTGGATGTTTGGTGACGACTATACTGATAAACAAGTAAAGATAATAAAGAATGGAATTATCACTAAAGATTATGTGTATGATCCTAAAGTAAGAGAACAAATGCGTCAGCAACTAAATTTAGAAGGTAAGTTTGTTATAGGAGATGTTGGAGCTTTTAGAGAACAAAAAAATCATAAATTTTTGCTTGATATCTTTTCCCAACTGGATATTCCTAATGCGGAACTAGTACTAGTTGGTGATGGAAATCTAAGAGAAAAGATTGAAACTCGGACCAAAGAATTAGGAATTCAGAATAAAGTGAAATTTTTAGGTAGTAGAAATGATATTAATAGGGTATTACAAGGCTTTGATTTGTTTGTGATGCCTTCGTTATGGGAAGGACTATCAGTTTCTGCTGTGGAAGCACAAGCGAGCGGTTTAAGATTGATACTGTCTAAAAATGTATCACATTCAATAAAGGTAACATCTAATGTTCAATTCTTGAATTTGAATAACATTGATGTTTGGATTAATGAAATTAAAAAAGCCTCAACAGCTACATATAAAAGAAAAGATGAATCTGAATCAATAGTAAAAAGTGGATATGATATGTCTGAAACTAGTAGCTACCTAAGAAAAATATATCAAGAGAAACAATAAGGATAGTTATATGTATATATATTTATGTGTTTTTGCCATTTCTATATTATTGTGCTATTTCTGTGAAAAAATAGCTTTCCCAGCAATAGAACAAAAAACATTGTCTAAGTTATGGTTTGTAATATTATTAATTTTAATTGCATTACTTCCAAGTATATTAGGTGGGGTTAGAGATTATAGCATAGGGACTGATATCCGAGTTTATGGTAATACGTGGTTTTATTTAGCGAGAAGTTCATCAAATTTGTTCTCTCTATTGGGAACAGCATCAGCAAGTTCGATTGGTGCATTGTATGCTATTTTTAACTTCGTTGTATCAAGATTTACAAATAATCCACACTGGTTTTATTTTTGGTATTGCTTTGTTGAAAATATAATAGTCTTAATTGCTTTAAGAGAAAATAGAAAGTTAATAAGTATAACTAGTGGGTGGGCTACTTACCTTTTACTGTTTTATAATTTGAATTTTAATATGCTTCGTCAAGGAATGGCGTTAGTAATTTTATTACTAGGCTTTAAGTATATTAGAGAAGAGAAATTTTTAAAGTTCTCAATAGTAGTATTAATTGCATATCTATTTCATAATACAGCTATCATTGCTTTGATTGTTTATATAATTTATTTAGTTATTGCTTATAAAAATAATAATTGGTTAAAATTGTCTGTAATATATGTTGGTTCAGTTATATTTATATTAAGCTTTGAACAAATTTCGCAATTTCTATTAAATGCAGGTATCTTGAATACAAGATATGCGATGTATATTAATTCCGAAAATAGTACAGTAGGTAAATCATATATATTTTACCTATTTCTCCTTTTAATATGTACATTAAGTATAAAGAAAGCTAAAGATGCAACATTCTATTTTTTTGAAGTTCTTACATTTATTTGTATTTTATTTAGTATTTTAGTTAGAATACCTTATTTATTTAGGGTAATAGATTACTTTTCTATTTATTTATGCTTGGGAATACCATATATTTTTGAGAAAAAATCCAGAATTGTACTGAATGGAATAAATTTTAGACCTCTAATTATGTATGTTTTATTGATAAGTTATTGGTTAATTATTTATGCGCTTTTAGGCTACCATGCAACGGTTCCATTTGTTTTTATGACGGAGTAGGTGAATTATGGGGATAGACATTAGTTTTATAATACCTGTTTATAATAAAAGTATAAAACAAGTAAAAGATTGTGTAGTATCTATTCAAAAAATTCGTAATGGAATAAATTATGAAATCATTATAATAGATGACGGGTCAAAAGCCGATTTATCAAAGATATATAAAAATTTTTCTCGAAAAAGTAAAATACAGTATTATTACCAAGAAAACAAAGGAGTAAGTAGCGCTAGAAATGAAGGAATAGATAGGGCTAAGGGAGAGTATATCTATTTTGTAGATGCAGATGATGTCTTAATATCATCTAATTTTAAGTTGATTAAAAATAATGTAACTCAATTTGATTTGATCATTTATGATGTAAGAAAACTAAATACGAGTCTTAATAAAAGAGAAAATATAAATCTAGATATTAAAGAAAACACCCCTTCTGTAAATTCGCTAAAAAGAAATTTGCTGAAAGACGGCATATTAAATTGGTCCGTAGGAAAATTATATAAAAGAAGCTTTCTGGTAGAACATAATATTAAGTTTGATATAAATAAGAAAGTAGGTGAAGATTTTGATTTTGTTGTAAAAATTTTAAATGCAAAACCTGAAATTTACTATCTGAAAATCCCTACTTATATTTATATATATAGTGACCAGACAGGTATAAATAGAGATATAACTGATCCTCAAAGATGTGTTGAAGATGCAGAGAAGTTGATAAACTTAAGATTTAAAATATTGTCTACTATAAATTATGAAAATGAAAAAGAAAAGTTAAAAGCCGAAAATATGATTTATAACGATAAGATAAAAAGTGTTTTTGAAATATATGCTTACGTTGTACATTTTAATATACAGGAAGCTAAAACAATGAATTTGTTTTTTACTAATAATCTGTATAAAAAGTATAGTAATCCTTTAAAACTTAATTTTATAAATTCATTGAAAAGAGCTTTAGTAAAAAAAAGATTATATGCGGCTATTAATATGTATATAGTGTTAAAGCAAAAAGCAAAAAAAGTTTATAGATACATAAATAAATCAAATTAAAAAAGAAATATTATGACGACTATTAGTAAAGTATAAATTTCAATAATAGTACCAGTATATATTGTTAAAAATAAAAATGCTTATTCTATGCTCGGCAGAGCTAAGACGGTTTTAAAGAGTAAGTTTTAATAATGAGTTTTGAAAAACCACATTATTAATTTTGGCGTGTATTTATAGTAAAAATAAATATATATTAGGGGTAAAATTATGAAACATGCTGTGTGTGTAATAGGCTATGGTGATCAAGCTGATGTTCTTCAAAAGACTATTAATATTTTAGATAATAAGGATATTAATTTTTTTGTTCATTGGGATGCTAGGTACAAAATTCCGAATCTACATAGTAAGCTATCGAAAATATTCTATGTTGATAATAGAATACCTGTAAAGTGGGGAGGACAAAGTCAAATACAAGCTACTTTGTTGTTACTCAAATTAGTACAAGCACATTTGCCTTATGATTATGTACATTTGATTTCTTGTAATGATATACCATTGATGACTAAGGACTTTTTTATTAATTATTTTAGTAAAGATGTTTATATAGGATATAATCATCGTTTTACAAATCAAGAAATAAGAAAGAGAATTGGCTTTTTTTATCCTAATATTGATTTTAGAAACCATAAGATACTTACGCAGATTTTTAAAATAGGAAATAAAATTTTAAATATTAATCGTATAAAAAAACATCCTAATGTCGATTTTAAAAAAGGACCACAGTGGTTTTCTATTAAAAGTAAATATATACCAGAAATTATTCATTATAATAATTCTATCTTTATGCATGGATATTGTGCAGATGAATTATTTATTCAGACTATATTGGGAAGATTTGATATTCGAAAAAATGTCAATGATAACTATCAAGCAGCACGATATATTGATTGGCAGAGGGGTACACCATATGTTTTTAGTGCTAAGGACGTGAAAGAGCTAAAAAGTAAGGTAAATACTCAGTATGCTTTTGCTAGAAAAATTAATGATCCTAAAATAATAGATTATATATTTAATTCTGCTCACTAAATATATAAAAACTATATATAAATAGAAATTAAAAAGGTCTAAATTTTAATAACTAAGGTTTTAAAAGCCTAGGTGATTATTTGAATTATATATTAAGTATTATTATTCCAGTTTATAATGTTGAACAATTCTTAGATGATTGTTTATCGAGTGTCATAAGTCAGATTAGAAATATAAATAATATTGAATTAATTTTAGTCGATGATGGCTCTATAGATAAAAGCTTTAATATTTGTAATAAATATAATACCAATTTCTCTAATGTTAGGTTTTTGCATCAAAGTAATCAAGGCGTTGCTAGTGCGAGAAATTTAGGTTTACAAAATGCACATGGAGAATACATATGTTTTGTTGACAGTGATGATGTGATAGCTGAAGATTATATTGCTTTTGTATTAAAAAATATAAAAAGATATAATTTTGATGTTTTAATGTTTAATCATAAAAATTTCTTTACCCAAGTTCCAAGACTAACGAGAAGCGAAAATGATACATATAAAATTAATAAAAAAAGTGCTATGAGTAGTTTGGAAGATCCTAATTGGGGAAGTTATCTGTGGAATAAAATTATTAGAAAAGATTTATTTAATAATATTGAATTTCCAGTAGGCAGAAATTATGAAGATTTGGCTGTAATGTATAAAATCTTTAATAGAGCAAATTCATTTTTTAAATCGAATAATGTCTATTATTTATATCGGCAAAATCCAAGTAGTATTATGCATACTTTTTCTGCTAAAAATAAATATGATATGGTGACGAGTGAATATGAATTATATATTTTTCTAAAAAATAAATATCCTGATATCAGTAATTTGTCGGAGCAAAAATTTTTAACTAATGCTTTGGGATGTTTGCACGATAATGGACTAGAAAAGAAATATAAAGATCTTATAAATGAAAAAATAAGTTCCATAAATTTAAATAAAACCTTAAATAAAACAAAAATATATAAATTGGAATGGTGGACTTATAACCATTTTAAGGTTATGTTTAAGCTTTTTGGGCTATTAAGAAATATAAAAGAAGAACAATACTTGAAGAATAATCATGATAAAAAACAGTAAATCATTAGGGGTTAACGCATTTTTAAATGGATTAAGAAGTGTTTTAAATTTATTTTTTCCACTAATAACTTTCCCCTATGTGTCAAGAGTATTATCAGTTTCAGGAATAGGTATCTATAATTTCTCCAATACATATGTAAGCTATTTTATCCTAATAGCTGGATTAGGAATAGCTACATATGCTGTTCGTGAGGGCGCAAAATATCGAGAAGACAAGGTAAAGATAAATAATTTTGTTAGCCAGATATTTAGCTTAAATATGATAGCAACAATAATAGCTTATGTGTTGTTATTTGCTTCATTAATAATATTTAAAAAGCTAAATAATTATATCTCATGTATATTAATCTTTAGTCTGCAAATATTGTTTACTACGTTGGGTACTGAATGGATTTATACCATCTATGAGGACTATGCTTATATAACAATAAGAAGTATAGCTTTTAAACTAATATCTATCGTTTTGTTATTTTTATTAGTTAGAAGACCTGAAGACTATTTAGTTTATGCAGGTATTACTGTTTTTTCAGCTGTTGGATCAAATTTGCTAAATTTTATTCATGTAAGAAATTTTGTTCATATCAAGTTAACGCTTAAGATCAATTGGCGATATCATTTAAGACCTGTACTAATAATTTTTGCTTCAGCCGTAGCTGTTACAATATATGTATCATCAGATACGACGATTCTTGGCTTATTGAAAAATGATTATGCTGTAGGTATATATAGTACGTCAGTAAAAATATATCAAATAGCTCAAGGTTTATTGTCCGCTTTGTTAACAGTTACGATCCCACGTTTAGCGTTTTTATGGGGACAAAGACGTATTGGTGAGTATAATCAGGTTTTATCTAAAGTTATTGATTCCTTAGGTATTCTTGTTTTGCCTGCAGCAATTGGATTAATAATGCTTAGTCGGGAAGTGGTTTTAATTATTGCAAGTAAAAAATATTTGCCATCAGTAAACTCGCTTCGCATTATTTGTTGGGCAATAATTTTCTCGATCTTTGCCTGGATTTTTTCAGATTGTGTATTAATACCAGCTAAAAGAGAAAATTTGGTTTTGCGTAATACGATTATTACCGCTATTGAAAATATAATTTTAAATTTTATCTTAATACCTTTTATGTCATATGATGGTACATCACTTAGTACGGTAATAGCTGAATTTACTGTTATGATTATGAATGGCTATTCATGTCGAGATATTATTAAACCAGTGATTTTTAAGAAAGATACACTGAAGAATTTATTGGATTCTATCATTGGTTGTGTAGGAATTGTAGTTGTTTGTTTATTGTGTGATTATGGTTTTAATTCATTAATTCTTAAAACTATTTTTTCAGTAGCTCTTTCTGTTATTATGTATGCTGCAATACTTGTGCTGTTAGGAAATAAAAATGCTTATTCTATACTCGACAGGGCTAAAATGATTCTAAAAGGTAAGTTATAAAGTATGTAAAAGTGATTTTTAACTCTAGTCTTGTAATATTGGACTGGAGTTTTTATATTGCATGTGTGTATATGACTTTATAATAACTCTATCGTAAGCGTCAAATAAAATAGTGTACTTAAAAACCGTCCCAGTTACTGTTATACTGA
>NZ_AZEL01000030.1 GCF_001434975.1 Lactobacillus gallinarum DSM 10532 = JCM 2011
CGTAAATTGCAATAATAAATTGAACACTTAAGCTGCTTGATAGATATGATCCAATTCTCTTTCAAAAATTTCATCTGGTGTATGATATGCCAATATTTTTCTTGGTAGCGAATTGCACCAGGTTTCAATGTCAATGATTTCCTGAAGAGAATAGTTATTGATGTAATCACCCTTAGGAATGAATCTGCGAATGAGCCCATTATGTCTTTCAACAGTGCCTTTATCGCAAGAAGTATATGGATGGGCGTAATAGACTATGGTATTAGATACTTCCTCTAGATTGGAAAGATCCGCAAACTCTGAACCATTGTCAGTTGTAATTGTCTTGAAGATTTCATTCCAGTGCTCACTATACTGCTTATGTAGAGTTTGAAAAGCGCTCATAACACTGGCAGCTGTCTTGTCTGGAATACGCAAGATTAGAAACTCACGGCTCATTCGCTCAGACAAAGTTAGCAGTACTTGATCATCTCTAGTCTTATGTCCTAAGACTAGGTCGCATTCCCAGTGACCAAACTCTTTTCGATCATTAATCTCTTTAGGGCGTTCTTCAATGCTTCGACCTAATTTCTTCTTGTTCTTATGAACACGATGAATTTTAGTATTACGCTTTAACTTCTCAGGCAAATCAGAGTTTCTGATAGCCAACAAGCCTTGATCTACATAGTTATATAGAGTTCTAGTGCAGACTATCTGGTCGCTGCTAAATTCACCCACAGCCAAGCAGCGATTGGCACATACATCAAGTGACCAATTGTCTTCAAAGAAATGCTTATTGACATACTTGATAAAGTCAGATTTCTTCAAGAAGTCTGATTTGCGACCACAGTGGCGTCGGTTAGCTTGATAAACTTCATTTCCACGTTCTGCTTTGTACCGCTTTTGTTTACCGTGATAAAGCAAAACTGTACCACGTTTGATTTCATAGCTAATCGTAGAAGGAGAACAACCAATCTCACGAGCAATTGCTCTAAGAGAAAATCCATCTTTGATACGAGTTTGGATAATAACTCGCTCTTCTAATGACAAATGTTTTCCTTTTTTGTGCTTAGGCATGATAGAATGTAAAGAGTCCATTTGTGACCTCGTTTCAAGATGTTTTGTGGTAATTACATTCTATCAAACGGGTCCAGATGGACTTTTTATTTTTCTAAAGTGTTCAATTTGATTTTACAATCGGCG
>NZ_AZEL01000031.1 GCF_001434975.1 Lactobacillus gallinarum DSM 10532 = JCM 2011
CTTTATTAATTTACCCTACTTTCTCTTTTTTGGCAAATCCCTCTTTTGTTCGAGTTATTCATGAAACACATGGATGTGTTGTAACCAAGCTTCTCTTTTATGCTTTTCTTTTTAACAGCTTTTTATTTATTCTAGTCTTATATTATCGATTTAGCTTACAATTGCCGAACTTTATTTGCAAAACACTTTTTCAATTTTTTGTCAAAATATTTAACACCACACTAAAATTGCAGCAGCATTGGCAAATAATATTTCAATCTCACGCTTTTATTTTCTTCACTACACTTATCGCCAAGTTTCCTCAGTACCTTGCATTACAACTAAGTAATTCAAAGATCTCAGTTAGAAAATTATGCAGATAGACTTAGGCTCAATTATGATTAGCTTATTCGGTATCCGATATATTTATATTCAATATGAATTTAAACGTATACAAAAATGTTAATAATCTACTCACTCAACTAGCAATCTTCAAGAAGATTCTTTATTTTTTCTTATAAAGATAAGCTTCGTACTAATTATCTAAATGCCAAATTTTTCATGCTCGATCAAGAAATGAGATTCTTTCTCAAGCGGTTTAAGCAGATAATTCAGCTTAGCCTTCCCTAAAACTTCTTAGTGGCTCATTCATTACGACTAGCATCCTATCTCAGACAAAGCGATCAGTACCCAATATTTACTCAAGTTGACCTCATTGGATTTTATTAAGATAAGATCTTAATAAGAAGGGGCAAGCAAAAAAGAGGAGACCAAGCGTTCATGATCTCCCCTTTTTTCATCTTTTCCTCTTAAACAAAAAAGAAGGAAGCTAGGCTTCCTTCTCTCTCCTTACTCCGGCTGTCAG
>NZ_AZEL01000032.1 GCF_001434975.1 Lactobacillus gallinarum DSM 10532 = JCM 2011
AAATTGCTTATCAATTAATTTCACATTAACAGTATTATCTTTATCAAGCGTTACCGTTTGTGCTTTATCTTTATCACCATCGGTCCACACTTTTACTTGCTTAACATCATTATTGTCATAATAATGAATATTCACACTACCACCCGTAAATACTGGGGTTACCTTTTGCTGATCATCACTTCCTTCTTTATACCATACTTCTGCCTTACCATTATTATCAACAGTAACAGCTCTATCTTGACCAGAGCCATCTTTACTCCAATCATTAACACCTTTTATTAAAGTGCCAATTTGTTGGTAATTATTATCTAAAGTAATATTAGCATAGTAACCATAGGCATCCTTACCATCCCATTTGTATTGAGTACCACTA
>NZ_AZEL01000033.1 GCF_001434975.1 Lactobacillus gallinarum DSM 10532 = JCM 2011
GCTTGGAGCAACTATCGCAAGATTGGTCATGGAATCCCAACTTTCCATAAAAAACGCAGCGACTGGTCATATCAGACCAACTGTCAATATCCTAAGCAAAAAGAAGCTTTTCTTGATAACGGGACAGCTAGATTTATTGATGCTAAACATATTAAACTGCCTAAACTGGGTATCGTCCGCATTGCTGGTTTTAGAAGGCTAATCAAAGAGCGTTTGCTTAACCACATCCCAACTAGAATTGGCACAGTCACGATTAAAAAGACCGCTGAGGAGCAATTCTACTTATCAATGCAATTAGGCAGCGATACTACTTTTGTCAAGGAATTGCCTAAATCACAAAGTCAAATTGGCATTGACCTTAACCTTGATAATTTCTTAACAGCATCTAACGGAGCAATGGTTGCTAATCCACGATTTTATTGCAAAACCAAAAAGAAGCTTGCCCATGCCCAACGCGTCTTGTCTCGCAGACAGCGCCGGGCTAAAAAAGAAGGGCGCAATTTGCGGCTAGCAAAAAACTATCAAAAACAGCGCTTAGTTGTAGCTAAACTGCACGACAAGATCAGAAGACAGCGTAATGACTTCTTGCAAGTACTCTCAACTGCACTAATCAAAAACCACGATTTAGTAGTTGCCGAGGAACT
>NZ_AZEL01000034.1 GCF_001434975.1 Lactobacillus gallinarum DSM 10532 = JCM 2011
AAGTATCAAAATGATAACAAGTCCAATAGCTTTGAAGTTCACTTGAAACATGGCACTGAAAATGTAAGCCGCAAAGATGATGTTAATATGACTGTTCACTATGTCATGGATGATAACTCAGAGGCACCAAGTGATAATAAGCAAACATTGAGCTTTACTGAAAACGGTACTCAAGATTTAGTAACCAAAGATATTACTTGGACACCTGCTGGCAGTCAAACATTTAAGGATGTTGCTACCAAACCAATCGCTGGTTACACACCTGATAAGGATAATGTAGTAGGCAAAGTCGTTAAATTTGGCGATTCTGATATTAATGTAACCGTACATTACACTGCTAATGACCAACAAGCTACGATTACCTACATTGATGACACTGAAAAGAAGACACTTGGTAGTGACAAGC
>NZ_AZEL01000035.1 GCF_001434975.1 Lactobacillus gallinarum DSM 10532 = JCM 2011
GTGCCATGTTTCAAGTGAACTTCAAAGCTATTGGACTTGTTATCATTTTGATACTTAATGCCCGGCTTAAAGTTATCTGAAAATAATTCATAGCCTTTTTCTTCTAAGCCTTTAATAACTTCTGCTGGATCATGTTCAAAAGTAATTACTTGGTTGAACTTACCATTTTGCTTGTCACTACCAAGTGTCTTCTTTTCAGTGTCATCAATGTAGGTAATCGTAGCT
>NZ_AZEL01000036.1 GCF_001434975.1 Lactobacillus gallinarum DSM 10532 = JCM 2011
AAAACAAATCAAAAAAGTTCTTGACAAAGGATTTGAGATTTGATAAAATATAAAAGCCGTCTGGTTCAGCCAGACGGAGGTAGTACTTTGAAAACTGAACAAAGTTTCGCTAAAAGTGTGCGGGTGTAAAACCCAAACAAGAAGCGAAGTCAATTCGCAAGCAATAAATTTGAGACAAAGATCTTAAATAATCGAATGAGCAATCATTCAAACTTAAATTTCAAAATGAGAGTTTGATCCTGGCTCAGGACGAACGCTGGCGGCGTGCCTAATACATGCAAGTCGAGCGAGCAGAACCAGCAGATTTACTTCGGTAATGACGCTGGGGACGCGAGCGGCGGATGGGTGAGTAACACGTGGGGAACCTGCCCCATAGTCTGGGATACCACTTGGAAACAGGTGCTAATACCGGATAAGAAAGCAGATCGCATGATCAGCTTATAAAAGGCGGCGTAAGCTGTCGCTATGGGATGGCCCCGCGGTGCATTAGCTAGTTGGTAAGGTAACGGCTTACCAAGGCAATGATGCATAGCCGAGTTGAGAGACTGATCGGCCACATTGGGACTGAGACACGGCCCAAACTCCTACGGGAGGCAGCAGTAGGGAATCTTCCACAATGGACGCAAGTCTGATGGAGCAACGCCGCGTGAGTGAAGAAGGTTTTCGGATCGTAAAGCTCTGTTGTTGGTGAAGAAGGATAGAGGTAGTAACTGGCCTTTATTTGACGGTAATCAACCAGAAAGTCACGGCTAACTACGTGCCAGCAGCCGCGGTAATACGTAGGTGGCAAGCGTTGTCCGGATTTATTGGGCGTAAAGCGAGCGCAGGCGGAAGAATAAGTCTGATGTGAAAGCCCTCGGCTTAACCGAGGAACTGCATCGGAAACTGTTTTTCTTGAGTGCAGAAGAGGAGAGTGGAACTCCATGTGTAGCGGTGGAATGCGTAGATATATGGAAGAACACCAGTGGCGAAGGCGGCTCTCTGGTCTGCAACTGACGCTGAGGCTCGAAAGCATGGGTAGCGAACAGGATTAGATACCCTGGTAGTCCATGCCGTAAACGATGAGTGCTAAGTGTTGGGAGGTTTCCGCTTCTCAGTGCTGCAGCTAACGCATTAAGCACTCCGCCTGGGGAGTACGACCGCAAGGTTGAAACTCAAAGGAATTGACGGGGGCCCGCACAAGCGGTGGAGCATGTGGTTTAATTCGAAGCAACGCGAAGAACCTTACCAGGTCTTGACATCTAGTGCCATCCTAAGAGATTAGGAGTTCCCTTCGGGGACGCTAAGACAGGTGGTGCATGGCTGTCGTCAGCTCGTGTCGTGAGATGTTGGGTTAAGTCCCGCAACGAGCGCAACCCTTGTTATTAGTTGCCAGCATTAAGTTGGGCACTCTAATGAGACTGCCGGTGACAAACCGGAGGAAGGTGGGGATGACGTCAAGTCATCATGCCCCTTATGACCTGGGCTACACACGTGCTACAATGGGCAGTACAACGAGAAGCGAGCCTGCGAAGGCAAGCGAATCTCTGAAAGCTGTTCTCAGTTCGGACTGCAGTCTGCAACTCGACTGCACGAAGCTGGAATCGCTAGTAATCGCGGATCAGCACGCCGCGGTGAATACGTTCCCGGGCCTTGTACACACCGCCCGTCACACCATGGAAGTCTGCAATGCCCAAAGCCGGTGGCCTAACCTTCGGGAAGGAGCCGTCTAAGGCAGGGCAGATGACTGGGGTGAAGTCGTAACAAGGTAGCCGTAGGAGAACCTGCGGCTGGATCACCTCCTTTCTAAGGAAGCGAGAGTGATGGAGAGTAGAGATACTAAGAGAAGTCACTTAAGCAAGCGGAAGCACACTGAGAAACTTTGTTTAGTTTTGAGGGTAGTACCTCAAAGA
>NZ_AZEL01000037.1 GCF_001434975.1 Lactobacillus gallinarum DSM 10532 = JCM 2011
CCCAACAATAACCTAAAACGCTCAATTGGTTTTGGTTCAGCCATTTCCATCGTAATAAGCACCATTTCTAGAATTTCCGGTATTCCAGCCATCGCGCTCATAAGGATTGTAGCCTAATTCGGATTCAAGCAGGTCATTGACAGCCTGTTGGAGCTTTTGTCTAAATAAATCATTAATTTTATCCTGATTGAATAGAGCATTAGCCATATCTT
The DNA here is from genome assembly GCF_001434975.1 of Lactobacillus gallinarum DSM 10532 = JCM 2011. GTDB lineage: Bacteria > Bacillota > Bacilli > Lactobacillales > Lactobacillaceae > Lactobacillus > Lactobacillus gallinarum. The sequence goes on from NZ_AZEL01000037.1 coordinate 213, forward strand.
TGGTAAAATCATTCATGAAGGAATCTCTTTTCTAGTATGTTTTTCGTTCAAATCAATCATACGGGAAAAGGATTCCTTTTTCTAATATTCAGGGAAATAAAATTAAGGAAATATCCATCCTTACACAAAATATTTTACAGTCTCAACTTTCTCGACTACTCAACACAAAAATAATTTATAAACCTTTATAATGCTATAATTTTATGTGTAAGCGGTTTATATTAATAGAAAGCGTATAAAATATGAGTCTTACATGGAATAAAACATATGATGTCGTTGTATTAGGTTTTGGTGCAGCAGGTGCGACAGCTGCAAGATTTGCTGCAGATACAGGTGCAAAAGTTCTATTAGTAGATTCAGCTCCAGAAGGACATGAAGGCGGTAATACAAGATACTGCGGACAAATTATCGGCTTTGCTACCGATAAAGCTAAGATGAAACAGTATTATCATCAACTTCAAAAACCATTAGACTTAGATGAATCAATGATTGACACTTATGTCGATGGCTTTATTAATATGAAGCAATATATTGAAAAATATTTTGATGTTGAGCCAATTAGTGTTAAGTCTGTTATGAATTCGTGGGGATCTATGCTTAAATCAATGATCCCTGAATATCCAGAATATAAGGGTGCCGAAAGCTATGATACTTTTGTGTTAACTAAAGGATTCTTTAATGGCAGTTTATGGAAACAATTACGCAAAGAAGTCTTGAAACGTAAAAATATTACAGTCTGGTATCAATCGCCAGCCAAACATTTAATTACGCAAGATAGTAAAATTGCTGGAGTTCAAATTGATCATAATCATGTGATTACCAATATTAAAGCAAATAACGGTGTTGTCCTCGCCACAGGTGGTTTTGAAAATAATCAAAAGATGATTCAAGATTATCTTGGACGCGACTGGTTAGTACCACAAGGTTCTATCTATAACAAAGGTGATGGTATCAGCATGGCTGAAGAAGTCGGTGCTGATATGTGGCACATGCATAACTTTGAATCATTGGGATTAACATACAGAATGCCAGTTGGACAAAGGGGTCCAATTCTATTTGCTTGGACGGCAATGGCAAATGGTAGTGCATTAGTAATCGGCGATGATGGTACTAGATATTTTAATGAAACAGAAAGTCATCGTCATGGTCATAATTACTTCCATGGCACATGGATGATACCACAACCAACGACTAAGCCATATCTAATTTTTGATAAGGCACAGTATCAAAAACTTGAAGGCTTGAAATTAGGTGATCAATTTGAACAAATGCTAATTAGTGCAGATTCAATTGAAGCTCTTGCTATAAAAATTGATGCTAATCCTAAAGTTTTGACTCAAACAATCCAAGACTTCAACGAACAAATTAAGTTAGGTAAAGATTATCAATTCAATCGTGACATCAATACTATGAAACCTCTGGAAGGCGAAAAATATTATGCTTTGCCTCTTAAGCAGTCCATGTTGAACACCCAAGGTGGCCCAAGAAGAAATGCTAACGCCCAAGTACTTGATCCAAGTGGAGAACCAATTAATCATTTATATTCAGCAGGAGAACTTGGTGGTATAAGCGCTAATGAATATCAAGGTGGCAATAATATTGCAGAATGCTTAATCTTTGGCAAGATTGCTGGTGAGAATGCTGCTATGCCTAAAGATGGTAATCCTGTCTATGACAAAGCAGAAGTTTTAACCAGCGCCAGTGTAAAAGAAGGATCTGCTGAAGATGAATATAAAGTAGGAAAGAATCAATATATTGGTCGCAGTGATTTAGGTATGGGGGATGAACTAGTTGTTAGAGTTACTTATGAAAATCACAAAATAAGCAATGTTGAAGTTTTGAAAGACTCTGAAAGTTCAGATTACGGAAAGAAAGCTCTGGAGCAAATACCAACTAGAATTGTCCAAGCCAACGATACTAAAGTTGATGCAGTAACTGGTGCCTCAATGACTAGTAGAGCTATCGAAGATGCTGTACAAAATGCATTAAAAAAAGTTAAGAAGTAATAACTGGAACAATTTGATTAAGGTTTAATATAAAAATGATCAGTACAACAATCTAAGATTAAAAACTGATCATTTTTATTGTGTTGGAATTTTAATATTTTAGTTAATTTTGCGCTGCATTCTTACTACTAAAGATGACTTAGATAATCATTTTAAAATATCATATAGTCCAGTATTAACTGGTTATTTTGCGGCTGTTGTTCCCAAAAATAATCCTCTAGCTAAGAAAAAAGATATTTATCCAAACGAGCTAAAAGGACAGAATATAATCTTACTAGATAATAATTGGTGCCCACCAGAGCAACTTCATTTGCAAGAAATAATTAGGAAAGATAACGACAATAAGCATATTTCATACGTTAACAATGTAAGTAATGCAAATATTATGGCTGAATCTGGCTTAGGAATTGAAATTGTCAAATTTTTTGTGTAAATAGATTTTTCTCGTAGATTGATTTTTTAGTCTTTTATTTAATCAAAGTAGGATTCTAAGGTATCCTGAACCTGACCAAAGCCTTTGTGGATTCGATTGAAATGCGTTCCGTTCGTTGTAGCTCATTGCCTGAATGCCAATAAAAGTATTAAGCGACTGTTCAGTTGGAAACTCTGCTTTAGGCTTAGTGTTGATTGGCATTTCTATCTATGCATTGGATGATTAAAAAGAAATATATTGTTTCAGAAAAATCAGAGGACTAAAAGACCGTTTCTATCAAATTGCTGAAAGAAACGGTCTTTATTATTGAAAAATCGGAGGAAGCAGGGTGATTATTGGTGCTTGAAAACAAGGATTTAAAACAACTATTTATAAAAGTCTTCGATAACAATTGAGGGATGCACATAAACTTGATATTTAACAATCAGGTCCATCAGCTTTTCACCGTTGATTAGGGTGATCATTCTTGTGCCTGAACGTGAACTCTTAATTGCACCACGCGTAAAATCAGAAGTAGTGATAAATACGCCATATTCTGCATTGTATTTGTCCATTGCGCCACGAAATTTATCAATTTCTGGCGAGGACACTAAATTACCTTCTGCCCATCGCTTAGCTTGAATAGCGATTCTTTCAGTTCTAAGCTCATCGGTTTCTAAGTAGCCAAAACCATCAACACCACCATCATTGGTGTAACTCATACCGATTTTATCGTCGATATCTACATTCATGTTTGAGAGTAGCTTTTTGCAAAGTGTCTCGAACTTATAGGGATCTAACTTAAATAGGCGCTCTTTTAGTTCTTTTCGCCACTCAGGAACAGAGTCTTGCATATCTTCATCTTCCTGTTCTGCTTCTGCATCCCTTAGCGTAGACTTTTGATTTTCTCTTTCTAACTTAAGAATATCCTCTTCAAAATTAGGGGAGTCTGGGTCTAGTTTCAGTAGTTCATCAGATAACTGATAGACTTTAGGCTCTGCTTCGATAATTGTTCTATTCCTTAGGTGAGTAGATAAATTGAAGCCAAATTTGATACGGAATTCTGAATAATAATTACCTGTCTTTTTGGCTTTCTTTTTATGATCAACAATTTCTTGTGAAATGATTGGATCGTAATTTCTGATTCTCTCAATAATCTCGTCACGGCTTGCTTTGCCGCCTAAATCTTGTAAGGCACGAACAGTAGCTCTATTAATTGCCTCGTACTTTTCAGTTGTATTTGAATTGTTAAATGTCTTTAGATCCATAGGGTGTAATCTCTTTCTATTAGCTAATCAATATTATACACGAGGAAAGTATATTGAAAAGTTAGAGGGAGTATGGGATACAAACCTATTTAGGTATCAAATCAAAAAGGCAGGTAACTATAAGTGAGGTACTTGCCTTCGGTTTTAGTATCTTATTCTAAATTATTTAGTGTAGGATCTGGTGTAATGTCCATTAAATTAAACGTGTCTACTCTTTGAACTCTTGTTAGAGTACGCCATCGTATGTTACCTATATAAACTAATTTTGAATTTTTAGTAGCATTTAAACAGTAATTACATTACCTTGCCAAGCCAAATCATATTGTCAAATATGTTTCTTTTATGTTTGCACTCAAAAGGGATGCATGCTTAAGATATTGAGAAGTTGACGGAGAATAGGGAGAGAATAGCACGAAATGTAAATAAAAAATAATTTAAACTTTTTTCGTGTACATCCACAATTGATTAAAGACCTTGCATCATATGGACCAATGTCATTAAGTTAAGACATTGATTCTGTAGTATTCTTGCTTTTTTGCTTTTTTAATTATTTATATGGAAGCCAATATAAATAATTAAACAAATTCTCATTAGAATTCATTACACCAGTTGGACTATTATCTTTCATTATGTAATATCTCTTCACAGAATTTGTTTTTCGCAATTTTCCTGAAGCAGTAACAGCTTTATTTTTCTTGAAGTAATGGAAGGTACTTGCTTGAACGGTTTGATGATTACCATTTATATTAGCTGTAATGCCTACAGCACTTAACGCAATTGCTGCAGTTGCAGCAATCTTAAATAATTTAGTCTTAAACATTTTAGAATATATTCTTATACGCGTGGTGCTAGTTAAATCGTTTTAGTTAACAAAAAAAGTCCAATCTTGTTAG
>NZ_AZEL01000038.1 GCF_001434975.1 Lactobacillus gallinarum DSM 10532 = JCM 2011
ATTTTGAAAAGCCTTCAAGTTGGGGTAGTAGAGTTTATGCCTATGTTTATAATAAAAATACGAATAAAGCTATAACTTCAGCTTGGCCTGGCAAAAAAATGACCGCTTTAGGTAACGACGAATATGAATTGGATCTCGACACTGATGAAGATGACTCTGATTTAGCTATTATCTTTACCGATGGGACAAAGCAAACACCAGCAGCTAATGAGGCTGGTTTTACCTTTACGGCTGATGCCACTTATGATCAAAATGGTGTCGTAA
>NZ_AZEL01000039.1 GCF_001434975.1 Lactobacillus gallinarum DSM 10532 = JCM 2011
CAGATGGACTTTTTATTTTTCTAAAGTGTTCAATTTGATTTTACAATCGGCGAAAATATCTTTGAACAAAATAAAAAGCGGCTTAGTTTGCCGCTTCTTTTGCAAATAGCATGTTGATTCCACCAATGAGGACGAATATCGCGCAGAGAATAATCAAAATTTGGTCACCTGAATGGTCAAGCATGATCCCAGCAACCACGGAGCTGATTGGACCACCAATTGAAGTACTAGTACGAATCGTGGTTAGGACACGTCCTAAATAAGCATCTTCCGTAGTAATCTGAATCATTGATTCTGACAGAATATTTTGAAAACTAGTTAGAAAACCAAACAAGGCGATGAGCACACTTAATGCAAGCCAATTAGACAGGAAGAAGATCATCATTAATAAAGGAATGGTACTAAGCATCCAAGTGTAGGAGATCGTTTTAACTGTAGGAGTTAGCTTGCCCGAGATGAGTGCTCCTAAGAGAAAGCCACCGACAAAGCAAAGATAGAATGTACTATAAAGTCCAGCAGAGCCAAGCTTATCGGCTAGTTTAGGTAAGAGAATAATTAACGCTGGTGAAACGAAGGAATAGCAGATACATGACCAAAAGTAGTATTTAAGAAACCTATTTTGGCGAATATACTTTAAGCCGCTGAACACTTTTGCGCGATAGTTATTAGTTTTATCATCAGTATCGTTTGCTTGAGGTTTAGTCGATGGAATTTTTCTTAACGCAATGTACAGGAAGAAGATACTAATCAGACTTAAGCAGCTACAAACCAGCATCGATTGGCCAGTGATTAAAAGACTCAATAAAACACCTGAAAGGGCAGTACCAGCGATATTCACAACTTGATCAATCATACTCAACTTTGAAATTAAGCTGTTTAAATCTTTTTTAGAAGGGACGCTTTCTTTAAGGATTGCACGATCGGCCGGACTGAAGAATTCATCGCACATGGACATAATAGTAGAGATTAAAATGTTCAAAACTATGTCGTGACTCAGCCAGAACATCACTGCCGTTAAAAGGAATAACAAGATAGTTTGAACCAATAGGGATGTTTGACTGGTTCTCTTGAAGGAATGCTTATCAATAATTGGACCGTAAAAATTGATAAGGCAGCGGTAATTGAGAAAATCGCGTTAGTCAAGCCGACTAAAGATGATTTGCCGGTTTGGGTTTGCAGCCACCAGATGATGATCATGCCAAAGAGAGAATTGGATAAAAGCATGGTGGCTCGAGATAATAGGTAAAGTTTCTTTTCTAACATTCACAACAACTTCAATTAGATATATGTATTGCGGTTAGTATGCCATAATTTTTATTATATTAAGAAAAAGTTAAAAAAGGTAAAGCTCTTACTCGTAAATGTAAGTGTTGAAACTTTCATTCTTTTTATAATTAAACTTATCAAGTAATTCACTAGCCGCCCAATCGGTATCGTCGGCTTCAAAAAATGTAGTGGAATATTTTTTGAAGATTTTAATTAACAAATTATCTATAAAGGATGAACAACTTGTAGGATCAACTGAGCATAGATAAGCAATTTCATTGTTTTCTGTAAAAGCAACATTGTTGAGTCGCCCCTGTTTATCCAAACTATAATATCCAGTTTTTGTCGGAACTTCAGTAATGAATTCATTCTTACTAGCGGTAAGAGGTGAGACTAATTCATGAGTAGTTTTGTAATATTTATAAAGAAAATCGCAACATTTTGAATAGATAGGATCAGTAGCGATAAAAGGCACAACTTTAAAATTGGTTCTTAAGGGATGCTTTAAGTCAGTAGCACTAACTTCAGCCTCAAAGCAATATCTTTTACATTTGAAACCATTTTTTAGCATAAAATCTACGAGTTTAGTGTGGCTAGATTCAATCATGACTTGTAGTGGCTTTTGTTCTTGCTTCCTAATTTCTAGAAATGGTGAAGTGGTTGGAATTTTAATTAAGTTAAACTTCAAGTATATACAAGAGTCATGAAAAAGATTGCGGTAAGTAGAAATGGTACCTAAAGATTGATTGTTTTCAAATAGTTCATATGTTTGAGGATTAATTTTTCTAAGTTTCATTTTCGCATTCACCATAAGTGTATAAAAGTAAAAAAAGCCACTGTTGCGGCTTTTCTTTATTTCTCCGAAGGTCTAAGTAAACAAATGATGTTGATTATATTGCCCAGTAGCCAAACTGCAAAAAGCGTTAAAGAGATAGTTAATGCGATTTGTGAATTGGCAGAGTTAGTGTTTTTCAAGTAGGTAGATATAATCATTGAAATAATACTTGCTCCAATAGTCACATAATCTAAGATTGAAAAAGTTTGATATGCTGCAGAAACTTTTATCTGATGATCTTCCTCAGTTTCTTCTTTAGCTGGACTTAGAATCATTTTTAAGTAAGCAATAGCGCCGATAAAGCAAATTAGAGCACAAATTAGTGCGACAAACATAACTTTTTGATCACCATTATTGAAGGCCATCCACGCTGTCGCAGCACAAAATGAACCAACTAGTAAAGTTAAAACTATCAGAAGTAGCTGAATAAACTTAGTTGTTTTTCTCATCTCGATTTCCTCATTTCAACAATTTAGCATGTTGCTTAAAATTATATATGATAGAATTAAAAAAACAATCTATTTCTTATAATAAATTAATGAAAGAGGTGCATTTGGTTTTGACAGAAGTCATGATTAGAAAATATAAAGCAGAAGACTTTGATGAACTTGCTAAAGTCATGGATGAAGGACAAATGCAGGAACTTGAAGCAGAAGGGATGGAACAAGTTTTTATTTCGTTAAAAGATGCACCATATCTCAAGTATTTTTTGTCCTGTGATATTTACGTTGCTGAAAAAGATGAGCAAGTAGTTGGATTTGTCGGTCTTGGACGACACCGTTTAGATTTCTTGTATGTTTTGCAAGGGATGCAGGGAAAAGGCATTGGTTCCGCATTGATGAAGACCGCTCTGGCGAAGCTGCCGCGACCAGTAAGATTAGCCGTGTTTGCTGATAATGAACGCGCCAAGAATTTGTATCAGAAATTTGGCTTTAAGGTAACCGAAACAAGGACTGAGAAATGGTCTGATGAATTTCCAATCGTTTTTTCTGAGGACACGATGGAATTGGAATAATTAAGATGAATACAATTGTAAAAAATATTTTTAAAGCAGTAGGAATTTGGTGCACTTGCATTATGCTGTACTTTGTTTTTTCATTGTGGACGCACGTGCGATTACATACTATTGAGCTAATTTTTGGTATAAAAATGAACTTGATGGTAAATAATGGAGTCTCGTTGACGATAACCAATAATTCCTGGTTCTGGCTACTAAGTTTAGTTATTTGGATTTTAATTTTTACAATGGCTAAAGTATTTTGCACTAAAAGGAGAAAAATATGAAAGACGTTAAAAATAGATTAGCTCTTGACTCTACTTGGCAGAAGATGTTTCAAGCAGCCAAAAAAGTACAGGGCTTCCATGAAATATCCGATCATATGGAAGCCGGTGGTGTGGCCGCTGCAGTATTGTCAGAATCGGGGAAGATTTATACCGGAGTGTGTGTTGACACAGCCTGTACTTTAGGCGTATGTGCTGAAAGAAATGTGCTTTTTAATATGATTACTAATGGTGAAACTAAAATCTCACGTGTATTGGCGCTTATGCCTGATGGTAAAAATGGTGCGCCATGTGGTGCCTGCCGCGAATTCATGGTTCAGATGATGGAAAAAGATTATCAAAATGTTGAAGTAATGATGGACTATGAGAGTAATAAAGTAATGACATTAAGTGAATTAACCCCAGAATGGTGGTTATGATTTGGAGGGATAGAGATGAGTGAAAAACCATTTATTTTAGATTTTGATAATGACCAACATGCAGTGCTTGAGCCAGAAGTTGAGCATTTACCTTTTAAATTTCATTCAAAATTGTTGTATGCGTTTGTTCCAGCTTCTGATATTGAGAATTTCTTAAAATCTGTACCTCATAAGGTATTGGGAAAATATGACACAATATCTTTTCAACCTAATATTTATGAAATAGAAATTAATCATGAAAAGATGACCTTATGTCAAGCTCCTTTAGGGGCGGCAGCTGCTACGATGTTGCTTGATTGGCTAATTGCTTATGGGGTAAAGCAAGTTTTAGCCTTTGGCAATGCAGGTGCTATTAAAGAGTTACCAGAAAATGCTATGTTTTTGCCTGTGAAAGCAATTAGAGGCGAAGGTACCTCCTTTTACTATAAGGAACCAGGACAATTCATCGATATGAGATCTAATTATATTAATGAAATTGGAAAAGTAATTACGGATATGAATTTGGACTACGATGAAATAACCACTTGGACAACAGATGGTTTCTTCAGAGAAACATCTAAAAAAGTTAAACAATTTCAAAAATTAGGAGCTGCGACGGTTGAGATGGAGTGTGCAGCAATAGCGGCGTGTGCACAATTTAGAAAAGTTGAATTTGCACAAATATTATTCACTGCAGATTCACTAGCTAATATTGAAAATTATGATTATCGCAATTGGGGACATGAATCGCATGCTGTAGGATTAGATGTTTGTTCGCAGATTTTGAGTAGGATTTAAGTGGCGAATGATGAACGTTAAGAAAAAGCAGAAATTTATAAAATGGTATAAATTTTCAACATCTCTTAATTCGACTATCATGGCAAAATTGAAGAGTGTAAAAATGGCTATACGATCTACGTGTATAATTTTGAGGATTTCGTGGATATTTTGAATCTGCTTGGTCAAATGGCAGCTCAATTTAATATAGGCTACGGATATGAAGAAGATCCTAATAAAATTACCGATTATCAAACCACGGTGATCGATTTTGATAAAAATTTTCAACAGCAATCAATACAGTATATTTAAGAAAGTGCATTGTATATGTTCCAAAATACGATTTCAATCCATCCCTGGTTAAATTTCCCACAAATTACCCAAAAATGTGATCTTGCGGAAGTAATAATGAAATTTTGCAAAAAAATGTGCAAATATAAAAGATGGTGATTAATGCTAAGAGAAAATACGTTAATGGTAAAAAGATAGAAGGATAATAAAATGACACAAGTCGAATTAACACGTTTTCGTATCAAAAAAGGTAAAGAAGCGGAAGCTCAAGAATGGATGGATTTTTTGAATAGCCATCATGAAGATACCGTAGCCACGATGTCCGGTGAAAAGATGTATGTCGAAACTGTTTTTAAAGATGAAAATGAAGATGGTTATACATACTTTTATTGGTATTCAGTACAGGGTGAAAATGGTAGTGCGGTCGAAGAGTCAGAGAGTTATATCGACAAAAAGCACCTTGAATATTGGGATGAATGTATTGATCCTGACTATAAGCCAGTTGATTTAGTTTTAGAACAAAGTTTAATTGCACCAAAAGTGATGAAAATTATCAAAAATGATAAATAACATCTCCAGAAAATAAACAGAATGCTCAGAACACGCACTTGCCGTATAATGTAAGTCTTTGATATGATGAAACGTGGATAGAATTTTTAAAAACATAACGGAGGTTTTTCTACGTAAAGTCAAGCATAATAAGAAGTTTGGCTTCATTTTTTAT
>NZ_AZEL01000040.1 GCF_001434975.1 Lactobacillus gallinarum DSM 10532 = JCM 2011
TATTAGCATAGTAACCATAGGCATCCTTACCATCCCATTTGTATTGAGTACCACTACTATTTGGTTTCTTTCCCCAAATATATGGTACCCACTTTGTACCATCACCATTAAAGTGAATAGTTACATCAGTAGCATTACTAATTACATGTAGATCAGGCTTTTGAGTTTGTTCTTTAGGTATTGATGCAAAACTTTCAGTATAGTAAGCTGTATTGTCTTTATTTACCAAATATATATTAGTTGG
>NZ_AZEL01000041.1 GCF_001434975.1 Lactobacillus gallinarum DSM 10532 = JCM 2011
AAAGAAATAAATTTAAGGAATCATTCATCCTTACACAAACTATTTTACAGTCTCTATATTTTTGTTCTATATAAAGTTTATAATGTAAACTGATTATAAATTAAGAGGGGAATTAATGAAGAAATGAATTTAAAAGAGATTTTTAATAAATATGAGCGTCCTGCAGAATCTAGACAATTAGCATGCGCTCTTACTTTTTGTGGAGGATTTGTGGATGCCTATACATATATTCAAAGGGGACATACATTATCTGCTGGACAAACTGGAAACATTATTTTCTTCAGTTCAGCTTTAGCTGACCATAATATAGCTGGCATGATTAACCGTGCAAGTACATTTATCGCTTTTTCTTTAGGATTGCTCGTAGTAGGTCTTTTCCATAAGTACGTTAAAGGATATTATTGGAGAGTATTTTGTTTGTTTCCAATTTTGGCTATTTGCTTAATTGTTGGTTTTTTGCCGCGTAGTGTTCCTAATTATTATATTGTGCCGGCAATTGCGTTTGGACTAGCCATTCAAAATGCATCATTCAGCAAAATTGAAGGAATGGGATATAATAATGCATTTACAACTGGAAATCTAAAGAAATCAGTTGTTGCCTGGAGCGCATTTTTCTTTGGTGAAGATAAAAGCCAACATACAGCTGCAGTAAATTATATGTTATTAGTAATTTCATTTGGAGTTGGTGCAATTGTTTCAGCAATTCTTCAAAAGTTTTTGGTTTTAAAAACAATATGGATAGCTGTAATCTTATTAGCACTTATAAACACGATGTATCTTAATGCTTTGAAAAATAATAAAAAAGTAGACATGCTAAAATAAGTAATTATATAGCAATAAAGAAGTATAAAAGAGAGCAATTAATTCTTACTTGCATCTGCGCATAATTCATATTATGTAAAGTTATAAGCAAGAATATCGTAAATACACAAACAGAAGACATTTTCGTGTATTTTAAAATTGGCAACTCTTTTTATACTTTTTATTTTTGCCTTTTTTATTTGTTGCAAGTTAATTAAAGTTTTTTACTTTTATAAAGATGCTGAGATCGCAATTCTACGGTCAAGTTCATTATTTTTAATTAATAATCCAATCGATAAACTTGCCTACTTAATTTTTTAAGTCAAAATTCAAAAAAATTAAATCAATGGATCTATTGATTAATTTCTAACAAAATTTAAAGGCTTAAGTGAAATAAATACCATATACATTCAATAACTAGCTAATCAAGCTAATACGCTGATATTTTTACCATAATAATAAATAGATTTAATACAGATTCTCAGACTAAAAATCGGTCTAATTTCATGCTGATTATAGGGATATTCATAGTAAAATGGCATGATCAGCTGATTTAATAATGATTTTAGGGATAGGCAATTCGTCATATAAATTTTGCTGAATCATTATTAATGAAATAATCCCTTTAACGACCATATTCTTTATACTTGCTTTCTATAAATGGTAATAAATGGTAATTAATTAGATAAATTATATTTGCTATGCATTACTTAAAACAATAATTTTAATGATAGCAAGAAATAAGTTCCTCTCAAAACAGCTATTTTTGCTGATTTATAAAGTTCGAATAAATTTTATTTTTTATTTTAATTTTTTCATTCAAATTTTTAAAAATCCTTATATTATAAGTCTATCCTATGTTCTTATGACTTTTCTTAGTCTTTTCCTCTATCTACCACACAGTACACTTGCTAATCATCTTTCCTATTTTTAATATTCAGCGCTTGATTTTTAGCAATTACGTATTACATAACGAATTTTTATTCGAACAATCATAAATCCTTTTAAAATACGTCATTATTAGTCAATAAAAACCTAAATATAACTGGCTTCAGTTGATAATGAGAGCCAGAAATTCTATTTAAAACAGCTAAATTATCATCAATTCATTGTTTCAAAACCTATTTATTTTCGTCAATCTGTGCCCACACTACCTTTAATGCTTTTATTTCTCTCCCCTCTCCCAAGAGAATAGGGCAACAAAAAAGGCTAAATAAGGATTTTATCCTAGATTTAGCCTTTTCGTTTGTAGTACGTACTAAAAATTTTTACTCATATAAACGTTATGCAGTTCTAAATTTGCTGACAACGAAGGCAACAATGATTACCAAAATTACTGCACCTAAAATTGACGGTACAATTGCCATGCCAGCAACTTGTGGCCCCCAGGCACCCAATAAAGCTTGACCTAATGAGGAACCAATTAACCCTGCTAAGATATTAGCAATCCAGTTCATTGATCTGCCATGCCCTGTAAGAGCTCCAGCAATCAAACCAATAACTCCTCCAACAATTAATACCCAAATCCAATGTAGCATTTTGATCACCTTTGCTTTCATTAAAGAAACATCTATATACTTTATTTAGCTAATTAAGCGCTTTTCTTAACTATCTATATTTTATATAATTACAATATTTTTGTCATTAAAGTAATATACGAAATAGCCCTCCTTATACATTTCTTTAGGTTTTAAGTATTATTCTTGACATTTAAAAATTAAAAGTGTCTAAAAAGCATAATATTCTAATTGTAATATCAGTATCTATTTATTTTCATTCAAATTTCTTCACCACGTCTATTATCATACTTGGCTAAGTACTAGCACTTTTTTACTGTTTGCTAGGCCTTTTGAACGTGCATCCCTCTAAGGAGGCATAAACCAAAAAGAATGACATTTAATAATCATTCCATGCTCGACTCTCAATTATTATCCCAATTTTATTGCAATTATTTCTATCTGATTACTACAATATTAATATTTAATCTCAACTATTGCATTTTGGTACCTACCAATGTAATCTATAATATATAAGTTTTAAATATATTAAAAGTGAGAGATATAGATTATTAACTCTCTCCACCAATTATGGAGGAATTAATTTGTTAAAAAAGAAAACATTCGTAAAATTAGCTTGTGCAACTATGTTAGTAAACACTGGGATGAGTCTCCTACCTGCATCCCTCTCTCCTATTAATCCTTCCCATGTACAAGCTTCAGCAACTTCCGTAGCAGCAAGAGAACTAGGGATTGATGTTGCTAGTTATCAAAGTGCGGATTTAACAGCTCATGCCAAAGCCGGATCTCAATTTGCAATAGTCAAAGTTAGTGAAGGTACTAGCTATCGTAATCCAAAGGCTGCCGCTCAAATCAAATCTGCCATTGCTAACGACATGATGCCGATGGGTTATCACTTTGCTACATTTAGTTCTAATGCTTCTATAGCTAAAAGTGAAGCTAAATATGCTGTAGCATCTGCTAAAGCCCTTGGCCTTCCTAAAGGATCCTACTTAGCTTGTGATTATGAAACTGGCAGCGGCAATATAATTACTAACGGTAAGAACGTCACCGCTAAGGCAATCTTAGTCTTTATGGATGAAATTAAAGCAGCTGGCTATCAGCCACTACTTTACGCTAGTTCTTCTGTGTTACAAAATAACATTAATACACCATCTATTATCAAAAAATATCCTAATTCCTTATGGGTAGCAGCATATGCTATATCTGGACGAGTAGATAAGCCTAATTTTAAATACTTCCCTTCAATGGACGGCGTAGCTATCTGGCAATACACTGATAATTGGAAAGGAATGTCTACAGACGGTAATGTAACTATTCTCCCATTATCTATTTCAGGCTCTGCAGTTTCCCAAGCACCTTCTAACTCTAATGCCAAACATACTGGCACAATAATGTATAAGTCCTACGTATATGATTGCAATGGCAAGCGTACCGGCGAAGTTTATAAAGCTTATACATCAGTCAATTACTATGGTGGCAAGACAAAATTAAGCAATGGTAAATCAGCCGTTAAAATTGGCGATAATAAATACATCATGGCAAGCAATATCTTAGGTAACTCACGTATATTTAAGACTGAGGCCGATGTTTACCAAAACAATGGATCACTTAACACTGAGTGGAAAACATTAAAGCAAGGTTCACCTATTAAGACATATGGACCAAAACATTATATTAACAATGAAGCCTACTATAGAGTTGGTAAAAATGCATACGTAAAGGCTGAAAATTTTAAATAATTGAAAAAGGACTAGACGTAATAGTTTAGTCCTTTTTCAATTATCAGATTTAAGCTTATGTTTCAAAATTAATTTAGTAAATTATTTTTGAATTTTTTAGCATCTTGCATAGATAATATATACAGATATGGAGGCTAAAAAAGATGAGAGTTACTAAATTAGTTATTGAAATTTTAATGATTGTTTTGTCAGTATGGCTATTTCTAGACGGACTGTTAGGTCATTACTAGGCATATACGCAGCTAAAAGTATAGTTGGTGGTATTCTTGAAATAATCATAGCTGGCCTGTTTATTGGCGCTGAAATTGTCTATATTTGCTTAGAAAAAAGTCCTTACTTAGGTGGAGATATAACTGGCCTAATTTTGATGATTATCGCAGGCATTCTAGGAATATTTGGTGGTTTTATAATGCCTGGATGTTTTTGTATGCGGCTATTGCATTAGTAATCGGATCTGGATTTTACATTTGGCATCGTATAATTGGTACTGATGATTAGAAAAAGATATTCAAAATATATAAGAGTGGATTGATTATTAGAAAAGATCAATTCACTCTTTTGTTTTTTTATTAACTATCAATAGCTTAATTTAATAATACTCCCCGCCTTTTTGCATCCCTTAAGTACAAATATGATAAAATTAAACTCATCACTATTAAGTATGAATTGAGGAATTTAAAACATATGCGTAAAAAGAAACTTATTTCATTGTTAAGCTTAAGTATTTTAAGCGTAGCTTTACTTTCTGGCTGTAGCAATTTTGAAAATTGGGAGCTGTCTATGCGCTCTAAAATCGGTGCTTTACCATTGACAGTTTCCACTTATGATTCAAATGGACAAAAGATCGATCAAATTAAGGCAAAATCTGTTAATATTCATACAGATAAAAAGATGTCTCAAAAAGACAGCAATGGTAACGAAAAATCTAGCGTAATTGACATTGATTACGGTCACAACAGAATGATTCACGTAGGCTCCACTCTTATTGCCTATGAAGGACTAAAGAATTACGAAGATGAATTTAATAAGCATGTTAATATCAATGATCAAAACAAGGCTGTTCCACTATTAAATACTATGTATCAAAATTTTAAAAATGACTGGAATGGTGATGCTAAAGTAGTTATGATTAGAAGCCAACTAGGGATGCCAATTGCTGTATTCACTGGTAAAAACGTTTCTATCCATAAAAGTGATATGAAGAATGCTACCCAGTTTGTAATTGATGGTCATCGTCTTGTTGCTTATAGAGCTGATTACACTATTTATCCAATAGCTAGTTTAAAGAAATAATATATTAAAAAAGCGCCTCACACATGAGACGCCTTTTTAATTGATCCATCTAAAGATTGTAAAGCCATTTTGCCTTTTATTAAATTGGATCTTCAAGCACTATTATTCCTTAATTAAAGTATTGAAAGCTTCATTAGTAGCTACAATATCACCCATAACCTGGTTAACCCAATCGTTGAGTTTATCGTTATCATAGTTTTCAAGACCACCTTCAGTATCTCCAATATCAGCAATACCATTATTAAAGTCTACCATTTCAGTGATTAATCTTTCTGCAAAATCCTTAGTTGTACCGGCAAAATTATCCGCAAAGGTATCAACGTTACCATAAGCATCTGTGATATCACTAAAAGTTTGTACCATCTTGCCAAAAGTATCGTCCAAATTATTAACGTCTTCTTGAGTTGGTACAGTTAATTCTTCATTTTCATTATTAAGCTGCTCATCCAAACGAACACCGATATCATTTAATACTAAATGACCATCATACAAACGATTTAATAATTTAATACCACTTGGATTCTTAGCTTGAAAATTTACATCAATTTCTTCTGTCATAATTTTTCCTCGTCTTATATAATCTTCGTCTTTATTGTACAATTTTTATACATGAAATTTCAAAAACAATATTTTAAACTAAATTAACATTAAATATAAATATTTTTTTGAAAATTTAGCGTTTAAGACTTGATCATTAGATTTAATCATCTTAAAATAAATACTTGAAAGGTAAGTTGTACCATACAAACAACACTGTCTAATAATACAGATTGTTTAGCTTGATGTTAAATGCCTATATTATATAGATAAACATAATCAAAGTTACTATAACTGGAATGCTGAAGGGTTGCTACCGGCGTTGCTAGTATTCCAGTTATAGTGACGTGGTTTATTCCATTCTTTAAATACTTATGAACAATTTTTTACAATAATACTATAGATATTATCGTTTGAGTTGGGAAAAGTAATTAAAGCTGAGATTTTTAATATTCACCTATCTCCAAAGATAGGTGTTTTTTATTGCCTTTTTCTATGATACAATTATTTAAACACTTGTTCGAGTAAGGAGAAAATATGGAATCTACTAAGTATCTTAGCTTAATTAAAACTGAACTAGATAATATGCCAGACTTTGTTAAACAATATAATTTAGGTACTAATCACTCATTAACAACCACCTATCAATATTTAACCGAGATACGTCGTTTTTTTAATTGGTTACGTCAAGAAGGCATCTCTACTGCAAAAGATAATCAACATATCTTACCAGATACTTTAGCAAATTTACGGCGAAATGATATCATGTTGTACATTGATAACTTAGGCCACACTAAGAATAAGCAAGGACACTTGAACTCCCCCACTACTATTAATCGTTCTATTAATGCCCTACGCTCTTTATTTAAATTTTTGACCATTACATCAGATAATAATAATGGTGAGCCCTATTTTGAGCGCAACGTAATGCTCAAAATTGAGTCTTTAAATGATACTAAAACATTAAATTATCGTGCTCACGTTTTAGAATCACACATGTACACTGGAAACCTCAAATTCGAATTTCTTAAATTTATTGATCATGACTATGAAAATAAATGCAATAAGCAAGCTAAACCTGGTTTCAAGATGAATAAAGAAAGAGATATGGCCATTATTGCTTTAATTTTAGGGACAGGAATTCGAGTTTCTGAGTGTGCTGGCGTAGATATGCAAGATTTGAATATAAAGGACGCAGTTTTAGATGTCACGCGTAAAGGCGGACAAAAGGATAGTGTCCCTATTGCTGAATGGACTCTAAACTATATTAAAAATTATAAAAAAATCCGAGCTGAGCGTTATATGGCCGATTCTAAGCAAACGGCTTTCTTTCTAACAAGATGGCACAATAAAACAAAACGCATGACTACTAATGCAATTGAAAAAATGGTTAGCAAATATTCAGCCAGCTTTGGTCATCCTCTTACCCCTCATAAATTGCGCCATACATTAGCTTCTGAATTGTATGCTGTTACTAAAGATCAAGTTTTAGTAGCACAACAATTAGGTCAAAAAGGAACAACTGCCACAGATTTATATACTCACGTAGATCAAAAGAAGCAGCGAGCAGCATTAGATGCAATTTCTAATGATCATCAAAATTTAAATGAAACTAAATAATAAAACAGCACCAAACTATATAAAAATGGTGCTGTTTTTAATATGTCTAGTAATAATAAAAGTGCTATTGCTGATCGCCACATGAATAATAGTAAATTTATTATTATATCCATAACTGCAACTATAACAATTTTACTATTAATATTAAATAATAAAAAAGACACTGTTTTTTAGTTTAACAGCGCCTCTTTTATTATTTAGTTAAATCTAATTTATCAAAGTCTATCATCCATGCAATCGCAATAGACTTTTCACCTAAGTGTGTAGCAATTACAGGACTGAATTCAGCCACATCCACCGGCTTATCTGGGAAGTTAGTATTAATAAACTCTTTTATGTCTTCTGCTTGTTTGAGGTCATTAGAATGAAATACGAATAAACGTAATCTATCCTTATAAGGTAATTCTGCAGTTTTTTCTAAAGTAAGTTTCTTAACCTTGGCAACAGCACGCTTTAAAGATCTGATTTTATCAAAAGCAACAATTTTACCATCATCATTAAATGTTAATAATGGTTTTATTTGCAGCATAGTACCAATAAACGCACCTGCGTTGCTTAAACGACCGCCTCTGCTTAAATTCTTAAGATCATCAACTACAAAATATTCATCGATTGTCTTTCGAATTTCGTCCAGTTTCTTTAAAATAGCTTCTGGTTCCATGCCATTCTTAATCATTCTAGCAGCAGCTAATACCAAATAACCTTGTAATCTTACGGTCATTTTAGAATCATAAGGATATAGATTATATTCCGGATTATTATGAGCCATGTTTACCATGTTTTGATAAAATCCAGAAATACCACTCGATAAAGTAATAGCAATGATAGCCTCATAGCCTTCTCCATGAAGCTTATTGCATAATTCAATCATTTGACCCATGCTTGGTTGTGAAGTCTTAGGAAAAGCTGCGCCTTGCTTTTGTAGTTCAAAAAGTTGCGCAGAAGTAATATTAACTCCTTCTAAGTATTCCTTGTCGCCAACGATGACGGGAATCGGAACCACATTAATATTATTGTCCTTAACTTCTTGTTCAGTTAAGACACTAGTACTGTCAGTAACTAATGCGATTTTCAATTTATTTCCCCTTCCCAATTTCTTTAATTATATAATACAGAAGAATTATAGCATAAAACCATTAATTACACACCTATTGCAAGTCGTCTAATGAGGAAGAAGCTTGTGCAATTTCGTAAAGTTGCTTAACAAACAGACTAGAAGCATCAGAATCCAAAGATATAAAAAGAAGACTTTCAATTTTACTAAGTGTATTCTTTAGTTCTTCTGCTTTCTTTATACCTTCTGAACTTAATTTCACAATCTTACTTGAATCTTTTTCAGATCGTGTAATTTCTATAAGGCTCTTTGTCTTTTTTTGTTGAAGCTGACGACTTAAGGTAGATAAAGAAATATTAAGTGCTTCAGCTAATTTCCCCATGGCTAAAGCTTTATTATTTGTGTCATCAAAAAAAGCAAAATTCTAGTTTGTGAAATATTCAGGCTACACTTGTGATTTATTTCTTTTTTTATTTGATCTGCAATAGTGCTAAAAAATAATACATCCATATACAAAGTCCTTTTTCTCCAAATTAGATTACTATAACTGTATTTTATCATTTAATAATCTATTTGATAATACCGTTTCCAAACTATATTAGATATATAGTGTTGTGTGAAACATTAAATATTAAAACTTTAATACTAATGTTAATTATAACTTTGATATGTCATTTTGTATTTATATTAGTTTTACCTAATTATTAATGTGTATTATTTTTAGCTTATAGTTGATAACTCTAATAATTTTAGAATATTGAATTTTATTGTTATAATATTAAACGTATTTTGAGGTGATGTATTATGGCATTTGATGGATCATTTATCCATAGTTTATTACAAGATTTAACCCCTACTCTAGTAGGAAGTCGTTTATCAAAAATTTACCAACCCTTTGATCAAGACTTAGTTTTAATCTTTAGAAAAAATCGAAAAAACTACCAATTTTTAATTTCAGCTAATGCACAATATCCAAGGATGTATTTAACTGAACAAACAATTAACAACCCTGATAAAGCTCCTATTTTTGTAATGGTATTACGTAAATACTTAGAGGGCTCTGTTTTACAATCTATTGATCAAGTAGGTTTAGATCGAATTACTAATTTCCATTTTAGTAATCGCAATGAATTGGGTGATGAAATCGAATTAGTTCTTTCCGTAGAATTAATGGGTCGTCACAGTAACGTGATTCTCTACAATCAAAAAGATAATCATATCATCGACTTATTAAAGAGAATTAATCCTGATGAAAATAGAGCTCGTATTTTATTACCAAAAGCGAAATATGAGTTACCTCCATTGAAGCCAGGAATAAATGGATTAACTTTGTCTGAAACTGAATTTAAACAACTTAGCAATGAAAATGATGCTAAAAGTTTAGCTAAGCAAATGGATGGTTTAGATAAAGATGATCGAAGTGAACTATTGGGGTACTTAGAAGATGAATACAGCTATTCTTCCTTTAAAACGTTTTTCAATCAGTTCGACAATCCACGCGCATTTGTTTTAAAGACTCCTAATAATAAGAGAAAAATCTTTTGTTATTTGCCTTATCATCTAGATCTTGAAAAGGAAAGCTCTAATCCTGACCTTAACAAAGGACTTGATGAATTTTATGAATATCAAGCTAATCGTGATTGGGTAAAACAACGCGCTAGTCAAGTAGAACGCGTGGTTAAGAATGAGCAAAAAAAGCTAAGCAAGAAAATCAAGAAATTAAAGAAACAACTCGATCTTGCTGAAAACTCAGAAGGATATCGTATTAAGGGTGAAATTTTAAACGCAAATTTAAATCAAGTGAAGCCAGGAATGACTACAGTTTCCCTGCCTAACTACTATGAAAACAATGCACCTATTGCAATAAAATTAGACCCTGCCCTTTCACCAGCACGCAATGCTCAAAAATATTTTACTCGATATAAAAAATTGCGCGATTCCATTAAACATGTTAATCAGCAAATCAAAATAGCCGAAGAAAATTTGCGCTATTTTGATTCTATTCAAACTGCTATCGATAATGCGGATCCGCAGGATATTGATCAAATTAATGATGAGTTAATCAATCAAGGATATATTCGAAAACAAAAGAAGAATAAACGAAAAAATAAAATTACAGAACGTAATCTGAATGAATTTAAACTTTCTTCTGGTAAACATGTTTTAGTTGGTAAAAACAATTATCAAAATGATTGGTTAACTTTAAAAAAGGCTAACAAATCTGATTACTGGTTCCATGTTAAAAATATGCCAGGATCTCACGTGATTTTACGAGATGATCAACCATCTGAAGACGATATTAAAGAAGCAGCTGAAATCGCAGCATTCTTTTCTAAGGGCAAAGACTCTGCCCATGTTCAAGTAGATTATGTACAAGACAAACGTGTTAAAAAGCCTAATGGTGCTAAACCCGGATTTGTAATTTATACTGGTCAAAACTCTATTGAAGTCACTCCAGTAGAGAAAGAAATTATGGCAATGAAAGTCAATAAAAAATAAGCATGCCTCTTAAACATGCTTATTGCGAAAGCTAAGTTATTTGAATAAACTTAGCTTTTTTATTTTAAATTGGTTGTGTAGTTAACGCTAGTGATTCTAATACATCTAAAATTAATTCAGCGGTTTCAATACTTGAAAATACCGGAATATGAGTATACAAAGCCTCATCTCTTATTCGTAATGCATCTTCACTAGCCGCATCAGAAAGATTAGTAATATTTACTACCATTACAATTTTATGTTGTCGGATTTTTTCTAGTAAATTGCGAGGATTATTATGGACTTTTTCTACAACTCCTGTAGTAATCCCAGCTTCCGCAAACATATTCGCAGTTCCTTCGGTTGCAATTAACTTAAAGCCCAATCTATCAAATCGACGAGCCAATTCTGTCACTCGATTTTTATCTTCATCTCTAACTGAAATAAAAATTGTCCCATAACTAGGGATGTGTAAATCACTAGCTTCGTATCCTTTGTATAATGCCTTAGCTAAATGAGTATCTCGCCCCATTACTGAACCAGATGATTTCATATTAGAATCAAATGTATTGCCACTACTATAATTAAGGAAAGAAAATACTGGCATTTTAATATGAATAAAGTTACTTGTATGCCATAGTCCATTGGGATAGCCCAAATCTTGAAGGTTATGACCTATCAAGACTTCCGTAGCGCAGGCAGTAATATCTTTATTCAAAGACTTAGACAAAAACGCTACGTTATGACCTGCATATGGCTTAATTTGTAATAAATATAATTCATCATTTACCAACAAATAATGTAAGTTAAAGATTCCTCTTGTTTGTAATACTTTTATCAATTTAATCGATTGTTGTTCAATCTTTTTTTGTTGTTCTAATGATAAATTTTGAGGTTTAATAACCGCTATTGAATCTGATGCATGTGAACCTGTTTGCTCTAAATGTTCAATAATACCAGGTAAAGTGACATTCTTACCATCCGAAATAGCTGTTACTTCATACTTATTCCCTTCAATAAACTGAGACACGGTGATTTGATCTACCTGATTTTCAGCTAAATATCTTTTAATTGCTGGAATATCATAAACTACAGCGGATTTTAATTTATTCTCTTTATTCATGCCCCCAATTAAAATTGGAAAATCATATTGATCAACAAATTCAAATACAGCATTAGGATTTGTAGTTTTCAGAGATGGTACTCGTTTTAAATCGGTCAGGGGATGATTTAATAATTCCGTAATCATATCACGAGGATCTTTAGTCTCCCATTGACCTATTATATGAAGACCATTTTCTTCCAATTGCTTACTTAATGCACTTACTCTTTTACCTGAAAATTGTAAAAGTACATCTTTAATATTTTCTCTTTTAGCAATAGTTAAAATATTTTCTAATGTAATTGATTCAAAATATACTCGATCGATATCCTTATATCTAGAAGAAACAGATTCATCATTATTTGAAAGCAAAACTGTAACATAGCCATTATTATGTAAAGTCTTTGCTGCATGAGCAATCATATAGTCAAATTCACTAGTCACAGATACTTGTAAAGGCAACATACCTAAAATTAATATCTTTTTATCTGCCGCTAAATCTTTAGCTTCATTTTGAACATCATATGCGCCATAGTAAGCACACACATTAGGCCGATAAACTCCAGCCGAACCGTCTATCTTTAAAAATGATGGTTCTAAATTATATTTACTAATTAATGATCGTACTTCCTCTACAGAAATATTTAATACCTTAGCAAGCAATGGATTAAAAAAGCCGTAATCTTTAGCTTCTCTTACTAAATCTAAAGTTAAATGCTCCTTATTTTGCACTAGTTTATTAATGATTGTGACAATATGAAGAAGCTTTTGATAATAAATTGGATGAAGGCCTGTAATTTCTTGTAATTCACTAAAAGGAATATTTTCTTTAATAGCTGCTAGTAATTTAATTAGATGTAATTCATCGGGATGCTTAAGATCTTCAATTATTTCTTCATATGTTTTCCGGCTCTCTTCTACAAAAGCAGCCCAGCCCAAGTCAAGATTAGTAGTTGCATCTAAACCTTTCAAAAACGCTGTTTCAAAATTACGTCCTACGCCCATTGCTTCGCCACTGGCTTGCATTCGATTATTCAACTGATAATGGTTATAACCTGAACCAGTAAATGACCAATAAGGTATTTTAATCGCTATTGCATCTAAAGTAGGTTCAATAGAAGCATTTAATCCTGATAATGGATCGGTTATTTCATTTAGTCGATAACCAATAGCTACTTTACTTACTACATAACCCACATCATACATGCCAATTCGTTGAGCCCAAACAGAACTACGAGTTAAACGAGGACGGATCGTCAATAATTTTGACTTAATTTGGGTGCCATGATGTTTAATAGCAAAATGAAAACTAGTAAAACCAACAATTTCCAAATTATCTACAATTCGTCTAACTGATTCTCTCAATTCTTGAATATGATCATTATTTAAAGTTAAAGACGGCATTACTATAGCTGAATCACCAGAATTTATTCCCACTGGCTCTATCGAACCAGCAAAATTAGTAAATACTAAATTGCCATCCTTATCACGTATTACATCAACAATAACTTCTTCCCAAGCTGAAAGATCCTCCGTTAATCGATAATTTTTCCATGTAAAATTATCAGTTTGTCTTTCTTCTTTAAAATAGGTCACTAAAGCTTCTTTAGTCTTAAATCGTAAATGTTCATTATGAACATAACGATTATACTTAGTAACTAATACTGGAAAAGTAACTTTGGAAAGTAAATTATCCATAGCACCATTCATATTGTCTTGAGCATTTTGATTTAATTCCCAAGACTCACTAGTATCAATTCCTAATTTATTTAAAAGCTCTGTTCTTTTTTGCTGATTACCCATCTGCAAGATACGAGAATTCAAAGTTAGCAACTGAATGCCCATTTGCTCTAAAATTCCATCTTGCAATAATTTATGAGCAACTTTTAATCCATTAGTTGAACCGTACGCAGTAATAATCGCATCTGGTTCTTCCATACGTAAAATTCGCTTAAGAAAATCTAATGTCATCGGCTCTAGATATACGGTAACATTGGACTTTTTATCCGTGGAGATAGTTGCTGGATTAGGATTAACCAATATAACTTGTATTCCTTCTTCGGTTAAGGCATCAATAGCTTCTGTAGCCATTAAGTCCATCTCAGCTACGCTACCAATCAAAGTAGGACCTGATCCGATAATTAATACTTTATCTAAATCATTTTCTAACGGCATAATTTACTCCATCATTTGTAAAAAATAATCGAAAATTTCATCTGCATCATGGGATCCTGGGGCTCCCTCTGGATTAAAAGCGGTTGCTACTATCTTGTCTTTGATATTCCAAAATCCTGCATTTAATTCACTATGAAGATCAAAATATTCACGATTCATATTCATTTTTACGCTATCAGGTAATACTAATTGATCAATATTCATTGAAGTCTGCCAAATTGCATTAGTATTTTGCTCAATTACTGGATAATTAATTCCATTGAATTCCTGAGGTAACTGAACCAATTCAAAGTCTAAATAATCACTTAACACTAAGAAACCTAATCCAATTCCTAAGATTGGATATTTGCCATAAAAATGATCTAAAATCGGAGCAATTTTATCAACTATTTCCTCCGGTTTACCTGGTCCATTTGAAATAATGATTCCTTCAGGACGTAAGTTCTCAACATCCAGCGGACTAACATTATAAGGTAAAACGGTTGTGTTTACTTTTCTAAGAGACAAAGCTCTGAGCATAGAGTGCTTTAATCCTAAATCTAAAACTGCAACTGTTTTACCTACATTTGGGGATGCATAAGCATTTTTAGTTGAAACCATTGCCGATTTATTTTTAGGCAGAACTAATGCTTTAATTTGATCAAAAGCGTGTTCATCATTAGTATCCATGATTGAGGCCTTAATAGTTCCTTCTTCGATCAAACGATGAACAAGCGCACGGGTATCTACCTTAAAAATGGCAGGTATCTTTTTTTCTTTTAAAAACGAACTAAGATCTTCAAAATTTTCACTATCAGAAATATTCAAAGCAATATCATTAGCAATTATTCCCTTAACAGTAGGATCAATACTTTCATAGTCAATTGCATTGATCCCATTATTGCCGATCATTGGCGATGTGAAAACTAGAATTTTTCCAGCATTAGTAGGATCAGTTAATGCTTCTTGATAGCCAAAATTAGTAGTTTGAATTGCTAATTCTCCGGTGGAAATAATACTTGCGCCAATACCTTCACCAGCAAAAGAGCTGCCATCTTCTAATATCAAATAACGTTTCATTTTTATTCACTTGCTTTTTCTAATTGGGCTAACATATCCTGAAATATCTTAGGTGGTTCAACAGTGAATTCTAGCCATTCTCCTGTCCGGGGATGCTTAAAGCCTAAAACTTTAGCATGCAAAAACTGGCCGTTCCCTTTTAAAGTTTTGCGTGGACCATATAATGGATCTCCCGCAACTGCATGTCCAATATAATCTAAATGTACTCTGATTTGATGAGTTCGTCCTGTCTCGAGTTGACATTGAATTAAACTATAGCCTTTGAATTGTTTGAGTACCTTAAAATGTGTAATAGCTTTTTTACCATTTTCTACCACTGCCATCTTCTTGCGATCATATGGATTGCGGCCAATTGGAGCATCAATGACACCATTTTCTTCACTAAAATTACCATGAACAATGGCCCAATATATTCTTTTGTTTGTCTTATGCGCTAACTGATCTTCAAGTAATTCTCTTGCTTGAGCATTCTTAGCAATCATCAACAAACCTGAAGTATCCTTATCAATTCGATGTACAATCCCAGGTCTAAAACCTTCGGGAGATTGTGCCAAATCTTTTGTGTGATAAAGAAGTGCATTCACCAAAGTATGATCAGGATGTCCTGGTGCGGGATGCACCACCATGCCCTGTGGTTTATTTACTACAATTACATCGTCATCTTCATAAACAATATCAAGTGGAATATTTTCTGGAACAACATCCATTGGTTTTACCGCTGGAACATTAATTTCAATTTTGTCGCCTGCTTGAATTTTATAAGATACTTTCTCTGCTTTTTGATTAACTAGGATTTCTTTTTCTTTAACTAATTCTTTTACTCTAGTTCTAGACAAATCAGGTACTTGCTCTGAGATAAATTTATCTAAACGTCCGTGCTCATCTTTAACTTGTAATAAATATTTTTTAGGCATTTTTATCATCCTTATCTGCAAAGAAAATTAAGTAAATAAATATAATGAGCACACCAGTGGTAATAGCAGAATCAGCAATATTAAAGATGTTAAAATTAATGAAATCAAGTTGAAGCATATCAACTACATACTTTAAATGAAGTCGATCAATGAAATTACCGATAATACCACCTAATACTAAGGCTAATCCCACGTCAAACAATGCATTTTTATACTTTTTATTGAACAAAAAATATAAACAAACTGCAATGGCAATAACGCTGATAGCGTAAAATAGCCACATTTGACCAGTTAAAATATTCCAAGCTGCACCATCATTTTGTAAATAATTAAATGATAAAATTCCCGGAATAATCTGATGAACTTCACCAACGGTATAATTGCTTACAATATAATTTTTTAATCCTTGATCTGCTAAAACTACAAATAATGAAATAAATAAATATAAAAATTGCATCTTTTATTAAAATAACCCACTAATCTTGCCATTATTATCAACATCGATATCCAAAGCTGCAGGATGCTTAGGCAAGCCTGGCATATCCAATACATGTCCCGTAGTTACAACAATAAAACGAGCTCCATTTTTCAAACTGATTCCTTTCACATGCAACTTGAAATCAGTTGGAGCACCTAATTGCTTCTTATCATCGCTAAACGAATATTGTGTCTTAGCAATAATTACTGGCAACTTTTCCTTGCCTAACTTGGTTAGCTCATTAATTTGTTTATCAGCCTTTTCTGTATATTCCACTCCGCTAGCATGATAAATTTTAGTAGCTACCTTTTCAATTTTGGTTTTGACATCGTCATCTTCATCATAAGTTGATACTACTTTAGCCTTACCAGAATCGGCTAAATCAATTACTGTTTGTGCAGCTTCAATTCCGCCTTTAGAGCCATCATCATGGTAAGTAACTACCTCAGCTGGAATATCTTGTTCTTCAACTAACTTTTTAAGCAAATCAAGTTCTGCCTCAGTATCTGTTGCAAATTGATTAATTAACACAACCACCGGCACATTATATGAACGCATATTATTCATATGACGCTCTAAATTCTTAAATCCAGCCTTCAAAGCAGCAAGATTTTCTTCATCCAGATTGTCGGTCTTTCCTAAAGCTTGATATTTAAGCGCACGAACAGTTGCAACAACAACCGCTGCATCTGGCTTTTTGTCCAAGTGGTTAGATACAAAATCCATAAACTTTTGACCACCGAGATCACTACCAAAGCCTGCCTCAGTTAAAACATAATCGCTTAAATGTAGGGCAAGATTAGTAGCAATAACCGAGTTAGCCCCATGTGCAATATTTGCAAACGGGCCACCATGAACTAGTGCAGGAGTATGCTCAAGCGTTTGAACTAAATTTGGCTTTAATGCATTAGAAAGTAATGCAGCAATTGCACCTTGAAAACCGAGTTGCTTAACATAAACTGGTTGATCATCTTTGGTATAACCAACAAGCATATCACCAATTCTAGCTTTCAAATCATCAATATCTGTTGCTAAACATAAAATAGCCATCAATTCATTGGCTACAGTGATTGCAAAACTTGATTTATGCTCAACGCCATTAAACTTAGAGCCTTGCCCAACTGTAATATTTCTCAAAGCACGATCATTAACATCTAAACCGCGTTTCAAAAGAATTCGTTCTGGATCAATATTTAAACTATTATCCTGATAAATATAGTTATCTACTAATGCAGCTAATGTATCAATCGCTGCAGTTAAAGCGTGCATATCACCAGTAAAGTGTAAATTAATGTCTTCCATCGGAATAATTTGTGCCATACCACCACCGGTTGCACCACCTTTAAGTCCAAAAACAGGACCCATTGATGGTTCACGCAGAGCAATCATTGTATTTTTATGCAATTGATTATTGATAGCATCACCTAAACCAATAGTAATAGTAGATTTTCCTTCTCCAGCTGGTGTTGGCGAGATAGAAGTTACTAAAATTAACTTTCCTAATTTTTTGTTTTGGGAAATGCGATTAATAGCTTGCCAATTGATCTTAGCCTTATCATAACCATATGGTTCTAGATCATCTTCTTTTAAATTAACCTTTGCGGCAATTTCATTAATTGGTAACTCTTTAGTTTCTTGTGCAATTTCAATATCTGATTTCATCTATGCTTATTCTTCTTTCTTGAAAAAACTAAAACAGAATAGCTTTGAAATTCACTTTTTAATCGATAAATTTCAAATATACGCCATTTTGCAATTAAAACTGGTTTACTTACCTTAATTTGAGTTCTGTATGGTAATTTAAGTAAATATTTATTTTTACTATTTTCGAAAAATGAATACAACCATGTATACACTAACAAAACAATAAAAATGAATCCGACTACCATTCCAGGAATATTAATTGCTTTATTTCCTTCATAACCCAAAATAAAAGCTGTCAACAGAATGATTAAAAGCCATGAGTAATAAATTGCTCCAATCGTTCCTAAAAATATAAAATGCCGTTTAGATTTTAGAATTTAGATCACACCCTACATATCATTTATTCCTTTTCTTATTGTATCAAAAACCATCAAAATAAGAGAGTACGAAATAAATCATACTCTCTTTATTTATCAATATTTTATTTTTACTTGTAAATTACTATGATCACTGGTGTCATACAGAGTCTCTAAATATAGCCTATATTCAGGATGATGTTTAATTAACACTTGATAGGCCTTTGAAGAATGAATTTTATTCAATTCACTCGCCTTAATATGATTATGCCCAGTGAAAAAGTGATAATTCATCCAGCCAAACAATTTACCCATTGCTCGAACTAAATCTATATCGTCATGATATTTATTCAATTCACTCTGCATCATATCCGCAGAGATACTGCCTAATTGTAGATCCTTTAAATACTTATGAAAATGTTCTAAGGTATAATTTTCTTTTTCTTGGTCTGTCAGGTATCTTGTAATATCAAAATTACGTCTTACATATGTAATATGACGTGAATGAACGCGCACAACCCCATATCCTTGATCATTAGAACAAAAACTTGAAGTTACTACTTCAGTTGTAGGAGTTGTTTCTTGGGGACCCATAATATTTTGAGCATGAATGTGACCACTGAAAGCTAGTTTAACATTATATTGACTGCAAAGCCGCCTTAATTCAACTGCATCATCAACCACATATCCTTTATTTACAGCAGGATTATGAGCATATAAATTATGATGCATAAATAAAATCGGACGAAGTTGATTTTTCTCCGCATACTGCAGCTGTTTTTTAATCCATTTAAGTTGGGATTTGCCGATCATTCCTCGCGTATGCGGAGCAGCCGTCGTTTCTTCTTTACCATATAAGTTGGAATCTGCCAATATCAAAAAATATTGTGGATTTAATTGCACACTATATGCCAAAGAACTATCATCCGTATCAACTGCTTGACGATAGGATTTAGCAAAAATTGAACGCCAAAAAATTGGGCTAATTTCACCTGCATAAAATTGCTTTTTACCACGAAATTCTCTAGCCCAACCATCAAAAATATCGTGATTTCCTGGTATAACTAATACTTTCGTATGTTTTAATGGTCGAAAGATTTCGGCAAATTTTTCAGCTGATACTCTTTCACCATTAAAAGTAATATCGCCTGTGACAATAATTGCTGCAGGCTTTTTTCTTTGTGCCATTCGCATAAAAGCTGTTAGAGCAGTCTCTTGATAATATAAGTCCTTACCTTGACTAGTTTTTTGCATTTGTGAAAAAGCTTGTCCTTCATCATGCAAACTGTTTGCAATCAAATGCGTATCAGAAATTACCCAAAATTCAGTATTAAGATCCTTCGTAATCATTTTTTATCTTCTGTTTGCCCAATATTGATAGAAATCCACTCTTAAATTACCATTAAACAGCTTACGTTTCTTAGTAGCCCTTGCTCCAAAACATTTTTCAAAATTAGGATCAGCTGTTAAATAATATTGACTAAATGAGTCTAGTGGACGTAAAACTTCACCCATTTGCTTATATAATTCTTCAGCAGATTCTCGATCCTTAAGACGTTTACCATAAGGCGGGTTGGCAATAATAATTCCATTTTCTAAGTCAGTAGTAAAGTCTTTGACCGCTACTTGCTTAAAACGAATATCTTGTAAAACCCCTGCATTATGAGCGTTTAACTTAGCAACCTCAAGTACAGATTGATCAATATCACTAGCCCAAATAGGAGCGTCTAATGTTTTGACCTCTGCCTTAGCTTTTTCTAATGCAGATTTATGTAAATCGTGATTAAACCAATCGAAATTATCAAAAGCAAATTTTCGCCATGTTCCTGGTGCAATGTTTTTAGCAATTAAAGCCGCTTCAATTGCTAAAGTACCAGAACCTGTCATTGGATCAATCAGGGGATGCGTTCCATTATACGGGGTCAATTTTAATAAACCTGCCGCAAAGTTTTCCTTTAATGGTGCGCCACCATGTTCTACTCTATATCCACGCTTAAAAAGACTTGCTCCAGTAGTATCCAAGGAAATACGAGCAATATTTTTATAAATGTGAACATCCAATGGATATTCACTACCAGTTTCTGGCAAGAAGCCACGTCTATGATATTGATCAATCATCTTATTGACGATAGCTTTCTTTACGATCGATTGTACATCTGGTTCAGAGTGAAGCTTCGACTTGACTGCACGACCTTGCACAGGAAACTTAGCATCTACTGGCAACAAATCTGCCCAGTTGTAATCATAAACTTCATTAAATAGAGTATCAAAATCGGTTGCTCTAAATTCTTTTAACAAGATTTTGATTCTATCCGCAGTTCTTAACCACAAGTTAGTCTTTACAATATCTTCTTGGGTTCCCTTAAAAAACACACGTCCATTTTCGACTTTGGTCTTGTAACCCATACTTTGTAATTCTTTGTTTACAACGCTTTCAAAACCAGCGCCCATAGTTGCGTATAGTTGATATTCTTTCATTATTTCTCTTTCGTTAATTAAAAATAAAAAAAGAGCTGGACTCAAGCCCAACTCTGCCAATGTGAATCTCTATAAGCCACGTTTTGTTCCAGTAATTCTGGCAAAAATTACCTTCAGTAGTCATCTATCTTTATTGTCAAAGACAATAACCTGGTCTTTAGTTCATTTTCTTAGACCAAGACTCCCCCACCAAATTTGGGTTTCACGCTCGCAGGGTTTACCTCGTTCCACCAAAATCATTTCTAATTTTGCTTCGTCACTGTGGCACTTTTCAGGATAGTCATGCATGTCTTAAAGATTTAGCATTTTTTCCGCCGTAAGAGTTAAAAACTCTTCTCCAGCTTATTGAGCTGAATACGATCACTACAAGCATCGCAGCCTGTGCGTGCGTGGACTTTCCTCAGCTAGCATATAGCTAGCCGCGCCTACTCAAGATCCACACCGTTAACCATTATAGCAAAAATTAATGCTTTATACCATAAACATGTTGTTCAAGATTATAAACTTTTCTTTCTAAAGTTGAAATTCGTTGAATAATGGCCATGTTAGTTGAAATTTCGCCCTGATTATTATCATTATCATCCGCAAAATTAGGAACTGAGGCAGTTCTTCTATGAGTCGGGGTGTAAGTTTTTACTTTATCTTCCTTCTCTGTTTCAACTGTCTTCTTTTCCTTTTGTCTTTCGTCCATTATTTGACGTTGAAGTGTGCCAATTTGTCCATATAAATCTTCAATAATTTGTTGAAAATTCTCATAATCTGAAATAACTTCATCCAAATAAGCATCTACTTCGTCTGGATCATAACCTTTTACTTTACTTCTAAATTGCTTTTTTAGTATGTCTTGTGCAGATAGTTTAATATCATTTAAATTTGCCATTCTACTGACAACTCCTTTACATTCATTTTTATTTTAGCAAAAAGATAGCCTAGGTAAAACCAAGATTTCCATTTTTATAAAACTTTAAAATTATTCGGAGAAATAATTCTGTCGATGAGTCTCTTGATATTCTTCCGCTGCATCTTGTAAATTATAAAAATCAATTAAATCTAATGGATATTCTTTAGTTTCTTGATACTTTTGAATTAAATTATAATCATATTTTGGTTTGCCGGGATGCTCTGGGTCATAAATCATCAAAGCTCTATCAGTATGTCGAACCATAAAATTTTGATAATTACGTAATTGCACCGAATTTTGATAAGGTAGATTAGAAGTTGAAGCAAAAAAGTCGACGCGTTCTTTTAAGTTTAAAAACTTAGACTGATTATTTTCATTCCAGCGATCAGCAAACTTCTCATACGGGATCATAATAGAAGTTCGCACAGGAAACTTTTGACCCAATTCTAGTCCTACTTCTGCCGCCCATTGCTCGATTCCTAAATTTGCTCCCGTAATAATCCAGTCCAACTGGTCCTCTTCAAGCAAACTCTTAAAATAATTTCTTAAAGCGTACTTAATAACAGTAATTTTAGGGTCTTTATCACCAAAAACATTTAATTCATAACTACGATAACCAGTTACCCATAAACGCTGCATTAAAAGCCCCCTATATTCAAAAATCTAGTCTTTATTGCTATAATGCTAACAGGAGTGAAGTCAATGGTCAAATATCCAAGCGGCAGTTTAGCTGCATTTAGAAAACCTATTAAAAAGAAAGAAAATAGTACTCGTCGTCCATATACTCACCGGAAAGGCGTTAACTTTTCTGATCGTGGAATGACACTTGAACAACAAATTAATGAATCTAATAAATACTATTTGACTGAGGGTATCGCCGTAGTTCATAAGAAGCCTACCCCCATTCAAATTGTTAAGGTTGATTATCCTAAACGCTCTAAAGCTGTTATTCGTAAAGCTTATTTTAGACAAGCTTCAACTACTGACTATAACGGCGTTTATAAAGGATATTATCTTGATTTCGAAGCTAAAGAAACCAGAAATAAAACCAACTTTCCTTTAAAGAACTTTCATGAGCACCAGATTTTTCATTTGAGCGCATGTTTGAAGCAAAAAGGAATTTGCTTTACAATTATTAGATTCGCTAGTTTGGAACGATATTTTGTCACTCCAGCTAGCTTTGTAATTAATGCTTGGAGAGAAAAGGATAAAAGTTCTATGACTTTAAAAGAAATCGTGGACAATTCCTATGAAATCAAAAGCGGTTTTCGTCCTACACTACCTTATTTAAAAGCAGTTGATAAATTTATTGCAGATAGGGAAAGATAATCATGACAGAAAATAATATGAAACGCGAATCACGTAGAAATTATCATAAACGAAGGTCGATTAAGAATAGTTTAGGTATCAAAATCATTAAATGGTTTTTTCTAATAGTTTTGCTATTGATTGTTTCAGGTATTGGGCTATTTGCTTTTTATGCAAAAGATGCACCTAATATCAGTCAAGATCAATTGCAAAGTGGCGGTACGTCTAGTTTATATAATAATGATGGTAAGTTTTTGTTGTCACTTGGTTCTGAAAAACGAATTTACGTAAAAAATAAAGATATACCACAATTATTAAAAGATGCCGTAGTTTCCGTTGAAGACAAGCGTTTTTATAAAGATAAGCTTGGCGTAGATCCAATTAGAATCGTCGGTTCTATGCTTACTAATGCCAAAAGCAATAGTATTGCTGCTGGTGGATCTACTATTACTCAACAACTAGTTAAGTTAACAGTATTTTCTACTGCAGCATCACAACGTACCTTAAAGAGAAAGGCTCAAGAAGCTTGGCTAGCAGTTAAAGTACAACATGAATTCAGTAAAGACCAAATTTTAGAATTCTATATTAACAAAGTCTTCATGAATTATGGAAATTATGGTATGGGAACTGCTGCTAACTATTACTATGGCAAGCCACTGAAAAAGCTTGATTTAGCTCAAACTGCTTTAATCGCAGGGATGCCTAATGCTCCCGTTGCCTATGATCCTTACCTTTATCCTCAAAAGGCCCAATATCGTCGTAACATTGTTCTAAAAACTATGCTACAAAACGAAAAGATCACTAAAGATGAGTATAACCAGGCAATTAATGAACCAATTACTAAGGGGCTAAAAAAGCGTCGAGCAGATAACGAATCGAAGATTCGAAAGATCGATGATCCATACATCAAAGAAGTTATTTCTGAAGTTAAGAGCAAAGGTTTTGATCCTTATAATGATAATTTGAAAATCACTATTAATATTGATCAAAATGCTCAAAACAAACTCTATGAATTGGCAAATAATGGCTCTGTCCCATTCACAAACAATAAAATGCAAATTGGTGCTACAGTGATCGATCCTAATAATGGTCATGTTGTAGCAATTTTAGGTGGTCGACACTTGCCTTCAGTTCAATTAGGCTTAGACCGTGCTGTTCAAACTGGACGGTCGACAGGTTCATCAATTAAGCCAGTATTAGATTACGCTCCTGCAATTCAATATTTGAATTGGTCAACTGCAAAGATGCTTGACGATAGCAAATATGTTTACCCAGGTACTAATATCCAACTTTATGATTGGGATAATAAATATGATGGCATGATGACTATGCGTAAAGCTTTGGAACAATCACGTAATGTTCCCGCTGTTAAGACATTAGCTGATGTTGGTGTTAAACGTGCTTCTGCTTTTGCTCGTCGATTGGGCGTTAATGTCCCAGCCAATTCCGGATTATCAGTTGCTATTGGTGCTAATGCCTCTAGTTTGCAAATGACAGGTGCTTACAGTGCATTCGCAACAATGGGTATTTACCATAAGCCTCAATTTGTCTCTAAAATTGAAACACCTGATGGTTTAACTAGAAATTATGACTCTAACGGTGTTCGTGTTATGAAGAAGTCAACAGCATACATGATTACTGATATGCTGAAAGGCGTCATCAAACATGGTTTAGGTACTAATGCAAAGATTCCAGATCTTTATCAAGCTGGTAAAACTGGTACTGTTAAATATTCTGATGAAGATTTAGCAAAATACCCTGGTTATAATTCAACTCCTAAGGACTCCTGGTTTGTTGGTTACACTAGATCTTATACAATTGGTATATGGACAGGTTATGATAATTTAAAGGATGGTACTATTTCAGGTATTGGACAACAATCAGCTCAACTAATGTATAAGAGCATGATGTCTTACTTAATGAGAAATAAGCCAAACTTGAATTGGGAACAGCCTAAATCTGTCATTCGTGCAAAAACTGGCGGCACTTGGCAATTATATGTTAGAGGTCATGCCCCTGCTGGTGTCAGTGATAGCGCGGCCAGTTACGATGAAGATGATGAAGAAACTGATACAAATAATGAGACCAACAATTCTGTTAATACAAACAATACTCAGTCTTCTTCTAGTGAAGCTGGTACTGCTCATCAATCAAGCAGAGTTGAAAGATCTCAATCTAGTCAAAGTAGTCGTGAACAATCATCATCTTCCGCTTCACATACTCAAAGTAGTAGGCCGACAAGAAATGAAGATAACGAAGATCATGAACAAAATCATGATGACTCTGATAAAGATTAATTGTTTAAGAGTAGACTGGCGTGTCTACTCTTTTTATTTGTCTGCCGAAACGTAGTGAAGGCAGACTTTTTTTATGCATTTCAAATTTAGTAACAACTCACTATAATTATATCATTAACAAAAAAAGGTTTATTTCTCTAAGCATTTTTGCAAATAGAAATAAACCTTTTTCATCTTAATTAATTCAAATATGAATATGGATCACCTTTGGCTCTGGCTGGCATTGTATATCTTCCAAATAGAATCATAGCATGATGCGTTTTAATCCATTCATTCTTAGGTAAAATTGATTCCAACCGTTGTTCAACTTCATGTGGTGTTGCCTTTTGATCAACAATATGAAACACCTTCGATATTCTTGATACATGCGTATCTACCGCAATTGCTGGAACTCCGTAACCTTCAGCTAAAACTACATTAGCAGTTTTCTCTCCTACTCCAGGTAACGTCATCAAAGTCTTCTTATCTTCAGGAATTTCACTATTATACTTTTCAACTAAAATTTGTGCAGTAGCTTTTAAGTGTTTGGCCTTTGAGCGATACAATCCAATAGTCTTAATTGTATTTTCAATCTCTTCAATTGGAGCATTGGCTAAAATTTCAGGAGTAGGAAATTTTTTAATAAAATCAGGCATAACCCGATTAACCATTTTATCGGTCGTCTGTGCACTCATCATTACCGCACACAACAAATGAAAAGTATTATCCCATTGCAATTCGCCTTTAGCATCAGGGTACATTGCTAAAATTCTTTTTAAAACACTACGTGCTTTATCATCGCTTAATAAATCTTCTGCCATCCTATCTGTTCCTCTTTAAAAATCTCTCAATTTCATCAACGGTTTTTAAGTTATGCCGCTGCCAATTAAGTAAAACTCGATCAATATATTTCAAAGAATAAGCCTGAGACAACACAGCTTCTCTCAGAGCCAATTCTATCACTTCAGGAGTATAATGATCCACACTTAGCCATTGAGCGATCTCTTCCCTCTCAATTGGGCTCAGATAACGTCCAAACTCTACCTCAACTTTACGAGAAAGATAATTTAACGGATTATTATCTAAATCATCTACAACGGATACAGTCTTTTCTCTCTTCTTATCTTTGATTAATACATTCTGATCTATATATTGATCTATAGCATCATACAATTTATTTAAGCTATATCTATTACCAATTTTATCTTGATTATCTTTTACTTGCTCAATAGTTAAATAATCTCGATCAATTAGTCTTTGAATAATATTGCCAACATCTGCTACCGTCAAATTAGTATTAGCCGCTATTTTTTCGTTCGAGGGGAACGACTCTCCACGCTGACTAAAAGCTTCCAGTTGAATAATTAACAATAACTCCGCATCACTAATATTAAGTTTAGAATAGTACGCAATTAAGCCATTTTGTAAGGTGGTAAAACCTAAAGCGCGATAATCATTAAATTGCAAGGCAGATTTCCTTTCCAAAAATAAAAGTTGAACTAATAAATAGTCCAACTTTCGGTTTACATATTCATAATTGTCGATGCAATTATTAAGGTTGCATTCTGTTAATCAATCTTGGGAATGGAATTGCTTCACGAATATGGTCAAGGTGACATACCCAAGCAATAGTACGTTCAAAGCCCATACCGAAGCCTGAGTGAGGAACACCACCAAATTGACGTAAGTCAAGGTACCATTGATAATCTTCAAGGTTAAGACCAGCATCAATAATTTGTTGCTTCAACACTTCGTAGTTACCTTCACGTTCTGATCCACCAAAGATTTCACCGTAACCTTCTGGTGCAATAACATCAGCACATAAGTATTCCTTTGGATTATCAGGATTCTTCTTCATGTAGAATGGCTTAATTGAGGTTGGGTAGTTTACGATAAATACTGGACGGTCATATTGTTCAGAAATGTAACCTTCATCAGGTGCACCAAAGTCATCGCCCCACTTAAAGTCACGACCTGCCTCTTGAAGCATCTTAACAGCATCATCATATGGAAGACGAACAAAGTTACCTTCGGTAGTTGGACGAAGCTTTTCAGGATCTCTACCTAAAATCTTCAATTCGTATTCATTCTTGTCTAATACTTGCTTAACCATGTAAGCTAAGTATCTTTCTTGTAAGTCTAATGATTCATCTTGGTGCATCCAAGCCATTTCGGGTTCCATCATCCAGAATTCAGTCATGTGACGGCGACCCTTTGATTCTTCAGCTCTGAAAGTTGGACCAAAAGTAAAGATCTTGCCAAATGCCATTGCTCCAGCTTCACCATACAATTGACCTGATTGTGATAAGTAAGCATCATGGTCAAAGTAATCAACGTGGAACAATTGAGTAGTGCCTTCTGGTGCTGAATGCATGAAAATTGGGGCATCAAACTTGATGAAGCCTTCCTTTTCAAAGAAGTCAACAGTTGCCTTAAACATAGTATTTCTAATTTGCATAATAGCAAATGGCTTCTTTGATCTTAACCATAAGTGACGGTGATCAAGCAAGAAATCAACACCATGTTCCTTATTACCAATAGGGTAACCTTCATTATTTGAAACAACCTTTAAATCAGTAATTTGGATTTCGTAGCCAAAGTGAGAACGTGCATCTTCATGTACGATACCAGTGATATAAAAACTAGATTCTTGTCTAAGTGATTTAGCAGCTTCAAATACTTCATCTGTTACATCATTTTTACGAACTACACCTTGGAAGAATGCAGTACCATCACGCAATTGCAAGAAAATAATTTTTCCGCTTGATCTTTTATCTGTTAACCAAACATGCATCTTAACTTCTTCGTCAACATGTTTAGAAGAATCTTTAATTGAAATCAATTCTGTCATAAAATTCCTGTCCACCTTTTTATCAATTATACAGTTCCATGATACCAAAGTTTCTATAAATTATCGACTTCTGAAATATCATTTCCATCTTTAAATTCATATATTGTATAGCCCAAATTATCATTATGCTTTTTATAGGCTACTTCCCAAACTGCTTGGCCTTTATACCAACCAAGATTAATATGATTAATTGTAGCATCAGAATGAGAGGATTTAAACTTATTTTTAATATAGGTTTCAGATACTCCTTTATTTGCTGGATATAAATATGCTTTTTTAGAGTTAGGCAAATAAACAAAATAATAGCGTTTGCCTTTTTTCCCGGTTCCAGTAATAGCATAACTACTAGTTCCTCTATCTAAATGATAGT
Source organism: Lactobacillus gallinarum DSM 10532 = JCM 2011 (assembly GCF_001434975.1). Classification (GTDB taxonomy): domain Bacteria; phylum Bacillota; class Bacilli; order Lactobacillales; family Lactobacillaceae; genus Lactobacillus; species Lactobacillus gallinarum. The sequence goes on from NZ_AZEL01000041.1 coordinate 28,955, forward strand.
AGCTTTGAATATTCTTAATTGGAGTTTTAGTCCGGGCTATTTCTGCAATTTTTTGATCATTACCTCGACTGCGAGACCCCGCATAATAAAAGATTAAAATGCTAGCCACAAAAGCAATTATAACAATCCCGATTACCCATGATATAAATTTTAACGTTTGTCTCGTATCATCTTGTATCATCATTTTTTCTTATTTTCTAATTCTTTTAATTTCTCTTTTGTAACTCTTTCTACCTTAACAGGAATTGCCTGTAAGAACGCCTTGCCATATTCTTTAGACCATAATCTAGGATCCAAAATAATATATTGTCCATGATCTTTTTCACCACGAATTAAGCGCCCCATTCCCTGTCTGAATCTAATAACAGCTCGAGGGAGGCTATCCTTTTCAAAGACGTTAATCCCTTGATCTTCTAGTTTTTTTTGTCTTAAACGAACTTCTGGCTGATCTGGGGATTCAAATGGCAATCGCGCTGCAAATACAGTATCAATACCACAATCATGAAAATCGATTCCTTCCCAAAAACTATCAGCACCAATAATAATCGCTTTTTTAGCAATTACAAATCTTTTTGCAATTCTATTATTAGAACCCGATATTCCTTGGGCCAATATTTCGAAATCTTTTAATTCTGGGGAATTCATAATAGCCATGAATACCGTTCGAATTTTTTCTAGATTAGTCATTAACACTAGAACGTGGTTTTTATTTGTAAGATCGTTAATTAAAATTTGCTCAATATCATCTTCATACGCTTCACTATCTGGATTAGGCATGTTATTAACCGAGATTACTTGCAAATGCTTCTTGATGTTAAATGTGCTTTTGCCTATGTATTCAACTACAGCCATATTTTTTAAAGCCAGCTGGTTAACGGCATAATCAAAATTATGGTTACTGGTTAATGTAGCACTGATAAAAGCAATATGGTCAAAGCGACTATAAATTTGATTAAGCACTTCTTCAGCATCTAACATCAGCCAATCTAAGTTAGTGCTTAAAGGATCATCCGGATTAGTAACCATCAATATAAACCCATCTTGATCCAAATTTTGCGAATCAGATAATATATCTGCTAATTGATAACTCTTTTCAGAATAATAATCTAAACGATCAATTTGTTCAGTAATTTCACTCAGCAGCGTCTCAGTATTGGTCAGAATTTGTTCTTGCTCATGATAAAGTTCAAACAAAACCTGATTGGTTAATTCTCTAACTTCCTCTAATTTTTGTTGGAACTTAGATAATAATTGCTTAAATTGACTATTTTTATTAAATAAGCCTTTTCCTTGAAAACTTAATTCTAAAGTTCCATTAGCCAAAAATGACCTATTGACTGCATTATCGTTTTGAGCGTATAAATCCTTTTGTAAATCATTAATACATTGAATCAATTCTAGAATCTGTGGATCAAGCTTTTTTAATAAAAAGTTGAGTTGCACATTATCATTAAATTGATTTTCTACACCATCATTAGAAAAATAAAGCAGGTTGCGTAAATGACTTAATACGCCCCATAAAGCTTCAAAGCGTAATGAATCATTACGTGAACTAATAACGTTTTCAGTAAAGCGATGTGCTTCATCAACTACTAAATATGGGTTTTGCCCCCAAATAGTGTCCATATAATGATTAGCCAAATAAGCATGGTTAGTAACTAATATATCAGCCTCTTCCTGGCGCTTTCGTGCAAGATTCCAGAAATCTACACTAGCAAAACGACTACCTACTCTTGCATCCCCCGGGTGTTGAATCTGTGCAAACAACGGAGCATTATAGTTAGTCAAATTTAGCTCATCTAGATCACCAGTTTTAGTTTCCGTAAGCCAAACTAAGATCTGCATCTGTAATACAAGAGTATTTTTATTCGGCGTACCTTGAAAAATCGTTTGTACAAACCCATCTAAATCTAAATAATGACTGCTGGATTTAACGACCTCAGCTGTTAAATCTAATTTAGTAACCTTTAAAAGCTGAGGTATCTCATGCTCCATTATCTGCTCTTGTAATACCTTGGTTGGTGTAGCTACTACTAGTTTTCTACCCGAATAAAGTTGATACGCATATGAAAACAAATATGAGAAAGTCTTTCCAGTTCCATTAGGCGCTTCAATTATCATAGCTCGTTTATCGGAATTATTAATAAATTGATGTAAATGGTTAATTAAATCTACCTGAGCACGACGAAAATGCAATTTACCTTTAAACAAATTCTTCTTTTCATCATCAGTTTTTGGAAAATGAGCATTCTCTCCATGACGATCTAATTGATCATTCTGTTTTTGTAAAATAATATTGCGAACCTGCATATAGCTTGAGCCCAGTGGTCGTTTTTGCTTACGCAGATTATCTGCAATTGTCGCAATTACCCAAGATGTATCTCTAATTAAACTTGCTGATAAAGAGCTCAACGTATTCAAAGTTGCCTGAGGAAGACTCTCTAATTTATGAATAATTTTAATTAATAAAATGGCGGTCCCGTATGCATCTGAATCAGCCTTATGAGGATTAAGATGTTTAATCTTAAGTTGAGCAGTTAGATCACTCAACTTATATGAAGGCAATGTAGGAAAAGCAATCTTAGCTAATTCCACTGTATCAATTGCCTTATTAGTCAAAGCCTCATAGCCATGTTGTACTAATTCATAATTTAGAAAAGGTAAATCGAAATCAACATTATGCGCTACGAAAACCGTATCTTTTAAAATCTCTACTATCTTCGGTGCATAAACAGAGAAATCATCTTTCCCTTGTACATCTTCATTATGAATACTAGTCAGATTAACTACAGACTGGGGAATTTCACGATGAGGATTAATCATAAATGAATATGTCTTAACCACCCTCATATTTTTGATAATTGCACATCCGAACTGAATAATATGATGGCCTTTTTCTCGCTGCGTTCCTGTAGTTTCTAAGTCAACAACAGCAAAGGTATCTTTTGCAAAAATCTTTGCCATCTTTTTCCTTCTTTCTAACTACTTAACCTCAACTACTTGTTTTGCATCAAGCAGAATTAAATATTTGCCAATAACTTTCTTTTCACTAAATTCATTTAACGCTTGTTCATACAAACGAAGCTGACCAGTATATTTTTCTTTAATTAATTCAATTGATTTATCAATATTAGATTTATTCACATGATCAGTTTTGTAATCAAACAAAATGATACCATTCTTTGCTACAAAATAACCATCAATTGTACCATGAACCAAAATTTTAGCATCTGGATCACTAAAATCCTTAAATAAAGTTCTAGCTGAAAGCAAACTAGAAAAATCAACTTCTCGCTTTAAATTATCTGGCTCTTTCCAAAAAGCTTTGGCAAAATCACTATGAACAAACCAGTCAATTTGGTCCTTCTTTAAGCTCGAAACAATATCTGGATTCAATTTCTTTTGTTCAATCAACGTTTCTATCTCTTGATCTAAATTATCTGCACTATCATTCGTGTAATCATAATACTGCAGGATTAAGTGAGTAGCCGTACCGATTTCTGCTCCTGTAAATTTTGTTTGATACAAAAAATTAGGCTTGGTATCAATTGGTTGCAAATAACGATTAGTAGAAGTTAATAAATGAGAATTCTCTAATTCAGCATCTATTGGATCATTAAATGCTTTTTTGATTTCAGAAACCGCTTGATAAGCCGTAGTTTCACTTGCATCTTTGAAAGGATAATCAAATTGATATAGCTGGTTGACTGTCTGCGTTAGCAAATTAAGCTTACTTGTATTTTCCTGCTGCTTATTATCAGTTTCTTCTTTTTCAGTAAATTTAATATCTTCATCCTGATAATCAATAAACAGGATCTTTTGACTTTGATCGATTGACTTAGTAACATCACTCAATTTAATAGCCACATGTCGATCAAATCTTAATGAAGGTCCGATAAAACTTAAAGGACTAGTAGCTGATAATTTATTAATTAATGGCAGTTGACCAGCGTGATTCAATTCCGTCGACCATTCTTTTACCTTTTTGTTAAAGCTAGGAACATCACCTACCAAAATCAATTTTTGCTTTGCTCTAGTTAAAGCCACATAAAGAATACGTGCTTCTTCTTCAAGCAATTGCTGTTTTTTAGTAATGTTACCCATTGCCTTAACTAGTGAGTCTACACGATAATGCTTTTCTCTTAAGGTAATCCCCATACTATCAGAGTTAATAATATAATTACCATTTAAATCGCGCATCTGATAATGGTGCTGCATCCCTACATAGAAAACAATTGGAAACTCTAATCCCTTAGAACCATGAATCGTCATTAATCTAACAGCATTACCAGCTTCTTTAGTTAAAAGTGGCTGTGCTAAATCTTTTTGACTACGTCTCATTCGATCAATGAAGTTAATAAATTGATATAGTCCTTTAAAGCCTGCACTTTCATATGAAGAAGCTCTTTCATATAGTGCTTCTAAGTTAACTCGCCGCTGCTCACCATTAGGCAATGCCGTCATTATCTCTAATAAATTAGTACGCTCATATATGCTCCAAATTAATTCCGATATTCTATGGGTAGTGGCAAAACTACGCAATTCTGCTAACTGATTTAAAAAGTTTTTACACTTTTTACTTAACTCATCGTTAGTACCTACATATGAAGTAAGTGCACTATAAAAGTTGCTATTTTTACTCTTAATTCTAATTCTGGCTAGCTCTTTTTCATCAAAATTGAACAGTGGAGAACGTAATACTGTTACTAATGGAATATCCTGATCAGGATTATCAATTATTTTTAAATAATTCATCATGACAGTTAATTCAAAAGTTTGAAAATAGTTTTCTGCATCAGTAACAAATAATGGAATATCTTGCTTAGCAAATTCTTGCATAATTTCCAGATTATCACTACGACTTCTAGTTAAAATAGCAATATCACTATATTGCATATCTCGCATTTTACCAGTATTACTGTCAAAAACCTGAACGTGTTCTTCTTCTAACTGCTTAATCCGAGCAAGTACCATTTGAATTTCAGAAAAGTCTATCTCACTTTCATCTTTATTAGTGCCGTTTTTCTTTTCATGAATAATCACTTCACTTGCTTGAGGCAGTGATTTGGGATAATATTTCGCCCCAAAAACTAGCTGCCCTTCTTTTTGATAATCAATCCCACCAAAATCAGTACTTAAAATGCTCTTAAACACTAGGTTAACTGTTTCTGTTACTGGCTCGGTTGATCTAAAATTATCTGACAACAAAATCCGTTCTTCATGTTCATTCTGTTCTTGGGCAAATTGATGATATTTTTGTAAAAACAGACTTGGTTCAGCTTGTCTAAATCCATAAATTGACTGTTTTACATCCCCCACCATGAAAAGAGTGTTCTTTTCCTCATTTTTAATTTGCTGAATAATTCTTTCCTGCAGAGCATTAATATCCTGATATTCATCAATCAGAATTTCCTTAAACTTATTTTGATAAAAATCGCGCGCCATTTGGGAACTAGACGTATCTTGACTTAAGATTTGATAAGCTAATTGCTCCATATCACTATAATCAAGCAAATTTTCATTACGTTTTAACTGATTAAAGCGTTCAATTAATTTAATTTCAGCAGCTGAAATAGCACTGACAATCTTTTGCCCGTCTTGCATAATCTTGATCTGCTCTTTTTCAGCTACCGCAAAAAATGAAGTAAAGGTATCGAGTACCTGACTCTTCGATTCATCTTTTAAAGCTTGGATTTCTTCATAAAACTCTACCAGGTCTTCATCCCATTTTTTCGATTTACGAAAACTAATTGTAAATACGCAGCTTCTTAATAACTCCCTCTGCTTATCATAATCAGCATCTTCTTTAACCGCTTGGACAAAATTATCTATATTTTGTGCAAACAGCGTGAATGACTCTTTTACCTTAGCCAATTCCTTAGTTTCCATCACAGCTTGTGATAAATAAGATGCTATCTTGTCCTGTAATTCCGAGAATTTAGCCACAATATACGGCTTAATTTGTTTTTGCCAAATCTTTGATTCCACAACACTGTCTTCAATATCATAAATCTGTGGCAATTGTTTAAGCCAAGCGCGATATTCTGGTTTTGCCATAGCAAAATTGTATAAATCTAATAGCAAATCACGAGGACTATCTGCATCCCGATCACCAGCAAAATTATCATAGAAATGTCTAAAAGCTTGATCCTTATTAGTTAACATTTCCCCTTCGATCTCACGCAAAGCACGTTCTTTCAACAAGGCAGCTTGCGTATCATCAGTTAAGATCGTAAAACTAGGATCTAACTCAATTGAATAATAAAAGCGATGAATTACATCCAAACAAAATGCATCAATAGTTGAAATATTAGCGGTATCTACCTGATTTAACTGCTCACGCAAATATCTATGATTAACTCCAGGTTTGGCTAATTCTTTAGTTAAAGCAGCTTTAATTCTGATCTTCATTTCTTCGGCTGCGGCTTTGGTAAAAGTCACAACTAATAATTCATCTACTCGCGTACCTGCTAAAATTTCTTTTAAAACACGCTCAACTAAAACAGTAGTTTTACCACTACCGGCAGATGCGGAAACTAAAATATCATGCCCTTGATCATTAATTGCTTTTTCTTGTTCTTTTGTAAATTGTGGCAAAACTAATCCTTCTTTCCTAGTTTTTCCTTAATTTTAGCTAACAAATCTCTCTTACTCATGTTGCTAATCTCGTGATATTGATTATGTCTAAGCATGGCGTCAAAGAAGAAAATATCTTTAAAGTCTGAATATGTTAGAGCATTTTTGCTCCTGCCATAACGATATGGATTTAATTCAATTTGACCAGATAAAATCTGTCTAGAAGCTTCTTTAATAAGATATTCATCATATTCCAATAGCAACTGAATTTCTTCTTCGCTAAAGTTACGATCTGCTGGCAATTTAAAGCCGCCTTTTGCCTTGGTTCCTACTCCTGTATAAAGTTGAGAAGCTTGACTAGGCTTACCATCTAATAATGGCTCAGCTTCTAACAAAATTTCCGGATTATTACTAATTAGGCCCGTATACATCAACTTAGGCTTACTATCCATTGCATTTTCACGTAAGTTTAAGCTGCTATCAATTAACTTATTACTATTTAGCCTTTCTAGCTGTCTAGTAACTGTTTGATAAAAAGCACCTAATAGCGAAAGCTTGTCCTCTTCCGCAAAGAAATGATTATTATTAGTTAAAACATCCAAGTAAGAAACCATCTGAAGGGCGATACCGTTATAAAACATCCCTAAATCAAATTTTTTAGCAGAAGATTTGTAATCGATCACTTGCGCTAAAACTTGATCTTTATTAGCAAAATTAGCTAAATCTACTCGGTCTATTTTCCCGCGTAAATTAACTTGATGATTACCAGCTAAATCCGGAATATCTAAACTGATACCTTTAATTTTTTGATCTAAACCAAAACTTAATTCAGAATATTTGGCTCGCAGCGGTGTTTCAGTTAGTGATTTACGCCAATTTCGAGCTACCTTGGAAGTCGTATGATCTAAACAGTGGAATAAATACTGGTTAAACGGGTCATTCATCAATTGAGCATATTTACTTTCATCCTTGATAACATCTCTAACCTGATTAAGTTGCTGCTCAAGCTCTACACTACTTAAATCGGCCAAATCAAGATGCTGTTCATTCAATCGCTTAACTAACCGATCAAATGTCTCATGGAAATAATTTCCGGCTTGAATAACATCAAATTCATTTTCAAAGCGGCGCCGTAATTTTAACCCGTAGGTCAAGAAATACTCGTAAGAATTTTCATAAAAAGTCTCCAACTGTGAAACTGATGAATACAAATTCTTACCATATAGTTCCGCTGCTAAATCTTCTCCGATATCTTCAGGCTGATTATCAAAGTCGCTTGCGTCAAGCACAACTTTTACTTTTTGTGGTAAATATTTCTGTGTAATTCTTAGAAGTTCATTTATTGCATCAGATGAAGCATTAGAATTCATATAGGCTAAGTAACCTAGGCTCGCATCAGGATTAGTTATGAAAGATAAAAGATCCTGCATCTTTTCTGGTAGATCATGTTGACTAAATTCAGGCGCACCATAATTTTGTAGACGCTGATAATAAATTGACGGATCTAATTTCTCATTTGATGCATTTAAAACAGGATAAGAAATATACACTCTGTCCTGCGCTAAGGCTAAAGACAAGCCAAACTGATAATTTTGATCTAAATTATTTAGTCGCTGATTATCTTCCAAATATGCATCAGATTCAAAACTACTTTGCAATTGATTTAAATTTTCTGTCGTCAAAAAACCTGGCTTTTTTTCAATTGCAGGTAAATTTCCGCTTGTCGCACCAATAATAAAGACTTGCTTATACCCACTGGCTTGAACCATTCCCATTTCTGATAAGTTGACAGCATCAAGAGTTGAAGGGATTTGCGAGAAAGCAGCTTCCTTGAATGCGCTAATCATCATATTAAAAAATTCATCTAAATCAAATTGCTCTGGGTTAATTGCCAGATAATCTTTCAATAATTGAATCAGCAAGTCCCATAATTGTTCAGGTTGCTGTGCTTGTTGCAAATCACCAGATTCATTCGCATCATCGCGCCATTGTTCTAAACGCTCAGCAATTCCGTTCTTAGTCAAAAAATCAAAGAATATGGTTAGAGCTTTTTGACTATCCTTTTCTTGCTCTAATTTAGTAAACAAATTTGTAACTTTATCTACCAAATAACCACGTAATCGATCAATTTTGACCACTTCTTCATCAATTTTGTCTAATCTGATAACTTCTGCACTTACAAAATCTGCAAAATGTTTTTTCCACAAATTATGATTAATTCCGTGAGCTAAAACAAAATTTTCTAATTCATCTACATCATGAATATACTCAGCTTCTTCTTTATACCAAGATGGGATGAGCAAATGCGTCTTTAATATGGCAAGCATACTCTGCGTCTGAAATGGACTATCCTTTAAGTCACGTAAATTGAACAGATTTTCAATCAATACAACTAGAGGGTGATATTTCATTTCCTGCTGCAAATCATTAAAGAAAGGAATATTATTTTGCCGCAAAATTGGCGTTAAATATGTCTCATATTCTTTCAAATCTGGTGCCAAAATTAGAAAATCACGATAGCGATAATTATTCAGAGCCACTTGTTGATAAATTGTTCGCGCAACAAAATATGCTTCCGCATACCGAGAATCAGCTTTAACAAGTTGTACTTGATTTAATTCATCAACTTTAGGAATCGTTTCTGTCCAAAGGCTGTTTAGGATTTCACGTGAAGTAGGCTCAGCAGCAATCGGAAATTCATTTGCTACATAATCCATATCTCTCTCTTGCAAAAACGAAACTAATCGCTGGATAGTTTGTTGAATGACGTAATCATAATCTCCTTCTTCAGCTTTAGGATTGATGTTTCCTAGTCTCGTTTTAAAAGCCAGTGTTACATCTTTAGCTTTTCTCATTAAGATTTGAATAGTTAACATTTCCTGCAGAGAAAAATGAGAGAAATCACAGAAATAAAAACTAACATGTTTTAAATCAGAATTTTTAGCTAAAATTTCATTCAACTGTACTTGTACTTCGTTTTTAGTTGAAAATTTGCCCGCTATTTCCTCAATAAAAGCATTATAAATAATCCGTAAATCATGAATTTTACTTTTAGTTTCTTGATCTAAATTAGTTTCATCTATGTTATCCAAATCCAAATTGCCGTCATACACTTGTAAAATCGTATTATAAAGTTGACGTACCATCCCTGAATTACTCTGTTCAAAGATAATCAGCTCGTCTTGCTTTTCCTCAATAATATGGGTTAGCAACATCGCACTAGCAGCATCATCTAATTGTGTAGGCAATCCCTGTTCAGCATCTTTTAAGAAAAACCACGCTAAACGCGAGAACGATAACACGTACAGATTTTTGACTGCTGTCTCCGTTTGCTTTTTCTTAGATGCAAGTTTATTAATCGCTCTAACTTCTGTGGTAAACTTAATATGATTAGGAACGATGATAAAAGTTTTGTTTTCTGGGTGCTTTTGATAATTTTCAATTGCTGAGGCCAGAATTTTTTCTTGTAATGGGTCAGTTTGTCGTCCTGTTAAAATTTTGATCATTTGTTCGCACTTCCTTGTTTATTATTTTATCATAGCAAGGTTGATATCTTTTATTAAATCTATTTTAAGGATGATTAAAAAATGAAAACTAGTTTTTTAGCTCATGGGAAAGTAATTATTATTGGTGAACATTCTGTTGTTTACGGCTATGATGCTTTAGCGATGCCTATCAAAGCTTTGCATATTAAAACTACTGTCGAAAACAATTCTAAAATGTGGATGGATACCGCACGCTACCATGGCTCTTTTTATGATGCTCCGAGTGAATATGATGGTCTGAAGTATGTTGTCAAAGCTATGCAAAAAAAGGCAAACAACGATGAGCCATTAAAGATCACATATACTGGAGAAATCCCTATGGAACGAGGATTTGGCTCCAGCGCTACAGTTGCTCTAGGTACTACAAAGGCTTTAAACGAATTCTTTTCTTTAAATTTATCTGAATCTGAAATTATGGCAGTTACCAATCAGGCAGAAATGATTAATCACGGCAAGGCTTCTGGTCTTGATGCCGCTACAGTTAATTCCAACTACTTAGTATTTTTTAACAAAAAAATGGGACCCAAAGTTTTACAAGCTGAATTAGGTGCTACACTTTTAATTATGGACACTGGAGAATTAGGCAATACTAAGAAGGCTGTTACTCAAGTAAGTCAACTTTTAAGTGAATCAAAAAAGGCAAATGTTAATATGAAACGCTTAGGCGAATTAGCTGATCTGACAAAAAAAGCCTGGATTGATCATGATATCAAAACTGTAGGTAATATTTTTAATGAAGCACAAACGATTTTGCATTCTTTTAATATTTCAACTACCAAAATTGATCAATTACAAAAAATTGCTCTAGATAATGGTGCCCTTGGCTTCAAATTATCTGGTGGTGGCTTAGGCGGAATTACTATTGCTCTATGCGAGAACCAAGAAATCGCCAAAAACATTGCGGATAAATGTCAAGATCTAATTAGTAACTACTGGGTGGAGAAAATTTAATGTCAAAAATAGTACGTGCTCATACAAATATCGCTTTAATTAAATATTGGGGTAAAGCAAATGCGGAATTAAGACTTCCCTTAATGTCTAGTCTCTCAATGACACTAGATGCTTTTTATACCGATACTACAATCGAAAAGACAAACGATGATCCTGCTTTTTATTTAAATGGAAAAAAGCAAGATTCTAAACAAAGCCAACGAGTTTTTTCATATTTGGCCAAACTTCAAAATAAATTTGGTTTTCATGACAACTTAATCGTTAAATCTGTTAATCATGTTCCAACCTCTGCTGGACTCGCCTCTTCTAGTTCAGCCTTCGCCGCATTGGCAGCTGCTTTTTGCCAATGCTATAATATCCAAGTTGACAAAAAAGAGTTGTCACGTTTAGCACGAATCGGTTCTGGTTCCGCATGTCGCTCTATTTTTGGTGGGTTCTCGGTTTGGCAAAAGGGAGATTCCGACGAAAGTTCTTATGCATATGCTTTAGATGAACATCCTCAAATGGATCTACACCTTTTGGCTGTAGAATTAAACACTAAGCAAAAGAAGATTTCTTCTACTAGCGGCATGAAAGAAGCACAATCTTCTCCTTTCTTTAAGCCTTGGCTTGAACGCAATGAAAGTGAACTAAAGCAAATGATTACGGCCATTAAAAATAATGACTTTACCGCATTAGGTGAACTAGCAGAATTAAATGCTAATGAAATGCATGCCATCAATTTAACCGCTCAACCTGAATTTACGTACTTTGAACCAGATACAATTCGCGCCATTAAATTAGCTGAAGATCTTCGCAAGGAAGGAATTGAATGCTACTATACTATAGATGCTGGTCCAAACATTAAAGTTCTTTGCCGGTTAAGAAATAGCAAAGAAATTGTTGAACGCTTTAAGTCAGTATTTAATAATGTTAATATAGTGATTGCAAATTTTGGTCCTGGTATTACCTACTTGGATTAATCGTTGTAATAGAAAGTTAATTAGATTCGAGGATTTAATTCTTTTGATAACAGAAAAAGCACCCGGAAAATTATATATCGCTGGAGAATACGCCGTTTTAGAACAAAACTGTCCTGCTGTTTTAGTTGCCGTAAATCAATTTGTACGTGTTTCAATTACTAAAAGCAAGACTTCTACGGGCTTAATCCACTCTAAACAATATTCACAAGATTCTATTCACTGGATCCGTCAAGGTTCTAAGATGGTAATCGATAATCGTGATAACCCATTTGAATACATTTTATCTGCAATTTCTTACACAGAACAATATTGTATTGAACAAAACATTAAGATGAAAGTCTACGATCTGCATGTTAATTCAGATCTAGATTCTGCTGATGGTAAAAAGTATGGTTTAGGTTCAAGTGCCGCTGTCACTGTAGCTACGGTTAAAGCTATTTTACACTTCTATGGTGTCAAAATGAGCAATGAACTAGTATATAAATTATCTGCCATTTCCCATTATTCTGTCCAAGGTAATGGTTCTGCTGGTGACATTGCAGCTAGTGTTTATGGTGGTTGGCTAGCCTACCAAACTTTTGATAAAAAATGGCTACAATATGAACTAACTAATAAAACCTTATCAGAAGTCATAAATGAAGCTTGGCCAGGACTTAAGATTGAGTTGCTAACCCCACCTCACGATATGAAATTAATGATTGGTTGGAGTCAAAAGCCAGCATCAACTTCTCGTTTAGTTGATGAAACCAACGCTAATAAGGCAGCTTTAAATATGGAATACAAAAACTTCTTAGCTGCTTCTAGAGAATGCGTATTAAAGATGATTGCCGGCTTTGAGGCAAATGATATTCCATTAATAAAGAAGCAAATTCGTGTTAATCGTCATTTATTACAACATTTTGCTAAAATTAACCAAATTGCCATTGAAATTCCACGTTTGACTCAATTAATCAAAATTGCTGAAGACTTTGGTGGTGCCGCTAAAACTTCTGGTGCTGGTAATGGTGACTGCGGTATTGTAATTACTGGTGCTGACACTGATGTTGATGCATTAGAGAGTGAATGGCGCCGCAATGGGATTTTACCTTTGAACTTTAGAGTTCACCAAATTAGCCTTGCTCACTAATTGGAGAATCAATATGTCAATTAGATCTGAAAGAAAAGAAGAACATCTGAAATTAGCTCAGATGTTTTTTAATGAAGAAAAATATAATAGTTTTGATCAAATGCATCTGTTACGCCCTGCTCTACCAGAGAGGAAAGTTGATCGCACTATTTTGGCAACAGAAATGTTCAACAAGAGCGTTTCTGCTCCTTTTTTTATCAATGCAATGACAGGTGGATCAAAACAATCCTTAATAATTAATCAGGCTCTGGGAAAGATCGCACATCAAGAAAAGATTGCTCTAGCTCTTGGTTCTGCTAGCATTTTAGCTAAGGAAAAGGATCAATTAGAAAGTTTTTATGTTGCTCGCAATGAAGACCCAAATGGCGTTTTAATTGTCAATGTTAATCCAGAAACTCCCATTAGTGCGATTAAACAAACAATAAATGAATTGCAAGCTGATGCATTACAGATTCACCTTAATACAGTCCAAGAAATTGCAATGCCAGAAGGTGATCGTGACTTTATTTGGCTCGATAAAATCAAGAATATCCTCGATCAAATTTCCATCCCCGTGATTATTAAGGAAGTAGGATTTGGTCTTGATCAAAACAGCATTCACCTGCTTAAAGAAAATGGCATTAAGTACTTTGACATTGCAGGTGCTGGGGGAACAAATTTCGCTCAAATTGAAAATGCACGTAATTCACGGGATGTTTCTTATCTAGAAGACATCGGATTACCTACTGTTGTTTCAGCCTTAATGGCACAAAAAGAAAACGTTAATTTTATTGTTTCAGGTGGTGTATGTAACCCGCTAGATATTTTAAAAGGGCTAGCTTTAGGTGGACAATTTGTTGGTATTTCTAATGTATTCTTGCAGGAATTCAACAAGAATGGTTTTGAGGGACTTCAAACCTTAATCAGCGATTGGAAAGATGAATTAGCTGCTTTAATTGCGATTTATGGTAAAAACGATTTGGCATCCCTACCCCAAATAAAAAAATACTATGATCTACAACTAAAGAACCAAATAGATCAATTAATTTAATATCAAAAAAGCACTAGACAATCTAGTGCTTTTATTTTACATAATTTTTATTATTTTGGCCTCTATATCTTTCTTACTTTTATTTTTATTGTAGAAAAGAAAAAGGATTAAGCATTCCTGATCCCCGGATCTAATGCTTAATCCTTTTAATATTTATTTAGTTCTTTTTCTTACGGTCCAAGCCGAAGATTGAGAAACAGTCGAAAAATTTCTTTTATAGCCGCAACTGCCGCGATTATTTTCTAAGTCCTTTAGGATAGAAATTTTTCAAAATTCCATTACCAGTAATTTTGCCAAAACTAAAAATCATTTGACTATAACTAACCAGCACAAAACCACGCAAATCACTTTGGACCTTAATCGTTTCTCCATGTAAGTACTTTTGGTAATCATCCAAGATTGCCAAATCAACTACACATGTCTGCTCCAATTGACCTAATACTTCTGCAAGTTGATGACCCGGTTCGAATCTCTTTTTCTTTAGAATTCCTAATTCGACACCATTATTAACAATGTGCAGCTTAGTCTTTTCAGGTAAAACAATCGCAGGAATAAAGACATGATCATTTCTAACCATTGCTTTTTTAGACCAATCACTCAAACTAGTAGGCAAATTAAATTGATTAATCACCTCTGCAACTAGTTCTTGTTCGTTCTTAGTCAAACGCAATGGATTCTTTTTTTGCTTTTTCTTTTTACTCTTTTTGGTTACAACTTCTACATTGCCACCATTTTTCTGCAATACAGCAGCAAACTGACCTTCACCGACTCCATCTTGTGGCCAAAATCTAAGCGTTTTGGTCAAATCTTGATTATTATCACTCCACTCAGGATGACCTAGACTTATTCTTTCATCTTTGATTCCAGTATCTAAAATACTAAAATCGTGTTCATTAACTAACCAGCTAACAATTTGTTCATCTTCTTCTGGAGCAAACGTACAAGTCGAATAGATCAAGCGTCCATTTGGCTTGAGCATCTTAACTGCTTCGTTCAAGATATCTTTTTGTCTTCTTTGACATGTCAAAACATAATCTTGAGCCCAATAATCAATTGCTTCAGGATTCTTTCTAAACATCCCTTCTCCACTACATGGAGCATCAACTAAAATTACGTCAAAGAAATCAGAAAATACTGGCGAAAGTTTTTCTGGGCTTTCATTAGTAATCAGTGCATTACTTATTCCCCAACGCTCGATATTTTCTCTTAAAGCTTTAGCTCTACTGCCAGAGATTTCATTAGCAACTAACAGTCCTTCGTTTTCTAGCTGCTCTCCTAATTCAGTTGTTTTCCCACCAGGAGCAGCACAAAGATCTAATACCCTGTCTCCAGGCTTAACACCGCTCAACGCAGCAGGAAACATCGCAGCAGGATCTTGCGAATAAACGTATCCACTTACCCATTCAGGATCTTCACCGCTTATTTCGCCATAATATGCATCCCTAAGATCAGGAATTGGTTTATTTAAGTCATAAGATAATTTGATCGGATTCTTTAACGTATTAATTCTAAAAGCCTTTTTGCTTTCTTCATTCATTGCCGTAAAAAGTGCTGTCGCTTCTTTATCGCCTAATAATTTTTCGTATTTTTCTTTAAATTCAACGGGTAGCTTTAACAACTTTTTTATCCTTTCTTATTAAGTGATATAACGTGATACAAAATGCCACTACATTCATTAGCCATGCCACAAGTAAAACTATGCTCAACACACTAGCCACTGAATAAAATGCATGCCATCTTAAAAAGATATATGCTAAAAGTCCACAAACGCCTTCTACCATTAAAGTACGAGCACTACGATTAATTACCCAATTGCGGAATAAATCGCCATGAAGGTGGGTTAATTTAGCTTGTCGCATCATTAAAATTGCAAGTACTATATTAGTTACCACACCTAGTATCATGCAAGTTATTAACATTAAAATATTAGGCAATACTGACAAGCGGTCACGGTGATGTTCCTGTACAAATGAAGGAATATGAAGCTTAGTGTGATAATGTTTAGCTATCTTACTAATTACATACGGAGTACTATCAATCACTATCCTATAATTTCTTAACTGATCTCGTGCTGTAGGCTGATTTACTCCTGTGCTCAGATAATATTTATCCATTTCAACTTGAGGATAATTTTTAAACGTGCCAATTACAGAATAATAATTTCGTCCTAAAACAACATATTTATTATTTTGTGCTTCTAAAACATTGATCTTAGCGGTAGGACCTAATACAGCAAATGAGACTTTCCCTTCAAAATCATCTGGAGAAAAATAGCGTCCTGTTTCTGTCGGCAAACTTTTTACCACATGATTACTCCAGACTAAGACCTGCTTTTTTTCATAATTACTATCGAAGTGTAATTGAATCTTATGATTTTTATAGTTCTTATTTAGGTAACGTAAAAAAGAACTAATGCTTTCATCGCTATCTGTTCTAAAATAGCGTGTATTGTTAGTCAGCCCATGGGCTTCTAATACTTCATCTGCATAATCAGATTGAATATTAGAAATCATAGTGCCTATTCCCAAAAACATAATTAACGGTACTAAAAGTAAAAAAATTCTTTTAAAATTCATTATCTATCTCAAATATCCGTTCATCAATAAAATCAAAACTTTGAAATGAACTATTAATTTCATTCAAAGCTGCTGTATGTTTAAACCAATTACGTTGCCAGAATTCTGGCGAATTAGTTGCCCCATCTTCTTCACCAATGAAGATAAAATGCTTTGCATTACTATATTTTTGCCATGCATCAATTGCCGTAAGATCACTTTGACCGAAATTGGGTGACCAAGAGCAAAGAATCAAATCCACATCGGAATACTTTTTTATTGCTTGCGCTGCTTCTAAATTAATAACTGGATGAAATGGCTCCGCACCTGTTGATGAAGTCTTAGCCCATTCTAAGGAATCCGTACTTATTGTTTGAATTCCAACATTTGCTAGTGTACTTGACCAATAAGCATTGCCAGCCATAATTTCCAAAGCAGTATCAATCTGCATCTTATCTTTTATCAAAGCTGCCGTTTTTAAATTGGCTATTGACCAAATGCCATATTTCAAAGATAAGTATTGCCGAAAATTATTAAATAAGTTATTAATATCGGTTAATTTTCTTTTTTGATTATTTCCGATTTCTTTTAAAACATCTTCAAATTGATCTGGTAATAATCCCAATTTATCTGGTGCGGCTTTTAACGGCTTACCATTACCAACGTAATGATCAATTTGTTTTATTTCTTCTACTTGACCATGTATCAGAGGATGATTAATTTCATCATCTAACATAGTTAATTTGTGCAAATAATTCGTCATATCTTCCTACCTTACCTAATGATTTTACCATTCAAAGTCATAGAAATCAGTTATAATAAAAATAGCAAATAAAAGGAGATTGTTTATGGGAGAAAAAACTAAGAAGAAAAATGAAGACGAAGAAAGCATAGGTCATTTTGTTCTCGATATAATCATTATGTTTGCGATTTTGATGGGGATTTACTATTTTGTATTTAGCTTTTTCCTTTCAAATGAAACAGTTTCTGGCCCCTCAATGCAGCCAACATTTGAAAATGGTGATCGTTTAATTGCCGTTCGTCATTTTACGCCTAAGCGCAATGATATTGTGATTTTAAAAGCTCCTGATCAAAAAGGCGCTTTATATATCAAGCGTGTAATTGGCACACCTGGCGATATGGTTACTTCAAAAAATGATAAGCTTTACATTAACGGTAAGCAAATCGCTGAACCATATTTGAATAACAAGTATGAAAAGCAAGCTCATCGTTTAGGAGAACTATATACTAACAATTTTACATTAAAAGAAAAAGTACCTAAGAATCACTACTTCGTCATGGGTGATCATAGAGATGTTTCTAAAGATTCTCGTTACTTTGGCTTTGTTAAACGGAGTGCACTTATTGGGAAAGTTGTCTTCCGCTACTGGCCATTTACTCAGTGGAAAACATTTTAATTATTTAAAAGTTTTATTTTGTATATAATTTGATTAAAATTAAAGTGTAAGGAGAGATTATTATGAATGAGCAACAAGAAGAATTATCGAATGCAATTATTGATTTTCAAGTTAAACACCATGTTAATGATACTGATTTAGCTTTTGCTAGTCACCTATCTGTTGAAAAGGTGCATGCAATGAAAACTGGTGATGGGGAATTCACCAACGAAGAAATTAATCAACTTTATGACTATATGTCTGCTAATGCTTAATTAGTAATCATAAAAAGGGCTTCACTCTTAATTTGAGTGAAGCCTTTTTTATCCGTGTTTTTCATGCCAAGCCTTAATTTGAGCTAGCCTCTTCTTAAATCGAATCTCATTTCCCTGATCACTAGGATGATAGAATACCTCGTCTTCTATCTCTGGCGGCATAGTTTTCATATTGGTCAATTTATCCGGACTGTCTTGAGCATATTGATAATCTTCACCATAATGCAAATCCTTCATCAACTTAGTTGGTGCATTCCTAATCTGCAATGGAACTGGGAGATTCCCTGTCTTCTTAATTAATTTCTTTGCCTTTTCTTGTGCTACATAAACTGAATTAGATTTTGGTGTAGAGGCCAAGTAAATCACACATTCTGTTAAATGAACTCCACATTCTGGCAAACCGATGTATTTACATGCTTGAAAAGTATTAATTGCGACATTTAAACTATTGGTATCTGCTAAACCCACATCTTCACTAGCGAAACGAACTAGTCTTCTAGCAATATATAAAGGATCCTCTCCGCCCTCAATCATACGGTTAACCCAGTAAACAGCTGCATCAACATCACTGTTACGCATTGATTTATGCAAAGCTGAAATTAAATTATAGTGTTCTTCACCATGTTTGTCATAACGTAAAGATTTAGTATCAATTAACTGACTTAAAATATCATCATCAACTACAACAGTCTTACCAGATTTTTTACCATTCAAAACGGCAATTTCAAGAGTATTTAGACTGCTACGTGCATCCCCATTACCAAAGATTGCAATCTTACGTAAAGCCTCATCTGATATTTTTATATTAAATTCAGGAAAAGCATTTGGATTCTTTAACGCTTGTTTTAAAAGTTGAATGATATTATCGGTAGTCAAAGAGTGCAACACGAATACCTTCGCTCTACTTAAAAGCGCCGAATTTACTTCAAAAGAAGGATTTTCGGTTGTAGCACCAATCAATGTGATACTCCCCTGCTCCACAAACGGCAAAAAAGCATCCTGTTGAGCTTTATTAAAACGGTGAATTTCATCAATAAAGACAATTGTCCTCTCACCAAATTGGCGATTTTGCTCTGCCTCTTCCATAATTTTCCGAATATCTTTGATTGAAGAAGTAACCGCACTAAAGGTGATAAAATGCGCCTTCGTGCGTTTAGCGATGATTTCAGCAAGAGTTGTCTTGCCTGTGCCAGGTGGTCCCCATAGAATTAATGAGGGCACCTCATCCTTCTCAATTAATTCACGCAAGATCTTATCTGGACCGATTAAATCAGCTTGACCAACGAAATCTGCTAAGGATTGTGGACGCACGCGGTCTGCCAATGGCGTATTTTGATTTTGATTTGCTAAAGAAAATAATGATTCTTCTTTCATAACTTTACCTCAAAATCATTATAACAAGAAAAACAGCCATCTTAATGATGACTGCTTTTTTAATAATTTGCGATTTTAGGTTCCACAAAGCTATGAACAAACCAGAGATCAATACTGTCAAATATAAGATTAACAATAAATAAAATCAATGTGTCCAACCACATTGGATCATACTGCCAAATTATATTAGCGTGAGGCGACATGCGCTTAATATCGATCAAAGTTTCTAAATGAGAGAAAATAATTAAGCCTGAATACACAGCAACAACTACTAAGATTGCGATTACTAGTAATCTAATCCACAACGTGCTCTTAAATGGAAGAAAATCTGTGATCATCCTTGAAGCAAAGTTAGCAAAACTAACAAAAAGATAAATAAGTAAAATGATCATAATGATAAAGAGCCAATGTAATAAAACATCTCTCATTAAATCATAGTGTGCTGGCCAAAGCTGAAAATCTCGATAGACTTGAATAAAACTGTTTAATCCGTAACCTGGCAGCAACAAGATCCCATTAATAATTTGTTGCAAGAAAAAGAACAAAGCACAGGCAACCATGCTTGTAGACACATTGGCTAGATAAGTCTTTCTTTCATCAGCAGCTACTAAATGCCAGCTCTGACTCAAGTTAATCTTTTCATTTTGCCAGCAGGTCACTGCACAAAAGGCAATGTCAAAATAGATGGTCAGCCACATGTAAGTATCTTCCCAGTATCCTGTTAAACCTGAATTAACTGAAAAGTTACTGGGCATGGTTATTCTCAATACGGTCATAAAAATGACTGTAAAAATGTTAACTACAAACAGCAAATAAATATAACGCTGTTTTTGTAACCACATCTGTTTAAATAAATTCCAAAAACTAGTCAAGTTTCTCACTTTCCTATCTTATCTTGGGTTCAACGAATTTTTGTACTAAGTAAGAGTTAACTATCCCTAAAATTAGTGAACCAACAAAGTATTCAATAGTAATCATTGGGAATGTATCACCACTGTATGCTCGATTTTTCATCATATGATTGATATACATCGTAGTTATTTGATCATTAATTCTAAAGGCAATGGTGACACCTACGATTACCAAGATTGCCATAACAAAAATCTTGATCACAGTTGAGTTCTTACCAAGTAATTGATCTGTAATAGTTCTGGTCAAAAAATTGGCAAAACTAACAAAACAAAAGATGATTAAAACCAATCCAATTAGCCAAAAGATCAATTCAAAAAAGCCTGCATAATCAGACCATGAATTGAAGCCGGAGGTTTGATTGAAAATTTTGACTATATTATAGCCATAGCTAAGGCAATCAATTACAAAGACAATGATCCCCAGCACAACTTGAATGACAAAGATATATGCGCATTCAACCAAACTGGTAAAAATATTGATCCACCAAAGCTTAATACTTGATACTGGTATCAACTGCCAAGTCTGACTCAAATTAATCTTTTCATTTTGCCAGCAAAGTAAGCCAAGAAAAACAACATCACCAATAGCAGTAGTCATTATTCCTAAGGCCAAAATAACATCCCAAAACCTAGGATGTGAACCTTGACCAAACACCAAATAGCCTTTAGCAAAATTGTTGCTAGTGATCAGATCCATTAAAAAAATAAAAATCACTACAAAGGTTTGTACCAATAATACTAGATGAGCATAGCGTCGTTTCTGGACAAACATTTGCCTAAATAAGGCCGAAAAACTAGTCATAAGTACCTCCTTAATTTTGCTTTGCTTCGACAAATTTGTTCAAGAGCAAAATATCAATCAAGGTTACTACCACATCAAAGAGTAAAAATGCTACTAATGTACCACTCATTTGCAAATCATTATTACCATCAGCTAAGAATGGAATAAAATTACTAATTGCACCAAAAACAACTGTAGTTGCTTTACTTAATAACCAAATAATCGCAATAATAATTACTACTCTAACGATAAACATAATAAATTTGCTAGAACCGTTAGGCAAAAAGTCCATAATACTGCGGCTGCTTAAGTTAATAAGGCTAACAATGGCATACCAAGCATAACCGAGTAATATTACTAAAACTAAAGCTCCAAGCAGACTCCACCAGTCTTGTACAGCTAAGCGGTGACTTTCCTCAAAGAAACCAGACAAATTCTTTCTAACTTCATTCACCGTTAAGACAGGTAAACAAGTAACTGCTACGGTAATTCCTTCCAAGATGATTAACCACAGATAAGAAATAAAAGCAGTCCCAAAATTACTTAGCAAAAATTCAGTATCATTAATAGGAATCAGTCGCCAAGTTTGACTACGGTTAATCTTTTCATTCTTAACGGATGAAATAATCCAGTAGACAAAGTTTGCAAAAAATGATGTGATAAACATCATGACACCAAAGATCAATAAGTAAGCAATCAAATGGTTAGTTACCTCACGATGACCATTAATCATCATGACATTGGGTTCGCCTCTCATGGAAAAAATCATCCAAAGCGAAAAGCACAAACTTGAAAATGCTTGAATCAAATAAATTAGATAAACTGCCCTACTTTTTTCTTGAAACATCCTGTTGAACAAAGTATTGAAACTAGTCATTATTCATCATCCTCATCTGCATAAAAACTTTCATAGTATTCTTCAATGCTCTTATGATTTTGACGGATATCATCAGCTGATTTATGTTCTAGAACTGTATGATCTTTTACAACAACTACTTCATCAAGCAATGATGAAATTTCGTTGACAAAGTGATCTGAAATTAAAATTGTGGCCTTTTCTTCTTTCCAAAGAATAATAGAGTTGATGATCTTCTTACGTGCCATCGCATCAATTCCACCAAAAGGTTCATCAAGTAAGTACAAATCAGCTTTGCGTGCAAAGGTCAATGCAATAATCAACTTTTCTCTCATACCACGTGATAATTGACTGAGTTTCATTTCTGGATCAAGCTTCATGAACTTACGTAATTCAGTAAATTCATTTTCATCAAAATCTTGAAAAATGATGGCATAAAACTTAACCACGTCCTTAATCTTAGTGGAGTCACTGAAACCAGTTAAGCCATCAGTAAAGGACAATTTAGCCTTTCTCTCGGCTTCTTTAGTTGAACCTTCAAGATTGACTTCACCGCGATAATTCTTTGCGACGCCGGCAATAATTCGCATCAGAGTCGTCTTACCAGCACCATTTTCACCTAATAAAGCAACGATTTTACCTGAAGATAGATTTAAATTTACATCTTTTAAAATCATCTTCTGATTCTTTTTATAAGATAAATCTTTGACCTGTAATAAATCTGACATTTTACTCCTCACTTTCCTTTAAATACTTTTCCAAAACTGTCACTAAACTATCTCTTTCAACACCTAACTTAGCCATATTCTGAACAAACTCATCTAATTGATTATCAATCAATGTTTGCTTAGTTTTGGCTAATAATTCTATATCTTCAGTAACAAAATTACCTTCGCCTCTCTTAGTGTAAAGAATGCCTTGATCGTTCATCTGTTGCAAAGCACGTTGAACTGTATTAACGTTAACTGTCAATTCAAGTGCTAACTTTCTTACAGATGGGATTTTCTCTCCTGCTTTCATCTTCCCCAAAGCAATTTGACGATATAAATATTGTTCAATTTGAAGATAAATGGGAATATTATCTTTAAATTCCATTTACTCACCTTCTGTTTTTAGCTGTATTACATATCTATTACACTCATAATATAACTATCTTTTTGCCTTTTTGCAAGCATTAAATTTGTTTCACAATTTAGAAAAATAATAAAAAAAGCTTATACATCCTATTAATAAAGGATGTATAAGCTTTTAATAATAGCAGTGAATTATTTTTATAAGATAAAGTTCAAAACAATTCATTGGTTTATCAATGATTTCATGTTGTTTAAAAGTATATATTTTAAATGATTATGACTAAAATAGTTTCACTACTTAGCTCTTTCCGCATTTAATTCTGCCATCTTAATCATGACATCGACCGCTTTATACATTGATTCAAGCACAGTATATTCGTAGCGGCCATGCATGTTTTCTTCACCGGCAAAAATATTAGGACATGGCAAACCCATGTAAGTTAATTGAGAGCCGTCTGTACCACCACGAACTGGATCTTCATTAACTTCTAAGCCTTCTGCCTTGTATGCATCCCTAGCTAAATCCACAATATCCATGTGCTTCTTCAATTCATCAGCCATATTGTAGTATTGATCATTCATTTGAAGCTTAATACGTTCAACGCCAAATTCATCGTTCATCTTTTTAACGATTGACTTAACCAAATTCTTACGGTCTTCAAGTCCATCACGTTCAAAGTCACGAATAATGTAATCCAGATGAGCGTTATCAACAGTACCATTAAAACTCAACAAATGGAAGAAACCTTCACGACCATCGGTGTGTTCTGGACGATCGTGTTCAGGTAACTGATTATGAAAATCAATTCCGACTTGCACAGCGTTAATCATTTGACCTTTAGCTACAGCTGGGTGAACGTTAACCCCTTGAATATCAAGACTAAATTGAGCAGCAGAGAAAGTTCCCCAGTCCAACTTACCTGGTGCTTCACCATCAACAGTAAAGGCAAAATCGGCTCCGAAATCTTTTACGTCAAAATGTTCTGCACCGGTACCAATTTCTTCATCAGGAGTAAATGCCAAACGAATTTTACCGTGCTTAACTTCTGGATGATTCATTAAGTATTCCGCAAAAGTCATTAATTCAGAAACACCACACTTGTCGTCCCCACCAAGCAAGGTATCGCCTGAGGCAGTAATAATAGTTTGGCCCTTGTAATTCTTCAAGTGTGGGAAGACCTTGGGATCAAGATAAAAATCTGAGTCACCTAATTGAATCTTGCTTTTACCATCATAATTTTCATGAATTTGTGGCTTAACATTTTCTGAATTAAAGTCAGCAGTATCACTGTGTGCTAAAAAGCCCATTACTGGAACATCATAGTCAACGTTTGAAGGAATTTCAGCAATTACACTACCTGCTTTTTGGTTGTAATGAATGTCACTTAAACCTAAGTCTTCAAGATCCTTCATAATGACGTTCTTTTGGAAGTTTTCTTCTCTTTCAGTTGAAGGAAAACGATCTGAATGTTCATCTGAACGTGAATTTACTTTTACATACTTTAAAAATCTTGGTAACAAGTTTGGGTATTCCATTTACTCTGTCCTCTTTCTATTTAAAACAAATCTTGGAATGGATTAGTTGAAACTTCTGAAAGCTCAACGCAAACATTCCAGTTATTCTCTTCGTTCCATTTCTTGAGACGATCGTATACCTTATATTTAAACAATTTTTCAGTATAATGACCAGGGTCAACAACTGTTAAGCCTGATGAAATCATATCATGACCTACGTGATAGTAAACGTCACCAGTAATAAAGGCATCTAGATTATCATCTAAAGCGCTAGTCCAATATTTACCACCATCACCGCAAATAAAACCAACAGTAGAAATTTGTTTTTCATTATCTGCAGTAATCAGTCTAGCCATCTTAATGTTCATTTTATCTTTAACATAATAGGCAAAATCATAAGCTGACATTGTTTTAGGCAACTTACCTTTACGTCCCATTGCAATGCCATCATCATCTAAACAAAATGGCTCTACATCTTTTAATCCTAATTCTTCAGCCTGCCAATCGGCAGAACCATTTTGAGCTTTATCAGAATTGGTATGAATTGAATAAACAGTAATTCCATTTTTGATAATCTCGCCATACATTGCATTTTGCGCATTGGCAAAGTTCAAATTGCGAGCTGGTCTAAACATTACTGGGTGATGACTAACAATAAAATTAACACCTTTTTTGACAGCTTCTTCAACTACTTGCGGACGTACATCTAAAGTAGTCATTACTTTAGTAACATCAGCATCCATTGAACCAATTTGCATGCCAACAGGATCGCCCTTAGAAGCAATGTCTTCTGGGAAATCTTGTCTCAAGCGTTCTACTATATCTTTAACTTTAGTCATCGCTTAATTCCTCCTTAATCAGTTGAATATTATGTTCAACTTCATTAATACGGTCTTCATCTTTCTTGCGTGCTTTATTCAAATTTTGCAGCAATTTTTCATAATATTGCAATTGCCCTTGCCACTTTTGATAAAAGACTGGATTTTTTTCACGCATGATAAATGGGCCAAATAAAATCTCTTTTTCAGTTAAATCATGCTTGTCTGAAGTTAATCCTGCCTTAATTAATTCATAAGTGTGGCCTGCTTCCGCAATTAACTTTTCAACTACAATTTGATAATTATGCATCATTAGCCAATTACGTACACCTGCTTCACCGATATTAGGCTCAAGCACTAAATTCTTAAATTGAAAATCTTTACTCCAAGCTGTATCTAAGATATCTACCATTAATTTACCGCCCATACCAGCAATAACAACAGTATCTACTTGATCTTGATGAGTAATAGTCTCCAAGCCATTGCCTAAACGCGTTTCAATTTGGTCACTTAAACCTGCCTCTGCAATATCACTTTTAGCATTTTCAAGCGGACCTTCAGCTACATCACTTGCAATGGCAAATTTTATTTTTCCTGATTTAACTAATTCAATTGGCAAATAAGCATGGTCGGTTCCAATGTCTGCAACTTTGCTGTCCGGATCAACCATTTTTGCCAGCGTATTTAATCTTAAGTTCATTTAATCCTCCATAAAGAGTATGTTTAATCAAATTTTAGCATATTTAGTAGTTGTTTTTAGTCATGTTTTGCTATAATCGTACAAAGAAAGTGGGTTTTTGCATTGAAAAGAACTGAGACAGTAACTTTAACTAACATGTGCATGATCAAAAATGGAGATAAAATTCTAGTTTTGGACCGCAACGATCCAGTTTGGCCAGGCCTTACCTTCCCTGGTGGTCACGTTGAACCACATGAGTCTTTTAATGATTCTGTTGTTCGAGAGATCAAAGAAGAAACCGGACTGGCCATTTCTCATCCCCAATTTGTTGGAGTAAAGCAGTTCTATGATAAAAATCATGAACGTTATTTAGTCTTTTTCTATGTTGCCGATAAATTTAAGGGGACAGTCAAGGCATCAGACGAAGGGACTTTAACTTGGATGACTAAAGAAGAGCTGCAGCAACATAAGCTAGCTTATAATTTTGATCATGATTTACCTGTATTTTTCGATCCTAATGTTAGTGAACATATGCTTGATGGAAAACGAGATGAACTTTTTTAGATGAAAAAAACAGAAAGCAAAGTATCGCTTTTTATTGCATTAATTGCAATTATTATTTTTGCTTCGGTACCGCTTTGGCACTTTGATTTAAATGCCAATAGACCTCAGACTCAAGTCGTAAAAAAGAAAAAGCCTAAAAAGAAGAAAAAAGTAGTTCATAAGGTTACCTGGGGTTATCCTTTTAAACGCCTTTACGAAAAGAAAATAAAATTTAAATCAGGTCAAAAATTCGGTGAAACTGACATAATTAGACGTTACTACCCTACTAAGAGTTACTTCCACGATGGTTACGACTTCGGCTTCAGCGAAGTAGGACACTCCACTGTTTATGCTGTGCATGCTGGGACAGTTCATAAAGTTAAGTATGCTCCAGGCCTTGGCTTATATGTTTGGGTGATTTCTGATGATGGCTATGTAGAAATCTATCAAGAAGGTTTTCTCAGCATCACAGATATTTACGTAAAGAAGGGCCAAAAGATTAAGTTAGGCCAAAAGATCGGTCGCTTAACCGGTTCTCACATCCACTTAGGAATAACTAAGACAGACAAGAAATACATTGATAAACATGGTGTACCATGTCGCTACTACTGGAAAGACAATGGTACTTGGCTCAACCCAATGAAGATCATTGAAGATGATATCGCTAAAGGAAAAGTCAGCAAACAATAAAGCAAATCAAAAAAAGACGTTAAGCAAATGCTTAACGTCTTTTTTATAGATCTAGATAATTAATCCATAAAGTCACGCAATTGATTTGAACGACTTGGGTGACGAAGCTTTCTTAAAGCCTTAGCTTCAATCTGACGAATACGTTCACGAGTTACGCCAAATACCTTACCTACTTCTTCCAAAGTACGAGTACGGCCATCATCAAGACCAAAACGCAAACGTAAAACATTTTCTTCACGGTCAGTCAAAGTTTCAAGTACTTGTTCAAGTTGTTCCTTAAGCA
Organism: Lactobacillus gallinarum DSM 10532 = JCM 2011; assembly: GCF_001434975.1. Classification (GTDB taxonomy): domain Bacteria; phylum Bacillota; class Bacilli; order Lactobacillales; family Lactobacillaceae; genus Lactobacillus; species Lactobacillus gallinarum. The sequence goes on from NZ_AZEL01000041.1 coordinate 56,895, forward strand.
TCTCATAAGAAGCATGTTGTTCTGGACTAGTTGCATCCTTATCCTCAATGAAGTCACCTAAGTGTGAATCATCCTCTTCACCAATAGGAGTTTCAAGAGAAACTGGCTCTTGTGCAATTTTAAGAATATCACGAACCTTATTGGTTGACATATTCATTTCAGCACCAATTTCTTCTGGAGTTGGTTCACGACCTAAGTCTTGTAACAATTGACGTTGAATTCTAATCAACTTGTTGATCGTTTCAACCATGTGGACAGGAATTCTGATTGTACGAGCCTGATCTGCAATAGCACGAGTAATAGCTTGTCTAATCCACCAAGTAGCATAAGTAGAGAACTTAAATCCAAGACGATAATCAAACTTATCTACGGCTTTCATTAGCCCCATGTTACCTTCTTGAATCAAATCAAGAAATGACATTCCACGTCCCACATAACGCTTAGCAATAGAAACTACCAAACGAAGGTTAGCTTCAGCCAATTCTTGCTTTGCTTCTTCGTCCCCTTCTTCAATTCTTTTGGCAAGTGCAATTTCTTGATCAGCAGTAAGAAGAGGTACACGTCCAATTTCTTTCAGGTACATCCGCACTGGATCGTTCATTCGAACGCTGGATGGTGCAGACATATCTTTTAATTCAGCCTTTTCAACATCTTTTTGTTTCTTTAAGGCTAGTCGTGATGGATCCCCATTCTCATCTACAATACTAATACCGTTATCTTCAAACTCTTGTACTAGTTGATCGACAGCCTTACCCTGCAAATTATATGGCTTAATCAGACGAGCAGTGAAATCTTTTTCTGTGATTATCTTGTCTTTTTTAACGTCCTTAACGACTTTCTTAACCATCTTGTCTAAAGATAGTTTTTGTGTAGTTTCTTTTTCTGCCACTAAAAAGCCTCCTTAATTAACCTAAGATTCTCTTCAACTCAATAATTTTTTGAGTAACTTCTATTGTTTTTTGAACATCTTCTCTGCGCTTAGCATCCTGCAATTGATTTTGAAGCTCATTCAGCTGGGAATAAATGCTGCGCTTTTGAAGTGCAAACACGTGCTCATTAATTTCTTGAATTGTAAAATCCTTCGGCATATGTGCTAGTTCAGCATCTACTATTATACCTTGAAGTTGCTCAGGAATAAAATCTAAAAAACTATCAATTTGTGGATTCTCATGCGTTGCAGCAAATTTTAGCCATAACTGGGATAAAGTTTCATAATCTTGATCAGGAAAATGAAACTTACCTTCCTGTAAATACTGTTGAGCATTTGCCGAATGAATAAATAAATAAAGCAAACGTGACTGACTGGGATGTTTTTGCACTTCTGTTTGCTGAATCGGCAATGTGTCTACACTCGTAGCAGGATCACCAAGATTTAAATCATTTGGTTGTTGAGCATAATAATCACGATTACGAGTTCGAGTATGACTGCGAGCACGATTATTTTTCCGCCGCTCACGAGCTAAGTTAGCTTTTAAAGAATTAAGCGATACACCAGCTGATCTAGATAATTTTTCCAGATACATATCTTGTTCAACTGGGTTTTTAACCTGACTAATTTCTTTAACTGCTTCATTTAAATATGTAATTTTTTCGCGATCATTATCTAAATTGTATTTCTGAGCTAATCTCTTAAGAAAGAAATCTGTGGGAGTTAAAGCACCCTTTATTTCTCCTCGATACTTCTCAGCGCCATATTTTCTTACATATTCATCTGGATCAAGCTTCTCTGGCAGGACAACAATTCCTAAATTAAAATTGCCGTCTTTACTAAACATTCGTGCTGCACGTTCTTCAGCGTGAACCCCCGGATCATCACCATCATAATTGACAATAATATTTGGAGTTACACGACGCAACATGTAAACTTGATCATCAGTCAAACTAGTCCCCATTGAAGCAACACCGGATTTGATTCCAGCTTTATAAGCAGCAATTACATCCATATACCCTTCATATAGAACTAGATGATCTTCACTACGAGCCGCTTTTTTGGCTTCCGCAAAATGAAATAAAACTTTAGACTTAGTAAAAACTTCAGTCTCCGGACTATTCATATACTTAGCTTCAGTTTTATCATTTGAAATTCGACGTCCAGAAAATCCAATGGAATGACCATTTTCATCTTCTAAAGGAAACATAAGGCGATCGCGGAAACGATCAAATAATCGACCGTCCTGAGTTTGTACAAATAAACCACTTTGCGCTAATTCGTTATCCTTATACCCCTTACCTCTTAGATAAGTTATTAAAACATTATCTTCTTTAGGAGCATAGCCTATTTTAAAATGCTCAAGTGTATCAGAATCTAATTGACGTTTTTTTGCATATTGCATCCCCCGCTCACCAGCTTTGGTAGTTAACAACACACGATGATAAAAGTCTACCGCGTCCTTATTAATACGCATAATGGGACTTAATTTTGTTCCACCATTTGCATTATAACCAGCTGGCATTGCAATGTGAGCGAATTCAGCAACTCGTTGAACACTTTCAGGAAAAGTTAGATTGTCTTTATACATTAAAAACTTAAAGACATTGCCACCCTTACCGCAACCAAAACATTTAAAAAACTGTTTTTCCTCGTTCACCGTAAAAGATGGTGTTTTTTCCTGATGAAAAGGGCAAAGACCGATATAGTCTTTGCCTTTCTTTTCAAGTGAGACGTATTGGCTGATTACATCCACGATATTAACGTTACTGCGAACTTCCGCAATAAAATCTTCAGGAATCCGTCCAGCCATATGAAACACCTTTTCTATCTAATTATTTAATAACCAACTTACTCAAATCGCCTAAACGATCAGCTAATTCACTAATAGCAAACAATTGAGCTAAACGATTATTCTTAACTTTTTCGTCTTTATCCATAATCATATTAGCTTCGAAGTATTGATCAATTACTGGTTGTAAATGAACAAATCCTTGGTACAAATTAGCTAAGCTGTCAATATTTTGTAAGTTTTGAACACCAGCATAAAGTTCTTTTTCACTATTATCAACAAATAAGCTTTCATCAACAGCAACCTTGCCAGTGAACTTAGCCTTCTTCAAAATGTTGTTAATTCTAGTCAAACTTTCTACCACTGGCTTAAATTCTTCATCATCATGGTGAAGTTGCAATACATTAGCAGCAGCTAAAATTTGACTTGGATCTTGTTGACTTGAAGCAAGAACAGCATCAACAATATCATACTTAAATTTATTCTTTTGTAAGTATTGCTTTACACGATCACGAATAAAGTCGGCTATTTCTTGTTCAGCATCGCCCTTAGGAAGCTTGGCTGGAGTTACACCACCAAGCATGTTAATGATTTCTGGTAATACTTCATTAAATGGAAGTGACCATTTTTCATTAAGCAAAATTCTAACAATACCATAAGCATAACGACGAAGTGCATATGGGTCATTAGATGATGTAGGAATCATACCTGCACCAAAGAAGGTAATGATAGTATCAATCTTATCTGCAACTGATAATAATGAACCTACTGTAGTTTCTGGAAGTGGACCTTCTGCTGTAGCTGGCATGTAGTGTTCTTTAATAGCAACTGAAACTTCTTCATCTTCGCCAGCAAGACGAGCATAATGCATCCCCATTACACCTTGAAGTTCTGCAAATTCACCTACCATTTGAGTTACTAAGTCAAACTTGTAAAGTTCACTTGCACGATCAAAATCAGTAACTACATTTTCAGGTAAATTCCAACGCTTTGCAAGGTAATCACCAATCATGCGAACACGTTGCATCTTTTCAGCCATTGAACCAATCTTATCGTGGAATGAAACATTCTTAAGACGATCAACAAAGTGGCTGAGTGGATACTTACGGTCTTCATCATAGAAGAATTGAGCATCGTCTAGACGAGCAACCAATACCTTCTCGTTACCAGAAATAACGTTGTCAAGGTAATCCTTGTTACCGTTACGAACAGCGATAAAGTGGTTAATTAACTTGCCATTTTCATCGTAAACTTCGAAGTATCTTTGGTTATCCTTCATTGAAGTAATTAAAACTTCATCAGGAATGTTTAAGTACTTTTCATCGAATGAACCAGCAAAAACAGTTGGATATTCAACAAGGTAAGTAACTTCTTCAAGTAAATCTTTATCTGGTTTAATTTGCCAATGATTCTTCTTAACCAATTCGTTCATTTGGTTAACAATCATGTCTTTACGTTCTTCTGCATTAGCGATTACGTATTGATCCTTCAATGCGTCTTCATAGTCGTCAGCATTAGCTAAGACAACAGAATCACCTAAAAAGCGGTGGCCTTGAGTCTTACGACCTGCAGTAATATCCAAAATCTTAACAGGAATTACATCGCTACCAAATAATGATACAAGCCAGTGAATTGGACGAACAAATTCAAAATCATTTGAATCCCAACGCATCTTAGTTGGGAAAGTCATTGCCTTAATAATATCGCTCATGCCAAGCAAGATATCGCTAGCTTTTTTACCTTCTTTTTGTACGTGAACGTAAGCATATTCAGTACCCTTAAGTTCTTCGAAGTAAATATCATCAGTAGTCATACCTTGACCGCGAGCAAAACCTTGTGCAGCCTTGGTCCAATTACCATCAGCATCTTGGGCAATCTTCTTTGCAGGACCTTTTTTAATTTCATCGATATCATCTTGCTTTTCAGCTAAGTCTTCTACCAAAAGAGTTAAACGACGTGGAGTTGAAAAAGTCTTGATATCTTTGAATTTTAAGCCATTTTCTTTTAAAAACTTTCTTGTTCTGTCAGCTAATTGCTTAACGCTACGTGGAACAACGTGAGCTGGCATTTCTTCAGTACCAATTTCAAATAAATAATCTTTAGCCATTTTCTACCCCCGCTTTCTTATCTTCTGCACTCTTAAGTAATGGGAAGCCGCGCTTTTCACGTTCTTCGACAAACTTAACAGCAACTTCGTGAGCCAAGTTTCTAATTCTTGATAAGTAACCAGCACGTTCAGTTACTGAAACAGCACCACGAGCATCAAGCAAGTTGAAAGTATGTGAACACTTCAAGATATAGTCGTATGCTGGGTGTACAAGATTTTGACTAAGTAAACGCTTAGCAGTTGATTCATAAATATCGAAGAATTTAAGAAGTTGTTCTTGATCTGATTCTTCAAAAGCATACTTAGAATGTTCATATTCGGGTTGCTTAAAGATATCACGGTAAAGTACGCCGTCGCCCCATTCAAGGTCAAAGACATTGTTAACGTCTTGAATGTATGATGCAAGTCTTTCAACACCATAAGTAATTTCACTCATAGTTGGCTTAACATCTAATTCACCAACAACTTGGAAGTAAGTAAATTGGCTAACTTCCATACCATCAAGCCATACTTCCCAACCAACACCGGCACAACCCATTGATGGATTAGCCCAGTTGTCTTCTACGAAACGAATATCGTGTTCCAAAGGATCGATACCTAAAACCTTCAAACTGTCTAAGTAATATTGTTGAATATCCTTAGGAGCTGGCTTAATAACAACTTGGAATTGGTGGTGTTGGAATAACCGGTTAGGGTTTTCACCATAACGACCATCTGCAGGTCTTCTAGAAGGCTCTACATAACAAGCTGCCCATGGTTCTGGACCAACTGCACGAAGAAAAGTGTAAGGACTCATAGTACCTGCACCCTTTTCAACGTCATATGAAGGCATAATCATACAACCTTTGGAGGACCAGAATTGTTCCAGCTTAAAGATCATATTTTGAATGTTTAATTTCTTATCTGCCATTTTCCTTAATTCTCCTCCTGCGCTAGGCCATAAAAAAAGCCTATGCAAAATTTTGCATAGGGACGAAATATTATCGCGGTTCCACCCTAATTCAGGAAGTATTCTTCCTGCACTTAATTGAATATGACTAGAGGTGCCTTTTCCTAATATGCCCTTCCACCTATCGACACTCGCTAAATTAGTACTTTTTTAAATCCTCATCATCGTCAAATACGTGTTTATTTTAACACATGAATTAGGTTAAAACCAGACTTTAAAACAGCTTTATTTCATCTAAAAATTTTTTAGTTTTCAGATTTAAATCGATTGTTTCTCTATAGATACGATCAATTGCTTTACGAGTTGCTTTTTTAGTCTCAGCATTTAATTCAATATTGCCCAACCGATTAATAGGTAAAAGTCCGATTGTGCGCAATACTGCAGTCTGCTTAGGCATTAAATGCAGCCGACTATTTACTACTGCAAAATGATCACTGCAAATAATTCCGCCTAATTTAATCGAATAATCAAATGTACCTTTTTCCTTGCCACAAATAACGCAATGACGCAATTCGGGCTCAACTCCAAAAGCACTTAACATTTTCATCTGTACGATTTGCGTAATCATTTCATTATCTACACCAGCATCAATCTTCTTCAGGGCAAAAACCGCTAAGTCATAATATTTACCAAGAGGTTGATATTCGACAAAAGCGTGATCAATTAAGTCAAAAATAAAAGAAGTGTAAGCATTCTTCGTCAAGTCACGGTACAAACCGTCAAACTGCTTCACTTCTTTATATGTACGCAGATTGCTTAAACCATGACCGTTTGTATAAATGACATATGTACCCATTGAGAAATTCAATGTCGCTGCACTCAATTGTGATTTTGGTCTCAATGCCCCTTTCACAATCAATGTAATAATGCCATCTTCTTTAGTCATGATCTTAGCTAATAAGTCTGCTTCTTTATATTTTTGCCTTTTAAAAATGATGCCCTGAACTTCTTTCAGTTCACGTGCCATCAACTAAGCTCCTTCTTGTCGTAGCCAATAAGTTTCAAAAAGCTTGGATCTGAACGCCAATTGTGTTGAACTTTAACCCAAAGGCGTAGATTTACTTTTTCACCAAGTAAATGCTCTATTTCTTTACGTGAATTAATACCGATCTGTTTGAGCATTTTACCACCTTTACCGATAATAATGCCTTTTTGACCATCTTTCTCCACATAAATAGTAGCTTCTATTAGTAACTTGCCATTTTGATGCTTATTCATTTGATCAACTGCAACTGCGGTAGCATGTGGCACTTCTTGGGAAGTTAGTCGCAGAATTTGTTCACGAATAAGTTCGGCTACCACAAAATATTCTGGGCGATCTGTGATCTGGTCAGCACCATAATATTGTGGGCCCTCTGGTAAATACTTATTAATTGTATTAAGTAAATCTTCAATACCAATACCCTGAGTAGCAGAAATTGGTAGTATTTCTTTAAAACCCTCAAGTTTATGATATGAATCCATAATTGGCAAAAGTTTATTAGGATGAATTTGATCAACCTTGTTAATTACCAAAAATACTGGTACCTTAACTTCTTTTAACAAGTTAGCAATATATTGATCACCTTTACCAATTTCCTCAGGTTCAACCATGAATAAGACTAAATCAACGTCATTTAAACTAGATAAACTAGCCTTATCCATATAATCGTCAAGTTTTGAATGAGGTTTAAAGATACCTGGCGTGTCAACAAATACAACTTGCATTTTATTTGAAGTATAAATACCTGAGATACGATTACGCGTTGTTTGTGGCTTACTTGATGTGATTGCTACTTTTTGACCTACTAAATAGTTCATTAAAGTTGATTTACCTACATTTGGTCGACCAACTAAAGCAACAAAGCCAGATTTAAATTGTTTTTCTTCCATCTATTTACCTCTGCCTTCATCTAATTGATCAGGATATAATGGCAACCCATATTCTTCCAATACCTTTCCTTGAATGCCAAACATTTCTTTGGCTTCATCAGGTTTGATATGATCATAGCCATTTAAATGTAAGAATCCATGAACTACTGTATAGCCAAATTCTCGATCAAATCCTGTACCATATTCCTTACTATGACGCTTTATCACGCTAGGACACATAAACAAGTCCCCAATATCTTCTTGAAAATCTGGATCATCTTCAAAAGCTGATAAATCAATTGCATCCTCACCATCTTCTATTGCAAAAGAAATAACATCAGTTGGACGATCTTTATCGCGATATTTCAAATTAATCTCATGACTACGGTCTTCATCGACAAAGTTAATACTCATTTCTAAGTTATTATCTTTGCCAATTTCCTTTTTAGCTAAAAGCAATAACTTCATAATCCAGTCTTGCCAGTCGCGATTCTTATCGTCTAAAAATCCGACTTCATCATGATAAGTAACATCAATTGGATCCATTTTTAATTTTTAATGTCCTCTTTTTCATAAGCAGTAATAATTTTGGCAACTACAGGATGTCGAACGACATCATTTGCAGAGAAGTTGATGAACTTAATTTGGTCGATATTCTTTAAAATATGCTTAGCATCGATCAAACCGCTATGCTGTCGTCCCGGCAAATCGACTTGAGTCATATCTCCATTTACGACCATCTTAGAGTTGAATCCAAGACGTGTTAAGAACATCTTCATCTGTGCATCTGTAGTATTTTGGGCTTCATCAAGAATTACAAAGGCATCATCAAGAGTACGTCCACGCATGTAAGCAAGTGGGGCAACCTCAATTACACCACGTTCCATCAAGCGGTCAGTCGTATTAGTACCAAGAATAGCGTACAAAGAATCGTAAATTGGTCTTAAGTAAGGATCAACTTTTTCTTTTAGATCTCCTGGCAAAAAGCCTAATGACTCGCCAGCTTCTACAGCTGGTCTAGTCAAAATTATGCGGGAAACTTCACCCCTTTTAAAGGCAGCGATTGCACAGACAACAGCCAAAAAAGTTTTACCTGTTCCGGCTGGTCCTATTCCAAAAACAACATCAGATTTATCAATGGCTTCAACATAACGCTTTTGACCCATATTTTTGACTCTAATTGGTCTACCTTTAGCATCCCGAATTAAAACCTTTTTATACAGATCTGCAAAGTACTCAGTTGTACCCTTATCCGCCATCTTCATCGCACTCACAGTGTCGGGCGCACCAACGTTAACGCCGGTATTCACAACATTGTCTAACGCTTTTAAAACAGCAATAGCCTTTTTAATATTTGCCTCATCATCTCCAACAATTACAATCTCATTGCCAGTATCCGAAATAGACAAATCATAACCCTCTGAAAGAAGCTTTAGATTTCCATCATTAACTCCAACTAATTTTTGAATGTCTTCTACCTTTTGAGGTATAAAAGTTGTTTGAGCCAAAAAGACCCGCTCCTTCTTGTTACTACTAATTCAGCTGATCACGAACTGTTTGTGAAGCAGCCTTGCCATCGGCACGTCCTTTAATTTTTGGCATCAATGCTTTCATTACTTTACCAAAATCAGACTTACCTTTGGCACCAACTTCATCAATCGTTTCCTTAACAGCAGATTCAAGTTCTTCCTTGCGCATTTGTTTAGGCATATACTTTTCTACTACAGCTAATTCCTTCTTAGTTTCTTCAACTAATTCAGTACGTTTAGCTTTAGTAAATTCCTCGATTGATTCTTCTCTTTGCTTTTTCTCACGATTAAGAACCGTTAATTCTTCATCTGGAGTTAAATCATGTCCCAACTTGATTTTTTCATTCATCAAAGCAGATTTAATCATCCGGACAGTATTAAGCGTAGTCTTATCATGATTTTTCATGGCTGTTTTCATATCAGTCATGATCTTATCTGACAAACTCAATATGCATCCTTCTTTCTATTAAAAACCCAATAGTATTATAACAAACTATACGCATAACTAAAATGAAAGTATAAAAAAACTCACCCATTCCCGGGTGAGCTTTCAGTATATTAATAATGTCTACGCTTGCGTGCAGCTTCAGACTTTAACTTTCTACGAACACTTGGTTTTTCGTAGAATTCGCGTTTGCGGTATTCTTGTAAGGTACCACTTCTTGAAACGGAACGCTTGAAACGACGAAGAGCATCATCAATAGACTCGTTTTCGTGAACGATTGTCTTAGCCATGTGTGATCCCTCCTTCCATTTCTTGGCGTTACGCCATACATTTATTTAAATTATACCAAACTAATTTTACGGGTCAATACATTCTTATAATATTTTTTATAAAATCCGGGATATTTTTAAGCCCTTACATTTTATCAGTTTTATTTAACCTTAAATTTAAATCTAATCATTCTATATAATTGTTACATGTTAGCTTAACGAATTTCCTTGTTAATCCGCTTTCATTAATAGTATAATTATTTCAGAAAGAGGTGCTATTATATGGCAGAAACAAAAGACCAAAATGAAGTAAATATCATCATTATTTCAGATGCCGCTGGTGATACTGCATTCAGCAACGCTACTGCTGCTGCCGCCGAATTTCCAAAGGCCCAAATTAATTATCGTCGTTATCCATTTATTACTAGCAAGGATAAACTTGATGAAGTCTTGGAGGAGATCGAAAAATATCCTAATTTAGTGATCATTTATAGTTTAGTAAAAGATGAGATGCAAATGCCCGTAATTAAATTTGCACGTGAGCATAACATTCAATGCGTTGACATCTTTTCACCAGTAGTTGAGGCAATTCAACAAACTACTCATATGACTCCTGATCAAAAGATCGGAGCACAACACAGCTTAAACCAAAAGTACTTTGACAGAATTTCTGCAATGGAATTTGCCGTAATGTACGATGATGGTAAAGATCCAAAAGGATTCTTAGAAGCAGATGTAGTGTTACTTGGGGTATCACGTACTTCAAAGACTCCACTTTCACTATTCTTAGCTAACAAGAATTTAAAAGTTGCTAACTTACCTTTAGTTCCAGAAACTCATATTCCAAAGGAAATCTACGAAATCGATCCTAAAAAGATTATCGGTTTAACCAATGACCCATCTGTTTTAAACGAAATCAGACGTCAAAGAATGATTGCTTATGGTCTAAACCCTGATACTACTTACTCCAACATGGATTCAATCAACAAGGAACTTGAATCAGCTCAAGAACTTTACAAGAAGCTAGGCTGTTACGTAATCAATGTTGCTCACCGTTCAATTGAAGAAACAGCAGCTCTTATTCTGGAACACTTGGGCATTGATGACTATGCAAAATAATCAGATAACTAAATAATTTCAAATCACTCTTGAAGTTCTTTCAGAGTGATTTTCTTTTGGACTAATTTTAACTTATATACGTTAGAAAGAAATTTGTAACTATCTCGTAAAACAAATGCGCTACAATAGTCTAGATCATATAGAGAGGATGAATAATCAGGCGCAGCCTGAAATTACTATAGATGAAATTTCGTAAAACAATTATTACTTTATTGGGGACAGTTTTAGTAGGTTCAAGTTTTAATATTGCAAATGTCGTGTCTGCAGACACAGCGGAAGACTCTTCCCTCGCAGTCACTACAGAAAATGTTAAAGAAAAGAAAACATATAAATGGTGCTATCCATTCAAAGTTTGTGAAAAACATGGCGTGCGTTCAATGTTTAAAGCTCAAACTTTTGGTATGACTGATTATATGCGTTCTTCTAACCCACCTTATTATTTCCATGATGGTTGGGACTTTGGTTATTCTGAAGTTGGACGTTCTAACGTTTATGCTATTCACGCAGGTACTGTTAAAAAAGTTGCTTACGGTAGCGGACTTGGTTGGTTCATTTGGGTAATCAGTCCTGATAAATACGTTGAAGTTTACCAAGAAGGATTTACTAAAAAGAAAGACATTTACGTTAAGAAAGGTCAAAAGATTAAAGCCGGTCAAAAGATCGGCAAAATGACCGGCTCTCATTTACATTTAGGATTAACTAAAACCAACAAAGATTACATTAATAAACATGGTTTCCCATGCAAAAACTGGAACGTTGATAATGGCACTTGGCTAAATCCTATTAATGCAATCAAAAAATATTATAATGAAAATAAATAGCACTTAACATAATCAAGGATATTCAAAGTAAAAATTTCTATACTCGGCAAATAAAATATTTGTAGTATAGGAATTTTTTATTGGTCCCTGACACAACTTTTGTTAAACTTAGTATATCATTCATTAAACATAATTTCGTTGCACAAATGTTGCACAGCATTTTATAGAAAGTTTGATATATCAGTATTTATAGTTAGTAAAAAGGAACATATATGGATCAATTAGATAAATTTAACAGACGCTATAATTTTCTTTCAAAATTATCTGCTGCTTTCTTTTATTCAATTGCTGTTGCTATTGCATTGAATTTTTTCTGGACACCTGGACACATGTATTCATCCGGGATCACAGGATTTGCTCAGTTAATCAACACAGTCAGTGAACGTTATCTTCCCTTCACATTAACAACATCATTTATGTACTTTATATTGAACTTTCCATTATTCATTTTGGCATGGTTCAAAATTGGTCATAAATTTACATTTTTTACTATTGTAGCCGTTGTTTTAGGTTCGTTCATGATGCATTGGATTCAGCCATGGCAAATGCGTCTAGACCCACTTGTCTGTGCCATCTTCGGTGCTTCAATTAATGGTATCGGTACAGGTTTAGCACTTAAAAATGGAATTTCAACCGGTGGTTTAGATATTATCGGAATTGTCATCAGACAAAAAACTGGGATTAGCTACGGTAAATTCAATATCTTTATCAATCTAATCATTATTGCCGCTGCTGGTTACATGTTCGGTTGGACACGTGCTTTATACTCCGCCTTAACAATTTTTATCAATGGCCGAGTAATCGATGCTGTCTATACGCAACACCAGAAGATGCAAGTAATGATTGTAACTCAGCATCCCCAACATATTATCGATGGTATTCAAAGCCGGATGCACCGCGGGATAACTATTTTGCATGATGCTGAAGGTGCATATAGCCATATTGAAAAGACTGTTTTGATCACGATCATCGATCGTTACGATATGTATGACATTCGTCAAATTGTTCAAAAAGCAGATCCATATGCCTTTATGAGCGTAAGTGAAGTTGAGAAGGTCTATGGACGCTTCAAGGAGCAAGAGATTGTTTAAATACAATTTATTAATAAGCCTATATTGGTTAGATATCGCCAATGTAGGCTTATTTTATTTATTCAATTTCTTCAAAAGTTTGCCCCTTTTCTGCCGCTTCATTTAATTAAAGTTTATAATTTAGTTAAATAGAAAGGCGGATTTCGATGAGTTCATATTATCAATTAGTTTGGCGAGAAAATGAGTTAGAGTCTTATCCTACAGATAAGCTAAACTTTATTTTCAATATTATTAATCGTCCCTTCCCTGTTAGTTACAGACAGCTATATCCTAGTAGAATCGAATGGCAAAAAGCTGTTAAAAAACACGAAGATTTAATTAAAAGGGTTAAAAATATTATCTTAAAACGTAGCGATGCTCATGATATAAGGCAGGCATGGCTCAAGCACCATCGTGAACAAGCAGATACTACTAATGGCTTTACAATTGAACAATTAGCTAACAAATTACCTCACATGGCTAATCAACTTGGTGCATTTATGGAAATTGAAAATATTGAAATAAAATATTTTGATGATGACTTTAAACCTATATACGATCTCTCCGATTTTCAAGATATTACTATAGATAATTACCCAAGTAGCGGCTTCAAGAAAAATGGCATGACCAAAGAAGCTTTTCTTAAACTTTATCCTCAAGTTCCAGAAAATAAATTAGATGAAGTTCTAGATATAGCCGATTGTGAATTAGAAAAAGAAGATAATACTGTAGTTATTCCATATTGGTACGCTGTCAATGCCAAACGAGTACTTGTAGACGGCGATTCATTTATCGAAACTTTCGATAATTAAAAAATGACCTTGATTTTAGTTAATCAAGGTCATTTTATTAATCTTCAATTATTTGGACGCCATTATTATCTGGTTTAAGTACTAATGTCTTATCTTTTAATCCGTGTTTTCTCAAACCTGATAAAAAGCCTTTAACATGTTCATCTTCAATCCAGGTCATAATCGTTGAACCTGCACCACTTAAATATGTTGCTAAAGCATGCTTTTGATGTGCAACCTCACGGACTTGCAAAAGCTCTGGTACAAGCCGTTCACGATACTTTTCATGAAAAACATCATTTTCCATGAGCTCGCCTGCCATTTGATACTCTTGTGTAAATAAGCTTGCTACCAGAGTATTAGCAATAGCTGAACCATGTGTAGCTGTCTTAAAATCCAGATGTTCAGGCAAAACATTACGTGATTTCTTTGTAGGCAAATTATATTCCGGCACATAAGCCACCAAGGAGAAATTAGGCAACGGTGCTTTAATAGTATCAAAATGATTGTCAATTTCCGTTCCAATAATTAAACCACCTAAAATTGTTGGCGCAATATTATCTGGATGGCCCTCAATTTTTGCTCCAATTTGTACTTTTTCTTTATCTGACAAATTTAACTTACCAAAATGATTAGCCAATTCAATTCCTGCAGCAATTGCACTAGAGCTGCTTCCTAAGCCATGCGCTAATGGAATATCACTTTTTACTCGTAAATGAAGAGGTTGCAATCCTGGATAAACTGTTAAAGCCGTTTTCACAATTAAATTATTTTCATCATGGGGAATATCTGGCATCACATGATCCACCTGAAAATGATCAGAGATGTTTAATACTTCCACTTCTAAATAAAGCGATACGGCCATACCTAAAGAATCGAAACCCGGTCCTAAATTGGCAGTTGAAGCTGGTGTCTTAATAATCATTTTTATAACTCCTCCATTATAAAATCTTATATTTGGCCATTAGTTTTACATTAGCAGCGCTCAATTTCTCTAATTGCAGTTGATTAATAGCCTTAGTTATTACGATAGTTCTATCCTCTATTTGCTTTAATTCTTGAATCTCTATCCCTAATTCATCAAGAATATTAGTCAAATGAGCAACTTTTTCTTGTTTAAACGATAAATAATATGGATTTTTAATATCTTTAGTAATAATCAAAGAATCTTTACTAGAAAATCGGTTGAATAATTGGCCATTAGTTTTATTAACCAGATTTTTAACTTCACTAACAATATCATTCATAACCGAATTGGCAGTGGCTAAACTACCTGCTCCCGGTCCGGTTAATAATGCCGTTCCCAAATTTCGACTTTTAATTTGTAAAGCATTAATCTCATTTTCTATATTTGCCATTAAGCTATCTGCAGGCAAAAGACACGGAGCAACTTCTACAAATAATTTATCCGCCACCTTTTTAGCAATGCCAATTAGCTTAATCGGATATCCCAATTCTTTAACTTGTTGCAAATCAAAGTCTTGTAAATGGTCTATTCCCTCAACATTGAAATCAGTAATCTTAACATGTGCACCAAAAGCAAATTGACACAACAAAATCATTTTATATGCAGCATCTTTACCTGTGACATCATTAGTTGGATCTGCTTCCGCAAAACCCAGTTCTTGCGCATGTTTCAAGGCAGTTTCGTAGCTTAGTCCCTTTTTATTCATTTGCGACAAAATATAATTTGTTGTGCCATTAACAATACCTTGAATTTCTAAAATATGGTCTCCAACATAAGAATCACTTAATGTTCGTAAAATCGGGATGCCTCCAGCAACACTTGCATCATACATTAAGTCACAACGATTATCTTGGGCCAGTTTAATTAATTCCGTTCCAAAAGCAGCCATCAGATCTTTATTAGCGGTTACTACATTCTTACCGGCACGCAATGCCTCACTAATATATTCTTTTGCGGGATGTAATCCACCCATCAATTCTGCCACGATTTCAATTTCGGGATCGCTTAAAATATCATTAAAATCAGTAATTATATTAACTGAATGTGCAAATTTTTGATACTTTTCTTTATTTCGAACGAGGGCTTTTTTAACAACAATCTTTTGCCCACTTGTCTGTTCAATTTTTCCATTATCACTTTTTATAATGTCTAAAATACCAGAACCTACTGTTCCTAACCCAAGTAACGCTATTTTTATTGTCATCTTTATCTATCACTCTTTTTTAATTCTTTTCTTATTTTTTATGATTGTAACATATGGTAAAAACAAGTTACAATGTTTAATATATTAATTAAGACTTAAGAATAGGAAGATGCTTTATGAAATATCGTAGTACTCGAGGTTCAAAAGAAAATACGTTAAATTCAGCTGCCGCTATTATTCAAGGCTTAGCGCCAGACGGTGGCTTATATGTTCCAACAGATTTTCCTCATGCAAATTTTAAATTAGAAGATTTGCCAAAATTATCTTATAAACAAATAGCTGCAATGGTAATTAGTTTGTTTTTTGATGATTATTCCAAAGAACAGATTCAAAGCGCTGTACTTAATGCATACAGTGAACAATGGGATGATCGCAGCATTGTTCCGATTGAAAAGCATGATCATAACTTCTACATGGAATTATTCCACGGACCAACTCTTGCCTTTAAAGATATTGCTTTGCAAATGTTGCCGCAATTAATGACACGTGCTGTGCAAATCGAAAAAATTGATCGTGACATTATTATCCTGACTGCAACCTCTGGAGACACGGGGACCGCTTCTATGCGTGGTTTTGCCAATCAACAAGGTACTAACGTTATTGTCTTTTATCCTGAAGGTGGCGTTAGTCCAGTTCAACTTCGTCAGATGCTTAGTCAACACGGAGACAACCTCCAAGCAATCGCTATTAAAGGCAATTTTGATGATGCACAAACCGAAGTAAAGAAAATCTTCAATGATACTAAATTTAAGACTCAGTTGAATAAAAATGGCTATCAATTCTCTTCAGCCAACTCAATGAATATTGGTCGTCTTGTACCACAAATCTCATACTATCTTTATACATATGGTCAATTAGTACGCAGACAAGAAATTAAATTAGGTGATCAGATTAACTTTTCTGTACCTACTGGCAATTTTGGAGATATTTTAGCAGGTTATTATGCTAAAAAACTAGGTTTGCCAATTAAGAAACTAATTTGTGCTTCAAATGAAAATAATGTACTGACTGATTTCTTTAAAAATGGTGAATATGACCGTCGTCGCAAATTCCATTTGACCAATGCACCTGCAATGGATATCTTAGTTTCCAGCAATCTTGAGAGACTATTATTTGACCTTTACGACGGCGACCATCAACAAATCAATAGTTTAATGAATCAATTAACTCAACGCGGCCACTATCACATTAGTGATGACATCCTTTCAAAACTTCAGGACATTTTTGCAGCTGATTTTGCGACGGAAAGACAAGTAGTTAAAGAAATTAACCGCATCTACAATTATGATCGCTACGTCATCGATCCCCATACCGCTGTTGGCTCATATGTTGCTCATCAATACCAAGAAAAAACTGGTGATACGACTCCAATGGTAATTGTTTCAACCGCAAGTCCATATAAATTTCCAGAAACAGTGTATGAAGCTATCACAGGACGCGTTTGTCCTCAAACAGGTATTGCCGCAATTAAAAAGCTCTACGAGGAATTAGGCGGTCAATTATCGATTGGCGTGCGAACATTATTTGATCGTAAACCAAGCTTAGAAAAAGTAATCGAGCCACAAAATATGGAATTAGTAATTAGTTCAATTTTAGACTTAAAATAATTCGAGGGAAAAATATGAAAGTTGTAAAATTTGGTGGTTCATCGCTTGCTACAGGCAACAACGTAGATAAAGCGTTAAAAATCATTAAAGATGATCCAGAACGTAAAGTAATTGTGGTTTCTGCACCTGGTAAAAGAAATGACGATGATATTAAAGTAACTGATCTATTAATTACATACGCCTATGCTAGTTTAAGAAGCAACAATTACAATGATATCGCTAATAAAATTTTCAAGCGTTATGAATTAATTGCTCAATATTTTAATCTACCTGAAAAAGAACTAAGCGAAATTAAGCGACTGCTATTAACTTTACCTCAACTCGATTATCCGAATGCTGACTATAGAATGGCTGCTTTTAAAGCACATGGCGAACGCCTAAATGCCATGTTAATTACTAAAATCCTTAACCATCAAGGGATCAAAACTCGTTTTTTAGAACCTAAAGATGTCGGTTTGATAGTTACTGGTACTCCTAATAATGCAGAGGTTAATCCTGAGACATATGTAAATTTGAAAAGAATTAAATTAAATAAAGACGAGCGAATTATTTTCCCAGGTTTTTATGGTATTACTCCGTCAGCACATATTGCCACATTTTCACGGGGAGGTTCTGACATTACTGGCGCCATTCTAGCTCGTGGATTTAATGCAGATTTATACGAAAACTTTACTGATGTTGATGCTATTTTCTCCGCAAATCCTAATATCATTGACCATCCTAAGCCTATTAAAAAAATGACCTACCAGGAAATGCGAGAATTATCATATGCCGGTTTTTCCGTTTTTCATGACGAAGCTTTGATTCCTGCCATTCAAGGAGAAATTCCAGTTAACGTTAAAAATACAAATGCTCCAGAAAAGCCCGGTACTTTAATTGTACCGGAAGAAGGATTCACAGCTAAAAAGACGATAACCGGCATCGCTGGTGGCAAAAATTTTGCAGCTCTTTATTTAAGAAAATACATGTTGAATAAGGGTGCTGGTTTTACTCTAAAATTAATGGAAATCTTTAATCGACACCACGTCTCTTACGAACATATGCCCTCTGGGATTGATGATTTAACTGTAATTTTTAAGAAGGATGCATTAAATGACCAATTAATTGACGTGATTTGCAATGAAATTCAAACTAGTTTGAATCCAGATCAAATGCAGTGGATTGATGATTATGCTATTACAATGGTCGTTGGTGAAGGGATGAAAGATAAACTAACCCTTTGTGCCAGTCTTCTTTATCCTCTTGGTAAAAAAGATATTTCTATTCAAATGATTAACCAAGGTGCATCACAAATTTCAATTATGATTGGCACTAGACGTAAAGATGAAGAAGCAGTTATTAAAACCATTTACGAAAACTTTATCGCTGAAGATTAGTTTACATAATCATGATTACGTAATTGTATATCAACTTTAAACAAAAAAGCCAATCATTTACTTTTAGTAAATAGATTGACTTCGGGAATAGCATTAGACTTGACTCTAATACAATTTTACTTGGTAAGTTTAATTTTGCATAGTCCTATTCTTAATCATTCTATTAATTTTTCAATATAAATTCTTAAGATTTGATTGTTACATTATAGATAACTTATTGAAAGGAAAATAATATTGATTAAATTAATAATTATTGCAGCTACTTTGGCAGCTGCAGGGATTATGGCTATTAGTTCTACATTAGTTAATAAACCTCTTCCCGTTAAAATAAGAAATCATAATAATCGTAGATAATTTAAAAGCAAGCTATTTCAATCAAATAACTTGCTTTTTTGTTATGGTCTATAAAAAATTTCTCCCTGATCTACTATACAGTCAGGCTTAAGCAAATGTAGTCCCTTACTTTCTACGGAATACTTAGTAGCTTCAAGATACTTTTTAAAATGCTTAGTCTTTAGATGCTTTTCATATGCTTCTTCAGTCCGGTATACCTCTAGTGAAAACCATTCATTAGGTTGATTCATAATAGTACCGGCAATCATAGCCAAAATTCCATCTTCTTTTTCAACCGCAGTTTTCATTTCTTTCATTACCGCATTGGCAAATTCATCACCTTTGCCCAATTGTACACCAATTTCGGTTAAATAAACCACGTAATCATTGTCGTGCGTAACAGCTAACTTTTCAGGTTTAGTTGAGATAAATTCAGGATATAATTCAACTTTAACTTGACTAGTCACAATATCTTTCAGATTATGTTCAAATTGTTGAACCTGACTTGTATCTTCGTGTTGTTGATAAGCAGCATCATCTTGGTAGCTTTCGATCAAGTAGTTCTTATATTCTTTTTGATCTTCATGACCACTCTGCATAAACAAGGCATGATCGGCATTTAACATATACTCTTCTACTTTTTGAGTATAATTTTCATGATTTTTTGGATCTATTTCTAATCTAAATAAATTTAAAACAGGTGCTTTTTCTAATTTCATTTTTCTTTCCTACCAATTTTAATTTTTATTGATATTATATGCTATTTTCACAAAAAGTGACTACCAAAATTAACTTAACATAATTTATTTAATTTAAAGTAAAATACCATTAAAAAATGCTTCAAATCTTTTCGTGATCGAAGCATTTTCTTATTATTCAAATTTTACAAATGATAGTCTACTTTTTTAAACTTATAATTTTTCGCCGATTGTAAAATCAAATTGAACACTTTAGAAAAATAAAAAGTCCATCTG
>NZ_AZEL01000042.1 GCF_001434975.1 Lactobacillus gallinarum DSM 10532 = JCM 2011
TATTAAATTTTCTCTGAATATTAAAGACCCACTGTTAGAATTCTTGGATATTTCAATTGGAAAGTATCGTAATCGCGATGCAAAGTTTTACCATGCAGTAGCTCATCTAGATCAATGTCTTAATTGTGGCTCAACTAATATCGTCCACAATGGTCATTTATATTCTAATGTGCGCTATCCTGCTTTAGATGCTAGCTTGCCTGTCTTTATCAGAGTAGCCAAGCAGCGAGTTATTTGTCGCGATTGTCATATGAATTCAATGGCTGAAACGGAATTAGTAGAAAAATACTGCTGTATCTCTAACGCCACTAAACGTAAAATTATTGGTTCTCTAACTGAAGATTGGTCCATGAAAAGCATTGCCAGACAAACTTCGACCTCAACCAACACTGTACAGCGCGTATTGGAGCGATACGGTTACTCTACCGTTGAAGATACCGATTGGCTGCCAGAATACTTAGCCTTTGATGAATTCAGAGGCGTTGGCAGACAGCTGCACTTTATCGCTATTGATGGTCATACTCATAAAATAGTTAAAGTGCTGCCTACCAGACTTAAGAAAGATATCATCAACTACTTCAAACGTTTTCCTCTTACGGTAAGAAACAAGGTCAAAACTGTAACTATGGATCTTAATTACTACTATGACATCATGGCTAAGGAGCTTTTTCCTAATGCTCAAGTAATTCTTGACCGTTTCCATATCGTTCAAATGCTCAATCGTTCTTTTAATTCTTGCCGTATTCAAGAAATGAAGAAGCACAAGAAAGGCACCAAAGAATATAACCTGCTTAAATATTATTGGAAACTGTATCTCAAACCATTTGAGGATCTTGAAAAAGTAAAGCCGTACCATCAACCAAGGCTAAAGGATACTCTGACTCAGGAACAAGTTGTAGCTGATGGACTCAGACTAAGTCCCGAGCTTGAGAACACCTACAATCTTATGCAAGATATCAGTAAAGCTTTAAGAGACAGAGATACCGATAAGCTCAAGAATTTAATCAAAAGCAAAGATCACGTTGGCAACATGATGCATACCACGTTGAATACTTTCAAACGAAATCTTCATGATATTCTCAACGCTGCTAAGTTTGATGAATCTAACGGCTGTCTTGAAGGTACAAACCGCAAGATTAAACAAATTGAGCGTACTGCTTATGGCTACGCTAATTTTACTCATTTGATAACTAGAATTCAGTTAGAAGAAAAAGGTGCCATTATCAAAGAAAAAGCATCAAGCTGGTACATAGCAGCTTGATGCTTAATCCAATTATTAAATTATAGTTGACTTCTATCAACACGATTTGACAGAGAGCC
>NZ_AZEL01000043.1 GCF_001434975.1 Lactobacillus gallinarum DSM 10532 = JCM 2011
TCACCTTCTAGGACACTAGACCAGACACCTTTATCTCCACGTTTCATAATAATGGTCTTAGCAGGTTGAGCATCATTATCTAATGAATCATAGATATTCAATATTACACTTTTTGCAGTTGGAGCCCATAATTTAATAGTTGTCTGCTTTTTATCATAAGTAACACCTAAATCATTACCATCATAAGCATATTTATCATCAAAAGCCTTTGAACGAACGTAACTACCAAGATCAAAAGCCTTTGAACGAACGTAACTACCAACATCAATAGCTTTGTAATTACCTTTTAATCCAATTAGATTATTATCAAGAATATCTAAATTGTGAGCAGTTGTAATCTCAAATTTCTTACTTCTGCCATTAGCATCTGGATCAATAGCAATTATATTTGCAATTGAATTATTATCATTAAGCTTTAAATCCGCCCTGGCTTCATCAGCACTCATATTCTTGCCAGTTTCAATAGCTACTGTATTAGGAGAAGTCATTGAGGCAGACATTACACTTTGTTTAGCTAAAGCGAAACTTTCAGTATAATAAGCTGTATTATCTTTATTTACCAAATATATATTAGTTGGCTTAGTACCTGGTAATAGGGTAAAGCTTCTAGCTGCAGTATCTGAACCTACTGGTGCTACAAATACGTGCTCAAATTGCTTATCAGTTAATTTCACATTAACAGTATGATCTTTATCAAGCGTTACCG
>NZ_AZEL01000044.1:0-123895 GCF_001434975.1 Lactobacillus gallinarum DSM 10532 = JCM 2011
TAAAGAAATAAATTTAAGGAATCATTCATCCTTACACAAACTATTTTACAGTCTCAGAAATTTCTTCCTAACTTTAATACAAGCTTTCCATTTTTATCATATACAAATGCATTATGAGTTAATGTGATTTTTGTATCATTTGCTGGGTTAGCTTCTTTAATATCAATTTGTTTATTGTCTGAATCGTTATTTGAATTTGTATCAACTAAATCAACACTATTATTCAACTCTACATTACTTTCAGAAGAACTATTGGTCAATTTATTTAATTCATCCTGTGCTTCCTTAATTAATAGCTTAGCTTCTTCAGGAGTAACTTCTTTTTTACGGTTAAGTATAGGGGCAGTGATTAATTTACCTGCTTCTGTTTGATGTTTAAGATAATTAACGAAAATATCTGTGTCAACACCAATATCTGCCACCTTTTTGGCACCTTTAAATTGTTTAGTTGAGTCAACTAAATAATTACTGGTAATTACTCGGTAAACTTTATTTGGATCAACTGGATGATTGTTACTATCATAAAGAACAGCTATTTTCTTTGGAAATGCTTTATCATTTTGAGTTGTATAGACATAATGCATACCACTTAAGAGATAATAACGATCTTCATTAGTTGCATCATATTGTGAGTTAAGTATGTTATAGAGTTGCTTCCCAGTCATTTCAAAAACTTGAAGTTGGTTACTGAATGGTTGAACAGCTTGTGCAGACTTCCATTTAATTGAGCCATCTGGGTCAACCTTTAAGTCGCTTCTCACACCACCACCATTAGTTAATGCGACATCTGCAGCAATTCCTTCACGCTTAGCTTCTGCAAGTTGAGCATCAACTACTAGATCACCAACTTCATTTTCAGTATCTGAATTGAGATCTTTAGTAATGTCTTTTGCTTTTTCAGCTTTACCAATCACGCTATTTGTAATCTTAGAGGTCCTTTGCTGAGCATCTTTAATAACTTGTTCTACATCTGGATCAGCCTTTATATCCTTGTCATCAGTTGATGACATAACAGGGTAAACATGTGTGATTAAGCTGCCCTTTACAAAATCATTGGTTGACGGATCGATATAGCCGATTGAATCATCATATGCTTTTGAAAAACTTGCAGCTTGAACAATTTTTGTATTGCCAACGGCACCATCAGCGTATTGGTGTGAGTGAGCAGCAATGTATAAATCAACTGAGTTATCAGGATCAATGCGATATAATTTTTGTAAAATTTTGACCGCATCGCCTTCAGTTTTTCCTTTATAGGTTTCAACACCAGTATGTGCTAGCACAACGATAGCGTGAACGCCTTGATCTTGCAGAATTTTATCATACTTAGCAATTGACTCTGCCTCATCTAACACTTCATAATCTTTCAAATTTTTAGCAAATGTCAATTTAGGCAGATCTGTGGTTTCAATTCCGATAAAACCAATTTTAGATTTTTTGCCGTTTGATTCTACTTCTTTAATTAAATATGGCTTCCAGCCAAATGGAATCTGTCCATCAGATTTTCTAATTAAATTTGCAACTACAATTTGAATACCAGAATTTTCGTGAGGATAATCCTGTTCTTCTTGATTAAATTGTCCCTTTTTAGGAGCTTTTCCTTCTAAAACTCGATCAAATTCATCTAATCCTTCATCAAATTCGTGATTTCCTAAAGTACCAATTTCAATATGCATTTCTTTGAGTGCATGCATAGTAGGTTCATCTTGTAAAAGGGAAGAGGTTGCTGGAGATGCTCCGACAATATCACCAGCTTCAACTCTAATACTTGTACCGTTAGGATTTTTTTGTTTGAAATCAGATTCGGCATTGTTTAAGTAACCTGCTAATCTAGCAGCATTACCTGCGTTTTGATATGAACGATAACCAATCCAAGTTTTGCCAGTAGTATCAATATTTCCATGTACATCATTGATACCTAAAATTTGTACAGGAATGTCGTTTTTATAGTTAGCAGGATTTGACCATTTATCATTGTTCGGCTTTGACTGGTGATCCGTATAACTAACTACTGGTTGTTCTTTTGAATTCTCGGTGTTAGAAACAGTTGATGACTGCTTTGGTGAATCAGAATCTTGCTGAGTAGTTTGAACAACTGATTGTTGAACTTGTTGCATATCTGCTTTAACTTGGACATTTGTTAAAAATAATCCCATTAATGCACTTGCAGTTAAACTAGTAATGATTCCATACGTGATACGTGATCTCATTTTATACCCCTCGAATTAAATTAAATAATATTTATTAAGCAAAGTATAAAACATGAACAATTATAGTTCAATAGCCAAATAAAGTTAATAATTTCAAATTTTTATTTTTTTAAAATTCTAGCGCTCCTGTTTTTGAAAAGCTCATACTTCTTGCAGCTAGCCAAGCACTATATTTGTAGCCTCGTTTAACGAATTGTGGCCATCGATATTCAACTCTTTTAACGGTATTATTTGTATATTTTGTGATTTTTAATTTAGTGATGTTTTTTAATCCCGAGTTTGACAGTTATAGAGAGTAAAAAGTGCGTATTTTTTCTAAATTTTGGTCTGGTTAAAAATTTTTTTGAAATATTTTTGTGTTATTAACTCTCGGTCTAATCTGAAGCCAAAACTTTCGTGAATTTTATCTGTTAAATCTGTTCTTTGAAAGATTGGTATATAATCTCCTGGACTGATTTCAGTTAAAGCAAACCTCCTTAATGTCTTGACTAGTTCATAACTACTGTAGCCTGGAACTTTTTGTTTAAATAAGCGAAAGACTAGTAATGCTAAGAAACAAACTAAGAAATGACTTTTTATTCGTTCTTCACGTCTTAAATAAACGGGGCAGGCTTGAAATTCTGTTTTAATTTCTCTAAAACAATGTTCAATTTCCCAACGGCTTTTATTAATCTTGATCAATTCTAGCGGTGAGGCTTCTAAGTCAGTGCATATACCATAAAAACCATCAAACATTTTTTCTTTTTTGATTTGATCTTTATTAATTACATATTGAACTTTATCTGCTTTCTCTCCATTTTCTGTGAAATGCTTTTCTGTAATAAACCGAGCTGGATCATTAGGATTATTTTTTCTGCTTTTTTGCTTAGAATTAGCTTGTTTAATAGCTCGATTAATTTGATTTTCGCGAATTTGACGTTGATAACGTAAATACTTTAGCAAAAACAGTTCCAATATTTAAAAAAATAACTATAATATCATGTTAGATAATTAATGTAGAAGAGGTGAATATTTTATCATGAAGAATTACACCATTGATCACGACATGTATTTAATGAATTACAAAAATGGTGACGTTTTAAAAGTAACTGTCAATAAAGAAGACTCAGTTAAGAATTTACAACTATATCGGCAAGATGGTCTTGGCAATTATTATCTTGATAAAAATTCACGGCTGAAAAAACAAGATAATTTGACCACTAAGAAAGATATTGTCAAAGCAAGTAAGAAGATTGGTGGTCACAATACTCATCATATTGATAAATGGCATCATCAAGTTGTTCCTATCTATAATGCTCAACACCAAATTACGGGCTTCAAGCCGAAGTTAGCCCTTGAGCACCATGCTAGAATTCAAAATGCCAAAAGATATTTGCGCCATTTAGATCATCATCATGCAATCTACTTGTCTACTACCAGCAGAAATACCTTGCTCAAGCCAATAAATTACCTTAAAGATGCAATTTATGCAGACCGTAACAAGGAAATGGTTTTAGCACATAAGATTCACAAATTAAGTCGATAAATTTAAAAGCTCCAAAAGTTAAATGCTTTTGGAGTTTTTTTACTTAACTTATTCCTCGCCAAACCATGCTTCTACTCTTGCTGCAACGTTAAATGGCAACGAGTCAGCTAAAAAGGAACACAACAACCATTTTTGGAAATATTCACTGCTTTCATGATCATGAATATCAAATGCATCATTTTTGAAATTCTTAATATTGCCATATTCTACTTGAATAGGCACGTATACTTTATCGTATTCCACATTATAATTTTCATCCACTTCATCAACCAGTCTATATCCCTTAGGACAATTATGAAAAATCACCTGGTCATAATTTAAATCTAAATTCTTTTCTGCAATAACTGCATCTTGATGTACTTGAGTAAATTTTTGCGTGTTGGCAGCTATTTCTTTGCCACTGACTACTTTATTCAAATCAGCATTTACATAGAAAACTTTAGTCATTTTTTCTCTCCTATTCTTCTTGTTACTAACCACATATTATCTGTCTTATTTTCTAAAATCAATCAAAGTTTTTCTTGACAGCAATTTTCATTCGGCGTATTATAATGGCAATTAAATTAATAAAAGCTTAGAAAAAGATGAGTAATTGCTTAAAATTTCTAACAGAGAGTCGGATTAGGTGAAAGCCGATGCAATGGCAAGCAATGAATATGGTCTTGGAGCTAAATTAAAATGCGAGCATTAAGTAAGCAAATTACGAGTGACGATCGTTACCCCGTCTGAGTCTTCCCTATTGGGAGTACTTATTGAGGAATTGGCTGTGAAGTTAATTTAAACATGGGTGGTAACACGCTTGAGCGTCCCTAGCATGAAATATGCTAGAGGCGCTTTTTATTTTGCTTATCTACTCAAAGGAGGAATCAATCATGAAAAAAGCAATCATAATTACTAATTCAAAGATTATTATCAATAGAAAAGTATTTGAACGAATGTGTCTCCTTGTATGGTTGATTTTTATTATTTGCGGACTGTTGATTGTTGAATAATTACAAGGAGAAAAAGTATGACTAACTTAACTCATTATGATATTGTAGGAAGCTTTTTACGACCAAAAGAATTAAAAAAAGCAAGAAAGAAGTTTAATGAAGGAAATATTTCTCAAGCAAAATTAACGCATGTCGAAAATCAGGCAATTGATCAATTAATTCAAAAAGAAGAAAGTCTAGGCCTAAAATTTGTAACTGACGGAGAATTTCGTCGCAGCTGGTGGCACTTAGATTTTCTCTGGAACTTAACTGGCGTAGCCAAATATAACTACCACGAAAGTTATCAATTCCACGGTGCTAAAACGCGAACTGATAATGTCGAATTAGCTGGCAAAATTGCTTTTAATCCTGATCATCCATTTTTTGAAGCCTTTAAATTTTCCCAAAAGCATGCGAACGTGCAGATAAAGCAAACTATTCCCTCACCTACTATGCTTTTTAGAGATAATCGATCGGACAATTGGAACAAATTTTATGATAATCGACAGGATTATCTGGATGATCTAGCTACTGCTTATCATAAAACTATTCAACATTTCTATGATCTAGGTTGTCGCTATTTACAACTTGATGATACAACTTGGGCATTTTTAATCAGCAAACTTAATGAAACTATAGATAATCCTACAGAGCATACTAAATATACAAAATTAGCTGAAGATTCAGTTTACGTAATCAATCAAGCTATAGTCAACTTGCCAGATGATCTGACACTAGCTACTCATATTTGCCGCGGCAATTTTAAATCTACCTTTTTGTTTTCAGGTGGCTACGAAGCAGTTGCCTCATACCTGGCACAACTAAACTATGATCGTTTCTTTTTAGAATATGACAGCAAGCGGGCTGGTGATTTGGCACCTATTAAAACTATTTGGAACAACCGACCAAATGTCACAATTGTTCTTGGCCTCGTCACTTCAAAGTCAGGCAAACTAGAGGAAAAAGAAGATTTAATCAAACGAATTAACGAAGCAGCTGAACTAGTTCCTTTAACCAATTTGGCACTCAGTACTCAATGTGGTTTTGCTTCAACCGAAGAAGGAAATATTTTAACTACTGACGACCAATGGAACAAAATCAAATTAGTAGTTGATACTGCCAAGCAAGTTTGGGGCTAAAATTTAATATTCAAGTTAAAATGAAGTTAAGTAATTTTTTAAACAAGGAGAAAAATTATGGGAAAAGTAGAAAGCTTTGAATTAGATCATACTAAAGTTAAAGCACCTTATGTACGCTTAATCACTGTTGAAGAAGGTGCTAAAGGCGATAAAATCAGCAATTTTGACTTACGCTTAGTTCAACCAAATAAAAATGCCATCCCTACTGGCGGTTTGCATACTATTGAACACTTATTAGCTGGCCTTTTACGTGATCGTATCGATGGCTATATCGATTGTTCTCCATTCGGCTGCCGTACCGGCTTCCACCTTTTAGTTTGGGGTACCCCGTCAACTACTGAAGTTGCTAAAGCCTTGAAAGAATCACTAGAAGAAATTCGTGATAACGTTCAATGGAAAGATGTACCGGGCACAACTATTGAATCTTGTGGTAACTACCGAGATCACTCATTATTTTCAGCTAAGCAATGGTCAAGAGACATTTTGGCTGAAGGTATTTCAGATGATCCATTTGAACGTCATGTAGTGGAATAATCAACTTGAGAAGATCTGCAAGGATCTTCTTTTTTGTTCTCGCGTTATTCACGCGAAAAAAGCGAAAGTTTGCGAGAGTAACGAGAATAAAAAATACTAGCCTCAAGATTACCTACAATACCATAATCTTAGACTAGTATTTTATTTTATAAATTTACTTTTTCTTTATGTTCACGGTATGCATAATATATCCAAGCGACAACACCAAATGCTACCGGACCAATTGCTGTCCAGAATGAAGTTTGATAATCACCTGTAAATAAAGGCTCGATACAAGTAAAGACAATACCGATAGCTACAACCAACCAAACTACAATTGTCGTAGCCCAAACTTTTTTCTTACCTTCGATAAAGACAAATGGTCGATCTAAATCTTTCTTAGCCTTAAAGAATGGATATGCAGCAATTAAGAACAAGTATGGTGCAGATGATGATACGTTCATCATATCCATCAAGATGGTATAGAACTGATCTGCAGCATTACCACCGAATGAAATAAACAAGATAATTACACTAACGATAATTGCTTGTACCCACATTGAACGTTCAGGCATATTATGCTTGTTCAATTGCACCAACTTTTTAGGCAAAAGGCGTGGATCACAACCTTCAATAAATGACTTAATTGGTGAGTAAACCATCAAGAAAGCTGCAGCAACACCTGATAAAACATCGGCAATACCTGCAAAGTGTGAAAATGCGGAACCAATTGCCAAAGATGCAGATTCTGAAAGTCCTAAGCTGTGACCAGTAACCACACCCAAATTATTAATCAAAACGTATTCCACATTAGCCAAATCAACGCCCTTGACACCGAGTTCTTTATTCCAGTTAACAGCCACACCACACATGAAGATGTTAACCACATAAAGTGCAGTCATCATCACCATGGCAATGATTAAACCTTTTGGATAAGTCTTTTCTGGTTTATCAACAGAATCAATTACCCCTGAGGTTGTTTCCAAACCGCCATAAGCAAACAATGCATACACAATAAATGAAACAACCGCAATTGGTGATTGGAATGATGGATTAGGTGAATGTACCAAATTTTGTGCAGTAACTGGTTCAGCTAATTGTCCATGATTCAAAATGAATACAAACAATGAAACAACAGTAAAGCCAATAGCAATTGCCAAAGTAAAGATCCCACCAATATTATTGATAGTCTTTATTTTATCAATTCCCTTTGCTGCACAAAAAGTTACTACAGCTAAGAAAATAACTTCCAAAATTCCTAATAATTGAGTCGAAGATAGAGCCCCTAGATGCCAACTTTGTGTGGTATCATGGCCAAATATTGCTGTTGAAACAGATACTAAGAAAAACTGAGTAGATGAAACTAACCATACAACCCAAGCTGATAGCCAAATAAAAGTTCCGATAAATGCTACTTTTTCATTAGTTGATCCTTCAAGCCAAGAAAAGATTCCACCTTTTATTCCTTTAAATGCAGCACCATATTCCGCAAAAATTAATGCAGATGGCAAAAAGAATAAAATGGCAGTCACAATATACCAAATGATACTTGCATACCCCATTTGATAAAAGGCTGTTAATGAATTACTAAATCCAAAAATAGAAGAGAAAATCATCAAAACTAAGCTTCCTAGCTTAATCTTGACGTGATTATCTTGCTCCATAAATAAAAAACAACTCCTTTTTTAAACAAACATTTACTATTATGAACTTTTATAAATGTAAATTCAAAAGAAGCTGTTATATCCTATTTAATTTTTTGACGTAATAATTCCGGTCTTTGTGCTAATTCCGCATATAAGTACGAATCATTGACACAAATCCCCTCAAATTCGCGACCAGTATGAAAATGACCGCTAGTCAGTACTTTACCAGCACGATTTGTTTTAAATAAATAATCATTGAAGGCAAGATAAATTTGCTTTCTCTTTTTATCATATGCGATACCTTGTACTGGCGAATTATTACGCATAAATTCACCTTTAGTTGCACCGATCTCAACGGGATGCCAACTGTTGCCGCGGCGAGTTACCTCCCAATATTCGAAGCGGTGCTCGGTTGCACTATGATAGACTGCAATAAATTTTTTATCATTTATAAAGACAGCGTTATGAACATAGCGACCATCCTTAGCTGATTTATTCCAAATCTTGAAAGTCCAAATTCGTTTAATTCGCAAATCTTTTTTACTAATTTGCATAATTTCTTCAGACTGAGCGCTATGACGAAGCAAATGGTCATTAGCAATTGCATAAATATACTTATCTGTAGCACCAAATGCTTGACCATGCCCTAACTTAATATTAGGACTAACTTTGACCTCGGAAGCTAATCGCGTGAATTCTGCCCAAGGAAGCTATGGCAACTTTTGCATAACATAGCGATTAGGTACGTGATTAAACTTATAGACCACAATATGTGCACGCGTATTATGTGGTGATTCATACATCGTCGCATACATTGAACCATTCGAAATAGTTACACCTTCAGGCACAGGACCTACCATCCCAATTTTTTCGCCATCTTGGCTTAAAGTAGCAGGTTGATAGAAATATGTCTTTAATCTAAAAGGCTTGCTTTTTAAAACGTGTAGTTTGGTTTCTGGTGCATAACTTGCACCTTTGCCCCAATTGCCAGAAGTTTTGTAATGCTTAAACCAACTGCTTGCAGCTTTTCCCGCTTGCTCCGTTTTATTGGCCTTAGCAATGCCTTCATGAGCATTACTTCTTACCTCAACTACTATATGTGCACGAGCTTTACCCTAAGAAAACTTTATTTTATGCTTACCAGCATCGTTAGATAACACTTCATCTTGCGATGCCTTAACTTTATCAGGATCTATCACGGTTCCTGTTGAGTCTGTAGCGAAGTTAATTGCATCCCTTGTAGGAAAACTATAATGTGAATTCTTAACTAAACTAACATTTTTGGCAACATCAATTTTATCTCTCAAGAAAGCTCGTTGATTAAGCCAGCTTTGTGCCCATCAATCCAAACGTAATAATACTTTGACTTTCCTACTTTTCTTACGGCATTCGCTTGAAAATTGCCATATTTAAAGGTACGTGCCAGACCCATACTTCCCGCTGGACCCTTACGCGTTAATTTTCGATAAATTCGATAATTACCATTTTCATTAATCATCTTGGGTTGAAATGAACCTAAACTTTTAGCTAAAACCGTTCTTGGTTTAACTAAAAAAATAATCATTAAACTCATAATGATCAATACTTTTAATTTCTTCATTAAATATCCCTCTACTAATAATCCCAGTTATCTATTTTAAGAAAATAATTTCATTACTCAATACAAAAAAGCCGAGATTCATGAACGAATCTCGACTTTTTGTTATTTTGTGTTTAATTTTAGTTTTCTACGATTAAGCTCTTAAGATCATCTGATAACTTAACTGGTGCATATTTAGCACTAACTAACTTAACAGCACTTTGCTTTACATAGCGCTTCTTGCCAATATAAACATATCTAGTCTTACCATGCTTAACGATCATTGATGACTTAAACTTCTTACCCTTCTTGATCTTCTTCTTAGAAGCTTTGAAGTAGATCTTCTTGGACTTCTTAGTCTTCTTGTAAGCGTAGTAAATCTTTGCACCCTTCTTTGACTTAGGAGTTACAACGATGTACTTTAAATCTCTGTTATTGTAAGCATCTTGGATTGCTTTAGCATCGCTTTCAGCTTGCTTTGCCCATTCATCTTGAGTTGGAACTTTAGTTGAAGCAGTTACTTCGCTTGCTGGGATAAAGACTGGAGTGTCTTTACCATCAACTGTCATATTTTGAACATAATATACAGCTGAATTATTATTTTGACCATTTGATGTTATATCTAATGAATAATAAACTTGAATAGTTTGACCCTTTGTGTAAGATGAAGCAATCTTTTTAAGTGTTTTACCATCTGAATTCAAAGCGAGCAAAGCAGGCTTATCACTATTAATAGTAACAGCTACTGATCTACGCTTAACGCTAATAGTACCTTTTTTAGCTTGTGAATTGGTACTTGCAGTTTGAGTTGTATCAGCGGCATGTGCAGTTTGACTTAATACAGCACCGCTACCAGCTAAGCTAGTTGAAAGCATCACAGCTGCAGCTAATGAAGTAAATAATTTTTTAGTTTTCATATTAATCTCCTAACTTAAACTCTTATAGTTTCATTATAACATTCATTATTATTCATCAAAATACAAATCCAACTATATTTACATCTTAATTACTAGCAAATAATTGTCCGATTATTTCCATATCTTCTGCTTGAATTTTAATATCTGCTTTAGGTTGTTCCTTCATCGCATCTGCTTCAATCAATGGAATAATTCTCTTTTGGTTAAAGTAACTAATAACCAAGTCTATGACACTAACTTTATATTTAGTTGCGATTTCTGCTAAAGCATCAATATCTTCTCTAATCGAAATCTCAACTTGCATTTTATGCTCACGAGCTAGATTAATTAATACTGGATCTTCGTAGTTTAATTGCATTACTACTGGCTTAACTTTTTCTTTAAGCAATTCACCTAAACTATCAGTAGTTGCGTCGGCAACGCCTAAACACTTAACCCAGCCTTTACACTTTGCTTCTTCCAATTCATGCCAGATTTCCTGATTACGTTTTTGATCATCACTCAATTTTAATAAGCAAAGATCGGGACGGCTGCTAATTAAATTAGCCCTAACTGTAGCAAAATAATTGCGTAATTCCTCACTGGTCTTTACATCCTCTGAAATCACAGTTTCCAAAAAGAGCTGTGGTAACTTTTTTCGCATGTTCATTTTTTGATCAGCAGTCTGTTCAATCAATCGAAATCCTGCTGCAACGGCTTCATTAAAAGTTTGATCATTATCAACCTGCACACCAACTTTAGGTATTAAGCTACCATCATTTAGTACAATTGCTTCATCAAAAATTGACATCAAAATTCATCCCTATCCCAGCTCAACATAAATCTTAATTGCTTCTTTAAGGGTTTGATATACCGTAGATACGTGCAAGCTATGGGCTAAAAATTCTTCTTTTTCAGCTCTAGTCATATCTGAATCAAAGAAAACCTTAATCTTCATTTCAGTAACCACAGATTTGCCATGGTCTAATTTTTCTGTTTTAGCTTGATTTTCAATACGAAGATTTTTAATACCAAGATGATGGATTTTATTAATCATCCCTGCCGATATTTCAATGCAAGAATTAACGCTGCCGCACAAATATTCAACTGGATTAGGTCCTGCATTGTACTTGTCATCACTTACATCACAAATAAAGCTATGGTCACGAGCATCACTCTTAATCTGCCATTCTGTATCTTCAAGTTTAGATTTTACTAAATAGTCACTCATAATATTTTCCTTTCTCTGTTAATGGTGATCAATTGCTCCATTAAGTCGCTTGCGCCAAATAAAGTAAACTACTAACATCAGAGGCACCAATACCAAATCAACCCAATAAAAATATTTAACCGGCAATACGCTGTCAACTACCCCACTAATCATCGGGCCAAAGGACATTGCAACATCCAATCCCAGGTAAAAAGTAGAACTGGCTAAACCTTGCTCCTCAATGGGGGCAAGCAATAATGCCGTAGACTGCAAAACGGAATAAATAATACCATAGCCCAACGCCATTCCAGCAGCAGCTAAGGCCATTTGCCAGTTATTATTCATCACTGCCAATAAAAAGATATAAGCTGCAGTAGACACCAGACTAAGCCAGAACCACACACCAAAACGAACAGTATCAAAATACCGCTTTAAGCCTATTCTGATCACTAATAAGACTAACGCATAAATCAAAAAGTAACTACCAACAGCGACAGTTAAATGACGCTGTTCAACATAAGTCACAATATCAGCCTGCGTAATAAAATAAGGCATCCCAAACAACGTGGTTAAAATTGCGACTGGCAAAACGTTCATCTGGATAATCTTAAAGTGCTTTTTCTGCGTCTGTCCTTTTTTCTTAAGTGGCAAAGCATGATTGCCAACAAACTGAATCGCCACAATCATCAAAAAGGCCGCAATCGCTGCAGCAATTAAACTTTCACGATAACCAATTTTTTGATAAATATTAATTGAAAGCGCTGGTGCTAATGCCATAGCTAGTGCATTCATTAAACCGTAAAAGCCCATCGCTTCACCTACGTGTTGACGCGGTACTAAAAATGCTAGCCAGGTTGTCATGCAAACAGTACACAGAACATAGCCCGTTCCGTTGATTAGTCTAAATAATAACAACAGTCCACTTGATGGCGTAAAAATATAGCCTAACACGCCAATCAAGATCAAAACACCGCCAATTAAAGACAAACGATACTTTGAAAATTTATCAGTTAAGTTACCTGCAACAGGGCGTAAAAACATGGCCGCTATACTCATAATCCCAACAATCACGCCGGCAAAGGCACTGCTGGCTCCTAATTTTTTAGCGTACCCATTAATCAGTGGGTTAACAAACATCGTGCTAAACATAAAGAAAAAAGATGCTGCCATTACTAAGACAACATCTTTGCTA
Source organism: Lactobacillus gallinarum DSM 10532 = JCM 2011 (assembly GCF_001434975.1). Lineage (GTDB taxonomy): Bacteria > Bacillota > Bacilli > Lactobacillales > Lactobacillaceae > Lactobacillus > Lactobacillus gallinarum. Next base: position 12,882 of record NZ_AZEL01000044.1, read on the forward strand.
TAAATAGATTTTCTCTTAGTCAAATCAGTCCCTCGATTTCTATTTTTATTATACAACTATCAAGAAACTATTTGACTATTTTAAGACTAACGGTAAAAACAATGTCTTCGCCCTTGTAGCCAACTGAGATCTTGCCACGAAAAGCCTGTACTAACTCGCGTGCCATCGCGAGACCGATGCCAAAGCCGCCTTTTTTAGAATTATGCGACTCATCTTCTCGATAAAATCTTTCAAAAAAGTGAGTATAATTTTTGTTTTTGCCTTCTTTATAAGTATTGCTGATACGCAAAACAGCATTCTTGCTCAAAGGACTCTTGGATAATTCCACTCTAATTCTGCCATGTGGATCACAATATTTTCTAGCATTATCAAGTAAAATATTAATGATTTCTGCCAATGAATGCTTTTCAGCAATTACATTTAATCCTTCACGAATAGAAACCTGATATGTCAGATCATTCTTTTTCATGATCGATTTAAAATCTTGAGTTGATTGTTCAACAATTTTTGAGAAATTAACTTTACTTAAAGTTAATTCTCCCATTTCACCCGCTCTAGCTAATGAAATTAATCGATTAACTAATTTAGTTAGCTTATCAACCTGTTCTTTGGTACTTTGATTCCATTCCGAGTCATTACCTAACATTTCTTCCATTTCGGTATTAGCAGAAATCACCGCTAAAGGTGTCTTCAGCTCATGCCCCGCATTAGTAATAAATTCCTGCTGCTTGTGATATGTATCAATAATCGGTTTAATTGCTCTGCGAGAAACTAAGATTAGCACTAATGCGAATACAATTAATGCGCCAATTCCTAAAACCACTGCCACTCTGAACATCAACCAAAAACGATTATAAATTAAGGTCTCATTTAAAAAGACGATTAAAGTTTGACCAGCTGAATCTTTGGTAACTCTATAAGCATACTGATTTTGTCCCGCCTTAATATTTCCTTGCTTATTATGTTCAGCCAATGTTCTGCGAGTAATATCAGCAATTTCAGTATTTTTAATCTTATAAACGTTATTGTTATTAATAACCTTAACTTGATGGTTAGCATCAATTGTTACCGCAAAATAGCGATATTGATAAACAGCTTCAGGATTATATTTTCCCGCTAAAAAATTCCGATTAATTAAGTCATCCTGATTGCCAAAAGCCGGCTGCGCATTATGCGGTGAAAGATGACCCTCATTTTTTACTAAAGCGGTCAAAACTCGATTAACTTCATTTTGATTTTGAATACGAGTAATTCCTACCAAACTACCTAGTGTAATTAACAAAACTATCAATAAAGCAGCGACAGAAGCACCAATAAATTTCCAGCGAAATTTTTGAATCATCTTATCACCTACTTAACTAAGCTATAATTACCATCTTTTATTCCGTTAATCTTCACAGAACTTTGAATTGATTGCAATTTTTGTCTTAAATAGGAGACATATATCCAAACTATGTCGCTGTTTGCATCTTTGTCATTGCGCCATACATGGCTAAGTAATTCTTCAGTCGATAATTCTTTTCCTTCATTCAAAATAAAGTAATCCATCAACTGCGTTTCTTGTCCATTTAACCGAATGGAATTATGACTCACTAATTCTTGTTCAGACACATTCAGAGTAACATCACCAACGCTCACTTCATTAGGAGTAAAGTCATCCTCTCTTCTCTCCTTTGAACGCAGTCTAGCCAGCAATTCTTTTAATGAGAATGGTTTAGTTATATAATCGTCTGCCCCACTATCAAGGCCAGTTACTCGATCATCAATTTCTGACTTTGCAGTAAGCATTAAAATATATGACTTATCACCACTTTTTCTAATTTTTTTTAAAGCGGTAATTCCATCCATTACCGGCATCATAATGTCCAAGATAATGACATCATATGAATTTTCCTTAGTGTGTTCAACGGCTTTTAAGCCATTATCGACAGGATCAACTTCATAACCTGCCTTTTGCATGGCAACAGTTAATACTCTGAGTAGTTGTGGTTCATCTTCTGCGACTAAAATCTTCATTAAATAATCAATCCCCTTCTCTAATCAATTGTCTGATGGTTTGCATACTAATGTCACAAGATGCCAATTCATCAGCAACTCTTTTCAGTTCTTTACCAATCATTTCTGGATTCTTGATTTGATGTTTATACTTCATTTCATGCTCTAAGCTTGCCCAAGTATCCATGGCAATTGTTCTTAATTGTACTTCGACAAAATAATGTCCTGGAATATTACCATCGACATCTTGCTCGGGAACCATTACATCTAAAATCATATGATAGGAACGATAACCATTAGGTTTAGCATTAGTAATATAATCTTTTTCTTTCACTACACTAACGTTGTCCCATTTTTTAATAGCTGCAATGCAAGTGTAGATATCATCGACAAAATTGCAGACGATACGTAAACCAACGCTATCTCGATTTTCCCTTAAGGCAGAATTGGGCGTAAGTGGTAATCCCTTCCGTTGGCATTTATCTTCCATGCTCTTTTCGCTTTTAACTCGACCACGCAAGTGTTCATAAAGTCTTTCGTGATACTTTTTTTCATAATTTTGATTTAAAGTAGTAAATTGCTCCGTCATTTGTTTAAGCAATTTATCTAAAGCAGGGGTATATTCTCCGTAAATATTCAACATTTATTCCTTCTTCCTATATTCATCATAACAATGAAATTTGACTTTTCTTTGAAGGAACAATTACTAAGGAATTAAGATTACAAATGAAAAAGCATACATCGAATAATTATCGACATATGCTTTTTAAATTGAGAGAGAGTAAGAGAAAGGGTTTAGAATTTTATCTGTTCACCATTCACTAGCACTTGATAAGTTAAATCTTTCAAGTTTGCAACTAGTTCAGCTTTTCTAGTTTGTTCTTTATTCATACGGACGATTCGAATTTCATTTTCATTAGGAGTAGAAATATCAATTGAGCCATTCAAGTCAAATGCAGCTTCTGTATTTCTAAAAGTGAAGAGCTTGAGTAATGATGCAACAACCGGACGTTGAATTTCTTTTTCAATCTCTGCTTTGCTGTAATAATGACGGTTGATATTTCTACCTTCTTTAGTTTCTTCCAGCAATTTAATATCATTCTTGCCAGCTAGCATCCCTACATAATAAACTTGTGGAATGCCTGGTGCAAAGACTTGCAAGAGTCGTGCCATGAAGTACTTTTGATCATCATCACCAAGAGCTGAATAAAACGTAGTATTGATTTGATAAATGTCTAAGTTATGATATTCAGCACTAGAATACTTCTTCTTAACGTTGGCACCAACTTTATATAGCTCTTGACTGGTATAGTCGATCTCCTCAGGAGAAAGGATATCACGCGCATCAACTACACCAATGCCGTCATGGGTATCCAAAGTAGTAAATTGTTTCATTGGACACTTTTTGAGCCAGGCTGCTAAACGATTAGAATTACCAGAATAAAGTGAGTAAAGAGTTACCATTGGCAAAGCAAAATCATAAATAAAGTAACCATGCTTGGCAATCTTAAATGGCATTGAATAATGCTCATGAATTTCCGGTAAAATGGTTGCACCCTCGTCTGCAATATCGTCTTGAACTTGCTTCAATAAGTCCCAGATTTCTGGTTCCACAAAGAAATCGTTGGTATCTAATTTCTTAACCGCATAAGCAAAGGCATCTAGCCGGATAATGTCTGCTCCATGCTTGATCAAGTTAGTTAAAGTATCTTTAATGAATTTTTGCGTTACCTTTTTCTGCACATCCAAATCAATCTGTTCAGGACCAAAGGTATTCCAAAGCTTTTCCTTGCTACCATCAGCAAAAGTAATTTCTTGATATGGTGCGCGATCTTTACGCTTATAGATCAAATCAATATCTGCTTGCGTTGGACGATCTTTAGGCCAAAACTTATCCCAACTTAAGAACATATCAGCATATGGACTTTTGTCTTTGTGCTCTTGAAAATCCTGATAATATTTAGATTGTCTAGAAATATGGTTAATCATGAAGTCAAACATCAAGTAATATTTTTCACCTAATGCTTCAACCTGAGCCCAATCACCAAACTTAGGATCTACTGTAGTGTAATCAGTTGGCGCAAAACCGCGGTCACCAGTTGAGGGAAAGAATGGCAACAAGTGAATGCCACCAACTGCACCTTTTAAGTCATTTTCTAAAACTTCGTTTAATTCTGTTAAATTTTTACCCAAGCTATCTGGATAAGTAATTAGCATGACCTTATTTGTAATTGCCATAATTTACTCCTATTTTATTGCTTTGAAGTAGTACATATAAGCCTTAAAGTCACCATGTTCAACTGGATCATAGATACCCATATTCATCAATTCGTCGCCGCCATAAACTTGGTGCGTTCTTTGATCTTCATATTGTTTATTTGGATCAAGGCCAACTAATTTAGTCTTAGTTAAATATGGCTGAGCTGAAGCCATTACTTTGACTACGCTCAAAACCGCCTCATTTTGATCATCTGAAACAGTTTCCCAAGCACATTGATTGCTGGTTTGAGCGGATTTCAAGCGGTAGAACTTACCAAATTGAGTAACTTTTCTAATCTTCTTGTATTCTGCCACCTGCTTTGCGACAGCTTCACGATCTTCCTCATTCATCTTAGTTAAATCAAGTTCATAACCAAGATCACCCCACATGGCAACAACGCCACGGGTATTAAATGGAGTAATTCTGCCATTTTGTTCATTAGGACTAACTGAAACGTGAGAAGTCATCATTGATTGCGGGTAAACCAAACTTGTACCATATTGAATGGTTAAACGATCAATTGCATCGCTATCATCACTAGCCCAGATTTGTGGGTCATAGTAAGCCATACCGACATCAAATCTACCGCCACCGCCTGAGCAGCCTTCAATTAACAGATCTGGATGAGCATCAACTATTCTTTCAAGTAAATCATAAAGACCTAATACATAACGGTGGTAAACTTCACCTTGACGATTAGCTGGTAAATCAGCTTCATAGATATCTGATAAGTGACGATTCATGTCCCACTTAATATAGTCAATCTTGCCTGATCCCAAGATCTTTTCCATTTGGTTATAAATATTGTCGCGTACTTCCTTGCGTCCCAAGTCAAGCAAGTATTGATTTCTGGATGGACTTGGTTTTCTGCCAGGAACATGCATCAAATAATCTGGATGTTCTTTGTAAAGATCAGAATCATATGAAATCATTTCAGGTTCAAACCATAGACCAAATTTCATCCCTTGATCGTGAACATAATCTGCAAAATGTCCTAAACCATTTGGAAACTTCTTTTTATAAACTTTCCAATCACCTAATGAAGTATTATCGTCATCACGATGACCAAACCAGCCATCATCTAAAACGAACATCTCAATGCCAAGCTTCTTAGCATCATCTACAATAGTCTTTAACTTATCTTCATTAAAATCAAAGTAGGTTGCTTCCCAGTTATTAACTAAGATTGGACGTACTTCATTCTTGTATTTACTACGAATAATTCGATCATGAATCAAGCTATGGAATGCTTGACTCATCTTGTTTAAACCTTGATCTGAGTAAACCATCAAGACTTCTGGAGTTTGGAATTCATCCCCAGCAGGTAGTTGCCAGTTAAAGTTGAAATCATTAATACCAACATTAACATGAGTCTGAGCAAATTGATCTTTTTCAACTTCAAACTTATGATTACCAGAGTAAACAAAGGCAAAACCATAAGCATCCCCATTAAATTCATTGGTATCTGGATCAACTAAAGCCAAGAATGGATTCATTTGGTGACTGGAAGTACCGCGGTGACTAGAAAAGACGTGAATACCTTGGTTAATGTGTTCGCGATCCACTCTTCTTTCATGGGCGTGAGCACCCGGTAAAGTAATTGAATCAAAGTTGCGATCGACAAAATCAAGCTGCATTGAAGCAACTTTTTCAATATTGACTGTTTCATCGCCTGAATTTTTAACCTTTACTGATCTTACAATTACAGGACGATCACGGTAGATGGTGTACAATAAGTCAAAATCAAGCTTAGTCTTTTGATCCTCAAGAGTAATGATCAAAGTTTGAGCTTCATTATTATCCTTTACCCATGAATGAGGCAATCCTTTCAAGTCCGGCTTACCATCCACAATTTGGTAATCCTTGTAAGTTAAAAACAAAGCATTAGAACCATCTTTTTGGCGGACAACCGCAGCTGGCGTATGATAATCCATTTCGCCTGCTGTACTATATTCCTTAGGTAAAGAATCGCGAGAAAAAGTTCTATCTAATGAGCCAGGTAAGTTACCGGAAAAACCACGATCGACTCTTGGGTAACGCAATTCATTATGATAATTATTTACTTTTTTACCGAAGTATAAATGACAAAGCGTATCGCCATCTTCTACTGAAAGAAGATATGAAATTTGCTCATTATGAAGATGAAAGACTTTATTCTTTTCGTCGAAAGTAATTAATTCTTCTGCCATAATTTTTCTCCTATTTAGCTTCAACTTTTTCTTTAGCTGCCAAAGTCATGACTTCATCTTCTGCCTTGACCTCAGTACCTGCCTTAGCTGTTAATTTAATATTTTCAAATTCATTTGAGTTAGTAACTACTACAATTACAGTATCATCAAGTCCAGCCTTCTTAATAGTTGGATCCCAGAATTCGATTAATTCTTGGCCCTTCTTAACTTTTTGACCTTCTTCAACATATGAGACAAAGCCAGTACCCTTTAATTTAACGGTGCCAAGACCAATGTGAATTAATAATACTAATCCATTATCACCAACAAGACCAACTGCGTGTCTAGTAGTAAAGACCTGACGAACAGTTGCGTCAAATGGTGCTAATACTCGACCATCTTCTGGCTTAATTGCAAAGCCTTGGCCAACAGAGCCACTTGAGAATGTTTGATCGTTAACTTCTGATAAATTCATTAACTTACCAGCAATTGGAGTAGCTAATTCAATTTGACCAGTAGCTGACTTAGCAGCATCTTGATCGCCAGCATACTTCTTACCCCAAGTTTTTTCAAGTTCAGCAACAATTTCTGCGTGCTTTTGTTCACTTAAGATGACCTTAGTAGCAAAGATAATAATCGCAATAACAAGCATTACGGCTGGTACAGCAAACATCATCAACTTAAAGTTCATCTTACCAGCAGCGGTAATTGATGCGGCTGTTGCACCTGTAGTCATACCTGCCATGATGGCAATTTGACCAACAACACCGTTAGAAACGGCACCACCGAATTTATCGATCAATGGACGAACTGACAAAGCAAGTGATTCGTCACGGTGACCAAGTTTTAATTGACCATATTCAACAGAGTCGGTAATAATCATTAAAACGATCAAGAAGACCATTTGTTGTGGGAAACCGAATAATGATGCAGCAAGTAAAACTAATGGAAGATTGCTACCTGCAAAAGCAAAGATTCCCATTGCACAAAGCATTACAACTAAGCAACTTGTGAAAAGTGCTTTACGACTCATTCTCTTAGACAAGATCGGGAACAATGATGTTGCAATAATACCTAATAAAATGTTAATGGTTGAAAAGATTGAGAATGCCTTTGGCATACCCATAATGTAAGTGAAGTAGTAGACTTCAAGAGAGTTGGTAATGTTAATACCAATACCGTAGAATAAGTAAGCTAAAGCTACCCACATTAATTGGTCGTTACCAGATAATGCTTTAAAGATACCAACGATACCTTTAGTATCTTTTTTATTCTTACGAATATCACTGTTTACTTCACGAGTGAATAAACCAACACACCAAGCAGAAACAAATGCGATACCACAAATGATTGCTGCAAAAATAAACCAACCTCTGTCATCACCAGTTGAAGTAGCTTTGGCTGAGAAGAAGATTACAGCTGGCATAACTAGGATACCAACTAAACCACCACCGACAGTTGAACCAACACGAGCATAAGTAGCTGTCTTTTCACGTTCACGTGAATCAGTAGTTAATGATGGAAGCATTGACCAAAAGCCGACATCCTTAAATGAATAGAAGATATCCATGGTGATATACAAAACACCAAAGACAATCATGTATAAGATAGCATTCTTTTGATACAAACCACCTAGGTTAGTAAATAACATTAAAAGAATGACTGCAGAGATTGAACCACCAACTACAACCCATGGACGGAAGTGACCCCAACGAGTTTTAGTACGGTCAATCGCATTACCGATAAATGGGTCAATGAATAATTCTACAATTCTTAAACCCATGATAATCAATGTCACGATACTGATCATTTTGGCATCTTCTGCCGCATTACCAGTATTAAACAAGTGTGACGTAATAAACATAATTAAATATCCTGATAACAATCCATAGAATGAATCATTACCAAAGGCACCAAAACTATAAGCTAGTCGTGCGCCTATTGACATTTTTCCTTGATCTTTTTTCATCAGATCTTTCCCCCTCTATAGCGTTCATGTATTCGCTTTCATTATAGTTATTATTATCTGTCAGAGAAGAATTTTTAACCATAGCACTGTCATCACGATTTATGTCATTATTTTTAATGAACATAAAAACATGTTTAATTCACCAATCAGTGATATCATTGTATTATATAGCAAATCTAAAGACATAAAGACATGTATAAATAGTAAAATTGAGGAATTTTTATGGATGGATCATACAGAGCATTAAGCAATAAAAGCTTAGAAAGCAATATTTTATTCTGGGGACAAGAAAATTGTGCACCTAATTACACTTTTAAAGGTAATAATGTGCGTGACAACTATGTTATTCACTACATTCAACGAGGTAAAGGAACTTTTGCTTCGGCAAATCACTCCATGGTTACCTTGCAAGCTGGGGATGTGTTTATTCTTCCTAAAGGCGTACCCTGCTTTTATCAAGCAGATAGTAAAGAGCCTTGGAGTTATTTTTGGTTAGGATTATCCGGTATTAAAATTAGAGCGATGCTTTCAGACTCAATTTTATCTACGCAAAATTATTTAAGGCAGGTTCAGGACAGCAAATTTTGTCAGAGCCTGCAGAATTTATTTGAGGCCGCACATTCACCTAGCTCTCTTACTAATGACATACTGATCGAAGCTTTGCTTTATTACACTTTTTACAATTTGAATATTGAATATCCTACCAAGAGAAGAAAGAATTCAGCCACTAAGGACGAGCAATTGCGTGCTGCTATTACTTATTTAAGACAAAACTTCGAAGATTCATCTCTGTCAATCATTGATCTTTGCAACAAGATGGATCTTTCTCGCAGTTATCTTTATACTCTTTTTAAAAACAATCTAGGGCTTTCTCCACAACAATTTTTGATCAATTTACGGATGGAACAAGCTAAAGAATATCTAGCTAATACTGATAATACGATTCAGGAGATTTCAAGAATTATTGGTTATAATGATGAATTTACCTTTTCAAAGGCATTCAAGAAGTATTCTGGCTTCAGTCCAAAAATCTATCGCCAAAGTTTGACGAAATAAAAAGATTGGAAATCATTTGGTTTCCAATCTTTTTTACTTATTGATTCTCCATTATTTATCTTTCTCAGCTTCAGCAGGCGTGTTAACTGGCGTTAATTTTGGACCAGCAACATATTCAAAGTCTTCAACTTTCAAATAGAAGTCGTTAATTCTAGGGTCCGATCCAATGCCTTTCCTCTCTTTATTAACAAAGAATTGCATGTAGTCATTATTCTTTATCCGATAGAACAACTCTACTTTCTTGCTACTTGGAACGTAAATATATTTTAGTTCTTTAACAATTATTGGATAATATCCAGCTTGATTGTAATTAGTAGCTTTTAAGAACTTGTCGTCATACTCTTGTTCACCATGACTATTGTAAATCGCGGCCTTGGTAATTTCCGGCTTTGCCTGAATAGTTGTATTCTTTTGATTAAAAACATTAACCGGTTCAATATGACGTTTGACATCAACTTCGGAGACACGTCCCCAAAACCAATCATCCTTGGTTCCTTTAACATGGTAGAAAACTGAATCTCCAACTCCTGTTTTGAACCAGAAGTCATCAGGATAGCCGCGGAAAGTTGAAATATACTTATCAACTACTAGTTTCTTACCTTTTTTATAGTAACGTCCACTTTCACGATTAGAATTTCTATTGACGATTTGCTGACCGCTCTTCAAAACAACGGTAGTCTCTTTCTTATCGACGTAAATCGGCTTACCATCAAGATAGCGCACATTATTTGCCTTGATATAGCGATTCTTGCCAATGCGGTAGTATTGTTTACCATGAATTGTCTTATACTTTAACCAAAAACGATGCCGCTTTTGCCAAGAAACAAATTTAATACCGGAGGAAGACAAGTACTCAGAATAAAACTTTTTAGGAGAATTAATTTCTTCAAATTTACCAGGTACTTCTAGAGTAGTATTCTTTTTTATTGTTTTTGCCTTTTTACGTTGGCCTTTATAATTGTACACATATGAATTATGATCGATAGTCAAATTGGCTGGACCATTTGGCAAGCCAACATTTTTAGCATTAATATAATAACCATTACCAATGCTGTAATACATCTTAATATCGCCGTTACTAGTCTGAGACGAAGTACCAATATATGTTTTCAACGGGACAGGCTTACCATAATATTTAAGAACCGTTCCCTTCGGAATCAAAGTGACCTGGCCATTTTGTTTTAAAGCCACTTTCTCTCCATTTGCATCCCGCAACTCATCTAGATGAACCTGTTTACCATCTTTGCGATAAGCATAAGAAGCAATTTCCAGAGTAAACGTATTATTTTGCGTTTCTTGTGCTGCTTGAACAACTGGAGTCTGCTTTACTAAGAACGGAGTACTGACTCCCAAGAGTGCAGATATAATAATCACTTTTCCTAAACGCATATAGTTACCTCGTTTCATAAACTATAGCTAAATTATACTATCTTAAGAAAATTCTTACTTGTATTAAACACTGAGACAAGCAAAAAAAGGATTGGAAATAATTAATTTCCAATCCCATATCTTTACTCAAATTTCCAACTTACATTGCGCTTAAATTCTTCACCTGGTAACAAAGTAATGCGCCCCAAATCATAGCCTTCAGCCGGTGGAATTTGTGCTTCAAAAGTAATTCCCGCATATTGGCCGAAATCAGCAGTGTACTTACCAGTATGATCAAAACCATTACCAGTATAAATAATCAATGATGGTGCATCAGTATTCACAATCACCTTATGATCTGCAGAACTTAACACTGCACCAGGTTGATTACCATTTAAAATAAATGGATGATCCATGCCTCCTCTGTCTTTGATTTGAGGATCGTCAGCTTCCAAAGCATCCCCTACACGCTTAGTCTTTCTAAAATCAAAAGCAGTACCAGCAACTTCTTCCATTCCACGATCAGGCATTCCAGAGTGATCAACTGGCAAATAATAATCAGCATTCATTTTTAGCTTAAGATCTTTGATATTATCTTTTTCACCCAAGGTAAAGTAAACATGATTTACCGGATTAAAAATAGTTAATTGGTCACTCACCGCATTAATTGAATAATGCAAAGTATCATCATTGTCCAATTCATATTTGACATGAATCTTTAAATTGCCTGGATAATCATTATGACCATCTGGATCAAATAACGTTAAATCTACTCGTGCACTGTTTTCATCACAAGAAGGTTCAAAATCCCATACTTCAGTATCTGTACCAATTCCGCCATGAATATGATTCTCACCTTCGTTGATTGGCAATTGATGAATTTCAAGACCATGTCTCCATTGACCTTTTCTGACTCTACCGGCAATTCGGCCAACTGTACCACCTAAATAATTTCTTTCTTGAGAATAATCAGCTGGTGAATTTAATGACAAAATCATATTCTTGTCGTTAAGCAAAACTTTTTCTAGCGTTGCACCATAGTTAAGTACCTTAACAACCATGCCGTTGTCATTTTTTAAACTAATTTCACAAAGATCTTTGCCATCTTTTCGACCATATTTATTAAAACTTGTTTTCATATTCTCGCCTTTTCTTTTTTGTATTCGCTTTCATTAATATTATAAAGTATTTCTTATCAATAACATATGCGTTACCGGTAACAAAAAGCGAGACCCTCAAGATCTCGCTTCAATTACTTTACTTAATCTTTTTGGTTAAAGCTGTAATAAATTTATCCCAGCCTTCATCACCGTCTGCATCATTCTTAAACACGCCAGCATCCTGAAGAACTTGTTCAAATACTTCGACAAGTGATTGCTGCATTACTTGATCAACATTGTCCCAGCTAATTTCGTTTTCAGCCTTAACTTGATCAGCCCATTCTTTATGACTAGCAGCCATATTGTTATCTTCACCCAGCCAGTATTTCTTTACTTCTTCAAGTTCACTCTTAAGACGTCCTGGCAAAATAGCACGACCCATTACTTCAATTAAGCCGATGTTTTCCTTCTTAATGTGCCATAACTTTTCGTGTGGGTGGAAAATGCCCAAAGGATATTGACCACTAGTATTGTTATCACGCAAAACTAGATCGAGCACGAAGTTCTTGCCTTCACGGTGCATGATTGGCGTTACCGTGTGGTGACGAGTCTTACCATCGTAAGCTTTAATGCTGCGTGCAGTGTCTGAATAGTTATCCCAGAATTTGATAATCTTTGCACCAAGGTCAATTAAGTCAAGTGAATTTTCACTAGTTAAACGCAAGTCGCTCATTGGCCAGTCAACGATCCCAGCCATTACAGTTGGATATGAATCAAAGACAATGGTCTTCTTGATGCCCGCCTTCATCATTGGGAAGGTATGACGACCACCTTGGTAGTGCTCATGTGCTAACATTGAACCACCAACAATTGGCAAGTCAGCGTTAGAACCAACGAAATAGTGTGGGAAGATCTTTTCAATTTCTACCAAATTAATTAAAGTTTGTTGATTGATTACCATTGGAATATGCTTTTGATCTAAGAAAATACAGTGTTCATTGAAGTAAGCGTATGGTGAATATTGGAAGCCCCAGGGCTTACCTGCAATATTCATCCGAATGATTCTTAAATTAGAACGGGCATTTTTACCATAGCCACCTAAATAGCCTTCATTTTCAAGGCAAAGTGCACATTGAGGATACTTCTTGCCTGTGGCATGAGCTGCTGCAGCAATAGCCTTAGGATCTTTTTCAGGTTTAGATAAATTAATCGTAATTTCTAAGCCATGACCTTTTGAGCTAGTGCCGGAGAAGACAACATTTTTGGCAATAGCCTCTTTTTTAACATAATTATTGTCTTCACATAATTTATAAAACCAATCTGTAGCCTTCTCTGAAGACCTTTGCATTTTTTGCCAGAAAATACTATTAGTCTTAGATGGTGTTGGCGTAGCTAAATCATATAATTGATCATTCAAGACTTCACGTGAGGTGATATCGTCAGGAATTTTTTCATTTTTAACGGCCAAGTCAACTAATTGCTTGGCAGCTGGCTTATCGTTTTCTTCTTCATCATGATCACCAACTAATCCTCTAATTTTGTTAATAACATATACTCGATCTAATGGCTCGTAAGCACCACTATTAATAACTTCACCCGCAAATTTTTCAATAACCTTCATAACTTTTCCTTCTCACACTAATTAAATTCTCTTAGTACCATCAACGATTTCTGCATCATAGAAGCTAGCATCATAACCGATTGTATCGCGGTAAATCTTACCAACATTCTTCTTAAAGTTCTCAGCCTCTGACTTCTTAACAATAGCAATTGCACTACCGCCAAAGCCACCGCCGATCATTCTGGCACCGAGCACTCCAGGTTGTTTCCATGAAGCTTCTGCCAAAGTATCGAGCTCTTTACCAGTTACTTCATAATCATAGTGAAGAGATTCGTGAGAAGCATTAATTAAACGACCAAGTTTTTCAAGATCGCCGTCTTTCATTGCTTGAGTTGCACGTAAAGTTCTTTGATTTTCACTAACTGCATGACGCGCACGTTTAATTTCTGTTTCATCATTGATGAGGTAAGAATATTCATCAAAAGTATCGTTATCAAGTTCACCTAATGCCTTAATATCAAGCTTTTGTTGCAACTTTTTAAGAGCACGACCACATTCAGCAACCCTATCATTATAAGCAGAATCAGCTAAAGTATGTGGTTTGTTAGTTGCCATGATAATAATTTCGTAATCGCCTAATGCAAGTGGCATGTATTCATACTTTAAGGTGTTGCAGTCTAAGAAAATTGCACTATCTTTTTTACCCATAATGCAGGCAAATTGATCCATAATTCCTGAATTTAAGCCGACAAATTCATTTTCAGTTCTTTGACCCATCTTAGCTAGGCTAACGCGATCAACGTCTAAGTTAAATTCATCTTTCAAGATGATTCCCATTAACATTTCAATGGCGGCACTTGATGAAAGACCTGAACCTGATGGCAAATTAGCTTCGATATATAAGTTAAAGCCATGATCAATGCCATTATATTTCTCACGTAAATAAGTGATCATACCCTTGAAATAGTTAGCCCAGAAACGGTCTTCATCTTTTTCAGCAGTTGTATCATCAATATCAAATTCAACGATCTCGCCATCTACGTTGCCTGAGAAAAGACGTACTTTCTTGTCTTCTCTTGGACCATAAACTCCATAAACACCTAAGCTAATTGCGGCTGGGAAAACATGCCCACCATTATAGTCGGTGTGTTCACCAATAACGTTAATTCTACCTGGTGAGAAGAATACATCTTGTCCCTTTTCACCAAAAGTTTTTTCGTATTCAGTAAGTAATTCTTCTTTATTCATTGTTTGTACCTCAAGTTTGTACTGTAATCGTTTTCAACTACTAGTATATCTCTTTCACTTCTTTTAGTAAATAGTTTACTAGAATAAATAAAATATTTAATTAGGTAAACTAAAAAAGCCAGACGTTTGTCTGCAAAAAAATAGCCTTTGCTCACACTAAGACCATTTTGCTTATTAAAATTTTCTTTCACCATGTTGATAAACTTATTTATCAGCTTGTTCAACTGCAGATACGTCTTTTAACGGATTATCTTTCAGCACTAAGAAATCTGCATATTTTCCTACTTCTAAAGAACCGTAATCTTGATCAATCTTAAGTAATTCCGCAGATCCTAAATTAGCTGATGTTTTTTTCTTATATTTAGAGGGTATTTATACTATCGTACTGGCTACTAGATTACCCACTATTTGTACTAGTATTTAAAGCAGGCGTCATTTTCACTATCGTTTTAATGATCTTAGAACTATTTATAAAAAATATATAAGCAACACAAAAAGGAAGTTAGACATTTCGCCTAGCTTCCTTATTTATTGATCTAAATTCGAGGGAAAGAAATAGGATTTGTTACTTGGTTAAGACTTGGACATCCCATCCTTTCATTGAACTCTTAGCTTTTTCACCAGTTAAGATGTCTTCATAATCCGCAAATTTATTTGGCAATTCTCTTTCTTCATTGCTCATGTTAAGCACGAAGTAAAGTTTCTTGCCATCTGCTGTGACACGCTTAGTTACTTCAAGCTTATGGCTGTCGCAAACTAATGATTCAACTCCAGTTTCAAGCACAATGTGGTTGAATAATTGTGTCAAACCTTGGTGACCTAACTTGGTTCCAACGTACCAAGCCTTGCCTTTGCCATAATCATTTTCAGTAATCGCAGCAGTGCCAGCGTAAAACTCATCAGCGTAGCTTGCCAAAACTTTGGCCTTATTTGGATGAATCAAATCACACATTAAGCTGGTTTCGTATTCCTTGTCATCCATCTTAACTCTAACTTTTTGACCTAGAACCATTGCGTCGCTTTCTTCAACCCAGATGCCGGTGACATCTTTCAATGGACCAGGATAGCCGCCAAGGTAAACATTGTCAGTTGAATCAACCATACCTGACATGTAGGTAGTAACGAAGTGGCCGCCCTTTTCAACATAGCTGTTGATCTTTTCAGCTAAACCTGCTTTAACCATGTAAAGCACTGGTGCAACAACCAAGTCATAGTTACTAAAGTCATCATCAACACCAATAATATCGGTTGGAATGTTGCGTTCATAGAATTGACGGTAGTAGTCCAAAATTGAGTCAACATAATTCAAATCTTGAGTAATGCCATCAACATATTCGTACGACCAGAAGTTGCTCCAATCAAAGACAATTGCGACTTTAGCTTTAGTCTTTGAACCTAAGATTGTTGGACCAGCCTCCTTTAATTTTTGACCCAAATCAGCCAATTCACGGAAGGCTCTAGTATCGGTTCTTTGTGAATGAGCAATAATTGCACTGTGGAATTTTTCGGAACCACCCACTGCTTGCTTTAATTGGAAGAACTGAACAGTGTCAGCACCGTGAGCAACAGCTTGCAATTCAGTTGCGGCCATTTGACCTGGACGCTTTAGTGGACTGTAAGATTGCCAGTTAACTTGTGAAGGTGCAGATTCCATTAACATAAATGGTTGATGCTTAAGGCTTCTCATTAAGTCATACAAGAATGCTGGCTTATAAGCAGGTGCGTCGTAAGTTGGATAACTATCATAGGAAATAATATCTTGATCCTTGGCCCACTTTTGATAGTCAATCATCTTGTTTGGCAAACTGTGGAAGTTAGTAGTTACAGGCGTTTCAGGATCGTACTTCTTGATGACTGCCTTTTCCATCTTGAAGAGGTTTTGCAAACTTTCAGATTGAAAGCGCAAGTAGTCGATTGAAAGGCCAGCAACAATGGTTTCGCTACTTTCTGGCCCCCATGCATCCCCCAACTCGTTTGGAACAACAATTTCATCCCAGTCATAAATCGTGTGACTCCAAACATTCATGTTCCAAGCCTTGTTGAGCGCACCCAAGGTCTTATATTTGTTTCTCAACCAGTCACGGAAGGCGTTTTGACAATTTCCACAGTAACAGTTGCCACCGTATTCATTGTTCACGTGCCAAACTACGATATGCGGATTGTCAGCGTAGTGCTGGGCCAATTTTTTAACTAACTCACTATCCAGTCTTTGATAATTCTTGCTGTTCGGACAGAAATTGTGCCGCTGACCAAAGACGTGACGTCTGCCTTGGTAATCAACTCTTGCGATATCCGGATACTTTTTAAACATCCAGGCTGGCATTGCGGCTGTTGCCGTACCCATCACAATATTAAAGTTTGCATCAGATAATTCTTGAACGATCTTGTCTAATTTAGAAAAGTCATAGACTCCTTCTCTAGGTTCCAGAACTGCCCAAGAGAAAATATTAATTGTAGCTGAATTTAAATCTGCCTTTTTAAAGACCTTAATGTCTTCAGGCCATGTTTCTTCTGTCCATTGATCGGGATTGTAGTCCCCACCATAAAGAAAACGTGATAATGTTTTTGTCATTTTTAAACCTCTACTTAAACTGGACTTCTACTACTTCATCACCGTGTTTTACAGTAGAACCTGCTTTAATTGGACTAGCTTTTTTAATTCTACCTGGTTGAGTGTAGAAGGTAACGATCGTATCCTTGTAGCCATTCTTAAGAGTCAAATCACGATCAAATTCTAGTAATAAGTTGCCCTTCTTGACTTCTTGTCCATCATCATAATACGTTTCAAAGCCTTCACCACGCAAGTTTACTGTTCCAAGACCAACGTGGACGACTACTTGCAAGCCATTATCTGAGATAATCTCAAAGGCGTGTTTTGTACCAAAGGTAAATCTAATCTTACCATCGAATGGTGCATAGATCTTGCCGGCACTTGGTTTGATTGCGAATCCCTTTCCTGGGAATGGCTTACCATCTTCGTCGACGACGGAGGACATTTGCATCAATTCACCATCGGCTGGTGCGTAAATCTTTTGCTGTCTAGGTCTTGCTTTAGTTGAATCGTCTTTTTCGATTTCACCTTCAGCAAGCTTAGTCTTCAATTCTTCAACAACTTCGGCGTGTTTCTTTTCGGTCAAAGTTACTTTGCTTAAGAACACGATGATTGAAATTACAGCTAAGATTAAAGGAATATATAAGGCCATTGTATTAAAAGTGCTGATATCGTGTGCTGTCATGTCGGCAGCAGTTGCGGCACCTGTCATACCAGCTGCAATAGCTACATATCCAACCAAAGCATTAGAAACAGCACCAGTGAATTTATCGATCATTGGACGAACTGCCAAAACGACGGCCTCGTTTCTTTGACCACTCTTAAGCTGACCATATTCAATCGCATCAGTTAAGGTCAAAACAGTTACTAATTGAGCAAAGTTGATGTTGAATAAAACCAACCCTAAGTCCATTAACACAACATTATCACGGCAGAAAATGAATAAAAGATAAGCACAGATCATGCAAGTTTGACCTGCAACAAACAACCATTTTCTTGGAATGTACTTATTTAAAACTGGGAATAATGGACTGACACAGAACCCTACAATCGTTGCAGCAAGCCCTACAACCCAGAATTCGCCTGGTTTACCAATGACAAACTTGTACAGGTAGAACAAAACCCCGTTAGTAATAGTGTTAGCAAGTGAAAAGACTAAGTAGGCTAAACTCGGCCAAAGAATTTGATCGTTATGGAAAATAGCACTGAAGACTTGAGGCAAAGTAGTTTTCTGCTTGGCTGAATTTCTAATTAAATTGTGCTTTTCTTTAGTACCTAAGCAAACAATAATGGCACAAACAATTGCTAAAGCTGAAATTACGGCCGCAAAGGCAAGCCAACCTGGTGCGCCTTCTTCATGTTTACCAGTAACTGCATAAGTTACCCCAGTTACTAATGGAACAACGATAATTGCTAAACCGTTCCAACCAATAGCACCTGAAAAGGCACCCAATGAAGTATAAATACCACGCTCATGTGAATCTTCACTTAAAGCCGGAACCATACCCCAATATGAAACATCGGATAATGAATAGAAGATATCAAAACCGATGTAGATAATTACGAATAAGATAGCGAAAAGAATCCAATTGCTTTGCGCTAAGCCAAAGATTCCAGTAAATAAAATTAATAATAATACTGCACTAACTACAGTACCCAAGAAAATCCATGGCTTAAACTTCCCCCATCTTGTTTTGGTATTATCAACTATGTTGCCCAAGATTGGGTCAATAACCAACTCGACAATTCTAATCACTACCATTAAGCCAGTGATTAAACCAATCAATTTATCAGCTACTGATTGCTCTAGCCCACTGAACATTCCGCTAGTAATAAAAATAATAAAGTATGTACTCATTACACCATAAAAAGCTGCGTGTCCTAAGTTACCCAGACAGAATGATGCATAGGAAATTATTTGTTTCCCTGAATTTTTATGACTGTTTGTCATAATGCTTCCTCCTAAATTGTTATCATCTGTAATCGTTTACATATCTGAGTATACGCTTAGTATCAGTTTTGGTAAATTATTTATTTAATATAACTAAACTATTTACTTATAGTAAAAATAAAAGAGAATGCTATGCTTCAGCATTCTCTTTTCAAAATATTCAAAATGAAAAATTTTTATTTACTAAAAAATTTACTCACCTTTAGGAATAAAGCTTTTACGTACCACCAAGTTAGTGTTCATATTCACATCAATATGCGCACGATCGGGTTGAATAATTAAATTGGTCAGCATAGTTAAAGCTAAATCAATCATTTCCTGCTGGTTGATGTTGTAAGAAGAAAGTGGTGGTGATACGTACTTCACTACATTACTGTTATTGATACTCAAGATTGCGGTATCTTTTGGTACGTTAATATTTTCTTCGTTAAAGGCCTGTAAAACACCGACTGCTAATGTATCAGAAGCAATTAAAAATGCATCTGGTAAATTGTTCTTGCACTTCTCTATTACTTCTTTGCCAAGCTTATAACCATTTTCAACGCTGAATGGTCCTGAAACGAACATGTTGCTGTCATCTTTTCCGCGAACCTTCATATATTCCGCAAAGGCAACGGAACGTGGATCATTTTCTTGAATATGATCATGCTTAGGGCCAACACCACCAATAAAACCAATCGATTCATAGCCGTTTTTAATAAACAAATCAATAGCATTCTTAACTGTTAAAGTTAAGTTAGGTCTAATTGAATCGAACAATTCGGGAGCTGGATTAGTATCAACAAACACCCCATTTGGTAAAACTTCGTGCAATTTTACCAACTCAGCATTTCCGATTGGCGCTGCTCCTACTCCAATAAAACCTTGGAACAATGAGGCATTTTCAATTAAGTCAGCCGCATTGTAAAAGGTCTTCATCTTCATTGATTCTTGCTTAACGGTTTCTACCAAGGTTTGCTTTAAAGAAGTAAAATACTCATCTTGCAACTGTTCTTTATGGTTAGTGCGGTAAAGAAGCGCAATTGTAGGCTTAATTTCCTTTTCTTGGTGGTCTTTCCAATAACCAAGCTTATTAGCAATTTCTAAAATTTTATTTTTGGTATCTGCAGTAATCGATAAGTTAGGATCATTATTGAGCAACCGCGAAACAGTCGCAGAAGAATACCCCGACTTTTGTGCAATTTCTTTAATAGTTGTCATAATTATTTCTTTCCCATTTACTAATATTCCTGTCTTTATTATACAAAATATTTACTTAATTCCAATAAAGATCAATTTTATTCAAAAATATTTTTCTCGAGATTTGTCAATTAATTTATTTACTTTATATTACTAAATTATTTATTTATTTGATAAATTATTTAATTTGGTGTTATAATAAAACCGTTTTCAAAATATATTTTTTTATAGAAACTAGGTCTTATCATGAAAGCAAATATCAAATGGCTTGATGATCCCGAAGTCTTCAGGATTAATCAACTGCCAGCTCACAGTGATCATCCCTTTTACAAAGATTACCGTGAATGGCAAAACCACAGCAGCAGTTTTAAACAAAGCCTCAACGGTGCCTGGCAGTTTCATTTTTCAAAAGATCCTCAAAGCCGGCCCATTGATTTTTACAAACGCAGCTTTGACTCATCTTCCTTTGACACCATCCCCGTTCCTAGTGAAATTGAATTAAACGGCTACGCCCAAAATCAATACACTAACATTCTGTATCCCTGGGAAAGCAAAATCTATCGTAAACCTGCCTATACCCTGGGGCGCGGCATCAAGAATGGCGATTTTAGTCAAGGAAAAGACAACACAGTCGGTTCATATCTTAAACACTTTGACTTAAATCCTGCTTTAGCCGGCCATGACATCCATATTCAATTCGAAGGCGTTGAACGGGCCATGTATGTCTATCTCAACGGTCACTTCATCGGTTACGCCGAAGATAGTTTCACACCTTCCGAATTCGATCTTACACCTTACATTCAAGCAAAAGACAACATCTTAGCTGTCGAAGTCTTCAAACACAGCACTGCTTCCTGGCTAGAAGATCAAGATATGTTTAGATTCTCCGGTATTTTTCGTTCAGTTGAACTCTTAGCCTTACCTCGGACTCATCTAATGGATCTAGATATCAAACCAACTGTTGTTAATGATTACCATGACGGTGTCTTCAACGCTAAATTGCACTTTATGGGTAAAACCAGTGGCAATGTCCACGTCTTAGTTGAAGACATCGATGGCAAAACTTTGCTTAATAAAAAGTTGCCACTTAAATCAACCGTTGAAATTGAAAACGAAACTTTTGCCAATGTTCACCTATGGGACAACCATGATCCATACCTTTATCAATTAATCATTGAAGTTCATGACCAAGATGGCAAATTAGTTGAACTTATTCCTTACCAATTTGGTTTTAGAAAAATTGAAATTACCAAGGATCATGTGGTTTTGCTTAACGGCAAAAGATTAATCATCAACGGCGTTAATCGTCACGAATGGGATGCTAAGCGTGGTCGCAGCATTACCCTAGCCGACATGAAGCAAGACATTGCTACCTTTAAACACAACAACATCAATGCCGTTAGAACCTGCCACTACCCAAATCAAATTCCTTGGTACTATCTCTGCGATCAAAACGGAATTTACATGATGGCGGAAAACAATTTGGAGTCCCACGGTACCTGGCAAAAGTTAGGCCAAGTTGAAGCTACTTCCAATGTACCCGGCAGCATCCCCGAATGGCGTGAAGTCGTCGTCGACCGTGCCCGCAGCAATTATGAAACCTTCAAGAATCACACTGCAATCTTATTCTGGTCACTTGGCAACGAATCATATGCCGGCAGCAACATCGCCGCTATGAACAAATTCTACAAAGATCACGATTCTTCTCGCCTCACCCACTACGAAGGCGTCTTCCATGCACCAGAATTTAAGAAAGAAATCTCAGACCTTGAAAGCTGTATGTATTTGCCACCTAAAGAGGCAGAAGAATATCTCCAAAATCCTAAAAAGCCACTTGTCGAATGTGAATACATGCACGATATGGGCAACTCCGACGGTGGCATGGGCTCTTACATCAAGCTAATTGATAAATACCCTCAGTACATGGGCGGCTTTATCTGGGATTTTATCGATCAGGCTCTGTTTGTGCATGATCCAGTCAGCGGACAGGACGTATTGCGTTACGGTGGCGACTTTGATGATCGTCACTCCGATTATGAATTCTCTGGCGACGGTTTAATGTTCGCAGACCGCACACCCAAACCAGCAATGCAGGAGGTTAGATACTACTATGGATTACACAAATAAAAAATTGCATATTATTTACGGCGATGGCACATTTGGCGTGAATGGCCAAGATTTTCAATATATCTTTAGTTATGAGCGCGGCGGACTTGAATCTTTAAAAGTACACGGCAAAGAATGGCTTTATCGTGTACCTACTCCCACTTTTTGGCGAGCAACTACAGATAACGATCGCGGCAGCGGGTTCAATCTAAAGGCCGCTCAATGGCTCGGAGCCGATATATTCACTAAATGTACTGATATTCATTTAAAAGTAGATGAACATGATTTTCCTGAATTACCTATTGCTCCATTTAACAATAAATTCAGCAATCACGAATATGCAAGCAGTGCTCAAATTTCATTTACTTATCAAACTTTAACTATCCCTGCAACAAATGCAAAAATCATCTATAATATTGATGATGTCGGTCACATTAAAGTCACGATGCATTATTATGGTAAGAAGGGATTATCACCCTTACCTGTGATTGGTATTCGATTAATTATGCCAACTGCCGCTACTGGATTCGATTATGAAGGTTTATCCGGCGAAACTTATCCTGATAGAATGGCCGGAGCTAAAGAAGGTCGTTTCCATATCGATGGATTACCGGTTACCAAATATTTGGTTCCGCAAGAAAATGGCATGCACATGCAAACTAAAAAGTTAGTTATTAACCGTGAAGCCACTCAAAATAATTCTGATCAAACAAATGAAAAATTCAGTTTATCAATTCTACAAGATAAAAAGCCATTCAATTTTAGTTGTTTGCCTTATACCGCTGAAGAACTCGAAAATGCCACCCATATTGAGGAATTACCACTTGTTCGCAGAACTGTGTTAGTAATTGCAGGTGCAGTTCGAGGCATTGGCGGCATCGATAGTTGGGGCTCTGATGTTGAGAGTGCTTATCATATTAATCCAGAATTAGATCACGAATTTTCATTTATACTCAATTAATTTTAAGTATTTTATTGAATTTAGTAAATCATTTACTAAATTGTGTGTTACAATGTAATCGATTTCAGTAAAAAGTTAACAACTATTAAAGGAGTTATACACATGAAAGTTTTAGTTATCGGTGGTGCGGGCTATATCGGCTCACATGCTGTTCGTGAATTAGTTAAAGAAGGCAATGACGTTGTTGTCTTAGATGCTTTGTACACTGGTCACAGAAAAGCTGTTGATCCTAAAGCCAAGTTTTATCAAGGCGACATCGAAGATACTTTCTTAGTATCAAAGATTTTGCGTGATGAAAAGATCGATGCAGTAATGCACTTTGCAGCTTACTCACTTGTTCCAGAATCAGTTAAAAAGCCTCTTAAGTATTACGACAACAACGTTACTGGTATGATTTCATTATTACAAGCTATGAATGATGCCAACGTTAAATACTTAGTCTTCTCAAGTTCTGCCGCAACTTATGGTATTCCTAAGAAATTGCCAATCACAGAAGACACTCCACTTAACCCTATCAACCCATACGGTGAAACCAAGATGATGATGGAAAAGATCATGGCTTGGGCTGACAAGGCTGACGGCATTAAGTACACTGCCCTTCGTTACTTCAACGTTGCTGGTG
The DNA here is from genome assembly GCF_001434975.1 of Lactobacillus gallinarum DSM 10532 = JCM 2011. Lineage (GTDB taxonomy): Bacteria > Bacillota > Bacilli > Lactobacillales > Lactobacillaceae > Lactobacillus > Lactobacillus gallinarum. Next base: position 36,977 of record NZ_AZEL01000044.1, read on the forward strand.
CTTCAAGTGACGGTTCTATCGGTGAAGACCACGCTCCAGAAACTCACTTGATTCCAAATATTTTAAAGAGTGCTATTTCTGGTGATGGTAAATTTACTATCTTTGGTGATGATTACAATACTAAAGACGGTACTAATGTACGTGACTATGTTCAAGTAGAAGACTTAATCGATGCTCACATTTTGGCATTGAAGCATATGATGAAGACTAACAAGTCAGATGTCTTCAACTTGGGTACTGCACATGGTTACTCCAACCTTGAAATTTTGGAAAGTGCTAAGAAGGTTACTGGTATTGATATTCCTTATACTATGGGACCACGTCGTGGCGGTGACCCTGATTCACTTGTTGCTGATTCAACTAAGGCAAGAACTGTTTTAGGCTGGAAGCCAAAACACGAAAATGTTGATGACGTAATCGCAACTGCTTGGAAGTGGCACAAGGGCCACCCAAAGGGTTACGAAGATAAATAAGATTATTATTTCTATACAACACACTGTCTAAACTATTTTATTATCTAAAAAAACACGCTTTAATAGCGTGTTTTTCTTTGGCTTCATTTAAAATGTTATAATTACGAAAAGAAGAAATATGAGGTGGCTTTTATGGCAAGTATTAGAGATATTGCGCGGATCGCTGGCGTTTCACCTGCAAGTGTATCCCGCATTTTAAATAATGATCCTACTTTTCACATTAATGACGAAGCAAGAAAACGTGTAATTCATGTAGCAAACAAACTGCATTACAGCAAAGGCAAGAAAAAGCGGGGCCCTAAACAAAATGATCCGCAACTTTCAATTGCATTAATTATGCGTCATGACCATGCACGAGAAATAGATGATCCATATTTTCTTAATATGCATATGGGGATTAATGATGAAGCTAAAAAATGGCATTTAAGAATTGATCAACCTTTTAAGATGAATGATCAAAAAAAGATTGGTCTATTTTAGCTAACTACGGAGCAGTATTAATTGAAGGTGAAATGACGCCTGAAGCTATAAAATCGATTCAAACCATCAATCATAATGTAATTTTTCTCGATGTCAACACTAATATTCTTAACTGCAATATTATTCGAAATGACTTCGTAGAAAAAACTACTTACATCTTGGATCTTCTTCATTCTCTTGGTCATGAAAATATTGTTTATATTGGTGGTAAATCTTCCATTATGGATTTAGACGGAAAAATCACTACTGAAAAATGCGACTTGAGAGAAACTCGTTATATTTCCTGGATGAAATTGCACAACTTGGATCAATATTGTCACTCTTTTATTACCGATTGGTCTGCAGATTCCGCTCTTAAAATTACTGATCAAGTCATTCAATTGAAAGAGCGGCCTACAGCAATTGTAGTGGGAAGCGATCCAATGGCACTAGGCGTTTACAAAGCTCTTAACAACCACCATATTTCTATTCCTGATGATATTTCAGTCGTAAGTTTTGATGATGTTGATATCAATCGCTTTTTAACTCCTACTCTTTCCAGTGTTTATATGGATACCAAAGAAATGGGTAAAACTGCAGTCCGTCTTGCTAAAGATTTAATTACTGAAAATATCAGTATTCCTCTAACTGTTACTTGTCACAGCAACTTAAATAAACGTGAATCAATCAAGGCAATCAATTGACTGCTTTAAAATGATACATTTTAGCCACAAAATCTTGATGGGCCACCTCATCATAAATACCTGTGTCCATTAATTCATCGCCACCGATTATTTCATTGGTGGCGATATTTTTATAATCATATTCTGGATTCAAGCCAGCTAATTTAGGCTTAGTAAAGCTAGGCTGAGCTGAACTCAGAATATTTACTACAGTTAAAATTACATCACGTTTATCTGAACTAACTACTTCCCAAGCAGTCTGATTACTATTAAATGGCGACTTCAAACGATATAAAGTGCCAAATTGAGTAAGCTTTCTAATTTGCTTATATAAAGTTATTTGCTTTTTAACTTCTTCTTTTTCATCATCATTCAATTTAGTTAAATCAAGTTCATAGCCTAGGTCTCCCCACATAGCTACAGCACCCCGTGTAGCTAATGGTGTTACTCTACCATTTTGTTCATTTGGACACACGGAAACATGTGAGGTCATCAATGATTGCGGATAAACTAGACTTGTACCATATTGGATCTTTAATCTAGCAATCGCATCACTATTATCACTAGCCCAAATTTGCGGTGTATAATAAGCCATACCAGCATCAAATCTACCGCCACCATCAGAACATCCTTCAAACAAAATATTAGGATATCTGGTCGTCAATTTTTCAAGCAAATCATATAATCCTAAAATATAACGATGATATGCTTCACCCTGCTCATCTGGCGTTAAATCTGCTTTATAAATGTCTGAGATATGACGATTCATATCCCATTTAATATAATCAATTTGATTTGGATCTAGGATCTTAACCATCTGGTCAAAAATATTTTGTCGTACTTCTTTCCTCCCTAAATCAAGCACATATTGGTGACGATCTGGATTAGGAATTCTATTAGGAACATGCATCAAATAATCGGGATGTTTTTTATATAATTCAGAATCATAGGAAATCATCTCTGGTTCAAACCAAATACCAAATTTTAATCCTTGATTATGTACATAATCAATAAAATGACTCAAACCAGTAGGAAACTTTCTCTGATCGACAAACCAATCGCCTAAAGATGAATTATCCGCATCCCTGTGTCCAAACCAGCCATCATCCAAGACAAACATTTCAATCCCTAAATCCTTAGCTTGATCAACAATTGTTTGTAATTTCTTTTCATTAAAATCGAAATACGTTGCTTCCCAATTATTAACCAAAATAGGTCGAACCTTATTTTTGAATTTACTGCGAATAATATGGTCAAAAATCACTTGATGAAATGTCTGGCTCATTTGATTTATGCCATTTGGAGAATAAGTCATCAAAACTTCCGGAGTCTGAAAATCTTCATTTGGCTCCAGTTTCCAATCAAAATTAAAATCGTTTATCCCAATATTTAAACGGATTTGATTAATTTGATCTTTCTCAAGTTCAAACATATGATTACCTGAATAAACAAAAGTAAAACCATATGCGTCTCCTGCAAATTCATCTGTATTAGGTCTAACTAAAGCAAGAAAGGGATTCATCTGATGACTGGAAGCGCCACGATGACTACCATAGACGCGAATCCCCTGATCAATCTTGCTTCTTTGCAGATGACGTTCATTGGCATGCGCTCCGGGCAAGGTAATTGCTTCAAAATCTTCATTGCCAAAATCAATTTGCATTGAAGCGGCTTTTCTTAAGTGAACGACTTCTTCTCCAGAATTAATTATTTTTACAGCTCTAGAAATAACTGGTAAATCTCTAAAAATTGTATAAAACAATTGATATTCCACCTGAGTTAATTGATCTTCAAGAGTAACAATCAAAGTTTGGGCTTCATCTTCGTCTTTAACCAGACTATGTGGCAAACCATTCAATTTTGGCTTCCCTGCAACTATTTCATAACTCTTATATCTTAACAAAATAGAATTTGAACCATTTTTTTGATATAAAACCGTTGCTGACGTGCGATAATCCATTTCGCCTGCACTACTATATTCTTCAGGCAAAGTATCACGAGAAAACTCACGTCCTAGTACATCAGCCAAATTGCCTGAAAAGCCTCGAAGCAAACGGGGATATTTTAACTGTCCATGATATTGTCGAATTCTTTTACCAAAATATAAATGAGCTAAAGTAGCTCCCTGTTCCACTGAAAATAAATATGATATTTGTTTATTGTGTAAATGAAAAACTTTATTTTTTTCATCAACTGTAATTAAGTTTTGCATATTTTTCTCCGTATTCTACTTACTAAAAAGGAGCATAGAACTTTCTATGCTTCTTTTTTATAGTTCAGCTGATCCTAATTGATAAATAGTACCTTCTACTTTAGCTTCACCATTTTCACTTGTTACAAAAATTCGGTTAGCTTTTCATCAGGAAAAACTCGCATTGAAAATACTTTTTTACCATCATCTAAGAAAATTTCAGCTGAAGATTCATCTTGTAAGATTCTAACTTTTATTTTTTGATCTAGATTTAAATGACAACTGCGACTATTGCCATAACTTTCACCAAAATGAACTCCGCAATTTCCGCGATCTATGATAAATTCTTGTTTTTTATGATTAAAAATTCAGGAGAAAAACTCTAATCAAAGTCCAGAACAATTTATAATCGATTACCGCTTAAAAAGAGCAAGTGAACTACTAAAATCGGATTCTGGAACGATTTCTTACATTGCACTTTCTTCCGGTTTTCAAAGCTATCAGAGCTTTAACCGTCTTTTTCGTAAAAGATATCAGATTTCACCGACCGAATTCAGAAAGAAATATAATACCAAAACAAATAAGCGATGAATCATCAAAGATCCATCACTTATTTTATTTATGTAAATTTTTATTTTAATGATAAAAGTCAAAACGACCAATAGACAACGTTCCTTTAACGCCGCCGGTTTCAAAGATCGATTTATCAATAGTGATCTTCTTCATCACTGAAGCCCAATAGCCATATAATTTAACGCCTAATGCTAAGCCTACAGCACTTTTACCCAAATCAACCACAACACCTAAGTCATGGTAAACAAATGGGTTAGGACGACTATAGCCATTCACTCTCGCATGAATATCATCGGCTGCATAATTAGCCATAGATAAAGCTAATTGACCAGTATTTGGCAAAGGCCAGCTCTTTCCTGGTTGTGGCACTGAAGCAACATCCCCTAAAACATAGATGTCTTCACTTTCAGGAGCTGTTAAATGATCAGTTACTGTAATCTTGTCACGTTGTTCCTTAAAACCAGAGTCCGCAATTACTGGATTACCACTAAAGCCCATCATCCAAATTATGTTATTAGTTGCCAACTTCTTTTCTTCAGCTTGATCACCAATCTTATAGCAAACGCCATCCGCTTGAATTTGACTAATGCGCGCTTGATTAATGATATCAATATCATTTTCTTTGATCTTATTCAAAGCATAATTACATTGCTTATCGCCAAACATTGGCAACATTCTCTTAGAGCTATTAAACATCTTGATTTTGATTTGATCAGGACTAACTCCTGCTAATTTGGCAAAACGAGGTCTATTCATAGCTATAGCGTTGGTTACTTCTACTGCCTGAAAGCCTGACCCACACATTGTTATTACCAAATCATTCGGATTCTTAGTCTTTTTATAATCACGCATGCTTGCATACAGATGATTCCGAATAGCCTCGGCAGATTCCACATTATACATAGGCAATGCATGTTCTTGCACGCCATCGATTCCAAATGTGCTTAACGTAAAGCCTAATCCAATTACACAATAATCATATTTTAAAGGAGTATGCTTGGCTAATTCTACCGTTTTATTTTGGTAATCAATTTTCTTAACTTCATCTTGGATAAAGGTAGTCATCTTTGGATTAATCACATCTGCTACTGGATACGATATTGCGGTGTATGGCGCTTCACCAGATACCACGTCATACAAACGGAATGTCTCACAGTGAAATGGATTGCGATCAACTAAAATAATCTTAACTTCTTCACGCAATTTTTTTTGCAGTTTAACGACGGTCTTAATGCCGGCAAAACCAGCACCTAATACAACAATCTTTTTCATGATTGAATCCTCCTACTCTTTTAAAATATAATTCCTAAGAAATATGTAAATAGATATGCGGCAGACCCTACTAACAGTGTTTTAACACCGGTACTAAAGGTTTCCGTTTTAACTTGTTTATGAATAATTATCTTATTTTGTTGATAGATAAATGGAACGATTAAGATTGTTAGCCAAACAGTTTTTGGTGCAAGTCCCAAGAAAGGTAAAATTCCAATAATCAAAAATGCCAATACATTTTTGACGGTTAAAGCGATTAATCCGCCCTTTTTACCAATAAAATGAATGATAGTCGTACGGTGATTATCTTCGTCTTCTTGAGCATCACATAAATTGTTGGTCAGCATTAAATTAGAGATCCATAATTCATCTGCCAGAGCTACAAAAAAGATTTGTCCAATAGTTAACCAATTCCAGGTAAACACTTGATAGGTATTAAGGTATACGCTCAGTAAAACAATCATAAAGCCCATGGTGAAACCGGAAAATAGCTCGCCTAATGGCAAACTTGAAATTGGATGCGGACCAAACGAATATAGATACCCAACGGCAAAACAGAAGATACCCATCCATAAAACAGGCAACCCAGCTTGACTTACAAGATAAATACCTAACAATGCCGAAATCACACTAAATCCGATTATTAAACCCAAAACCAACTTAGGGTTAATATTTTCTCGACCAATGATATTAGTTTTTTCTTGGTAACTCTTACTATCCGCATGATAATAATCGCAATAATTGTCAAACATATCGACAACCATATTGAATAAAAACATTGCAATAAAGAAGATTAAAGCTAGCTGCCAATTTAGTTGATGATAATAAAATTTACTAAAGCACATTCCTAACAAAAATGGTATTACACTAGCTGTCTTGGCCTTAATTTCAATTAATTCCAAAAATACATTTAAAGCCATTAGCCCACATCCTTTCGATACATCTAATTTTTATCTATTTAATTCCTATATGAATCGCTGCCGCTCCACCAGTTAATTTCTTAACCGCGACATGACTAAATCCATTTTTAACTAATAATTGCTTTAATTGTTGAGCAGATAAAAATTCTTTACTTGTTTTAGATAAATATTGATAATCTCGCACATTGCTCTTAACCAGCTTTGCCCAATAAGGGAAAATTTCAAAATACGCACGCCAACCTAATTTAATGATCTGATTATTAGGCTGCGACATTTCTAAAATGGCAAATTGTCCGCCAGGTTTTAAAACCCGATAAGCTTCTTTAATGGTCTTTTCTGCATCGGGCACATTGCGTAAGCCAAAACAAATGGTAACACAATTAAAACTTCTCGCCGCGAAAGGCAAATTCATTGCATACCCGTTAACTAATTTAACTTTCGGTTGCAAATGCTTTTTCACTATCTTTTCGTGGGCCAGTTTTAACATTGCTTGATTAAAGTCTAGGCCAGTTACCAATTTAACTTTTTTCGCTAAAGCAATAGTAGAATCGCCAGTGCCACAACATAAATCTAAACATTGATCTGTGCTTTTCAAATTTAATCTGGTTAAAAATTGTTTCCGCCAAATATTCTGGATGCCCAAACTGACCATATTATTCATCAAATCATAATTGGGAGCAACGCGGGTAAATAAATCATTAACGTCTTTTTCAGGTACTTTATTTGTTAACATTGCTTTTTCCTCACAGACCTTGATCTGCTCTCTTTAATTCACGATAACGCTGCTCAGTTTGCCACAACTCTTTTGGACTGCCTTGCATATAAATTTTCCCATCTTCTAGGAAAATAACCTGATCCATTTGATCAATTCCCTGCAAGTGGTGTGTAATCCAAATCAAAGTTTTTCCTTTAAGCTGAGTCATAAAAGTATCGATCACAGCTTGTTCAGTAATAGGATCTAATCCTACTGTTGGCTCATCAAGCAATACAATCGGCGTATCTTTTAACAAAATTCTTGCCAAAGCCAAGCGGTGACGCTCACCACCTGAAAAACGTAAACCTGCTTCATCTACTTCTGTTTCTAAACCCTGCGGCAGTTTTTCAACCATTTGATCTAATCCTACTCGTCTTAACACATCCCACAATTGATCATCTGTAGCATCTTCATTTCCTAAGCGGAGATTATTGCCAATTGTTGTGTTAAACAAGTAAGGATTTTGATTAATTATACTGAAATAATTAGCAATCTGATCACCAAATTGATCTGTCGAAATTCCATTTAGCGTAATACTACCGCTATCAGGAGTACGATCTCCACGCAATAATGAAGCGAGCGTGCTTTTACCAGCACCACTACGTCCTAAAATTGCTAACTTTTCACCATTCTTAATGGTTAAATTAAGACCGTGCAAAATCTCTTTATCAGTCTTGGGATAAGTATAATGCACATCCTTAAGATCAATTTCATATGGAGCCTTAAGGGTAATTGCTTTCTTATTTTCAACTTCTGGTCCAGGTAAATTATTTAATCGATTTAACGAATCCTTATAAATATTTGTTTCCTGAGCTGCGGCTGGCAATCCCGCAAAGGCTGACACGGTTGGAAATAGTGCCAATGCAAACGCTGCAATCCAGTTTGTATAATAGGTATCTCTTTGACCAAAGCGAAACATGCCCCAAATTATCAAACTGACAATCGCTAACAGATATACTAGCTGAAAAGTATAATCACGCCAACGTTCAAACTTTTTCATCACCTGATCAACTTCAAAAAGTTCTTGTTGATCTTTAACATGGAGCTTCAAAAAGGCTGAACCACGACCGGATAAAACCCAATCGTTGACACCCATCACGTTATCTGTCAGATCAGCATACAGTTTATCTTGCATTTGCTTTTCATAGGTCTGTCTAGCTCCGTTTACAAGCACTGACCAAATTGGAATAGCAAAAATAATTAAGCCAAAAACTACTAGCATCCATAATCCCATTAATGGAGATAGCCAACCTAAGCCAATTACAATAATTGCATATAGGCCCCAAGCTACCATCATTGGAAAAATAGATCTTAAATACAGGTTTTGAATGTGGCTAACATCATCAGACAATAAGCCTAAGATATCGCCTAGTTGATACTTACTATTAAAATTAGTAGCATCCCGTTCCAACGAATCATAAAGCTGCTGGCGGAATTTGGAAGTCATTCTAAAGACCCAGTTATGACTTACTAACCGTTCAACATAACGGACAGCTGGACGGAACACACCAAATGCTCTGGTCAAAACTATCGGTACATAAACTAGTAAAATATTTTCAGGTCGTGCAGCAGATCTACTAATCAAGTAACCTGCGCAGAACATCAATCCTCCACCGCAGAAGAACGTCAAAATACCCAAGAAAATTGCTAAGATCAAAGTTTTTTTGTAGCGCTTTAAGAAAGGACGAACCCAACGATCATTTTTTAGAGCTTTTAAAATTGGAATCCTATTGATCATTGCTTTCGCCTCTCATTCCGTGAATTAAATCAATAAAGTAACTATTATTTGCCTGCAAATCTGCAAACGTTCCCTGACCTACTAGCTGTCCATGATTCATGACTAGGATATAATCCATTTCTTTTAACCAGTGCAACCGGTGAGTGGCAAAGAAGACCAGGCGCTTTTGCATTAAAGGCAACATTTTAGTCTTCAAATCAATTTCAGTTTCAATATCTAAGTGAGCAGTTGGCTCATCAAAGATCATCACTTTACGTTTAGGATCTAGAAATGCCCTTGCTAAAGCAATTCTTTGCGCTTGACCACCAGACAAAGCTCTTTTACCTTGACCGATAACCGTATCTAAGCCCTTAGGCAAGTCGTTTAATAAATCATCTAATCCCATGACATGAATAGCCTGCAATATTTCTTGATCAGTTGCTTCAGGGTGATAAAAAGCAATATTTTCACGTAAAGACTTTGAAAAAACATATGGCTGTTGCGGAATGTAGATTAATTGCCTCTGCCAATCAGGGATGTTCATCGTGTTAGTTTTATGACCTTCTATTTCAATATCAGCTTGACTTGGTGTTAAAAAGCCACTAATTAGGTTAATCAAAGTACTCTTACCAGAACCACTCATACCGATAATTCCGATTTTTTGATAGCCTTTAATCTTAAAATTAATTGGTCCAATTTCCGCACCCTTTAAATAATTGAAACGCAGGTCATTAATTATTAACTCATCATTTGCACTCCAGTCAGTTAATGCAATTTTCTTTACAGGTTCTTTCGGAGCAGCGATTAACTCATTAATTCTCTTAAACGCATTTTTTCCATTTAGAGTGGCATGAAAATCGCCTGCAAAATCTCGGATTGGTAAGAAAAAGTCTGGTGCTAAAATCAAGATTCCCAAAGCAGGAAATAAATTGATTTTTCCATTCATCAAATCAAAACCAAGAAAAACTGCAATGATAGCAATCGATAAAGTAGTAAAGAAATCAAGAGCAAAAGTTGAAAGCATTGCGACTTTTAACACTGCCATTGTTTTCTTGCGAAAGTTTTCACTTAAACGATAAATACTTTTTGAATAGCGCTTGCTTAGGCCCAAATATTTTAGTGTATCAATACCACGTAAGGAATCGATAAAATTATTTGATAAAACCTGGAAACGACCAAATTGTTTAATCGCCTTATCTTGTGCTGCATGTCCCAAAATTATCATGAAAAGAACAATTAAAGGATACATCAAAAGCAGAATTACTGCAGAAAGACAATTTAAACAAAGCATGCAGATAAACACTATGATCGGAACGATCATCATCGTAAGGACTTTGCTATAAATCAGTTTGACATATTGTCGAACCTCATCAACTCCATCCAAAGCCATCGTAATCAAGCTACCCGTTCCCTGCTTTTGAACTAGAGCTTGTCCTTCATTAAATACTTTGGTTAAAAGTTTTTCTCGTAAGTCTTCTGCAATTTTTCCAGAATATTTATTTAAAATTGCATCCCTAATAGTATTAATCAATTGACGCAAGGCAAAGCATACAATAAATAGCAATAATAATAGCCAATTTAAAGCATGACCTTTCCAAAGTCCCGTCAAAACTGCACTTAATGCCAAAGCCTGACCAATTATGAAAAAAGCCTGCAGAATCTCAATTACTGCAAGCTTTCTCATGATTGCACTAGCGCCAGCAAGTTTGAATAGCTGTCGATCAATCATTATTTAACCTCTCCAATTTTAGGCATTGCAATCCGCTTGCGAAAAATCCAGTAAGCCCAGATTGTGTAAGCCAAAACACAAGGTACCAAGATTACAGTAGCAATTGTCATTACAACTAAAGTGTAATTTGATGATGATGCACTTTGGATCATCAAATCGTATTTGCTACTAATTGATGAGATCATTACTCTTGGGAACAATCCGCAGAAGATTAATGCTACCAATGAAATCAAGGTAAGACCACTAAATGTAAGAGCGATACCTTGCTTGTTCTTAAAGGTTGAAACGTGTGCTGCAACTGAGAAGCCCACGATTAAAGCTAGGCAGATTAGAGTCAAAATTGGATGAACCTTTAAGAAGTCTGTTTGGAAGAATAATAGTAAAGCAAAAATAACTTCACCAACATAGAGTACCCAGTAAAGTGCATGAGCATAATTTTGGGCACGATCTGAAATTACGCCTTTTGTCTTTAAAGTAATATAGTTCAAACCATGTAAGTAGCAAAGAAGTGTTAAAGCAACACCACCTACTACTGAGAACCAGTTAATGTAATCGAAGAAATGACCATAAATATTACCATTTGCATCGATTGGCATCCCTTTAATCATTGAGATAAACATGATTCCGAAGAAGAATGGAACAAGGAAACTCCCGATTGCCATTATGTTATCCCAAATATGACGATGGGCTGCACTACTCTTTGACCTAAACTCAAAGGATACACCACGAATAATTAAGCCAACCAAGATAATCAGCAAAATAATGTAGTATCCTGAAAATAATGTTGCATACCAATATGGGAATGATGCAAACATAGCACCACCTGCGGTAATAAGCCATACCTCATTACCATCCCACACAGGTCCAATAGTTCTGACAATTTGAGTTCTTTCGGCATCATTATAAGCTAATGTTTTTACAGCCATTCCCACACCGAAGTCAAAACCATCCAGGAAGAAGAAGCCGGAAAACAAAACGGCTAACAAGATAAACCATAATATTTGCAAAACTGACGCTGACATTTAAAAGGCCCCCTTTGCAAATGGATCAGTAGCTCTCTTTTCGTCTCCAGCTTTTTCCCATTCTTCTGGGTCATTACGCAAGAAGCGAACAGTTAAAGCAATCATTACAATTGCCAAAATTGTAAACAATGAGAAGTAAACAATATTGGAAATTAACAATGATGTTGCTGATACACTTGGTGATACACTTTGTGCAATAGTAAATAGTCCATAAACAGTCCATGGATAACGACCAAGTTCAGTAATTAACCAACCTGCAGTATTAACAATAAATGGTGAGAAAGTCAAAATTGCTAGTACCCATAGACACCAACGATGGCTGTAAAGACTTTCTTTGCCTTTGCGTGTCATGATCAATCCTACAATTGAAACTAAGAATAATAATGCAGCAAAGCCACACATTACACGGAATGACCAGAACAAAGTGTTAGCTGGAACATAATAATCCATCTTATGATTGTCAATCTTAGTTCCATATCTCTTTTCAAGTTGCTTATTAACTTCTTTCATACCAGTTACGGCACCTGTGGTCTTGTGGTATGAAAGAATACTCAATACATCGGGAATATCAATGTTTCCTTTTATGTCATGAGTCTTAGGATCGACATAGCCAACTACAGTCCATGGTGCTTTTTCACCGGTCGTAGTCGTTACACCTTCTGCTGCAGCGAACTTCATTGGTTGTTCATGAACCAAATATCTCATTTGGAAGTCACCGGCAACAAACTCACAAGATGAGAAAATTAACATTAAAACCAATCCTAAACGAATAGTTTTATGATAAATCTTCTTGTTAACATCTGATATGCTACGTTTTTTAAGTAATTGGAATGCAGCTAAACCTGTAAGAATGGTAGCACCGGTAAGCAATGCACCAAAAATTACGTGAGTATATTCATATAATAATTGACGGTTGCTAAGCAATGCACCAAAGTCAACCATGACTGCACGACCACCGCGGATACTAAATCCAACGGGATGCTGCATAAATGAGTTAGCTGTCAAAATCCAAAGTGCTGAAGTTAAAGTACCAAAGACAATCATCCATGCAAAGAATAGGTGCAAGCCCTTCTTTACACGATCCCAGGTAAATAACCAAAGACCAATAAATGTTGATTCAATAAAGAATGATAGCAAGGCTTCAAATGCTAATGGAGCTCCGAAAATATCACCCATGAATCTTGAATAATCTGACCAATTCATACCGAATTGGAATTCCTGAATTAATCCAGTTACCACACCAACGGCGAAAGTTAAGAGGAAGACATTTCCCCAGAATTTAGTCATTTTGCGATAATTAGGGTTTCCAGTGTGGACATACATTGATTCCATAATCGCAACCACGAAGATTGTACCAATTGTAAATGGTACAAAGAAGAAGTGGAATATGGTCGTCATTGCGAATTGGAAACGTGCTAAACTTAACACATTCATAATTACGCCTCCATAAAATTCTAAACTCCCTAATCTTTTAATAGGCTCACTTATAGTGTATACCTCTTAAAAAGTCTTTCAAGTCGGGCAATAATGCGTTTTCAGTAGTGTTATCTTATTTTATTCTAATTTTTCACTTTAGGCCTTACAATAACAGCTGTTATTATTAGTATTTATAAATTATTCAGCTTTATTCCTCATAAAAATTTTTAAAAATATTTTTATGTTATTAAATAATCGGTTCTTTTTAATCAGATAATCGTACTTATATCAGTATTAGTTAAGAAAGTGACCTACTAAAAATAAAAAAATCATCTTATTAAAAGAAGATTTTTTCAATTAGTTATTTAATGCTCTGATGCTCCTGACGTTGCATCAGAGGCACCATTTGTCTTAATTTGATTATCGGCTGTCTTTGGATATGGCTTCATTCTGTCAGGAGAAGTAATTGAATCCAAATTATCTGCAGTGTAATTAATATGTGCAATTTTAGCATGTTTAACGTCTTCAATAGTCTTGCATCCTGTTAATTGCATATCGATCAACAATTCTTTGTCTAATTGATCAATTACACTTTGAACACCTGGTGCTCCACCTAAGGCTAAACCATAAAGATATGGACGACCGATACCAACCATATCGGCACCCAATGCTAATGCTTTAAAGACATGTGAGCCACGACGTACGCCGGAATCAAAGATAATTGGTACCTGGTGGTTAACAGCCTTGGCAATTGCTGGCAAAACATCAATAGCTGCAGGACCACCATCTAATTGACGGCCACCATGGTTGGTAACATAAATACCATCAGCGCCAGCACCCATTGCTTTATAAGCATCTTCAACAGATTCAACACCCTTAACAATTACAGGTAAGCCAGTTTCTTCCTTAATGCGACGAACATCTTCAGGACCAATCTTTTGAGCTGATGAAGCATACATTTGAGCTACACTTTGTCCTTCACCCTTACCATCAAGATAGCGGGTAAAGAAGTCCAATGGAACTGGATAAGTAAATTTAGTTCTCAAGTTAGCTTCACGATAACCTGATACCAAAGCATCAACAGTCAAATAAATGCCCTTATAACCTGTCTTTTTAATTGCATCAAAGACCATTTCGTTAAATTTCCAATCCTTACTTAAGTAAAGTTGGAAAAATCTTGGAGCATCTGGAGCGGCTTTAGCAATATCTTCAACACTCTTGTTAGCATAGGTACTTGATGCAAACAATGCACCAGCAGCTGCAGCACCCTTTTGCGTATCAACTTCAGCCATTGTATGTGCAATTCCGTGACATGCAATTGGTGAAATCATTACTGGAGTCTTGAGCTTCATCCCCATGAATTCAGTAGCTGTAGAAGGATTTTCCATGTCAGTTAAGGCACGAGGAATAATTTGCCAATGATTAAAGGCTGCGGTGTTATTACGCCATGTCCATTCATTCTCTGAACCAGAAGCAATGTAGTAATATGCCCCTTCTGGCATAATTTTCTTAACTCTTTGTTCAAGTTCATCGACATTAATCATATGCAAATATTCTTCCCGATCGCTTTGTGGGAATCCTTTGTAATATACTGTCATATCTTGTGCCTCTTTCTACATAAATTTTATAAATCTGTTCAGCTTTCATTATTACACCAAAACATTATTTCTGTTAGTGAAAAGGCTTACAAACATTATAATTATCATAATGTAGTCCGTTATCTTATTTTGACTAAATAAAGAATAAAAAATCAATCGATGAGAAAGATCTATTTACACAAACTTCTTGACAGTCTCAGAGCTAGCGATACTTTAGAAATTGTTACTAATAAACAAATATCTTATCAAAGACTAAAAGGCTTAAAAGAAGAGTATTTCGGTTCTTTCGAAGGTCAAGATGAACGTCTTAACCCTCAAGTTCCTTACAACGATTTTTTTGTTCAATATGGTGGTGAAAATCAAAAAGACGTGCAAAAGCGTGTATTTGATACAATTTCAAGTTTTATGGCTAAAGCCCAACCCAATGAGAAAGTTATTGCCGTCTCACATGCCGGAGCCTGCTTTAATTTCTTAATTGCCATCGGAGTTGATCCACAGCAATTTTTAAAAAAGAGATTTGGCAATTGTTCTATTCTTGTAATTGATTACAAAAATGGAAAATTTAAACTAGAAGATTTAATTAATCCAAACTAAAAAAGGCGTCGACAATCGACGTCTTTTTTACATTCATAATCTAATACTTCAAATCACTAAATTGCTTATTAGAATTCTTCTTTGCAAGAGCTTCACTCTTCCAGTAAACAGCATTAGTGCGGCCGTTTGAATTAGCTGAGACGATCACACTTTGACCATCTTCAGTATGTGGTGCCAAGTATGTACTACCCTGTCCTGGAGTTTGACCCATATTGGTAAAGCTATAGAAACTAATACCATTAATTGTAGTTTGCTTCATATAACCATCTGAAGTACTTGAACCACTGTTCTTAGCCTTAACATTCATGCTAAAACCAGCTTCATCATTAATTTTATTATCAGTTACAGTCAAAGTGTCAATATTGCCGTTGCCTGTATCAGCAGTGTACCAAGTACCTTGAAGTGATGAAGGAATCACACTAGCACTAGTAGTTGTAGTCTTTTGTGCATCTTCATCGCCTTCTAATTTGACATTTAATTGTGTTTTTTCAGCTAATTGTTTTACTAAATCAGCAGCTTTCTTTTGGTTAAGGTAAGCAACGATATCTTTCAAACCAGTAGTTCCTAAATTACGTTGCTTAACAAAAATAGTAACTTGTTTATTGGCACCATCACCAGCTAGCATATAACGCGCATTACTGCTCTTGCCGGTACCACTAACTTCATAAACATAACCGCTATTATCTGAGGTAATGCCTGTAGCATCTTTACTTCTAAATGCTACACCTAAATTTCCTTGCTTAGCGGCATTAACAGCAATTTCCCAAGTATCACCGTATTTTTGTGCCGCATAAACTGCAATGGCACTGGCAGTGGTCTTGTAATCCATCTTGCTTGCAGACAACTTAGTATATGTATCTTTATTCTTGGAACTAGCTGTTGAAGTACTAGAGTTATCACTTGAATTCTTAGCAACTTTACTTGTTTTAGATTGTGATGATTGTGTATTGCTTTGTGTAGTTTGACTGCATCCTGCTAAAGTTAAAGCCGCAGAAATTGCAACCAACACAGTTAATTTATGTTTCAACAGAATTTCCCCTTTTCTTATTCGTTTCTATTGCTTTTCCTAATAATATTATGAAAAAGAATAAATGCCAACTTTTAAAGCAAAAATTTCCTAAAACTTATACTTACTTTAAGCTTTTAAATTCAGCATTCACATTATTTTTAGCAATTGTTGTTGATTTCCAATAGGAATCAAGATAATCTCCGGTATCTACACTATAGGTTACTACCGCCGGATTTCTACCATTTTTTTGTACAGTATACAAAAAGCCAAAGTTTTGTGCTCCTAAGCTTTGGACATGATAACAATCAATACCATTAATATTCTCGATTCGAGCTCTAGCCCAGTGCTTAGTTTGTTGGAAGGATTCCGTAGTAACTACAGCAGTTGATATCCTATGAATCTCTTCTCCTTCAATAGTATGAGCAGTGATCACTAGCTTTTTACCCTTTTTATTGTACCAAATACCACGAAGTTTTTTAGGAATATAAGCTAACCCTGCATCCCCTTTAACCCCATATTTATTTGAAGTAATCCGAGCACCCAATACAGTCTTAGCAGATAATCTTTTCACTTCTTCAGATTTTTGATGATCATTTAAAAAAGTTAAAATCGAATTCAAACTAACAGTAGCTATTTTCTTTTTATGGTTAAAAAATGAGACTTCATCTTTCTTCAACGTGTAGAAAGTATTTTGTTCTTTTCCGTTACCAGTAACCTGGTAAATATAGCCCTGCCCTTTAAAAATACGGCTAAAACCTGTTTTACTTTTAATACTGATACTTAAATGATTTTTTACCGCTTGCTTATATGCGTCTTGCCATTTTCCTTTATATTTCATGGCTGCATAAATTGTAATTGCACTAGCCTGTGATGTCTTGGTTAATTTATTAGCAGTTAAATTCTTTGAAACTTGCTTTTGAGTATTGTTGTCGACACTTTTATCATGCTGAGTGGAATTTTGACTACAAGCACTGAGATTTAGAGCTGTAGCTATTAAAAAAATTAATACTAATATCTTTTTGCTCATTGCAATACTTTCAACATTCTTCCCGATAATACAAAAATACCCCTAACGAAAATTAGGGATACTAATTAGCATTTTTATTATATAGCATTTTACATTAGAAAGTTGATTTTGTTAAATTCATTAAAGCTTTTTTAGCAAATTAATCCATTTCTCGATAACGCAAATCATGGAACTTCTTTCCAGCATATTTTTGAGCTAATTCTGGTGTTTTCCAATATACCGCATCGGTCCATATGCCTGCACCTCCAGCTAATATTAATACAGGTTGACTTTCTTCTGTATGGAGAGCATAAAACTCACCATCGCCAGCGGTTTCATTCCAACCATAGATGTTATAGTACAGCTTATTATCTTTTGGCTTGCTTTCAGGCACTTTAAACTTAGAAATAGTTGCCCAATGCTTGGTTTTAGCCCAATAAGCCTTATCTTGATCATGATCACCGCGATCACGATCTGGGTTCATTTTATGCAGTTCTGTCGTAACTGTACGCCCATCTTCTGTCTCTTCGATAGTATGTTCAGTAAAAGTTACGGTTGCTTTTTCATGATTATCATATGAGTACCAAGTTCCTAGCATCTCTGCAGGTGCATTATCTAAACCTCTATCGCCTGCTATTTTCGTAGTACTAGAGCCATTTGAATTATTATCAGCTGTACCTAAAACCACATCATTAGCTAGTCTTTTAACAATGCCAGCACTATTATGTGTATTTAAATATTTAACCATTTTATCTACTGTAATTGAGCCTAATTCAGTTTGATTATCATAGATAAAAATCTGGTCATCATTTAATGTATAGCATGCTCCACTATTTTGTTTATCAGCACTTACTCCATATACATATCCCTGACCATTAGTGATTTTGGGATAATCGCTTCGATTATGAAAACTAATTTTTAAGCCATTAGTTCTTGCTTCATTTAATACTTTTACCCAAGTTCCATGATATTTATTTGCAGCACACACCGTAATAGCACTTGCAATTTCTTTAGGTGTCAGCTTTGTAGATAACCTGACTCCATCTTCATTTACGATTTTCTTAGAAGAATGTTTTTTGACTACCGCTATTTTCTTTTCTTGATGCTGCGTTTTATGACTCACGGGACTGCACCCTGTCAAAAGTAACAAACTACAACAAGTAATTAACCCAACTTTTATCTTTTTGTTCAACTTTTTTCTCCATCGTTATAATCAAAATATCCATTTTTGATTATACAACAAAAAACCCCTCATAGCTTCGAACTATGAGGATTCTTATTAATTAGCTATTTTACCAGTTCATGTAACGTTGACGTTCCCAATCTGAAACTGATTGTGAATACTTAGACCATTCTAATTCTTTAGATTCAATAAAGCTATGAGTTAAGTGATCACCTAAAGCTGACTTGATTAAATCATCATTCTTAAATGCCTTAATTGCGTTGTGAAGAGTAGTTGGCAATGGTTTGATACCATGTTCTGCTCTTTCTTCTTCAGTCATTTCAAAGATGTTTTCTTCAACTGGCTTCATTGGCATCTTTTGTTCCTTAATGCCGTTAAGACCAGCAGTCAAACATGCAGCAAGTAAAAGATATGGGTTAGCAGTTGGGTCAGCTGAACGCATTTCCAAACGAGTGTTAATTTCACCAGCACTAGGAATACGTACAAGTGGTGAACGGTTCTTAGCAGCCCAAGCAATGTATACAGGAGCTTCAAAACCAGGAATCAAACGCTTGTATGAGTTAACAGTTGGGTTACCAATTGCAGTAATTGCACGAGCGTGCTCCAAAATACCATTTAAGAAGTAAAGAGCAGTATCTGAAAGGTGGAATTCACCATTTTCATCGTAGAAGACATTACGCTTACCCTTAAAGAGTGACATATTGTTGTGCATACCGTTACCAGCTTGGCCTTCAACAGGCTTAGCCATAAATGTAGCAAACAAACCATGCTTTCTTGCAATTTGACGAGTAACCATCTTGAAGGTTTGGCATCTATCTGCAGTAGTCAATGCATCATCAAATCTAAAGTCAATTTCTTGTTGACCATCACCTACTTCATGGTGAGCTGCTTCAACTTCAAAGCCCATACCTTCCAAAGTTTCAACGATTTCACGACGACATCTTGCGCCTTCATCATCTGAAGTCATATCAAAGTATGATGCATGATCTGGAACGTCGGTAGTCCAATTACCATCTTCATCTAACTTGAAAAGGTGAAATTCCATTTCAAAACCAATATCAAATGTATCAAAGCCTGCTTCTTTCATTTGACCAATAACACGCTTCAAGTTGTTTCTTGGGTCACCTGCAAAAGGCTTGCCATCAGTTGTATGAACTGAACAAATCAAACGTCCAATCTTACCACCGTGTTCATCACCCCAAGGTAAAACTGTCCAAGTTGAAAAGTCAGGATATAAAACCATGTCACTTTCTTCAAGACGAACAAAGCCATCAATTGAAGAACCATCAAAACGAATATCGTTATTCAAAACTTTGTCTAATTGACTCTTAGGTACTTCAACAGCCTTTTCAGTACCATTAATATCAGTAAAGCAAAGACGTAAAAATCTAACGTCTTTATCTTCAACTTCTTTTCTAATTTCTTCTGCAGTATATTGTTTACTCATAGTTTTATCCACCTATAAAAACAAAAATATTAAATTGATATGGTCCTATGATTTATTTTTATCTCCTAGAACTGACTAATACAATAGCAGACCAATTTATAAATGTCAAATTGGTCTAGTAAAAATTTAAAATTATTTTTGATTAAAGAATGTATCCCTTACAGCATTAATAACAGCTACTTTATCATGCGCATATGTTAAGCCACCTTGCATATAAACCGCATAAGGTGGTCTAACTGGACCATCTGCAGAAAACTCAATAGTTGAGCCTGAAACAAAGTTCCCCGCTGCCATAATAATCTTATCTTCGTAGCCTTCCATTGGAACTGCTTCTGGAGTAACAAAAGAGTCAATTGGAGAATTCTTTTGTACTTCTTGAACGAATTTGATCATTTTGTCAGGATCATTAAAGATAATTGTTTCAATAATGTCGCTACGCTTTTCATCCCATGCGGGAGTGACATTCATTCCCATTTTAGCAAACAAGGCTGCCGCAAAAATCATACCTTTTTCAGCCATACCAGTT
Source organism: Lactobacillus gallinarum DSM 10532 = JCM 2011 (assembly GCF_001434975.1). GTDB lineage: Bacteria > Bacillota > Bacilli > Lactobacillales > Lactobacillaceae > Lactobacillus > Lactobacillus gallinarum. The sequence continues at coordinate 57,549 of NZ_AZEL01000044.1, forward strand.
ACATTAGGTGCTAAGAAAAAGCCCTCATAGAAGTCATGCAAGTTACCAATTGTTGCTCCTTCATCAGTGCAACCTGGAGCGGTAAGTGCAAGACGAGCATTTTCCACTAAATCTTTTTTACCGACAATATAGCCACCCATCTTAGCAAGACCACCACCGGCATTCTTTATTAAAGAACCGGCCATTAAATCTGCGCCATATTCTGTTGCTTCATGCTTTTCAGAAAATTCACCGTAGCAATTATCAATGAAGACAATACTTTGTGGACTAACTTTCTTAACAAAAGCAATCATCTCTTTAATTTGGTCGATAGTAAAAGTCTTACGAGTCGAATAACCACGTGATCTCTGGATCGCTACCACCTTAGGCTGATCTCTACGGAGAATCTTCTCAGCTTCATCATAGTCAACCAAATTATCTTTTAGCGGAACATATGAAAACTTAACGCCTTTTTCAGCCAAAGTGCCACGCTTGTCATCAGTTAAACCAATTACCTTTTGCAAAGTATCATATGGCATCCCCGTCAAATAAGTCAAAGTATCGCCATATTTCAAATTACCATTCAATGCTGTAAACAAAGTATGAGTACCTGAAACAAACTGAGGGCGCACTAATGCATCTTCCGTGTCAAAGACTTGCGCATAAACTCGATCTAACTTATCACGACCAATGTCATCATCACCATAGCCTGTAGCACCGTTTAAATCAGCTTCTGCTACGCTATTATCTTGAAATGCTTGCAATACCTTAGCCTGGTTATAAACAATCTGATCCTCAATTTCTGCCAATTTAGGAGCTATTTGTTTATCTACTTCTTTTACTATTTTTTGCAATTCATCTGGTATATTATTCATTCTTCCATGCCTCTACTTTTTCAATAATTTTTGCCTTACAATCAGGATCATTTAATGGATCAAACCAATTAACTGGCAACTGATTTCTAAAGTATGTCAGCTGTCTCTTCGCATACCGCCTAGATGCAGTTTTAAGTTGCTCAACGCACTCGTCTAAAGCTTTTTTGCCTTCAAAATAAGGAAAAAATTCTTTATATGCGATAGCTTGCAATACTTGATGTTCTTTATCCCTATTTTGATAAATAAACTTTGCCTCCTCTAGCATCCCCTTTTGCATCATGCGATCAACGCGCAAATTAATTCGGCGATAAATTTCTTGCCTGTCAGAATTTAAACCAATAATCAGATAATCATATCTAGGTTCAATCTTTTTTTGTTGTTGTGAAAATTTTTCACCTGTACGATCAATCACCGTTAATGCCCGCATCGTTCTGCGCGAATTAGGAACTGGGATTTTCTTAGCAGCTTCTGGATCTTTTTCATTTAAAATATCCCACAACTTTTGCGGTCCATTCTGCTTTAAATAAACTTCCCACTTTTGGGAAGTTCCGCTGTCTTCGTCCTTTTTTTCTCCCAACTGCATTTTATTCAACAGAGCATTAACGTAAAAGCCTGTTCCGCCTGCTAAAATAGGAAATTTACCTTTTTCACTAATATCTGTGATCGCCTTAGTAGCTTCACCAACAAAATCTTTGACAGAATATTCATCAAATACTGATCGTGTATCAACTAAATAATGCTTAACTTCTGCCTGCTCTTCTTTAGTTGCCTTAGCTGTACCGACTTCCACTTCTTGGTAAACTTGCATAGAATCACCAGAGACAATCTCACCATTTAATGTTTTCGCCAAAGAAATTGCCAAATTTGTTTTACCAATGGCAGTTGGCCCTACTATTGCTAGTACTTTTTGCATATCATCATCTTTTCAATTTTATTTTTGATACAAAAAAGCACATTTAGGCTCCTTCAGCTCTAAATGTGTCTTTTTTTATTAATATTTAGACTTTTTAGTTCTACCATCCCAAGTTTCAAAACCACCTTTAAGCCAGTGGATTGAAACAAAGCCCTTCTTCTTTAAGAAACGGGCAGCTCTCAAAGTAATTGTGTTTGAATCTGAGTAAAGATAAACCGGTAAATCACTTCTAAGTTCATTATATTGGTATTTAAGCATTGTATATGGCAAATTGCGGGCACCATCAATATGCTTGCGCTTAAACGGTTCTTTTTCACGCAGATCGATAATTTGTGCCTTGCGCATGCCTGCCTTAAATTCTTCATTAGTCAATTCACCGCCGATAGATTTGGCTTGGATCTTATTCCATCCCCAAATACCTACAAAAACTAAAATAATGGCTAATAAAACTAAATCTAAGATAATTAAAAAACTCGACATAAACCTTAATCTGCCCTTCCATAAAAACTTACAAATATAATGATACCGCTAAACTAATTTACTTGCTATCCTTTTTCTTTTTATCTTCCTCTTTTAGTTCTTCGATTCTATGTTCTCTACGTAAAATCAATTTTGCAATCATATAATCATGTTTATCAATTAAACCGGCTTTATTGATATTATCAAGTTCGAGCGCCATCAATTCAATATCCCAGATTCTTTTACCAACATGAACTAAAATGCCATATTTTTCTAAAAGTTGTTGTACATCGTATAAAGTCTTCATTTAAAAGTTAATAACCATTCCTGTTCTAACAGTCCACACTATATAAACGATCAAAACAGCGCCCGCTAAAACGCGCCACTTAGGATTATACGTCCGCATTACGCGATCACCTAAAATGATAGCTAGCAAGAAGCCAGTTATTAAACCACCAATATGACCCCAAATATCAATACCGGGTACAAAAATATCTAACGCTAAATTAATCAGTGCTAAGACAAAAGCTTGTCTTCCTAAAAAACTAATTATTGGATTATGGAAATTACGCAAGCCAATGGCAACCATAGCCCCAAAAAGTCCGAACAAAGCTGTTGAAGCTCCTGCACTTAAACTTCGATCTGAACTAAAAGTCAAACTAAATAAATTACCACCAACTCCAGCCAATAAATACGTAACTAAAAAGCGCGTATGACCCATAACTGGCTCCATATATTGACCCATGTAATAGATAATGACAGCATTTGATATTAAATGCATGACACCAATATGCAAAAATTGAGCAGTAAATAAACGCCACCATTGATGACCAGCGACTACCGCATAATTATTCATGGCTCCCATTTTCATCAAAACATTGACGCTTTCGGAGCCACCTAAAAAGACTTCAACTAAAAAGACTATTAATAAAACTATTAAAATTCCTAAGGTCACAAATATTTGTGAGAGGTTAATTTTTTGCTTCATTCCAGCCTCCTTAAATTAATTAATGTGTTTCAGTAGTTATCAGCGTCCGAACTGGTATATCAGTGTTTTCAACAGGCCATTCAGCATGTTGGAATTGCATTTGAGAATTCACTAGTGATACAGTCTTAGGATTATATTTTGCTAAAAAGCGATCGTAATAGCCGCCACCAAAACCAAGACGAACGTGAGAATCAAGTGCGAATGCTAATCCAGGCACAATCACCAAGTCCAAATGATTATTAACTATAGCATCTGGGTCAGCGATTTCCTCTACACCAAAACTAGATTTTTTCAATTTACTCATATATGTGTAATGCAAAAAATTTAAAGTATGATCTTGATCATTTTCAGCTTTGGCCAAATATACCTCTTTACCCTCATCCCATAAATGAGCAATTACTTCGGAAGTATCCACCTCTAAAGGTAGAGAAGCAGTTATTCCAATAGTTTGACTATTTTTGATTAAATCAGATTCCATTAACTTTTTAAGTAAAATTGTATCTTCTAATTTTTTATCTTCAGTTTTGGCAAAACGCTTTAATTTATTTATTTGTATTTTTCTTAATTCTGATTTTTTCATTTTTTACCTACAAAAAATAGCAGGCACACAACCTGCTACTTTGATTTATTACTTAGTTTCACGGTGAAGTGTTGCGCGTCTTTCAACTGGGCAATACTTCTTCAAAGATAAACGTTCCGGATGCTTACGCTTGTTCTTCTTAGATAAGTAACTTCTATCGCCACATTCGGTGCATTCTAAAATGATGTTATCTGCCATTTTTTTCACCACCTACACTTTTATTCTGACTGTACTAGAATAGCATTTTTCAAGCAATTTGACCAGTGTTAATTCTTTATTTTGTTGAATGAAGTTTAAAATAATCCTGAATCATTGCTTTAGCGACTTGCAAAGTATACTTCCCTTCCATGTCTGGATCAAGACCTGGGAACACCACAGCTACAGCAAGCTTTGGATTTTTAGATGGAGCGTAACCAATGAAAGTAGCGTTAATTAATTCAATATTATGTTTTCTATTAGGGTGTTCAGCATCATAGTAGAAAGTTTGGGCAGTACCAGTTTTACCTGAAACTGATGGTTTAACATCTTTCAAGTAGTGAGCAGTACCCCAACCATTTGTACCATGTACTACACGCCAGAATCCTTTTCTAACTACGTTTAATTCATCTGGAGTCCATGGAATAGACTGTTGAACGTTTGGCTTCTTATTGTAGTTAATATAAATCTTCTTGCCGTCTTTACTTGTCTTCCCAACAGACTGCACAATATATGGCTGCATTCTATAACCACCATTAGCAATTGTAGATACATATTGAGCAAGCTGAATTGGTGTATAAGCATCATAGTTACCATATGCCAAGTCAAGTACTGAACCAGAAAGAATATTTCCTTTAGAATTGAAGGACTTACCTTCAATTCCGGCAACTTCACCAGGAAGGTCAACACCAGTCTTTTGACCAAGACCAAACATTGCAAAGTTTCTTCTTAAAGTATTAAAAGCATTGTCTGGCATATGGATGTAGGTCTTAGGTACATATTTTGCACCAACCCAATTCATTGCTAAGTGCATCATATAAATGTTACTTGAAACTTCTAGCGCTGTTTCGGCATCCAATGAACTGAATGTTCCGACTGGGTAAACAGATTTCTTAACTGGTGAACCTGGAAGATAAATTGGCGTATCGGGCAAAGTGTTGCTAGTAGGAGTAATAACTTTATTAATCAAACCACCAGAAACAGTTGCACCCTTAACTACTGACCCCATAACAAATGACTGATTGATTACACCTAAGGCATTATCGGTAGTCTTGCCTGTATTCGTATTACGGTTAATACCAGCTACCGCTAATAATGCTCCCGTATTTGGATTCATTGCCACGGCGTAGGCACCGTTAGAATAGCGAGCTGCTCCTGCACCAATAGCTGAACCATAAATTCGCTTCAAAGATGCCTGAACTTCCTTTTGATACTTGGCATCAATGGTCAACATTAAGCTGGCACCAGCTTGTCCATCATAAACTGTCTTAGTCTGTTGAATATTACCATTAGACTTAGTAGTTACCTTGCTAGTTGACTTCGTTCCTTTTAATAGCGGTTCATATTCCTTTTCCAAATATGAAGTACCTACTCGATCATTACGAGAATAGCCATTTCTCAAGTAGTACTGCAAGTTATCGCTAGGTAATCCGGATTTTTCAGTAGAAACTGAACCAATAATACTTTGGATAGATGAACCATTTGGATAAGATCTTTGCCAGTCAGTTCCGATACCGACACCTGGCAACTCTGATAGGTGCTCACCCACTTGAGCGATTTCCTTATCAGTTAAGCCCTTATTTTTGATATAAATAGTTGATAAAGTATAGGCACCAGAAATCTTATTAAAGATCAATGCGGCCGTTTTCTGCTTTTCAGTTAACTTAGGATCCATTTTTTCAACATAAGCAATTGCGGCTTGGTAAACCTCGGAATTAGTTTTCTTATTTCCGCTTGCATCTACCTTAGCTGATTTAGGCAATTCAGCTGAAATCTTAGTATTATTATCTTCATCAGCTAAATAATAATCGGCAATCATTTGCTTTGTCGGCTTTTCATCTGTAATCTTAATATAGTTGCTCAACGCATTAGAAATTTGATATATCTGCGTTGTGGTGGTCGAAGCACTCTTAGTATAAGTGATAGCATTAGTAGCCTTATTTCCTACTAATACATGTCCCTTAGCATCATACATAACACCTCGCGGCACCTGATTTGAAACAACTGTCGAATCCGATTGTTGTACTTCTGCTTTAAAACGAGATCCATATACTAGCTGTAAATAAGCCAGTTGTCCGATCAACATCGCAAAAAGCACAAGGATAACCCCTACGATGATTCGCATTCTTATTGGAGTAGAAGACTGTTTGTTTGAACCAGTCCCACTATTTTTTCTAAAATAATCCACGTATATCGTCCCTTACTAAAACTGTATGTATTTTAACAAAAACTGAACGTTAATTCTACGATTGAGAATGGAGCTTAGCTAAATTTTAAGATGAATAATTATTTTACTATCCATAAATTATTTACTGCTAAAAAAAATCTTCTTTTTTTATTAAGTTTTATTTTACCTGGTTTAATTTTCTTCAGCTACTTCTTTTATACCAAAAATGGCGTTTTAACAGTAGACCTGGGGCAACAATATGTTGATTTCCTCGCTTTTTTTAGAAATAACTTGTTTTCTCATCCCCTTCGCTTAATTTATTCCTTTTCAAATGGATTAGGCGGATCGATGTTAGCAACAGATGCTTATTATCTTTTTAGCCCGTTTAATTTACTTTTATTCTTATTTCCAGAAAATTTATTACCGCAAGCTATTTTAATAATTATCGGACTAAAAATCGCTACAAGTGGCCTAACTAGTTATTATTACTGGCAGCAAAAAATAAATATGCCATTCTACGCTTTAGCTGCAAGCAGCGCCTATGCATTATCAGGATATGTTATCGCCAACCACTTCAACTTGATGTGGCTAGATTCAGTTATACTTTTGCCTCTTTTAATTAATGAAATCGATCGCACGCTAAGGCAAGAGAAAAGCCATCTAATCTTAATCACATTTTTACTGTGGTTTACCAATTTTTATACCGCATTTATGACATTAGCTTTTGGCTTTCTTTATTTATTGACCCAGATTTTCTTCTTCAATAGAAAAAAGCAATGGTCTATTTTTAAATCATATTTAATAAAAAGTATTTTGGGGTCTTTTTTAGATGCCTTTATGTTATTGCCAGTTTTTATTGAAATGTTGCAAGGAAAGGCAGCATCTTCTGCAAATTGGTCATGGGGATTTCAATTTATCCCATATAATCAAATAACTAAGCTTGCCGATGGTGCTTATAATTTTCATGAAATGCAAGAAGGGATGCCAAATATTTTTATTCCTCTTCCTTTTTTGTTGTTGACTATTCTTTACTTTCTAAATAAAAAAATTAATTGGAAAACTAAATTAGCTAATGGCCTCCTGCTTTTATTTTTAATCGCTTCACTATTTTGGACACCATTAGTCTTACTATGGCACTTAGGTCAATTTCCTGTCTGGTACCCTGGTCGCTTTAGTTTTGTGTTGATTTTTTTAGCTTTAAACTTAGCAATCATCGCATTAAATCAGCAAGAAAAAATCAAACTATGGCAAGTTCTGCCATTAGCTATTGTTGCTTTGGGACTGATTCTTTTTGTCACGTTTAATGATCAATCATTTGATTTCTTAAATGAAAATGCTCAAATTGCCACAGGAGCTTTTTTAGCTTTGGGCTTACTGTTTATCGCTTTTATTTATAATAAAAACAATTATGCAGCAATATTCTTTTATTTAATAATTGAATTGGAATTGGTAATTAATTTGGTCTTATCATTAGGAAATTTGGCCTATCAAAAAAATTACGATTATCAAAATTTTGTAAAAAATACAACGCAAGTTACTAACTATGAAACTAATCATGATCAAAGCTTATATAGAACCGAAAAGAATTTTTATCGTTCCGATGATGATCCATTTAGTGCTAATTATTATGGTTTGAGCAACTTCAATTCCATCTCCAACCAACATGTGCTGTCGCTGTTAAATAATCTAGGTTTTGTTAATAACAGCAATTCTTATACCAATTTTGGCGGTACTCCAATTACTGACGATCTTTTTGGCATTAAATATTACATTCTTCCTAATGAAGAAATCACCCCACTTAAAGAAAAAAAACAAATGAAATATGATAATAAAAATCAAAGAATCGACGTTGGTGATTATCATTTACAAAAACGATTTAATCAATTAATTTTAATGAAAAATAATTATGCACTGCCACTTTTATTTTTATCACCAACTTCTACCAAAAAGATGAAGTTCGATCCTAGTAATATCACTAAAAATCAAACTCAATTTTTACAAGCGGCAACTGGCAATACTACTACTCTCTTCCATAATGTAATTTGGCCCGATCCAAAAAAGATTAATGTTTCAAGTTGGGATGGCGGCTGGATGCAATATTCCAAAAAGAGAAAGAATAAATCAGCTCGTCTAATTTTTAACCTTAGGCCTAAAACAAATTCTTCTTATTATCTCGAGTTGCCTGGTGATATTGATGACAACGCTATTGATATGTACGTTAACGGTAGTTTCGTTAACCTTACAGTACGTGATTCAAATACTCGACTGATAAATTTAGGAAGTAGACAAAGTGGCCAACGTATCCAAATTGCTATTACTCTGAAAAAAGACAATTTAGACTTAAATGCAACAAATTTATGGCGTTTAGATACCAAAAAGCTAGCCCAAGAAATGCATTCATTTAAGCAAATTCAACCTCAAATTACTCAACCCTCTGCCTTGGTTATCAAATCCAATCATTTTTCCCTTCATAAAAAAATGACCATGAAATCTACTATCCCAAGTAGTATTAACTGGTTAGTAATTGATAATGGTAAAATTCTTCATAAAAATAAAGTACTATTTGCTAATGCTTTTCTGAGTTTTAACCTCAATCCCGGTAAACATCAGATAACTTTGATTTATATTCCATGGATTCTCATAATCGGCTTATTAATCAGCTTGATTACCTTAGTAATTTACATAAAAATAAACAAAAATATCAGTGTTAGCGTTAACATGGAGAAATAATACTAGACCTATAATATAAAAATGTAATAAAATGAATACGTTATCATATGGATAAATTAATATAGAAAGAAGATTTGAATATGGCTCTTACATACCAAATTGGTGTAGATGCAGGCGGTACTCACTCAACTGCCATTGCATATGACGAAAACGGCAAAGAACTTGGTCGCGCAGAAGGCGGTCCTGGTCAAATTAACGCTGATTACGAAGGCGGAATTAAAAACATCTCAGATACTATTAACGAATTGTTAAACAAGATTGACGGCGACTGTATGCGCGTTTTAGTAGGTATTGCTGGTCTTTCAGTTGTTGGTAACGCACCTGAAGTTGCTGCTACTATTTCATCAAGAATCAACAACTTACCTACCCGTGCTATTACTGACTCACTCTTAGCCCTTTATGCTGGTCTTGAAGGTGATGACGGTGCTCTTGTTATCGCTGGTACTGGTTCAGTATACAACGGCTTACAAAACGGTCACTTAATCGCTGTTGGTGGTTACGGTAACATTTTAGGTGACGAAGGTTCAGGTTATGCTATTGCTCGTTCAGCTATGCAATCTGCACTTCTTAGCTGGGACAAGCGTGAAGATAATGCACTTATTCCAATGTTCACTAAGTTATTCGACGTAGAACACATGGATGAATGTAACGCTAAATTCTACAGAATGTCTAATCCTGAAGTTGCCGGCATGGCAGTTCATGTTGCTAAGCTTGCAGATGAAGGCAGCGATGACGCAATCAAGATCATCCAACATCAAGCTCACTTGTTAGCTCGCGATATTATTATTGGTCTTAATCGTTACGAAGATCCAAAGCCAATGAAGATTGCTTTGACTGGTTCAGTTTTGGCTAACAACGAAATGATGAGAGGACTTATTGAAGACGAAGTTAAGGATAAATACCCTGACGCAATCTTCTCCATCTCAAATGGTGAAAACGCTCGTGCCGTATTATTCGACAAGAGTAAAGATTACCGTTACTTCACTAACCACGAAGATCGTTAATTTAAAACAAAGAAAAAGCTCACAGCTTTTACAAATTGTAGAAGTTGTGGGCTTTTTTGATTATTATGAAATTACAATTCTCATAGTTTTATTCATTGCATTTGCAAGTTTAGAAAGCGTTTTGGTACTCGTACTGTATCCACGTTCAATACGAGCTACTGTACTTTGAGGTACCCCAGCCTTTTCAGCTAGTTCACGTTGCGTTAAGCCCGCATCTTCTCTAGCTTTTAAAAGTGCCACTGAGCTACTAAACTGAGCCATATCTTTTTCAAATGCTTTTTTAAATCCCGGATTTTTCATTTTTTCTTGAATTACATCATCAATACTTTTACTCATAATTTTTCCTTTCATAATATTCATTTCTTATATCATGAGCATGCTTAATTTCTCGAAGAGGCGTCTTTTTGGTCGTTTTTGTAAAACCATGCGTAATTATGTACTTGTCACCATCTACGTGAAAGTACAAACCTCTCATCCGTTTATTAGAGAATATAGCCCTAAGTTCAAAAATATTTGAATCAATTACTCCTACCCAATGTTGCTGAATAGCGACACTTATACCATTAAGCTCTATTTGCTTAATAAGTGATAACAATTTTGCCTGTCCTTAACTGTCAATGAATTCAAATACTCATAAAATTCATTATGACCGTTTAAACGCTCGTACATTTCAAATTTTAGCTTTTTTCGCGCATTACTCCCTTTCTATGATAGCAAATATACTATCAAATTCATATACATAAGAATCAAAATTTACCTCCCACTATTTATTACGCAAAAAAGACGAAAATTTTTTTGGAAAAATTAAAAAGACGAGAAATTACGCAATTGTAACTTCTCGTCTTCTTATCTAAATCAATATTTTATTTTTTCTTCAATTGATCCAAGTGTTCCTTGATCTTATCAGCTGCTGCTTCAAGTTTTTCCTTTTCTTCAGAAGTAAGCTTCAATTCAATTACTTCTTCAATACCGTCGCGGCCAATAATTGCTGGATAGCCGATGTAAGTCTTGTATTCTGGATTATAAACTGAAACAGGACAGTATAAACGTGCATCGCTAAATACAGCTTGAACCAAACGAACTGCACAAGTAGCAATGGCATAACTAGTATAGCCTTTACCGTTTGCCACAACAAATGCGTTCTTATTTGATTGTTCACTGATCTTTTCTTGTTCTTCATCGCCAAATAATTGGAAAGCAATCTTATTGTTAACTCTGATCGTTGACCAAGCGGTGAATTGAGAAGAACCATGTTCACCCAAAACAAAACCTTCTACATTACGTGGATCTTGTCCTAACTTTTCACCAATAATTCTTTGTACTCTTGCAGTATCAAGGAAAGTACCAGTACCGAAGACACGATTCTTCTTCAAACCGGAAGTTTCTTGCAAAATTTGAGTAATTGCATCACAAGGGTTAGAAATATTGATCAAAACTCCGTGGAAGCCTGATTCCTTAATATCTGCACCAACTTGTCTAGCATTTTTTGCATTTAATTCAAATTCGCCGAAACGATCGCCAGTCTTAACTGAAGCTGCAATATCACCGAAAGCAGTAATAATAATATCGGCATCTTCAAGACCATCCCAATCTTGCTTTCTTACATTGACATAACTATCATTTCTAGCCAAAGTATCATGTAAATCATTGTATTCAGCGTTTACTTTATCTTCATTTTTGTCGATTAAAATTAAATCATCAACCATGCCATGAGTAAATAAAGTATATGCGACAGTTGCACCAACATGACCCATTCCGATAATTCCTACTGTTCTCATTTTTAAAAACCTTCTTTCTAACAAAAAGGGAGTTAGTTTTACCTAACTCCTCTTCTCAATTATTATGCTTCAACATTGTTGATTACAACGTCAAATTGGCCACCAGGAGTGGTAATTGATACAGTTTCACCCTTCTTCTTGCCCAAGAGTGCTTGTGCAATTGGTGAATCATTTGAGATCTTGCCATTTAATGGGTCAGATTCATCACTACCTACAATAGTGTAGGTTTCAGCATCATCTGTACCAACTTCAGTATAGGTAACAGTCTTACCAACTGAAACTTCATTAGGATCAACACTGTCAGCATCGACAACTTGTGCGTACTTAAGCATGTCTTCTACTTGAGCAATTCTGTCTTCTACGTGACTTTGTTCATCCTTAGCTGCATCGTATTCAGAATTTTCTGATAAGTCACCGAATGAACGTGCAACCTTAATACGTTCAATAACTTCTGGACGCTTAACTAATTTTAAATTCTTTAATTCTGCTTGAAGTTTTTCTTTACCTTCAGCAGTCATTGGATAAGATTTTTCAGGCATATTATTTTAACTCCTCAGAAATTAAATTCTCTTTGCATTGATCAATGATATTGGTTTACACCATTAAAGTCAACCATTAACGTACTTTAATATCAAGATCGTTTTCAAGACCTGCTCTGATCTTGTCCATTGCATTATTTACGACCTTATCAGTTAAAGTATCCTTTCTATTCAAGAAAGTTAAACTGTAAGCTATACTCTTCTTGCCAACTTCAATGTGACTACCCTCGTAAACATCAATTACTTTAAGAGCTGTCAAATACTTACCAGCATTAGACTTAATGACATTTTCAACTTCTTGGTTAGTTACATCTTTATTGACTAACAATGAAAGGTCACGTTCAATTGCTGGGAACTTAGGAGCTGGAGTAGCAGTCATGCCCTTAGTAAGCATAGGAATAATTACATCTAGGTTAATTTCATAACCATAAAGTTCTGAACCACGAAGAGCCTTGTCAGCAAGGGTTACAGCATGAGCAATCATACCGATCATACCAACATATTGCTTATCAATGTAAATAGCAGCGGTTCTAGTTGGGTGCATCCCTTTGATGCCTTCAGCCTTGTAGACTACCTTTTCGAGATCAATGCCAATTGCAGTAAATAGGTTAGTCAATTGACCTTTTACAAAGTAGAAGTCCACTTTTTGGGTTAAGTGTTGCCAGTTTTCAGCAAAGGTATTGCCTGAATATAAAGCAGCTAAATGTTCATGTTCATTAAATGTTCCACCATCATGATCATAAACACGGCCTTGTTCAAACAATGCCAATTGGGTTTGCTTTCTAGCAAAGTTGTAGCTAGCTGCATCAACTAAACCAGTCATCAAGTTTTCACGCATAGCAGAACGACTTGAGTTAAGTGGCATTTGAACCTTAACTAAATCCTTAGGATCCTTAGTGTAGCGAACAGCCTTTTCTGGTGAAGTTAATGAGTAAGAAATAGCTTCCATTAAGCCTTGTCCTTCGACAATAGCTTTCATACGACGCATCATTTCTTCTTTTTCTGAGTAACCACCGTGAGTTTCAGCCAAAAGTGGTTGAGTTGACTTCAAATTATCGTAACCATAGATACGACCAACTTCTTCAACTAAATCGGCAGGAATAGCAATATCCCATCTTCTATTTGGAACATGGACTGCAATATTATCGCCATCGTGCTCAACCATGAAGCCTAAACGATCAAAAATCTTAATCATATCTTTAGCAGAAATTTCAGTACCTAAAACATGATTAATGTATGAAACAGTAGTTTTAACTACAACTGGCTTACGTTTAGTGTCAGTTGCCTTAATAATGCCTTCATCTACAGTTGCATCTGCATCATTTCTAAGCAAGAGTGCAGCCATGTTAATTGCCTTTTCAGTTCCATCCCAGTTAACGCCCTTTTCATAACGACTAGAAGCTTCTGTACGGTTTGCATGGCGAAGAGCAGCTTTTCTAACCAAAGTAGGATCAAAAATTGCGGATTCTAAAATTACATCAGTAGTTTCAGCAGTAATTTCTGAGTTAAGTCCACCCATGACACCAGCCATCATTACAGGCTTTTCACCATCAGTAATAACGATATCATTAGGATCAAGATCTACTTCTTTTTCATTTAATAAAGTAAGCTTTTCACCCTTGTTAGCTAATCTAACTTCTAATTTTCCATTTGAGAAAGTCTTAGCATCATAGGCGTGCATTGGTTGACCAGTTAAAAGCATAATGTAATTAGTTACATCAACTACATTGTTAATTGGGCGAATGCCTGCATTCCAAAGACGTCTTTGCATCCAAAGTGGTGATGGTTGAATCTTAACGCCAGTTAATTTACGTAAGTAAAACTTAGGTGCTAACTTTTCATCAACCTTAACATCAAGAGAATCTGTCCAGTCAGGACCATCTTCTTTTAAGAAAACATCTTCTACCTTAGGCTTTTGATCAACAATTGCACCAACTTCGTAAGCTGAGCCTTCCATACTTAAGGTATCAGCACGGTTAGGCGTAATATCGAAGTCTAAAATGTAGTCATCCATTCCAAGTGCTTCATAAACATCTTGACCTGGCTTAACGTCTGCATCTTCTGGGAAAACATAGATTCCATCAACAAATTCTTCTGGTACTACGCTGTCACTGAAGCCAATTTCTTGCAAGCCACAGATCATTCCGTAACTTTCCATGCCGCGAATCTTGCCCTTCTTGATCTTTTCATTGCCAGCAATACGGGCACCGTGAAGAGCAACAATTACTAATTCACCTGCAGCAACATTAGGAGCACCACAAACAATTTGAAGTGGTTCATCTTCGCCAACGTCAACATGTGTTAAATGAAGGTGTGTACCCTCAACACCCTTACAGTCAAGGACCTTACCGACAACTAACTTCTTAAGTCCTTCTTCTGGATGCTTAACGTCAGCAATTTCAACACCAGTACGGGTAATCTTTTCAGCTAAGTCGTGAGGATCTTGATCTAAATTAAGAAAATCTTGTAACCAATTGTATGAAACTAACATAAATTAATTTTCCTCCTTGCGGAATTGCTTCAAGAAACGAACATCGTTAGTGTAGAAATCACGAATATCGTCAATACCGTACTTCAAAATTGCAAAACGGTCTAATCCTAAACCAAAGGCAAAACCACCATAAACAGTTGAATCAATACCAGCATTTTCTAATACGTTAGGGTGAACCATACCAGCACCTAATACTTCGATCCAACCAGTGTATTTACAAATTGGACAGCCCTTACCATCACAGTTAAAGCAAGATACGTCCATTTCAACTGATGGTTCAGTGAATGGGAAGTAACTTGGGCGAAGACGAGTAGCTCTATCTTGACCGAAGACATGCTTAGCAATCATTTCAAGAGTACCCTTTAAATCACTCATTGTAACGTTCTTATCTACTACTAAACCTTCCATTTGCATGAATTGGTGTGAGTGAGTGGCATCATCATCATCACGACGGTATACCTTACCAGGACCAACCATCTTAAGCGGACTCTTAGAAAAATCATGCTTTTCTAACACTCTTGCTTGGTCACCTGAAGTTTGGGTTCTAAGCAAGTCTTCACTATCAATGTAGAAAGTAGCTTGCATATCACGTGCTGGGTGATCCTTTGGCAAATTCATCATTTCAAAACAGTAGTGATCAGTTTCAATTTCAGGACCTTGTACTACCTTGTAACCCATACCGATAAAGTAACTTTCCAAATCATCCAAAATAACATTAATTGGGTGCTTTGAACCTAAATGTCCTTCACAACCTGGCAAAGTAACATCAATTTTTTCATCTTCAAGCTTTTTTACTAAAACTGCTTTAACGATTTCAGCCTTAGTAGCATCTAATTGCTTGTTAAATAAATCGCGTAGTTCATTAACCTTTTGTCCGACTTCGCGTCTGTTTTCTGGTGCAACATCACGCATAGAGTGCAAAATCTTAGTTAATTCACCCTTACGTCCAACTAATTCAACTCTGACTTTATTCAAAGTCTGTTCATCAGTAGCCTTTTTGATTTCTTCAAGACCTTGCTCATGAAGCTCTTTTAACTTATCAAATAAGTCCATTAATTCTTTCCTTTCAAAACAAAAAAGCTCCGTCCCTCAATAGGGACGAAGCGTCGCGGTACCACCCTAGTTTGGACATTATCTGCCCACACTCAAGTTTTCGTTAACGGTGAAATACCGGAATTGATTAGATTCTACTCCCAAGATGAAATTCACAATTAACTATTCTATCTTCTCTTTCAGCTTATTAAAGAAGATTCTCTGTTCAGATAATTAACTGTTACTAGTCTTGATCTCAGTAATTAACTATTATGATATTTCTTTTTGCTTGTTCTTGCAAGTCTTTAAGCCCATTTATCGGCCCAATTATGTACTTGATCAAAGACTGGTTTAAGTTCTACCCCTTTTTCAGTTAAACCATAGGAAATAATCCCTGTCTCCTTATCAACACTTCTTTTAACAATATCATCTTTTTCGAGTTCTTTAAGTCGTTCTACTAAAACTCGATCTGAACATGCCTCAATGCAGCGAGCCAAGTCTTTAAAACGCATATCTTCTGTATCACATAATGAACTAATAATTAAGCCGTTCCATTTTTTGCCAATTATTTGAAAAGCATTGATAAAATGACCACATAATTCGTAGTCTTCGGGTTTACAAGGAGCGCTCTCCTTTTTTTCTTTGACTTCTTGCATAAGTAAATTCCTCCATAACCATATATTATATTTTTGTTTTACTCTGACCATAAGTTATTATATGAAATTCACTTACTAAATACAAGTGCTATGCAAAGTAATAAATCATAATTCCTGCTGCTACGGCCGCATTCAAGGATTCTGCCTTGCCTTTAATTGGAATATACAATTTTTCATCGCTTAAGCTGGCAATCGTAGAGCTAACACCATGAGCTTCATTACCAATAATTAAAGCAAGTTGTGGTACTTTATCAAAATCAGGCAATTGTTTAGCAGTCTTATCTAACATACTTGCATAAACGGGAATTGCCGCATCTTGAAAATCAGTGATGACATCAGCCAAATCACGCTTAATCAAATCAATGTGGAATTGGCTGCCTTGCATTGCTCGCTGGGTCTTAGGGTTATACAAATCTGCACTTTCTGGAGAAAGTACCACCCCATCAAAGCCAGCTGCATCAGCTGTTCTAATGATTGTTCCAACATTACCTGGGTCTGCTAAATTATCAAGTAAAACCCACTTACCATAATTAAATGGAAATTCACGAGGTTGATCAATTTTTAGTACCATAAAAATTTCTTGTGAATTCTTGGTACTGCTTAAATGACGCGCAATCGCTTTATTGATCAAAATTACATTCTTACCACTTAGATCGACATCATAGTCTTCCTCTGCCTTATCGAGAGCTTCTTCAGTACCCAAGAGATATTGATACTTTTTACCAGATTTAATGGCTTCATCAAACAAATGAAAACCTTCAATTAAGTAGCGGCCTTCTTCATCTCGATACTTCTTCTGCTTTAACTTAGCTAACTTTTTAACCGTTGCATTATTAACTGAACTAATTTGTTGCATATGTTTCTCCTTTTTTAATCCTTTTCTATTATAAAGTATAATGAGCATAGAACATGTTAAAATTAAAAATGAAATTGATTTTTAAGAAGGAAAATACTATGGAAACAAGAAAATTAACTGTCTCTGGTTTAGTACAAGGCGTTGGCTTTCGCTGGAGCACTACGGCACTAGCAAATAAAATGAACATCCCTGGTACTGTTAAAAATAATTCGGATGGCACTGTTACTATTTACTTACAAAGTACTCCCGATAAAATTGATCATTTTATTGAAAAACTACCATCTGCATCAGGATTCGCTCATATTGAAAATATTGCACAAGAATCTATCCCAAATGTGGAACAAATGCATGATTTTCATGTATTATATTAGAGATGCATATTTTATTTACTATAGAAACTAAGTGGTGATTTATTTAATGAAGAAAATCAAAAGATATACGGGAGTCTTAGCACTTTTAGTAGTTACTGCTCTTGTATTAAGTGCTTGTGGTGCTACAAATAATCCTAATGTTGCACCTCATAGTGGCATTTATGGTTGGGTTTACCAATGGCTAGGCCGACCATTACAAAATATCATGATTCACACGGCTCATATGGTCGGTGGTGACAACGGCGCAGGTTGGGGTATTGTGATTATTACCGTCGTTGTTCGTTTAATCTTAATGCCTTTAATGCTTGTTCAACAAAACAAGAGTGTGCGTCAACAAGAAAAGATGGCTCGTTTGCAACCACAAATGAAGTTAATCCAAACTGCAATGAAGCATAAAGGAATTACTCCTCAACAACAAATGACCTTGTCAGGTTGGCAAAGAGAACTTTATTCTAAGAATGAAATGTCATTAACTGGCGGGATTGGTTGTTTGCCATTGATCATTCAGTTGCCAATTATGTGGGGAATTTATCAAGCGGTATTCTACTCACCACAATTGGCTCACTCAACTTTCTTTGGCATTTCACTTAGTCAAAAGTCAGTTGTGTTAGCGATTGTTGCGACTATCTTTACGGTAATTCAAGGATACATTTCATTAATCGGTATTCCTGAAGAACAAAAGAAGACCATGCAATCAATGATGATCTTCAACCCAATTATGACTTTATTCTTCAGTTTATCCTTCTCAGGCGCTTTAGCATTATACTGGGCAGCCGGTAACTTAGTAATGATTATTCAACAAATCATTGTTACCTTCATTCTTACACCTAGCGTTAAGAAACATGTGGCTGATGAATTAAAGGATAAGCCGGTTGAAATTGTAGTTACTAAAGAAAAAGTTGCCGATTTGTTTGATACTAATTCTGGTAATAGCACTACTAGTCAAGCAAAGAAGGAATTGCACCAAGACTTACGTAACCGCAATAAGGGTAAGCAAAAACGTAAATAATAAAATGGAGTCAGGATTTTTCCTGGCTTTTTTAATAAGGAAAAACTTTATGAACAGCAAAGAATTACTTAGTTTATTAGACAAGCATGATGTTACTTATCAGACATTTACTCATCCTGCGGTCTCAACCTGTGAAGAAGCAGACCAATATTTAAAAGATAGAACTTTCGCTAAATGTAAAAATCTTTTTATTAAAACGCGAGATAAAAAATCATATTTTTTAATAACGCTTCCTGAAAATAAAAAAATAGATTGGAAGAAAGCAGAAAAAGAATTATTTACTTCTAGTTTAACTATGGCTAATGAAGATGAATTAATGAACAAATTAAAGGTAAAAAGAGGTTTAGTATCTCCGTTCAGCCTTTTAAACGATCAAACTAATACAATTCCATTAGTCATTGATCAAGAAGCGATGGAAGAAAATAATTTTGTTGGTGTGCACCCTAATGACAATACTAAAACGATTAGTCTGCAATGGATCGATTTAACACGTATTTTGAGTAGCTATGGGCATTTGGTTGAAGAAAGAGCGTTTTAGGTAGAAAAAATTACGATTATAAACTAAAAAGAGATTGATATATCTAACGTTTTTATAACGCAGATATTCAATCTCTTTTACATTATTAAGGATTTATTCTTTAATTTTTCTTACGTTTATCATCTATGAACAAAGCCATTAATCCAGTTGCAGCAAGTAAAGAACCTAACATAATAGTCATAATACTATGTCTTTCTCCTGTTTGAGGTAATGTTTTATGACTTGATTCATTAACCACTTTGCTTTGTATGCTGTTCTCACCATATGGTTTATAATCATTAGACCAGCTTTCCCCTTGTGGTACGTAGTTATTAGTCCAGCGATTATTTTCAGCATGTATCCCACTATTCTTATTCCATGATTGATGTTTCTTGTGAACAACATACTTTTTATCATTATATTTACCACTATCATATGGATCATTTCCTGGTAACTCTAAATATAGTTTATTACCATAAAAATGCATGTTTCCTGCTAAGGCATCTGTGACATCCTTTGCAGCGTCCGGATCAAAATACATACTTTGAGTTGGAAATGAATTCTGATTATTTAATTCATATATTTTAATCTTTGTGACATGATTATTATAATTTACTTCTGAATCTGTCTTGGGGCAATTTGATATAGTAACCGTTTCATCACCAATACTTTTGCCTAGAGGATTAATATAAATAGTATGTCTAAAAGTATTATTATCTAGATTAACTTTATCTATAAAGGCTTCACCATTTAGATTTGAATTTTCAGATTGAATATCATTATTAAATGTACGATACTTTACATTTACATCTTTACTATAAGTTTTCGATCCAATGTTTGTCTCAAGCTCTTGTTGTGAATCATTAGGGACATTTTTAGGATCGATAAATACAGGAATAGAAAGCGAAGCAGATATATCTTCCTTACCATCAATATTTGAAGTAAAAGTATAAAGAATATCTCTATCCGTCACCTTATTAGAAGTAGTAGCAATTATATCACCATCTTGATCCATTAAATCTGGTATACTACGTCCTTCTTCATGAGCATGATTATTCATAAAATTAGGATCAGTCGTACCATATAAATTCAGATTGTCACTAAAATGAATCTTAAAACCGTCACCACTTTTTACGGAATCATTAGGAAGTTTGAAAGAATAATTAGCTCTGAGTATATCTCCATTTTCTGGTTCAACATTTTGATTATCTTCAAGTGCTTTTCCTTTTGAATCAGTGATATTTGTCTTTACATCTTCCAATTTATTAGATACATCTTGACCATTAACCTGTTTTGAATCAGTCTTTTCAACTTTACTTGTTTTTAATGCAGATGCAGGCAATGATTCTTTGCTTTTATCCCCTGAAGCCCAACTTCATTCAAGTTAGCAGTTTTCTCTCTTGCATCTTTATTAACAACTATCTTGCTTGAATTTATTTCACTTTCTGGTGAAACAGAAGTATTAACTTTAACAACATTATCTTGCTATGTATTATCTGCCTTTAAAGTTGAAGTAGCAGTATCTGTTGAGACCTTACCTACTGTTTTTTGGTTTATATTTTGTTTTTCAACTTGAGTAGCGGGTTGGTTGGGAACGTCATCCGCAGCTTGCACTACATTACCACCATTATTTAAATAAAATACTGTTCCAATCAAAACGGAAGCTGCACCGATTGTAAGCTTTCTAATCGAAAACTTATCACTTTTTTTATTCATTTGCTTAAGTTTTTCATCAAAATTATTTTTTGACAACATGATTTAACCTCCCAGTACTCAAGTTTTGAATCAATAACAACGTTTATCTTTACAAAATTCATTCTAGTTCTTTTTTTTAATGCGCATAAATTACTCTTTTTACATATCATTTAAAGCTTAGCCTTGTCTTGTGACTTTTGTGTACGCGTATTATATAATATTGTTTTGTTATTTCTGCTTAATTCTGTTTATGCTAAGAACACCGTAATTCCAGTGTTTTATTCAATATCATTAAAACTAGCGAGTACGCTATCTTAGCAATCCCTTTAATCATTTCTATTATTCAATAATATTTTTGTTATTTAATAATCAAATAATATATTTTTGCATACAAAAAGCATCAAGTTTTTCAAATCAACTTGATGCTTTTAATTATTTAAAATTAAATTACTATTTTTTCATTATTCCAAATTACTCTTTGGCAATTCAGAATTTTCATTTAATTTCTTCAATTTAGCAGCCTTCTTTTTAGAAAGAAGTGGGAAAGTTAACTTAAATTGACTTCCTTGTCCTTCAACAGACTCTACACTAATTTCACCATGATAGCTGTCTACAAGTTTATGGGCAATAGACAAGCCTAAGCCATTGCCGCCCTTTTCACGAGTTCTTGCCTTATCCACTCGGTAAAAACGATTAAAGATTTTCTTTTGATCTTCCTTAGAAATACCTTCACCAAAGTCTTGAACAATAATGTTAACTTCTTTTTTGGTTAACCCAGCAGAAACATTAATTTGCTTAAGATCGGTTGAATATTTAATCGCATTATCAATTAAAATCACTAGTAATTGTTCTAAATGACCGTGATATATTTGAATTTCGGTACCTTGAGGTAAATCATCCTCGTCAAGTCTAATTTCAAAATCAGGATGAACCATGGCTAGATCTGCAACTACTCGCTTAACTGTATCATAAACATTTGTTACTTCATGTGGATATTGCACATCAATTTGTTCAGCCCTAGTTAAATCAAGCATTTCTTGAATCAGATGTTTCATCCGGTCAGCTTCTTGCAAGGAGGCCTTAATTGATTCATCTAAAATCTGTGGATCATCTTTACCCCAACGTTCGAGCATATTCAGATGCCCTTCGATTACAGCCACAGGTGTGCGCAATTCATGCGAAACATCCCCTACAAACTGCTTCTGCTGTTCAATGTAGCTCTGCATTCTATCCAACATTTGATTAATCGAAGTGGCCAAATCTTCTAATTCATCATCACGATTTAATTCTTTAATTCGTGCTCCACTATTAGGATCCGCGTTAACTTCCTGAGCAACTTTAGACATCCGTTTAATCGGCTTAACAACATTGAATACCAAAATATATGAAGTCACTACAAACACAACAATCGCAATTATTGATATTACAATCATTGAACGCAATAAGTTCTTCATCAAACTATTGTAATATGTCATATTGTTAGAAACTACAATATATCCTGTCAACTTATTGTTTACGGATGAATAAACTTTTTGATAAGTCAATAAAATTTGATGACCATTGCGTTTAATTATTTCATTTTTCTCTACTTCTTTAAACGGTTTGAATTTTGGTGTCACGTTTCCATTAGTAAAAACAATCTCACCATGTTTATTATAAACAGCCGCATTAATATCAGGATTAGAAATAGAAGCAATCAAATTATCGCTAAACGCATTATTAGTGGTGTCTTTATTGCTAATGACTGGCCCACCCTTTAGAATTCGTCTAGTAGCCGGAGAAAGAGATGGTATTACGTTAGATATCTGCAATTCATCTGGAATTGAACTTAACGTCCTATCTAGCGTAGTCACTACATTGCGCGATGTCTCTTGCTGCTGATCTAATGATTGCTGACTAACAATTTGATAAACAACGACTGAAAATATGACAAAAGAGACCGTAATCGTTAAAGCAACGATACTTACCCATCGCACAATTAACGATGAATGCTTGGTCTCTTCATTTTTATTCTTGGTCATCATCTTCATCTCTTACCATATAACCGGTACCACGAACCGTCTTAATGTAAGATGATTGTCCTGGAACATCGATCTTATTGCGCAAGTAACGAACATAAACTTCTACAACGTTAGTTTCAATATTAGATTCTGGACCCCAAATCTTATTTAGCAATTGATCACGACTAACAACGTTATTCTTATTCTCAATTAAAGTCATTAATAAGTTGTATTCGCGCTTAGTTAAATCGATTGCCTTGCCATCTCCGCGGTGAACAATACGATTAGCAGTTTCAATTGTTAAATTCTTAAATTTCACAATCTTTTGCTTAGCTACAGTAACCTTAGAAGCATCTTTTTCAATCTTTACTCGGCGCAAAACAGCACGTAAACGAGCAAGAAGTTCTTCAATTGCAAATGGCTTAACAATATAATCATCTGCACCATGATCCAAACCTGAAACGCGATCAATAACAGAATCACGTGCGGTCATCA
The DNA here is from genome assembly GCF_001434975.1 of Lactobacillus gallinarum DSM 10532 = JCM 2011. Lineage (GTDB taxonomy): Bacteria > Bacillota > Bacilli > Lactobacillales > Lactobacillaceae > Lactobacillus > Lactobacillus gallinarum. The sequence continues at coordinate 80,878 of NZ_AZEL01000044.1, forward strand.
TAATAATAGGCGTAGTCTTCACCTGACGAACACGACGAGCAATTTCTAATCCATTCAGGTCCGGCAACATTAAGTCAAGCAGGATTGCATCAAAATCTTGATTAAGGGCATCTTCTAGTCCCTTACGACCATTGTTTTCTACTACAGTTTCATAATTCTCGTGTTGTAATTCCAACTCCACAAAACGAGCTAAATTTTTTTCATCTTCAATAATTAGAATTTTTGCCATGTTAATTCAATTCCTCATCGATCAATTTGGTTCTCTAAATACTAACAAATATATTAAAAAATGTTTTTATAATTAAAGGATACTTTAAAAGTGCCCTCAAAACAAGATAAAAAAACAATCAAAGCCAAAATTCTTTGATCGTTCTTAGTCAATTAGATAATCTTACTTTTTCTTATTATTCTCATTATTATCAAATAAAACCTTTAATTTGGCAAATGCAGGATTTACTTGATTTTTCTTTCCTTCTTCAAATGCTGATTCAGAAACTACTTCCCAGCCTTTACCTTCAGGATAGATATCCTTTTCCTTTTCTTCAGGAGTTAAAATTGTGGTCGGAATATTAAGTAACATATTATCTTCAATTGCTGTCTGTAAATCAATTACATCATTTTCAATTTTAACAATTGTATCATTATCTTCAAGTTCTTCTTTAGTTGGTTTTCGATCAAGATAATTTTCTGTAAAAGTAAAATCTTCATGGTATTTAACAGGCTGCAAGCTTCGACTTGATGGAACCACTAAATCAGCAGTAACATGAAAATTTCCAGTTACAAAGGGCTCTTGATAAAACAAATCTCCAGAAACATATACGTTTTTGGCATCAATTAAAAGATCCTTGCTTCTTTTGAAAAATTCTGGTCGCATTTCTACATCACGTTCAATATGTGTTAACGGCTCAGAACTATTTCTTATTCTAGAAAAACTAAGTTCTAACATATTACACCTCAATTGGTCGTTGACCAAAGTTTTGATCAACACCCATTATTTGTTCAAATAAACGATCTGTTCTAACTTGCAATGCAAGTGAACCGCTTTTAGCACTTCGCTTATCTACTTTAGAAATAATTTCAGTTTGAAAATCTTTTCGATTCTTCTTCAAATATTGACGTCCAATTTTACTAAATCCTAATAACATTAAGGATTCTTGATTGAAACTAGCAATCATATCATCTTGAGTAACATTTAAAAGCGTATAAAGGCTTAATCTACGCAAACGAGAATAAGTGTATCGTTTAGATTTGATCCTACGTAAAAATTCTGTGAAATCACGAGATAAATGTATTTCTTGTTTCATTTTATACTCTAAGCCTTCACTCATTTGATAAATTTGTCTTAAATCCTCAATTGAAGAAGATTCGATCCGATATTTTAAAAACGGATACAATAAATTCCAATTAGGATAAACTTGTTGCTTGCTCAGTTCAATTGCTTCGGCTTTAGGCATCCAGTATTTTAAATTACTCGTATCCTCACCATGGAGCAGTAAATTTCTAATAGCACTTGCGCTTTGGACTACGCCATTTCTTTGCAGAAGATCATCATGTCCCGCTCCAATTCGGTTAACAGGATGTAACTTCAGTGGTGAACCTAAATTATGATTTGCAACTGCATAGGCCAAACCCAAAATTGCATTAGGCTGATTAACCTCATGTCCTACCTCACGAGCTACCATCTGATTATACTGGGTTGAATAAGTCTGGCTGTAATCCTTAAAATCCATATGATTCTGGGGGATTTCAGCAATTCTACTGCCCAAATATGCAAAATTAAGGTTAGCATCTTCAACGCCGAAAACAAGATCAGTCACGCCTAATTTAGCTAATTGTTCAATATTGCCTAATGAAAATAAGTCTGCCGGTTCAACAGCGGTTGAAAAAGGCGTCTCAAAGACTAAATCTGCACCTGATTGAAGTGCTGCTTTAGCCCGTTGCCACTTACTCATAATCGCCATTTCTCCACGCTGCACATAATTACCAGACATCAAAACTACAATTGGATCATTCCCAGCAATTAACCGTGCTTGATTTAGCAAGAATTCATGACCACTATGAAAAGGATTAAATTCTGCAATAATCCCGACAACGCTCATTTTTATTAATCTTCCTTTAATTCAACTTGCTTACCATTAGCCCATAATTTTTCAAGATTATAAAATTCACGAGCTTCTTTGGTAAAGACATTAACTACTACATCGCCTAAATCAAGCAAAAGCCAATTTGAATCTCTAGTACCTTCAATACGGTAGTCACTATATTCATTTTCATGTGCTGCTTCTACAATTGAGTTAACAATAGCATGAAGTTGACGATTAGAACCAGCACTGGTAATTACATAATAATCAGCTAAAATACTAATACCGCGCATATCATAAGCTTCGGTATCTTCACCATGACGATCACTAATTGCTTTAGTTGTAAAATCTAAAATTTCTTGACTAGTCAAATTTTTTCTCCTTTATAAAACTATTTTGTACTCCAAACGTTATAAGCTTTTAAAGTACGTGGATAAACTTTATTTCTTTGTTCAATTAAAAAACTTAAAGTATGAGCCAGTTGGTAACCTACTCCCTTATCTAAATTGGCATAGGTTATTTTTCTAGCTTCGTCAACACCTAGGAAATCACGACCAGGCTCGATAAAATCCGCCATAAACACAATTTTGTCTAAGGTGGTCATTTCTACATCCCCAGTAGTATGACGGCGAATAGCAGTCAAAATCTCAGGATCTCGAATTTTCAAATCACGTTCTACAAAATATGTTCCAACGATTCCGTGCCAAATAGCGCGATTCCAATTAAGTAAATCTGGATCAAAATCTTGCTCTTTAATTACTTTAACATATTCTTCTACAGGCACTTGCTTTGCATAATCATGAACAAAACCTGCAAGTGCTGCTTTATCTTCATCATAACCATTCAATTTGGCTAATTTACGTGAAGTCTCACTAACTCGAACGCAATGCTGAAATCTTTTATCATCCATATTTGCCTTTTCCTTAGCAATAATTTCAGCGCTTGTTAATGGTGAATATGTCTTTTTAAAAATTAGTTTCGTCAAGATAAAGCCCCTTTTCCACAATATATTTTCTAACTGCTTCAGGCACTAAATATCTAATTGAAGTTCCAGTAGCTACAGAACGACGAATAGCAGTCGAGCTTAATCGAATATCGGGTGCATCTACCCAGATCATTGGATACTGCGGATCTTGCGGATAACCTGGGCGACGAATACCAACCAAGGTAACTAACTTAGCTAAAGTAGATGCTTCTTTCCAAGTATGGAAACTGTTTACCTGATCGCTACCCATGATTAAATAATAATTATTTTGAGGTGCTTTTTCTTTTAGATAACGCATTGTATCTACAGTATATGAAACACCTCCGCGGAATAACTCCAACAGCTTCACTCTAAATTTAGGATTATCTTTGGTTGCTAAATCAAGCATAGTTGCTCGATCTTTGGCTGAAGTTAGCGGTGCATTTTTATGTGGCGGAATATTATCTGGAATAAACCAAACTTCATCTAAACGCAATTTAGTCATTGCTTGTTCTGCAGCTACCAAATGGGCAATATGGACTGGATTAAAAGTACCACCCATAATTCCAATTTGCCGGCCTCTGCCCTTTTCCTGTTCTAATTCAGCTTTTTCTTCAACAGTTGGTGCTTCTTTTTCAATACATTTTGGATTAACCATACGCAAACCTCTAAATTAATGCACGACGAATACCCAAGCCAATACCATCTGGCGTATATGTCTTAACTAAACAGCCCTTTGGCACAGTTACAAAACCAATGCCTCCAAATAATAGGTCACTCTTAAATTCCGTTTTAAATTCTTTTCCCTTAAGTGGTGTCATTTTATCATCTGGAGATGGAGGTGCTAATAATTCGCCCTTATGTTTTTCATAAAACGCATCTGCATTGGCAGTTTTTGTTCGATGAACATACATGTTACGTGCTACATAAACTGTAAAACTAGTTGATTCACCTTTAAGGTAATCAATTCTACCTAATCCAGCCAAAAACAGAGTATTCCCTGGCAAAAGTTGGTAAGTAGCTGGCTTTAACGGTTTCTTAGGTGAGATCAATTCCAAATCCTTAGCATCTAGATGAGTGGCTAGTTGATTGTCTGTCATAATTCCTGGCGTATCAATCAAAAAATGTCCATTTTCAAGCGGAATTTCAATTTGATCTAAAGTAGTACCTGGAAAACGTGACGTTGTGATCAGATTTTGAATATCACCCATCATGTCAATGATTGCATTGATTAAAGTTGACTTACCGACATTAGTTGTCCCTACAAAGTAGACATCTTTATCTTGAGATTGGTCATTAATATATGAAATCAAACTTTCTAAATTTAATTTCTTTTTAGCAGAAACTAAGAAAATATCTTTAGGATAAAGCCCCATGCGATTAGCTTCTTGTCTCATCCAATCCTTAATTTTGCTTTGCTTAGAATTCTTAGGAAAAAGATCAAATTTATTTCCAACAAGAATAAAATCATTATTCCCTACAAAACGCTTTAAAGATGATAACAAAGAATTAGAAAAGTCGAATAGATCAACCACATTGACAATCAAAGCTTTTTTCTCAGCTAAAGAATTGAGCAAAGCCAAAAAGTCATCATTGTTTAAATCTACTGGCATAATTTCATTATAGTGACGTAATTTAAAACAACGTTGACAATAAACATCTGTATTTTCTTCATTTTTTGCTTTTTCAAGAGCGCTCTTTGGCAAATAACCCGCCTTTTGTGGATCATCAGACTGAAGAACTGCCCCACAGCCAATACAAATAATATCCTCATCCATTTTGCAAATTCTCCTTAAAGGTTACTCGATGTGATAAACCAAGAAAGAAAAAGATAATCTTTTCAAAAAAGCGATTAATTCGCGTATTCCATTTATCAGTTTCAACCAATGGTTTTACTAAAACAGTTTCTACTCCTGCTAAATTCCCGGCTTGCATATCAGTAATCAGCTGGTCACCAACCATCATTACTTGATCTTTAGCTAATTTCATCTCTTCGCGTTTACGCGTGATCGCAAAAGGTAACGGTTTGCGAGATTCAGAAACAAAATCAATATGATATGGATTCAATACCTTACCAACTCTTTCAGCATTATTATTGGAAATAACTATCAATTTAATATTAGCTTTAGCAAGTTTTTTATTAAAATTATCCATCTCTTTAGCAGTTTCAAACTTATTCCATGCAAGCAATGTATTATCTAAATCTGAAAAAACTGCTTTTATTCCCATTTCATTCAACTTGACGGGGTCCAAATTGTAAATTGTATTTATTGTATATTTTGGTCTAAATAACATAAAAACTCTCCATTTTTTCTCATTCTCTATAATATCAAAAATGGAGTTGCATTAGAAATTTTTGTCTTAGAATATTTGCAAAATCATAAAAAAACAAGGACCAGGAATATCTCCTGATCCTTATTCATAGTCATATTAGTTCAATGCCTTCTTAGCAGTTTCTGCTAATTGTGCAAAAGTCTTTGAATCGTTGTAAGCAATATCAGCTAACATCTTACGGTTCATGTCAACACCAGCTAACTTCAAGCCGTGCATTAACTTAGAATATGAAATATCATTTTGTCTTGCAGCTGCGTTAATACGAGCAATCCATAACTTTCTGAATTCGCTCTTACGTCTTCTACGGTCGCGGAATGCGTACTTGTATGAAACAAATAATTGAGTACTTGCGGCCTTAAATTGCATGTGCTTTGCGCCACGGTAACCCTTGGCAAGCTTCATGATCTTCTTACGACGTTGACGTGTTACAGTTCCACCTTTAACTCTTGGCATTTAAAATTCCTCCTACTATAGTCAGTTATTAAAGAACTAATAATTAGTGCATTTGAGCAAGCATTTGCTTAATACGCTTCATGTCGCTACGTGAAACCATAGCAGCCTTTCTCAAGTGACGACGTTGCTTCTTAGTCTTACCGTGGAAACGGTGACCAGTAAATGCGTGGTGACGCTTCAAGCCACCATTTGCAGTTCTCTTAAAACGCTTAGCAGAAGCGCGGTGTGTTTTCATCTTTGGCATATTTCTATTTCCTCCAATTAACTACTTTTTCTTTTTGTCCTTATCACTCTTAGGTGCTAACATCAAGAACATTGAACGGCCTTCCATCTTAGGCTTACTGATAACATTAGCAATATCTGAAGTTGCTTCAGCCATCTTTTCAAGAACTTGTTGACCTAATTCCTTGTGAGTGATGGCACGACCTCTAAAACGAATTGATACACGAACTTTAGCTCCTTCTTTAGAAACGAACTTACGAACATGCTTCAATTTAGTTTCGAAGTCGTTGCCTTCAATAGTTGGACTCAAACGAATTTCTTTGACACTAACTGTCTTGGACTTTTTACGGGATTCTTTAAGTTTCTTCTGTTGTTCGAAACGATATTTACCGTAGTCCATGATACGTGCTACAGGTGGTTTAGCATTAGGTGAAATAAGAACTAAATCTAAGCCAGCATCACTTGCTTTATGCAAAGCTTCATTCTTAGATACAACACCAACTTGCTGACCATCTTCATCAATTAAACGAACTTCGCGTGCACGAATTCTTTCGTTTAAGATTAAACTTTTTGGTATGATTATTCACCTCCGTGTTAATTTGAGGACAAGAAAAAGGCGGGATAAGAATCACCCGCCTTTAATCAACAGAAATTATCGATCAGCCCAGAGGTTAACTTAACTTAGGCGAGAAGCGGGAGCTTCTTCTTGTTCTCAACTAGGTGTATTATACGCGTTTAAACCAGCTGCGTCAATACATGATGTGCAATTATTTAGTTGCATCAAAAACATAATTATCAGGATAAAATTGCATCCGATATGCACGATATACATATGTCATATCTTTAGCACTATTAGTAATAGTCAAATTAAAGACTTGATTTCCATAGGCATCAACTTCAATTATATTGCTTTCTTTACCCTTATTTTTTAAACCAAAATTAATCAGAGTATTACCATTATTCAAGCGTTGTGCATAACCAATAACTTCGGTAAAGTTTTGTTTACCTAAATTCTTGCCATAACTCCAAACTTGTTTAATGGTCTTTTTCTTAGTATCAATTTGATATTCAGTAGCAGCAGAAAACTTGCCACTTTGCTTCTTATCACCGTTAGTAACAGCAATATTATTATCATAAAGCAAAATATCTAATTTATTTCCTGTTTCTTTTAACAAGTAAATTCCGTGTTGACCACCTGGATATTTTGTCCCCTTGCTTGGCTTCAACAGATATTTATGGAATGAACTAGGCCACTCCTTAGCCGGCTTACTAGTAAAAATCCAGTTAATCTTTTTAGTTTGATAATTCATTGACCAAATAATATCTTGGTTACGCGCAGACAATAAAATATTGCCAGTTTTGGCATCATAATCAATGGTGTTAATATGCAGCCAATCCATTAGTCCTAATCCGCTACTAGTATTGTCATTGGCTTTGATTTTGCTCTTTTTGTACATTGATTCTGGAAAAATCTTCTTAAAATCAATTACTTTAACAATTTTACCAGTATTAGGATTAAGTTCAGCAATCGTATCTTCTACATACTTGCTGCCATCATCAACAGTTAAGAGCCAATTGCCGTTGGGCATTTCTGCCACATCATGGTGAACCAATGATAAGCCAGCGGTTCCAGCATAACTGCCACCCAAGGTTTTATCAAAACTGAATTGACGATATACACGACCTAAATAGTCAGTTTCAACCAACATATTATACTTTTCATCACCGGATTTAATCTTATTGAACAAGAGAATATGACCATTATTCAATTGTTCAAAAATATGCTCATTCCAGCGTAAATAGTACCAGCGTACTTCTCCATCACCGTCTACAGCAAAGGTTTGCTTAGTGGTCCTGTTTAAAACAGTCAATTCATTTGAGCCTAAGCTCATCTTAGCCTTGTCTTTAACAGTGACATTAATTGGAAAACTTTTAATCCATTTAGGTAAATTAGCTGTTTTAATCTTAACTGTCTTGGTCTGTTTATTGCCAAATTGATCAGTCATTGTTACTTCAACAGAATTATCATACCCAGCATATAGACCTACGATAGGTACTTGATGATTCGTTTGATAACCTTTAACTTCATTTTTAATAGTAGTATTGGCTGTTTTTCCAATTACTCTATAACTAATTTTGGTAGGTTGATCAGTATGAAAAGTCATTAACGCTGTCAGCGGCGAATTTTCATAAGGATTGACCTTAATATAAGGACTTTCCCAAGTATATTGTTGGCCTTTTACAATATTTGCATATTTGGTAGTCAGAGCATCATTACTTGGATTTGCTACTTTTTTGACACCTAAATTTTTAATGATTTGACTGTCACTTAACTTAGTTTTCTTAGCATTTCCATTTTTCTTTTGTGCTAAAACTGTTTTCGATTGTTCATGCAGCATCACAACAGGTGTCGTCAGCATGAACGAACTCATTGCCAGTGCGAGTAAAATTCTATTACTTTTCACCAAAATTTCTCCTTTAAAATAAACCCATCAAGTTCATTCTAATATTCGTATATTACAAAATATTAACAGAGAAACGACTTAAGAAATAATTTAACGCTTATTCTTTCTCGCTTTCTTGCACAAACTCTACTAAGTTAATATTTGGATATTTTTTCTTGATTTGTTTTACTAAGGCCTTCTTCTTTTTGGCAGAAATATCTTTCTTTAACTCCACCAAAGTAATTTGCTTATTTTTATTATCACTTACCGCAGTAACAGAAGAAATTGTAGGAGACAATTTTTGAATTTCTTGATTATGCTTTTCCTGTTCTTGCTGTCTCTTCTCATTTGCTTGTTCTTGTTCGCGTTGACGTTGATTGATAATATTATTTACTTGTCTATCTAATTGATTCTCCGCGTTAGGATTTACTTGTGCCACTTGCACAATATTCAAGGAATAACCTTTTAAGTTATATTCGTCCAAGTTAGCTTTGGCCGCTTTAATTTTCTTAGCACTAATCTTATTACCCGACACAGTAAGATTAATAGTCTTTTCTTGCGAATCAACATTTTCTTTGATTAAATCAACATCGCCCAATTCATTGGCAACCAAATTTTGCACATTTTGATCAACCAAAGTCTTATTTACCATATGACCGGCTGAAAGGATACTTGGAATAATCAAAATAATTACTACCATGACTATTCCTACTTCTTTTAAAGTTGGCTTGCGAAAGAAACTAAGTCCAGGTTGACCTGCTGAATGACTTAGCCACTTCATGATTTTTACACCTAAAAATGCTGTAAGGGTAATGAAAACGCAGTTAATCAAAAATAGATAACTTGAACCTAAGAAATACTTAAGATTTCCGGCTGCAATTGAATAACCAACGGTACAAAGCGGTGGCATCAATGCCGTTGCTATTGCTACACCAGGAACAATATTATTTGCACCTTTTTTCCGTGCTCCAATAATACCTGCACTACCACCAAAAAAGGCAATCATTACATCCCAAATAGTAGGTGATGTTCGAGCAATAATTTCCTGACTAGCATAAGTCAACGGAGAAAAATGAAAATAAATGGTTGAAGCAATTAAGCTAATAATAATTTCGGCTAATAAAGAAATGGCACCTTTTCGTAAAATATTGGTGTTATACAGCGCCAATCCTGTACCGATGGCTAAAAGGGAACCCATTAAAGGTGAAATAAGCATCGCACCAATAATTATAGCTGTTGAATTCACATTTAACCCGATACTTGCAATAAAGATCGCACAAGTTAAAATAATTAAGCTTTCTATATTTAAGGTGCCATCATCACTTATTTTGGTAAGAAATTGTGGGCTTAAATAGTTTCTTCTACTCATTTTTTCTTATTTAATCTCATAATTATTTTTTGACAAAATTTTTATAGCTGGATCAAAATTATTATCTTTAACTAAAACATAATCAGTATTAAAAGTTGACACAGCAAAAATAGAAATACCATTATTTGCTAATAATTGCGCAATTTTAGCTAAAATTCCAATTAATGAAAAATCTAATTGTCCTTCTATTTTGAATGCACGCCAACCATCTTCCCGATTAATCGTTTTGCTTGGAGCATTTTTAGTTTCGCAGACTAAAGATAATTCTTCATCAGTCTTGGCAAAAAAATAAAAATCATTTTTAAAATTTAAATCTTTAATATCACTCAATTGACAAACTGTTAATTGATATGGCAACTTCTTAATAGTTAATTTCATATATACTCTCCTTTATCATTTTTTCCTATTAAAACACAAAAAGGAACGAAATGGATACACTTCGTTCCTTTTCATTAAACTTTATTTAACTAATTTTCTACTCTTGTAAGCATAGTATGAAAGATAATTTCCAGCACCTTCACCTACACGCAAAGCATTGACTTTCTTTCCTTTAACATTCTTTTTAACGGGAACATAGTAAAACCCATCTCCGCTACCTGCAAGCCAGCCGTCAGCATTAAATCCAGTAATCTTATGGTACTTAATTGTATGGCAAGCCCACGCTGATTCACCAACTTTATCAGCTAATTTATAATTTGCTTTTTTATCAGCCTTAATCAGCTTATTGACCCATTTATCTGAAGTCTTTCCGCTTAAGTCCTTGTATAATTTAACTCCATCAATAGTGTGCGCTGTAATCTTGAATTTCTTTACCTTTTTGTCTTCCCTGTAGTACCAAGTACTACGAGTTTTCTTAGGTGTAGTAAATACTTTCTTTGCACCCCAATCGGTTGCTTTAATTGTTGCAGCATCAGTCTTTGATGATACACTTGCCAAACCAAGAACTAATAAAAATGCACTAAGTAATAATAAAAATTTCTTTTTCATCTTAAATCCTCCACAGAAATCTTTACAGATATTATGCAACAAAAAATGCTTGATGAAGCAATAAATTTTACATTTATTTTACAAATGTTACAAAATTATGACGTCAAAAAGGCACTCCATGAATATTCATGAAGTGCCTTAATTAACTATTTATTTAATTAGTTTTCACGTGAGTATGACTTAACATCAGCATCAATTTCGTTAATGAAGTCGTCAAGACTCTTAGAAACTTCTTCGTCAGTACCGTAACGACGTACGTTAACCTTACCTGACTTCATTTCTTCATCACCTAATACCAAAGTGTAAGGTACCTTTTGGGTTTGTGATTCACGAATCTTGTAACCCATCTTTTCGTTTCTGTCATCAACTTCTACTCTGAAGCCGCGCTTAGCAAGTTCTGCACGAACCTTTTCAGCGTATTCGCCGTGAGCTTCGTTGTTAACTGGAATAATTTCAGCTTGAACTGGTGCAAGCCAAGTTGGGAAGGCACCCTTGTAAATTTCAGTAAGGTAAGCAATGAATCTTTCCATAGTACCAACAATACCACGGTGAATCATAACTGGACGGTGTTCTTCCCCATCTTGACCAACGTAAGTTAAACCAAATCTTTCTGGAAGCATGAAGTCAAGTTGGATAGTTGACATAGTTTCATCATTACCCAAAGCAGTCTTAGTTTGAATATCAAGCTTAGGACCGTAAAAGGCTGCTTCACCTTCAGCTTCAACATAGTCAAGGCCAAGGTCATCCATCGCACCTTTAAGCATCTTTTGACTTCTTTCCCACATTTCGTCGTTTGCAAAGTACTTGTCAGTGTTCTTTGGATCACGGTATGAAAGTCTGAAGTAGTAATCAGTAATATCGAAGTCCTTGTATACGTCCATGATCAACTTCAAGATCTTAGCAAATTCAGTTTGAACTTGATCAAGTGCTACGAATGTGTGACCATCGTTCAAAGTCATTTCACGTACACGTTGAAGGCCTGACAAAGCACCTGACTTTTCATATCTGTGCATCATACCAAGTTCAGCAACACGAAGTGGAAGATCACGGTATGAACGAATGTGGTGCTTAAAGATTTGAATATGTGAAGGACAGTTCATTGGACGAAGTTCAAGCATTTCGCCATCACCCATGTCCATTGGTGGGAACATGTCATCACGGTAGTGTGCCCAGTGACCTGAAGTCTTGTAAGCATCAAGGTTCATAAGTACTGGAGTGTAAACGTGTTGGTAACCGTCAGCTACTTCACGGTCAATGATGTAGCGTTCAACAACACGACGAATAGTAGCACCCTTTGGCATCCAGTAAGGAAGACCTGCACCAACCTTAGGGTCAACGAAGAAGAGGTCAAGGTCACGACCGATAGTTCTGTGGTCACGTTCCTTAATTTCTTGACGGCGCTTAAGATCAGCCTTTAAATCAGCTTCCTTAAAGAATGCAGTACCAAAGATTCTTTGAAGCATTGGGTTTGATGACTTACCTAACCAGTAAGCACCAGCTACTGACAATAACTTAAATTGCTTAATCTTGCCAGTGTTTGGAAGTAAAGCATCAAAACCAAAGTCAACAAAATCGCCAAGCTTGTAAGCATCAACAGTATCGCCTTCAACCTTAGCAAGAAGTTCGCTCTTGAACTTATCATTCTTGTAAAGGTCTTCAAGTTCTGATTTAGCAATTTGAACGTGTTCAATCTTTTCACCGTTCTTAATTACCTTTTGCATAGCTTTTTCAAGCTTTGGTAATTCACCAACTTTAATTTGGTCATCTTTATCGGTGTCAACGTAGAAACCACCTTCATCGGCAACATGTTCACCTAAACGAAGTTCAGGATATTCACGCTTAGCTACAGCTTCAAATACAAAAGCAGCAGTAGCACGTAAAACGTCTAAGCCCTCTTCATCTTTATCAGTAATAATAGCAACTTCGCTATCACTATCAAGCTTGAAGTCAAGTGGCTTAATTTCACCATTAACCTTACCAGCAACAGCAGCTTTACCAAGTGAAGTTGCAATGTTGTGAGCTAAGTCAGCAATAGTTAAACTTTCTTCAAAATCTTTCTTTGAGCCATCAGGCAAAGTGATTGAAAAACTCATATTTTCCTCCAGAAAAAATATAATAAAAAAAGTCCCAGTGCGAGAATGCACTGGGACGTTAATTAGCGTGGTTCCACCCAAAATTCAGGTTAGCGTAATCTAACCTCTTTACAGATTGATAAAGGCATCCAACCTAATATTAATAACTTTGAGAATAAGCGATTGGGGTAACTTTCTAATGAAGAACTTCCAGAACAAGGTTCTTCTCTCTGAATCGAAAGCTATCATGTCTCGCTTAATTAACTCTCATTATACGCACGAAACTTTTAGATGCAAGACCTTTTTTTAAATTAATGCAAAGAATTTCTTCGATCGGGTCCAGAAACCACAACTTCTTTAGCTAAAAAACGTACTCGCTGCATAAGTCTCCTAGCCTTTACTGGATCAGTCGCATTACGTGTTTCTTCAAAATGAGATTCTAATGCTTCCATGTCAAGATTAGATGAGAAAAATGTTGGTAAAACATTATCCATCCGAGCTTGTAAAATTACACCCAATACGTCATCTCGTGACCATTGACTGAGACTCTCAGCACCAATATCATCTAAAATCAATAAATCACATTCAGACAAACGGCGAATTTCACTTTGCAAACTATTGTCGTCAAAATGACTTGCTAATCCGGCTATAAAAGTTGGCACATGCAAGAACACAACATTTTTATTCATGTTCGTGACCACATAATTAGCTAATCCCGCTAAAATATATGTCTTACCAACACCAAAATCACCTGACAAATATAGTCCCTGAATATGCGGATTTTGCTTATATTTTCTTAAAAAGTCGTAGATCAAAGTTAAAACTTGTTTACGATCATCATTTACATCAATTTCACTCAAACTCACATCATGAAGACGAGTCGGAACATCGATTAGTTGTAATCTTCGCTCGGCAGCTTGCTTGCGATCTTGAGCTAATTTTGCCTTAGTTGGCACATACCGAATATCAATTACTTTACCATTCAAAAATAATTGGGGAGCATACCCTGCCATCACCCTACTTGCAGTATGCTTTTGAGAATAATACTCATACAAGTTAGATATACTATTTCGAATCATCTTTTGATCAATTTTATCTGCATTTGCATGAATAAATAACTGCACATCGGGATCACGCAAGGCTTGTTCTATCAAAGATTGTTCATCACCCAGATTACGCTCTTTTACAATCTTTTTAATTACATTGCCAATTGGCTCCATTTTTTCACCTACTTCCAATTATCTTTGAATCCTATTTATTATTTAAATCCTTAAATAAATTCTTCAATTGCTCGGTAGAAATGCCAGCATCCCTATCAGCCTTTTTCTTACTCCAATCAGTGCCTTTTTCGACTCGCTTTTGATAAGTTCGAACAGATTTTTTCTTACCAAAGCTATTGCGCCGCTTTTTCACATATTGCAAAGCCTGTACGGCTGTAGCCACGCCATGTTGCAGCCAGTCATTGGCAATCTTATAAGCCAAATTAGAACTAACTACTGTGTCATAAGTAAGACATGTATAGGTCAAAATGTTGATTAAGTCTTCAGGCAACCCATACTGGGTGTGCAAATTATTAATAATCTGCTTCTCATTGGCACTAGTTATACCGCCTTTTTGCGTTTTTATTTTATACAAAAATTCAGCGGGTGAACTCTCATTAGCTGCTTTTAACAGCTTTTTATCATGGTCATCCATATCTTTAATCACAGCTAATGCCTTTTTTTGCCCTTCATTTAACTGCTTTTGTACATTTTCTCTAGTATTAGCCCTCTTATAATTTTCCGCTAAAGTATTGCTAATGTCATGCATATTTAAGCTATATGAGCCATGAAGACATGGCAAGCTTTCATCCACAAATTCTTTTTCTGATAAGCCATACGTTTGGATTAAACCACGAATTTGATCTTTATTAAGGTCAATTTCACTAGCTGGAATTTGATAGCGATTATACTCCTGCTTGATAAAATCCCAATCAATACTATCGTGATCATTCACCTTGGCAGTTTCAACTTCATGAATCTTATTTTCTTGTGCGGCTTGAACCACATCACTAGACGGAGTGATTGCTTCATCCCCAGGTAAACGAAAAACATCAAAAAAGTTTGCTGACACGTCTTTAGCATTTTTAATAGGTTTTTCCCTTAATTTTGCTTCTTGAGCAAAAGCATGACTTAAATCATGAAAGGCTGATACACCAACCTTTTCTTTTAATAAACTAGCTAAAAGTGGCGTCGCAAAAAATTTGTCTGCAGCTGGAACTTGCAGCAATTTAAAAACTAAAACATTATTGAATACATTATCAGACAAAAATGTTTGGACTAATCCCACAGCCTCTAATTTATGCAATGAATCAAATAATTGTTTCAAACTGCAATCCAATTGCTCTTGCAATGAATATATCCCCTTCGAGTCGGAAATTATGCCATACGGATCATAATTTTGAATCAAAGTCTGATATAGCGCTACTGCTACGGCACCTACTAACGGTTGATATAATTTGATTAAAACTTTTTCATCTTCGGGAAAACGCTTCACACGATTGGCTACATAATAAAGATGTTTGGGATCAGACGTCTCAAACATGACTAATTGCCCTTACCTTTCTTAGCCATCATGTCTTCCATAGTCTTCATGAAGCTAGACATATCTTTAAATTCACGATAAATAGATGCAAAACGAATGTAAGCCACATCATCAAGATCAGCCAATTCATCCATAACGTATTGACCAATCTTCTTAGATGAAATTTCACTAATGCCTTGCTTTCTTACTTTATTTTCAACATGATCAACCAATTGCTCAAATTGCTCACTGCTAATTGGTCGTTTCTGTCCTGCAGCCATTACACCATGCAAGATTTTCTTGCGATTAAATGGTTCACGCGTACCGTCATTTTTAATTACAAGTAACGGAGCTGTTTCGACTCTTTCAAAAGTGGTAAAACGAAAACCACAGTTTTCACATTCTCGACGTCTTCTAATTGCCCGGTTTTCATCACTAGGACGTGAATCAATAACGCGGGAGGCATTTTGATGACAATTTGGACATTCCATAGCTATCCCTCTTCTTTGCTCTTAATTAATATCTGTTCTAGTTTATTTTCTAATTCTTTTATTGTACCAGTATTTGCCACTACAAAATCGGCCATTTTTTCTTTTTCAGCTAATGGCATCTGACTATTAATCCGCATTCTTGCTTCCTCGTCAGATAGATTATTACGCTTTTTTAAACGTTCAATCTGTAATTGCTCAGGAAGGGTAATCACTAAAACTCCATTAGCTACATGTTTTTTATCCAATCCCGCTTCAAAATACACTGGTGCATCTAAAATAACAAGAGCAAAATTCTGATATTCTTTTATCTTTGCTACTGTTTTATCGAAAATTAACGGATGCGTCAACTGATTTAATTCAGACAAGGCTCTTTTATTACTAAAAACTAATTGCCCTAATTTTTTACGATTTATTGTTTGGTCTGAATTTAAATATTCTACCCCAAAATGATCTTTAATCGCTTGCCAAGATGCATTGCCGGGTTTCATCAGTTCGTGGGCAATTTGATCACAGTCAATAATCGGAATGTTTTTCTTTTTAAAAAAATCATCAGCAGTACTTTTACCGGTGGCAATTCCACCTGTTAATGCTAAGACATAACTCATTTATAAATCACCTGACAATGAGGACAAAAAGTGGTTCCCCGACCATTAACCTTAATTTTTTCAAATTTAGTACCACAAACTGGGCAGGGCTCACCTACATGACCGTAAACTTGCAATTTACTTTGAAAGCCACCAACTTGTCCATTCGCATTCAAAAAGGAATGAACTGTAGTGCCTTGCAGCTTAATTGCTTCGGCAATAATTTTATTAATCTGATCATGTAATTCAGATACTTTTTCCACAGGAATTTTATTGGCCTGACTTAAAGGATGAATCTTGGTTCGCCAAAGAACCTCATCAACATAAATATTACCTAGACCAGCTACTACTGATTGATCAAGCAAAGTGTTTTTGATATTTTTCTTCTTACGCTTTAAGCCATTGATTAAATATTCTGAAGTAAATTTAGAACTATTTGGTTCTACTCCAAGCTTACCAATCCCTGTAGTTTGTCTTTCGGTGCCAGTTAAAATTAGCTGCATCCGCCCAAATTTGCGCACATCATTATAACGCAACGCTGTTCCATCAGTAAAAACAAACTCAACGTGATCGTGTTTATCCTTAGGCGCATCAGACGCAGTTAAATGATACTTTCCTTCCATTCGCAAATGAGAAACAATCGTTAAATTATCACTCAAGCGAATAAGCAAATACTTGGCGTAGCGATCAATATCGATAATCTTTTTACCAGGCAATTCAGATAAAAATTTTTCATGATCAGTCGCCACAATTTTTGGATACCACAAAATCACTTTTTTAATAGTTTTTCCCTTAACTAAAGGAAGCAGCGTTCTTCGAACTGTTTCAACTTCGGGCATTTCAGGCATTTTATCACCTACTTTGCATCATACCAATTGTGTCCCCAGCCAGAATCAGCAATCAATGGCACATCCAACTTAACAGCTGATTGCATTACTTCAGGCACAATCTTTTTAATTGTTTCTAGCTCATCTTTTGGTACATCAAAAATCAATTCATCGTGTACCTGCACTACCATTTTAGTCTTCAAATGTAGTTCATCTAACTTCTTTTGCATGTTAATCATTGCAATTTTAATAATATCGGCAGCTGAACCTTGAATTGGTGAATTAATAGCAGTTCTTTCAGCAAAGGCACGAACGGTGTACTTCTTAGCGTGAATATCTGGCAAGTATCTGCGACGGTGCATAATTGTTTCGGCATAGCCTTTGTCACGCGCTTCTTGCACAGCCTTATCCATGTAATCCTTGATTTGAGGATATTGTTCGAAGTAGTTGTCGATAAATTCTTGAGCACGTTTTCTAGAAATGCCTAAGTTCTTGGACAAACCGTAATCGGAAATACCATAAACGATACCGAAGTTAACAGCCTTAGCGTGACGACGCATCAGTGGCGTTACTTGATCTGGTGAATCCAAGTGGAAAATCTTCATCGCGGTATGTGAGTGAATATCATAACCGGTCTTGAAGGCTTCTTGCATGTTTTGATCGCCCGAAACGTGAGCTAAAACACGAAGTTCAACTTGTGAGTAGTCGCAAGAGAAAATGTAGCCGTCTGGTTCACTTGGCACGAAAGCTTTTCTGATTTGCTTACCTTCTTCGGTACGGGTAGGGATGTTCTGCAAGTTAGGATCCACACTAGAAAGTCGACCAGTCGCAGTCAAGGTTTGCAAGTAACGCGTGTGCACGCGGCCATCTGGTTGGATAACATCAAGCAGACCCTTTACATAAGTAGATTGAATCTTGGCAATTTGACGGTAATCCAAAATTTCACTAACGATTGGACTTTGTGTCTTCAATTGATCAAGCACTTCAACTGAAGTTGAGTAACCAGTCTTGGTCTTCTTGATTGGTGGTAAACCAAGCTTTTCAAACAAAATGTGACCTAATTGCTTAGGTGAATTCAAATTGAACTTTTCACCGGCTTGGTCATAAATCTTGTCTTCGAGTTCCTTCAATTTAACGGCAAATTCATTTTGCAGTTGAATTAAAGTACTTGCTTCAACCTTCATCCCGTTCATTTCCATTCTGGCTAAAACGCGCGCGGTTGGGATTTCGATCGTATCAAACAAGGCATCTTGTTCGTGGTCTTTGAGCTTTTCAAGCAGTGGCTTCTTGAGTGATTCGATAGCGTTAATCTTGGAAGCTAAGTGGTTGAACAATTCATCGTCATTATCGGGAACATGTTCACTCTTACCTTTGCCATAAACTTCGAGGTCAGTCTTAACGGAGTAATCACCATAAAGATGAGCGATTTCACCAAGATCGTTGGAGTTATTTTCATTATTGATCAAGTAGGATGCCAAAAGCATGTCGTAATCAAGACCGTGAGTGTGAATGCCCAAACGATGTGCAGCAACCATTGTTCTCTTTAGGTCAAAGACATTCTTCTTAATCTTTTCGTCTTCTAAGATGTGCTTGATATTATCTTCTTCAAGCAATTCCACGTCTCTTGAAACGTAGATCTTGTCATTGAGCTTCAAACTGAAGCCAACAAAAGGAGCTAGGTGATAGTTAGCACCGAGCATTTCTAGATAAAATTCAACAGTGTCTTTTTCAGTAGCTTTGACATCTTTGACATTGTCATCATTTAAAACGGTGTATTCAACTTTTTCAACATCTGCACTACCTTGACCAGCACCTGACGCATTAAGTTCTGCCAAGAACTTACGGAAATTCATCTTTTCATAGAACTGACGCAGTTTCTCATAATCAACTGGTTGACGTTTTACATCATCAATATCAATGGTAACTGGTGAATCACGGTCAATAGTGGCAAGCTTTTTAGCTAAAAAAGCCTTGTCTTTATCACGAATCAAACGCTCTTTACGCTTAGATTTCTTCATTTCATCAATATGATCGTAAAGATTTTCTACTGAACCATATTCTTGAATTAAATTAGAAGCTGTCTTAGGACCAATACCTTCGACACCTGGGTAGTTATCAGAGTTATCACCCATTAAGGCCTTCATATCAATGAATTCAGTTGGAGTAACACCATTAACTTCCTTCATATGTTCAGGCGTGTAGGCTTCAAGTTGAGAAACACCGGATTTTGTCACTTCGACAGTAGTGGAAGGCGAAGCAAGCTGAGTTAAGTCACGGTCACCAGTCACAACTGTGGTAGTAAAGCCGTTCTTCTCACCTTTATCAACAAAAGTACCAATAATATCGTCGGCTTCGTAATTCTTTAATTCGTAAGTTTTAATGCCCAGATCGTGAAGCATTTCTTGAATATAAGGCATTTGTTCAAGTAACTCTTCCGGAGTTTTTGCACGTCCGCCTTTGTATTCGCCGTACATTTTTGTTCTAAAAGTGACTTTTCCTGCATCAAAAGCTACCAATACGTGGGTCGGATCAACGTCTTTTAAAAGGACATCGAGCATGTTCTTAAAAGCGTAAATGGCATTGGTATGCAGGCCGTCTGGACTCTTGAAAGATTCTAGTTGACGATAAAGAGCGTAAAAGGCTCTGAAAGCTACAGAGTTACCATCGATTAGAAGTAATTTTTTATCTGCCATTTTATTCCCCTTTTATAAAAATTGTTCTCTATACTTACTTATCTATTTTACCAGTTTCAGCAGTAGTATTTCAGCATGTTGTTTGATGGAAAAGAAAAAAGCCCCGATTGGGACTTGGATAACGTTTCTCGTAAGTTAGATAAAAAGGAAGTCGTGAAGACTTTAAACCATTATTTTTTGTGGCATTTACATTCCTCTTGAATTAGATAAATATAAATAGTGAAACATACCAATAACGGTGGACTCATTCACATTTCTCATGAATTAAATAGAGATTTAAGACAAAACGTTTGTTTTCTACTTGTAAAATTATATCAAAAGATATCAATATCAAACAAGAATAGTAGTTAAATTGTTTTAAATCTTTTTATTAGAATTAATAATTGCCATAGCGTTTTGCAGCAGCTCTTGAACGATAGAAGTAAATATATCCTCCACCTTGCTGGAAATATAAAGCCTTTCTATGATGACGATTTACCACACGGAAAGTTGTATCACTGCCACCTTTTTCAAAAAGAATAATCATTGACTTTTCCTGATAACGAACGAGATTATGTTTGCTTACTACATCAACATCCTTATAGCCACCATGATAAAACTTGGTATAAGTCTTCCCCACTACATTACCACCAACAGAATTTGCAGTGATTTTCATTTTGTCATGCTTATTGGCATACCATGTACCTCTAAATCTTTTAGGAATATATTCTCTTTTTAGTCTAGAACTTGCTTGTACGGTTTGACTTGCTGTTGAATTTTTAACCTTAGCAAATGATAGTCCAACTGCAAATGTTAATAAAAGAATCAAGCTAATAAAAATACAATTAGATTTATTTTTCTTCATTATTGTTTCCCCAATTACTTGATATATTTAAAGTGTATATCCATTATAGTTTATCTGAATCTAAAGAACGACCTAGCATTTATTTTCCAAACTTTTTAGAATTAAAATTCTACAAAAAATCAGGCAATCATTTCTGATTGTCTGATTTTTTAATTTAGTATATCTTTACAAATTCTGCATATATTTCTTAGCGTTCATAACAGCATGACGACCAGAATTTACACTATGTGCACATGCTGACCCACCTAATGTGATTGTATAAACACTACGATATTGCATTGTAGAATCGGCTCCTGCTGCATATAAACCGGGAATTGTATTGAAGTTTTCGTCAATTACTTCAAACTTATTATTTTCACCAATACCACCTAAACCGACTAAGTTAGAATTATCCAATCTACCAATGTAATATGGACCATCCTCTATTGGTACCAAGTCTGCCTTTTCTTTGTTAAATTCACGATCTCGACCTTCATGACAGAAGTCATTATAGTCGGAAACTGTCTTAATCAAAGTATCCTCGGGGATGCCTACATCTTTAGCTATAGCTTTAATTGAGTTCTCTTCATACAAGGAATTACCACGATTTTTCTTAACGGCATCGGCTAAAATCTCATCAGGATCTGGTTTCTTTAGAAGAGCTACTTTGGCAAATTGATCCCAAATTTTCTTGTTGAAAACAACATAAGTATTCTTAGTAGCTTTAATTGGCATGTGTTGATACAGCATATTGTAAGAAGTGATATTTTCATTTACAATTCGTCTACCATTTTGGTTAACCCAAATAACTGGACCGCCTCCGGCAATCATTGTTTCAGGAGCCATCTTAGTTAATCTGTTAGTTGGTAATGCTTGAATGTAATTATCCATAAATTCAGGAGATTCTTGTAGCATATCTTTGGCACCAACTGACATTGCCATTTGATATCCATCACCAGTATTAGATGGCATCGACAAGAACTTCAAATTCTTAGTTTGCCAACCTTGCTTAGCAATTAACTTGGCATTGTGACCGACACCACCAGTAGCAAAGATTGTAGCCTTAGCATTTACTTTAATAAATCCTTCTGCAGTTTTAGCATAAACGCCTTTAACTTTATTGTCTTCATAAATTACGCTATAGGCAGGTGTATTGAGTAAGAATTTAACGCCATATTCATCAGCTTTTTTCTTCATGTATGGTACATAACCTGAAGCAGCTACACCATCTTTAAACCAGTGGAATGTTGGAAATTGGCAAATACCTGCATAATCATCAACTTTAGTTAACTTAACACCGTTTTTGACTAACCAATCGATATTAGCTGAAGAATTGTTTACTAAATCAACCCAGAATGAACCATCAACACGATATTGTGCTAATTGCATTTCCTTAGCAATGATCTTTTCTGGTTCAGTATGAATACCGGCAGCTTGTTGCATTTTGGTATTAATACCAAAGATGCCTTCTACACCGCCACCATTACCAGCGACAAAACTGTTCTTTTCAAGAACCACAGTATCTAAACCAAGTTCACCTGCTTGAACAGCAGCAGCTAAGCCAGCAATACCAGAACCTACAATAACCAAATCAGTATCAATTGTCTTAACCATCTTTTGTGGTTTCTCGCGCCAATTAGAATAATCATCGACATTAGTTCTAGTGGTTGCATCATAATGTCCTGCATTAGAAGTGCTGATCTCATTGTCATCGGTACTACCACCTGCATCAACCACTGCTTGCTTAACAGCTGCCAAAATACCTTTAGATGAATAGCTAGCACCAGATACTGCATCAACATTTAAGCTCTGTGTTCTACTAATTTCATGAGAAAAAGTGTCGATAACAGCTTTATTCAAATTAGTATTAGCTAATTTTTCTTCACTTTTAATACCTACAACTTTGCCATTTTCGACATCAACGATCAATGGCAACTTTTCGCCTTGATAAACTTCAGCAACAACTTTATATTGACCGTCCTTTAAGCTCATTTTAGTTTCCCTCCTTTATAAATTGACTAGCTTTTTCACCAGCAATTCGACCGGAGTTCCAAGCAAATGCATTACTTAAGCCTTCAATAGTTGGATAAGATGAATCAAACATTCCTGAAGCATTGTTACCAACTGCATAAACACCTGGGATTACTTTTCTATCTTGTGTTAAAGCTTCGAAGTTTTCGTTTACTAATCCGCCACCAACTGTACCTAAAGTAGTTGATACTGCTTTAACAGCATAGAATGGTGCTTGCTTAAGAGAGAATCTCATAAATTTACTATCTTTATAAAAATCAGTATCTTCCTTTTTAGCAACCAGCTTATTATAACGATCCAAACTCTTCTTAAAATTCTCTTCTGGTACGTCAATATCTTGAGCTAATGACGCTAAGTTATCTTCTTTCCATACAGGATCTTTACCAGCTAGGCTATCTATTTCTTTTTGTAAGTCTTTCATTGGACCTACTTGATATGTCATATCTTTATGTGCTAACAAGGCACCGGTTCTTTCAAAAGATCCAGTCCAATTCAAAGCATGATTCTTTAAATAATCAACAAAACTTTGATCAAATACGAAGTAATAATGTCCACCTGTAGCATATGTTGTATCACCCCATAAAGCAAAGTCATAGACTATATCTTCATTGGTGAATCTCTTACCTTCTTGATCTAACCAAAGCAATGGTAAAGTAGCCAGTGTCATTAAGTTACCATTGTTCCAAGGATTTTTAGCACCGGTAACAACTGAAGCCGCATGATTTTCAAAGATCCGCTTATAGTCATTTACGCCACCGACTTCTTTTAACATTCTTAAGCCATCACCGGTTGCTTTACGTTCACCCATTGAATAAAGATCTTTAGGATCAATGGCTAAATACTGCTTTACTTCTTCCTTATTACCACCAAATCCACCATCAGCTAGAATAACTGCCTTAGTTGCAATTTTTTCTTTTCTACTATTTCTAATGACTTCAATGCCAGTAACTTTTCCGTTTTCTTGAATAATCTTATTGCCAGCCGTTTCAGTCAACAAAGTACCGCCAGCCGTTTCAAAGTTATCCATAAACTTCTTAAAGCCATTAAATTTATCAATAAATTGATGATAAGTTCTAGGATGATTTTGATGAACTTCCTGTGTATTAGTTACCAATTCTGTATCAATGCCATTTTTTCTCATCCATTCAATGGTATCAGCACTTTTAGCCAAAATTGCTTTAGTTAAACGAGCATTAGATGAATGGTGAGTATAATTCATGACTTCTTGAAAAGCATCCTTCAAGGTATATTCTTCGCCATGTTCTTCCTGCTCTTTGCTACCAACGG
Source organism: Lactobacillus gallinarum DSM 10532 = JCM 2011 (assembly GCF_001434975.1). Classification (GTDB taxonomy): domain Bacteria; phylum Bacillota; class Bacilli; order Lactobacillales; family Lactobacillaceae; genus Lactobacillus; species Lactobacillus gallinarum. Next base: position 105,102 of record NZ_AZEL01000044.1, read on the forward strand.
CAAATAACCCTTGTGCACCAAACATACCAGCACCACCGAATTTGTCTCCTTTTTCAAGCAAGGCAACCTTGGCACCAGCTTGAGCAGCAGCTAAACCTGCACTTAAGCCTGAGGCACCAGCACCAACAACTACGATATCAAATTGTTCCATTTTAATTTTCTCCTTTTCTAATCACGATTTTTGTCCAGAACATTCCTAATAGCGTACTTAATTGCGTTTGAAGTAACAGTGGCACCACTTATTGCATCAACATCAGTACTTTGTGCCTTAATAATACGACTAGGCAGTTCAGCTACAGCTTTAGAACCAATACCCTTGCTCTCTGAATTATGGTCACTAATTTTTATTTGCTTTATTTGATGATCTTTAATGCCGACTTCAATATCAAAATCTGCATTTCTACCATGAGCAACTGTATTGTAAGTACCATCTTTCCATTTATTAGTAGATGCATTATCAGTTGCATATTGATCATTTGATTTCATCTCCTGATCATTCTTTATCAAGTGCTCTTTGATAGCATTGTGTACCAGCAATATATCCTGATGCTAAAGAAAAGCCATTAGCCGTGCCACCAACAAGGTATGGTACACCCCAGAAGTCACCATCAGCACCGGCAATAAATAGGCCATTTATGACTTGATTAAACTTATTTAAAGCACAACAAACGCCATTAGTTTTAATACCGCCTTGGGTAACCCAGCCGGAGAAGTCATTCTCAATAACGTAGAATGGTCCTTTATTAATTGGATTCAAAAAGTTAGGATCTTTGAATAATTCTGTATCTTCACCTTGCTGACACATTTGGTTGTAATGCTGAATTTCTTTACTTAAATTAGTCAAATGTGACTTTTGCTCTAGTTCTTCTAAAGTATCAGCTTGCCAGCACCAACCTTCACTTTCTGCCTTTTTAATGTCTTGATCAACATTCTTTAAAATCTGGTTAGCAAATGCCATAACAAACATTGGTGCAGTAACTTTCGTCTTCAAATACTTCTGCGTATATTGATCCAAGGTCATTGTCTTGAGAATATCTAGTGTACTTTGATCAACAACAGAATAGAATTTGCCACCTTCTCTGATTAACGGCTCGCTGTTATACATGGTCCGCTTGCACAATTCTGCTTCATCTACAAATCTTAAGCCGTGGTTATTTACAATTACTCCACCCAAAAGAGCAATTCTGAATAAGGAGTTGTCACCCCATAATGTCTTCATAAAAGTAGCAGATTTATGGTTAACCCCACCGCCTTCATTCATAGCAATCGTGAAATTTTTACCCATTTGTGCGCCAGCTTATTGAGCTAACTTAATTCCTGAGCCATCTACGAATGCATTAGCATAACCGTAAACCTTAGGGATGCCATAGTAACGTTGGATCATTTGATCATTATGCAAGAAGCCACCGCCACAAATAATGACTCCACCTTTGGCATTAACTTGTACAAGCTTTCCATCTTCTTTTTGTGCAATAACTCCAGTAACCTCATGATCATTGTTAAGAATTTTTATTACCTTAGTTGACCAAAGTTGTTTTACACCAGCTTGATCAACTATTTTTTGAAATTGAGCGGCACGTTTAGGACCAGATTCTTTGTAAATATTACCTGTTCTCTTAGTAATATCATCACCAGGCTTAGCGTCTGTATATGTTGGAATGAAAGTTACTCCGCCATCTTTTAATAAATCAATGGCCTTACCGGTCGCCCTTAACGCATTAAGTGTAAATCGACCATTAGCTTGATAATTATTCTTCTCCCAAACATAGCGAAAAGCTTCACCAACAGTCATATAATTTGGATATTTTTTCTCGTCTTCAGTTTCTACAGCTAAAGCAGCAGTTGAGTAAACGTTGTTCATTTCGGTAAAATCTTGTGCACGATCAATACCAACAACTTTTGCCCCGTCCTTAGCTGCTTTAACTGCTGCAGTCATTCCTGCAGCACCAATACCTACAGTTACAACATCACAATTTAAAACTTCATCAACTTTTTGATTCATTTCTTTCACCTGCTAATCCAATGACTTAATATATTCGGTCGCATTCATAACAGCATGACGACCTGAATTTACACAGTGAGCACAGCAAGATCCACCTAAGTTAATGGTGTAAATTTCTTTATATTGCATGGCACTATCAATTCCTGCAGCATATAAACCAGGAATCTTGTTCCAATTGTCATCAATAACTTCAAAGTGACGATTCTCGCCAATTCCGCCAATGCTAATGGCATAAGATTGATCCAAACGGGCAATGTAATATGGGCCCTCATCAAGAGCAACTAAGAATTTACGATCTTTACCATATTCTTCATCTTCACCATTTTGGCAATATTGATTGTAGCGTTTTACCTGTGCTACAAAATCATCAACTGGCAAACCGACCTTTTCTGCTAATTCTGATAAAGTATCAGCCTTATATAAAGAATTACCCTTATTTTCTTTAACTGAACGGTCAAGTATTCTTAATGCACGCTCTTCATCTTGATCTGCAAATTGATCAATACCTTGCATACTCTTTTGTTGTTCTTCAGTTAGGTCTTGTAAGTTAGCTTCATACTTAGCAAACATTTTACGTGTGAAGACTAAATATCCATGCTTAATAAATTTAAATGGTTGAGATTGTAAGATGGCATTGCGGTCTGTAATACTTTCATCAGTAAATCTAACACCATATTGGTTTACCCAAAGTGCTGGACCACCTGAAAGCAAATCACGTCCATTACCCAAAGGAAGAGCCTGAATATAATTGGTGATCAGTGGAGCTGAACGATCAAATGAATCTTTAGCACCAGCAGCTATAGCCATCTTATATGCATCCCCTGTTGAACCTTTCATTCCAACAAACAACATGTTCTTAGTGTTCCAACCTTGACGATGTACCAGCTTTTTATCTTGACCAAAGCCACCCGAAGCAAAAATAACTGCTTTAGCATTAATCTGTACTACTTGGTCATCAATGTTGGCATATACACCCTTAACAGTCTTGTTTTCGTAAATCAAACCAATTACTGGTGAAGAAGTACTAATATCAACGCCTAGTTCTTTAGCTTTCTTTTCCATGAACGGAACATAACCAGTGGCACCTCTACCACCTTTAAACCAATGGAAAGTTGGTAATGGACAAGTGTGGTGATAATCATCTACACGATCAAATTGAACGCCTTGTTTTTGCAGCCAGTCTATGTTCTCAGCGGTATTGTTAACTAAATCGACCCAGAACGAACCATCAGCTTGATATTGAATGGTCTTTAACTCATTCTCAACAACTTCCTGCTTGCTAAAATTAATACCTGCCTTCTTCTGCATTGCAGTTTGAGCACCCATCATGCCTTCAACACCAAGACCGTTACCACCGACAAAACCATTTTTCTCTAACACAATGGTCTTAATGTCTTCATAACCAGCTTGAACTGCAGCTGATAAACCAGAAATACCGCTTCCTACAATCACCAAGTCTGTATTTTCTACTTTATCAATGTGGCTAGGCTTTTTAATCCATTTAGCATAATTATCAGATTCATCGTTAGTTTCTTCTGACTTTTGAACTTGACGTTCAAAGTCATGAATATTACCACCCGCATCTTTTATCGCATGTTGTGTGGCATCCAAAATACCATTGCTAGAAACAGTAGCCCCTGAAACTGTATCTACACTAATGGATTGATCCTTAATAATGCGATTACTCATTTTATTTAAGGTATTTTCTTCAAGAGTAGACATGTCATTGGTTTGTGACTTAATTTGAACAATTTTATTATCTTTTATATCAATACTAAGTGTTAAAGGTCTTTCCATTCCCTTAGCTTGTTCTACAAATTTGCCATCTTTCATAATTAAGCCTCCTAATAGTTAAATTACTTCAATCTCATAGTATGTCACCGCTTACATAAATGCCAATATAAAAAAGTGATCTGCCATAAGTTTTACCTATGACAAATCACTTTGCTTTTCTAAAGAAATCTATTGTTTTAATATCATCGTTATTCCTTAGCATAGCAAGAGAAATAACATACTTATGAGGTGTATCTACAACTTCAACCTTACAGATATCCTCATCATTAATGGGATATTGGTCAGGTAAGAATCCCACATAATTATTATGTTTTATCAGGAAAAGTTCTGTTGAAACATCGTTGCACTCTTGAACCACATTTAGCTTTAATCCTAAATTGCGTGTTTCCTTCGCCATTAAGTCATAAGATTTACCAATAATCTTTCGTTTTAACATAATCAAAGGATAATGGTATACTTCGACCATTGTTGCTTTTTTGTGAGCTAAGGGATGTTTTGAATTTACACAAGCAATAAATTTACCACTTGCAATTGGAATACTTTCAATTTGTGGATCATCAGCAAATTCAGATTGAAACGAAATAACTAGATCATACTGTTTATTCTTTAGTTCCTCGGCAGCCTGACCTACATCTACTTTTACGATATCGATATTCTGATAATCCAGTTTGGTCATAATTTTTTCTAATTCACGTAGATCAGTTAAAGAAGTATAGCCTATAGTTAATTTCAGTGACTGATGATCAATATATTGCTTTATATTATTTTCAAATATATCGTATTGCGATAATACCTTCTTAGCTTCTAAATAGAAAATCTGACCTACCTTATTTGCTTTTACCGGGGTAACCCGCCGATCAATTAAAGTATACCCTAGTTCTTTTTCAATTTCATGAATCTGTTGAGTAATACTAGTTTGCGAAACATGATTGATTTTCCCAGCTTGGGTAAAGCTACCACTATCAATCACATCACAAAAATATTTCATCTTGGTTAATGTAATCATTAAGATCACCTATTATCTTTAACAGTAATATTAATCTAATTAATTATTTAACTACAATGTTTCCATCTAAGACTTTATACTGTGTTTTTTCCAAGTCAGCTTTTCTAGTACTTGCCTTTTGTATGTTTTTACCAACATTTTCCATTTCTCGTATGCTATCTGGATTAAAGAATTTAATATACTTATTGATTTCTAGCCAAAACACATTGGGGTTATTAGCAATTTCTTGAACTATTGGGAATAACTCATCATCTTTGTCAATAGTTTCTACATATTTTGTAATATCTTTTAGTAGCTTAGGATCAACATCTACTGATTGAAGCTTAGACATAACCATTTGTGGCTCTTGAGATGCACTAGTTCTCAAAGCAACCGCAGCTTTAACTGCAGTCTTATTCTTAGTTGAATCTATATTTTTAGCAAAAAATTCATGTTGCTTATTGTATTCAGCCACCTGTTGCTTTACGACATTGTAAATTTTGTCCTTCGCCCTTTCTACTGCCGTTAATGCATCCCCCTGTGACAAAGCTTGGCTATTATGAACATCAAATGCAATTTCACCGTTTAAATTCTTCTCAGCATCAATTATCTCAACCTTTTTAGAATCATTTACATCAACCAGAATGTTTTCCTTTTCAAGATATGATCCATTTACGTCATAGTATTTAATCTCTACAACAGCAATTGAATGATCTTTTTTTCCATTTGAGAAACTATAGTCAGGTATAAGTGGAGCTTTAAGCGGTATTAATTGATTAGCTTTAAAGTCATACATGCGCTTATTAGCTTGCTGATATGCTTCTGAGTGCTTTTCTGAAGAGAAATCAGAGTGATTAATCATCTGATCGTCTGTCTTATCAAGCATTGTCTTAACTGCATTCTGCTTCTTTTCCGTAATATCTTTTAGGTAGCCTTCATATTGAGGTAAAACTACATTATCAAATTCAGTGTCGTTTAATACCCCTTCCATTTTATTACCTAGACGCTTCATCATCTTTAATTGTGAGTTGATAGATTGATAAATTGGAAAAGTGTAAATGTAGATTTGATCGTTGTTATCACCTTTAGGTAATGGTCTATCAATACGACCAATACGTTGTTCCAAAGTCATAGGGTTGTAGGGTAGATCAATATTCATCAAGGTTACGGCATCCTGCAAGTTTTGACCAGTTGAAATAGTATCTGTAGCCACCACTAAGTCGATTTGAGAATTATCATCTATTAATTCTATTGCTTTTTTAGAACGTGGTGAGAAGTGATTTAACACATCTTTTTTAGTCGATGGTTTTTGATTAATCAGTGCAGAATAACCATTTTCATCAGTATTAGAAGCACCAGTAATCATACCCATTGGGTATTTAAGCTGTGGTCTATTGTAATGAGTATAAAGCCTATCATAGTAATACTCTACAGTGTCCGCAAACTGTGATACTAAGATGATTTTATGACCTTTAGCACGTTCTTTATCAATGCATTCGATAATTTCATCAACTTTTTCATCAACCTTACTATAGGCTTTATTCAAGCTATCAATCAGCATCTTTAACGTAGAAACATCGCTGTTATAATCTGCAGTCATCTGTTCTACGGCATTTTTAGCTTTTTTGACAGTCAAGTCATCAATTTGAGCTTTTAGATTTTCGATATATCTTTGTTTTCTAAGTTGGGATCTAACAGATTGCTGAGAAGGATCTACAGGTTCGGACGGCTCAAAATCTTTAAATAAAAGATTTACATTATCTTCATATTCAAGAACACCATAAGCAGTGCCTAAAAATCCTTTATAGTGATTTAGAAGCTCCTTACCTTTTAAGAATGACATAGGTTTTAAATACAAGTCATTTAATTTTTCTAGTTTGTCTACGATATGCTGTAAAGAAGTAACATAAGCTTTCCAACTTGAATCGGCTCTCTTAAGAAGCATCATCTTAAGCTGTTTAGCCCCCAGTTCTTCCTTACTATCGTCAATATATTTGATCGGATCTTGGTATGGAAACTTTAAATCGGCAATTACATCAAAGTTGGTACTGAAAATTTCATTCTTTCTTGGTTCATATGGAATGTCAACGCTTGGGAAGTTTCTATGTGGAAAGCGTGTACCCTTTCCGCCATAAGTCTTTCTAGTACGTTGAAGATAAACGTCAGACCAAAATTCTTTAAAGGCTGCATCGTCATTTGCTAAATGTTTTACCACCTTATTAGTCAGCTTATTTGGCGATAACAAGAAATATTGCTTATATTTTCTATCATTTGGAATAGCATCTACCTTAAGAAATAGCGATCCAATGTTAATTACGTCCTCACGAGCATTATTCCACGGTGTAGCAGTTAATAATAAGCCTTTTACATTAGGATTGCATTGTCTCATGTACAATACTTTCTTATATGCTTCAGTATTATTATTCTTGAAACCTAAGTGTGCTTCATCAATAACTATTAAAGTGTAGTTATTGTCCTTAAGCTGATCGTAGTCCATATTAACAAGTTGTTGGCGTGAAATATATTCATACTCATGCTTCTTAATACCGACCGCTTTTAATTCATCGTGCCACTGATCTTTTAATTTGGTATCAGCGATAATTAGTATTCTGTTAACACTTTCTGTTTCCAAATAGAGTCTTATGACACCTGCTGCAGTTCTAGTCTTACCTAAACCTACCCCATCAGATAAAACAGCGGTATTTAAAGAATCAAGTTTTTCCTTAACACTAATAATTCCGCTTCTTTGGTGTGGGAACAATTCTTTAACCCATTCTTTGTTCATATCAAGTTCAGCGTATGGTTGAGCAAAGATATTGGCAAAGTCATAGTAAGTTTCCTTAACTGGTTTATATTGTTGAAGTGTCTGTTTAGCGCCATTACTTTTAACGATTTTGATCAGTTCAGGTGAAAAGTCGGTAACTTCATCTTTAGAAAGCCATAAGTCGTTATACCAGTGGTGTAAGGCAAAGAAACCATCTTGAGTTAATACATTTAGTTCTGTATTCCCCTCTAAACCGGACTTTGAGAAGTTAGATGATCCTACAATAGCCGTCCCATAACCAGTATTTAAGCTAGAAGCAAACAGATAGCTTTTAGCATGGAAGTAATTGGCAGTACCAGTGTAGATTTTAATTTCAATACGTCCTTCTTTGATCCATTCAGCTACTTTACCTAGAAATTCCTTGTCTGAAATTTTACTGGTATCTTTTTCAGTTGAATCTTGAATTAGTTCAGCATAATCATGGTATTTACCACTATCTAAGACATTAACTGTAGCACCGTTAGTTTCATTACCCATCAAAATGCGGAAATGACCATTACGGTTATCCATAAAGTTGGTAAATTCATCTTTTAAAAGAAGTAACCCACTAATGTAAAAGTAGCCTACAGCTACATCGAGTATTCTAAATTCTTCTTTTTTGAGAAGATATTTTAAGGCATCAGTCATTGATACATTGCGGTTATCAATAACCTTTCTACCCAAGAGCTGATCTTCAAATGTAGTATCAGTCATTAATTTTCCTCACTCAATCTATCATAACTGTCCAAAATACGTTGTGTTTCATCTTGTACATCTTTCATATGGTTAGCGCTCTCAAAGGTATGCATTAATGTAACTACTTCTTGTCTAGTTAAATTAAAATCAATCATAATTCGTGCATTAAGGTCTGCAACTAATTGATCATGGTCATAATTCTGATATACATCTCCAAATGCAAGTCCTTTCAAATCATTATAGTAACCCGTATTTTCTTTTAATAAATATGCAACAATTTCTATTATTTTATCTGCATCGCGAAAATCCACTTTTTGAGGTAAAGGCAATCTTCTTAGATAAATATTATTCACATTTATAGATATTAATTGTCTTAATATAAAATCCAAAACATATGAATTTAAAACTCCCAAAATAAACAACTTATCCGACAGTTTCATTTTAGTGGGCATATTTTGTGTAACTAAACTATTTGAACTAATCGTGTTTGGAGGAAGCAAGGTAGCAATTAATGATCTTTGATTCGTAGCACTTGCTACAGTTCTCAAAGCAATTCTATAGCTATTTACCTTAGATGTAAGAGCATTAGGAATTTGATCACTTTTTATTCCATATTTTACTTTTGAAGGTAACAGTTTAAATTGATTCATATATTTTCCTTCATACATTGGTATTTGATCTGAACCATTATTTATTGGATCAAATAATGTAGAATCATATGTTCTATTCAATTCATAAGAAAAACTAATTATTTTAGATTCTCTTAACAAAGGAAAAGCAGTTTGAATCTTTCGAAATAGATCAAAAGTTTTTTTATCAGGCGTTTCTACCATATTGTATCCTTCTGGCTCTACCTGCTTTAAAAAATTAATCGGATATCTATATTTAGCACTACTATTATTTAAATTCTCTAAATCAGTTTGATAAAAGAAAACATTAAAATTATTATCCTTATTAGATTGATCTTTTCCTTCATATGTTAAACAACCAAATTTATATCTTATATCAACTGCTTTAAATATCTTTTTACGGTTGGCAAATGAAAGAAACTCCATTACATGATAGTGATCAAATAACAAATGTCTTAATCCTGCTGCACCATTATCAGTAGCAAAATTATCTGGAACCAAAATACTATATTTTCCATCTATTTTGCCAAGCTGTGAAAAACGTTCTATTGCACTCTTATATAAATTTAAATGAGCAGGCGCTTTTTTTCCATCCACTTTCCAATTTTGAAATCTAAACGCATTTGAACTTGTAAAATATTTTGATCCAGCTTTATATTTCTTTTGTTCTTCATTCCATTTTTCTTCAATTTCTGGGAATTTTTCCTTTAATGCTTTTTCTAATTTCTTTTTAGCTTTTTTGGTAGGTAACTTACGATAACTTTGATCATATTCTGAAAAGAACTCATCTGCATTAGGAATCCAAACTTCCCACGGAGGATTGCCAATGACAATATCTAAGCCACCATGAGATTTAAGGGTACCATCTTCATTAAAGAATATTTCAGGCAAGCAAAACTCAATACAACTAATTTCAAGGAAGCTAGCGTATTTAGATACATCGCCTGCTTCTGGCAATACTTTTTCAGTTAGCTCATCTCGTAATTTAGTAAATGCTGAAAAGTCTGTTGATTTGAGTTTTCTTAACTTGGCTATATCTTTCGTGTATTTACTAAAGACTTCTTCACGTTTGTAATAAGGAACGGCATTAATTAATGAGTTTGCGTGAATCAATGTTCTACCAATAAGTTGTGGCAACTTGGTATTCTTAGGCTTATGCTCTAGGGATGATAAAGTCAAAGTTAAACTAGCAATAATGATAGCTTTGTAGTCAATATCAACGCCATAGATCATATGCTTCATTACATAGTCTTCCCATAAGTATTGACTATTTTCAGAGTTGCTTAGGAAATCGTACTTGTCCCTAATTTCTTGAGGGAAGTCTAATGCGTTAAGCATAGGAAACTGTTCTGCAATCTTTAAGAATGCTCCTCTTAAGAATGATCCACCACCACAAGAGAAGTCTGCAATCTTTAAATCTAATAAATGCTTGATTGCATTATCTATTTGGGTAATATCACCAGCCTTGAGGGATGTTTTAATAGCGTCATATCGCTTTTGGAATTCTACTGCCACGGTTTGATTTACCATATAGTCAACAAAATGTTGGTCGGTATAGTAAGCACCCTTGTTTTTCTGCTCTACTTCATCATCGCCAAAGAATACGACTGGTTTATTAGTTTCTTTGTCTAAAGTGATTTGAACGTTTTGGCTCATCGAGTCTTCGTATTGTTTTTCAATCGCTTCAGGTGGCATATCCTCAAATCTAAAGCTGAAGTTACCTTCCTTAGTGTCGATATAAGGCTTAGCCCAATCAACATCATTTTGTTTTGCCAATTCATTATCAATTTTGGTAGCTGCATCCCCAATGGAACCGGCAAATAGGTCGCCACCATAAGCCAATTCAAATTGTTTACTTGCCTTTTTGCTTAGATTAGCAAGGTAATCTTTTTTACCTTCCTTAATCTGTACTTGAGAAGTAGCCTCAACCTCTTCCGGAGTAAAACTAGCTTTAAATATATCTAATTGTTCAATTGACGTTTTTTGTCTATTTAATTTCTTGATATCTTTTTCTTCGCTAACATTTTTAGCAATATTAACTGCTTTTTCAATAGCTTCATCAAGCGTACCATCACCAACACCTAATGCAATTCCATCAACATTAAAGGAGTCTGGACCATAATATCCTTCTAAGAAGCGCCTCATTAATTGTCTTAATGAAATAGTATCAACCACAGTTGAAAGAACCTTTTTGTAAGAGTCATCTTGAACAAGCTCGTTGATATTATTTTGCTCAATGTATACTTTAGCTTTATCAGACACCAGATTCTCTAGATATTTTTTGAGATCTGAAGCAGTAATCCATTCTGAAAGCTTCTTTCTATAAAGAGATACCATAGTCAAGAACCCACTTGAGAGCTCACGTCTAAAGGCTTTGTCATCAATCTTAATTTCAGCACCGAAACCAAATGGACTTTCTTCTACTACAATACTGTCATTCTTAAGATAATTCAGGTTACGTTTGTATAAGTCAATATCTACTGTTTGGGGATTAATATCCAAACGAGTATCTCTATTGCCACCTACCATTGGAAAGAAAACTAAGCGTTTTTTACCGACGAATCCAACTACAGAGACAGAGAAGTCTGATCCTAGTTGATTATTTTTAATATCAATTACTTGCTCATAAAGTTTACGAATTTGAATAATATTTGAATCTTCATTTAAATCTGGCATTGCTAATACAGCCATGACACCAGTACTTTTATCCTCTGTTTTATCAGTAAAGTAAATTCTCAAATTGCTATCTGGATTAACAGGGTTCTTACCAACGGTATAGCCTAAATAATCAGCAAGTACATTGATAGATTCTTGGTCACCCATCATGCTATCTAGTACGTCTTTGATTTGTATTTGATCCGCCATTTTTCTTTCCACTTTCTTCTTAATTACTTAATATTATTTTAAAACAATGGGTTAAATTTTGCTCATAATATCAGTAGTTTTAAGCTCTGTTTTGCGTATAAAAAACTGCTAATCCGAAATATTAGCAGTCTATTTTTAATTTTCATCGCTATCTTTATTACCTAAATTTGCAGCTTTCCATAAATCATATGTGCTACTCCAATTGCCCAAGAACATAATATTAGCAATAATTTTATATGCTATATCATACCAATCTTTAATTAAAGCAGTATCATCTTCTGTTAACTGCTCACCATTATGTGTAATTTCTGATCTGAGGTCATATGCTCTCTTAATATTTCTAGTTTCAAGATTTATTTGGCTATCATTACAAATTAGACTAATAGTAGAAACTAGTTGATCTTCAATAGAAGTGGATAATGTATCTTTCCAAAGATCCTCTTTTTTTAATTTACTTTCCAATTTATCAGGATCTTGTTCTAACATAGTTTCAAGCGAAATCATAATTTGTAAAAACTGCTTTGTCAGATTAGAGTTAACTATTCCATCACCGATCCAATCAATCGCTCTTGCACCTTGCTTTTGAAGTGATGTAAGTTTATCAGATTCTGTAGCAATTAAAGGAATTATTGGCATCCACTGTTTATCAAAATTCATAGTTGCATGGGGTCTCTTGTCGGGATCAATACCCGTTGATGCGCTCCAGTCACCTTCCAAAATTCCAGGAGTCTGTTTGTTATAAAAATGTCCATTTTTCTTTGTAATCTGATAAAGTCCATCTTCTTGAATAATGTGTTGACTTAGTTCTAATATCTGACTAGGTCTATGATTAAAGCCATTCAGAAAATTAATAATATTATTTACATTATTAGCAATATTCAAAGCATGATAATAACCTTTATCACTCTTTCCAGTATCAATTACAGATACTCCTAATAAAATATCTTCAGGTTGAACTAAAGTCTTAATTTTAGGATTTTCTTCTGCTTTTAAGTTTAAATTTTCTGGGATTTTCTTTAGAAATTCACGACCACTAATAATAATGATGTTAGGGCCCAAATTTATTTTTTCTTGATATTCAAAATTAAATAATCTAAAGAAATAAACCCTATAATCCGGAATTTTAATTTTCTCAATAAAATCGTTTATTGTATTCAAATCATACGATTCATCACTTGCAACAATACCTACAATAAAATCACTAACCTTAGATGATATTTGATCAATATCATATTCAACCTTTTCAGCATTAAATACTAACTGAATATTGTCTAAAAGACTAACAAACTTTTTATGTACAGCTTTTGTAATAAACACATAATTGCCAACAAATTTAAGTGCATGTAAGTTATTTTTTAAATCCTTCCTTATATCTCTTGCTACCTCGTATTCTCCCGAATCTATTCTCTGACAATATTGAATATTTTCCCTCCTCATTTGACCAATAATTCGTTTAATTTGTTTTGCCAAATTAGGAAGATTTCTTGTATTAGTCATTACTAGATATCCTTTCTTAACGAAAGAGCCTTTGGTTTTTACGACTAAGAGCTTTTACTTAAAAAGATAATTTTTACCTTACATTCTTAAACCATCTAGCATCGTTTCTTAAAATTGCCCAATAATGTCCACCACGTTTAATCTGCCATGCATAGTGAGTGCCAGGTGAACGAAGTTTCAAATACGTACCTTTCTTAATAGGTGTCTTATGAATAAATTTCATTTGATACATTGCAGCACCGCGAGGCACATATGGCTTATATCTATAAACTTTCTCAGTTGTTTTTACAGTATGCCACTTTTCAGAATACTTGCTCACAGCTTGGATATTCTGAGCAGTTGAAACACTAAAACTAGCAAAGGTTAAACTAATCAATGCCAGTAACATTGTTATTTTATTCATATACTCTCTTCTCCTTTACTCCCAATACAAGCTTATTATATAAGAGAAAATTCAGTATGACCTAAAATGTTATTAACTCATCAAAAAAGCCCTTAGTTTTTCCAGCTAAGAGCTTCTACTTTATTCAAATATTGAGGATGATGGGAATTGAACCCATATCTTGCTTATTAATATTAAATAAGCCTGTCTTCCCTGTTAGACGACTGATCCTCAAAACAACCTCCACTTACGTGGAGAAATTTTAACGTATTACAAAGTGTACCTTCTTCAAATAGGATCACCTCCACACATGTGGAGAAAAATTTTATCATCAATCCTATCAGTGCAACCAAATGTTCGTATTAATTATACCAATTTAAGCCAAACTAAAAAAGCCCCAAACGGGACTTTCTTCACACATCTAATCTCTCAAAGCACGATTGCCAATATCATGGCGGTAGAAGCAATCTGGCAGATCAAGCTTGCTCAAATATGAATAAACATTATCTTGCGCCTGGACCAAATTGTCAGCTTCCGAAATCACCATAAACAGGCGGCCGCCATCACCTGTCAGATTATCCAAATCACCTTTCACGTTGGCATAATCGATATAGGTATTAGTACCTTCAGGCAACTTGCCGATCTTCACATTAGGAGCCGGATGCGTTGGATAGCCTTTGCTGCAGACAACTACGCCTAACACTGACTGATCGTTTTCTTCAATTTCAGGCAATTTTTCATGATTTACTGCTGCGTCAATCAGTTCCGCAAAGTCATTTTTAACTCGAGGCAAGACAACTTGAGTTTCAGGATCACCTAAGCGAACGTTATATTCAATGACCTTTGGACCACCTTCCGTCATCATCAAGCCAATATACAAAACGCCGCAGTAGTGGTAATCGCCTTGAACTAAACCATTCATCGTGGGCTTCACGATCTCGTGGATCATTCTTTGACGATCTTCTTTTTTCAGTTGTGGCAAAGGAGAATATGATCCCATGCCACCAGTGTTTGGACCCTTGTCGCCATCGCCAACTCGCTTATGATCTTGCGCCATTGGCAAAATAGTGAACTGATCTTCAGAAACAACCACAAACATTGAATATTCAGGACCAACCAGACATTCTTCAAGGACCACAGCAGTTTGACCACCAGCAAACATTTCCTTAATCGTTTCTTGAGCAACAGCCTCATTTTGAGCAATGGTTACGCCTTTACCACCAGCTAAACCATCTTCTTTGATCACCACTGGATAATCGAAGTTCTTCAAACCTGCAATACAAGTTTCAGCACTGGCATAAGTTTCATAGCGAGCCGTTGGGATGTTGTATTTACTCATGAATCGCAAAGCATAATCTTTTGAGCCTTCTAATTGTGCCGCTCTTTGGTTAGGGCCGAAAATCTTTTGTCCTGCCTTTTCAAATTTATCAGTAATGCCAGCACAAAGACATTTTCTGGACCAACAAATGTCCAATCGACCTTTTTATTTTTACCACCATCACGTGCAATAAACTCACGGATCAATTCAGTACTATCACCCGAACCATAGCCACCTTCAGAAAGGAATGGTGCAATCTCCTTGTTAGAAAACTCGCCGTCATATTCAAGTAGGAATGCCCTCATTGGTTGACTTAAAGTCATTGCCCAGGTCTGATAGCCTAAGTAAATTGTGTCATATTGACTCAAATCGGGTAACTGCATTTCAAGCTCTGGTGAATCGTTTTTAATTCTTTTACAGTTAGCGCGATTGAGCGTTTTACGGTAATTTGCTGGATAAGGATTTCTTAAAGTAATTTCTAAAATATCAGCACCGGTTTCGCGCGCAATTTTACTTGCGAGCAACTTAGTTGAACCGGAACACGACCAAAAGATAATGATGCTTTTGGCATCTTTAGTTAATTTTCTAACTGGTTGACCATCGGATGGAGTGCCATAACCATTCTCCCAATCATAGCCACGTCTTTCTAATTGATTTGCGCGAATATCTTCACCATTAATTTGTCCAGCAACTGAACCTAAATCTGAATAAGTACGACCAAACATAATTTTCTTTCCCCTCTTGTTCTCAATTGTTACTACAAGTATAAGGCGAGCAAGAGAGTGTGAAAATTACTTAATGTTGATGCTGGTATACGTTAAAAGTATAAAAAAGCTCAATCCTCATTTGAGAATTGAGCTAATTTTTATTCATCTTTCTTATCGTCGCTTGCATCCCACACCTTTTTCAAAGCGGGAACCTTACCCAAGTCAGTCATTTCATCCTTGCCAACCACGATTAAGTTGTTAGGACCTTGAGCTAATTGGTTGAAGCTGTCTAGACTCTGGTTTCTGAAGTATCCTTCGCCGGCCTTTGACAAGGCTTCTTGCATCTTTTGTACACGATAAGCATCGGCATCAGCCTGCGTCTTAACAGCTTCAGCGTTGGCCTTAGCAGTAGCAACCAAAGCATCGTTCTTAGCCTTAGTGGTCATTTCAATGGTACGAGCTTCACCTTCGGCCTTAGCAATTGCGGCAGTCTTTTCACGGTCGGCAGTAAGTTGTTTGTCCATGGCACGTTGAATTTCAGCACTTGGTAAAAGTTCATCAACGTTGACACGAACGACCTTGATACCGTAGATATCAGTCAGGTCACCAGTTGCAGTGAAAAGTTGATCGTTAATTTCCTTAGTTGAGCCAAGGGCTGCGTTCAAATCCATACGACCAATAATGTCACGCAAGTGACCACGGATTAATTGCACCATTGATTCAACTGAGTCGGTGTTGTTGTAGAAGTAACGGTATGAATCAGTGACCAAGTAGTTCAAAGTTAAACTAGTAGAAATTTCAGCGTTATCTTTGGTAATAATTGAGTACTTAGAAATCTCAAGTGGTTGAAGTGCTAATGGAACTTTGCGAATTCTTTGGAAAAGTGGCCAGACAAAGATAAATCCAGCTTTTACTGTCTTAGAATACTTACCCAAGGTTTCAACCAAACCTTCATTATTTTGTGGAACAATTCTAAAACCAAAACAAACATACACAATAACTAAAACAACAATAATGCCAATAATAATTCTTACCATCATAATTTTTACCTCAAAACTTAGTTGTCTTTCTTTTCATTCTTTTCCGCATCAAGCCTCTTGGCGACATCTCCAAGCAAATCTTCCCTTCCGGTCAATGTGTTCAGGCGCTCGTCAAGCAGTTTGGCGTATTCATATTTATTCATTTGATCCAAATTATCCCATGCATTTGGAATCTCTACTCTGAAAGGAATACCATTATGAAGAATAATCTGATCATAGAACATGTTAATTGCCGTAGCTGAATTTAACCCCAGCTTTTTCAGAATAGCTTCTGCCTTTTCCTTCTTTTCTGGATTCATTCTGACATAAAGTCCTGTTGTTTTTTCTGCCATAATTTTTACTCCTTTCTGAATTTGATACTATTATATATCGTTTGCATATAAATTGCATATATTTTTGTAAAATATTTCATTTTGAATTAATCGATCTTAATAGCTAAAAATAGGTTTGGTTTTCAGAGTATACTTATATTTATAGAAAGTGAAAATGAAGGAAACAACAATAAAAACTAACAGAAATTCAAAGATTAAGAAAAACAAGTCTAACTTTTGGGATATTCTTCCTCAAATCAATAACAAAGAAAAAAGACAAGAAATTGAAGGGTTAGGTTATAATCCTTCCGAACAACGTGCTGTTGGTAAAGAAAGAATTACTGATAAAAAGTGCTGATAGTCTTCATAAGCAAAGACACATCAGCACTTTTTTACTTGGTTAAATTTTTATTATTCTACAAATCAGTAATATGGAAAATTTGGTTTTCCAAAGTTCTTAACTTATATTCTCCACCCTTAATGTACTTTTGGTGGTAAGCCACAGTTAAGTAAATATCATTTGCGGCATTAACATGGATACTTTCCATTTCACTGTAACGATCTGGTAAATCAATACCATCAACCATAGCTACTTGCCAGTTATCACTGTTTGTTTCACCCCATGGGAACTTAACAATCTTACGTGACCAAGTAGTTACTTCACCAGTTTCATGGTTAATCTTTGGTGACAATTGGTTAGAAATATAGATATTCTTGTCATCATCAATAGCATAGCCTTGAACTGAATCAATCATTTGTGGCATTTCTTCATCTGGAGCAACACTTGGATTATCGAAGTTGTAGATGTGGAAAGCACTCAAGCAATGTAAATCAGTGATTGGCGTGTTCTTAGTGCCATTTTCATTCAACTTTTGGTTTACTTCATTTAAGTCAAACAAACCAAAGTGACCTGAACCATCATCCCAAATTGAAGCAATCATGAAGTACTTGCCATTTGGTGAAACTGAAGCTTCTACTCTGTGCAAGTGATCATGACCATCATAAGGAACGTCGGTTACGTGATTCAAGTGTGACAAACGTGGAAGTTGTGTATTTGAAGTATATCTTTCTGGTAAAAGTCTTGGGTACTTTACTCGTGCAATTTGAGTAGTCCAGTTGCCTGAATTTGGTTTAGCACCTACGAAATATTCATCCTTATCATTAGCTGGTACCCAGGTTTGCGTGTGGCCAAAGCCCATCATTACTAAGTGTGGATCAGTATAATCGATGTTCTTGGTTAAACCTTCATGTTTTCTATAAACCAACACATCATGTGCACTGTGAAGAAGTTGCAAGGCAAAAACATGATCACCATTTACTACACCAACTTGCGCTACAACATGGTGCATCCCATTCAAGCGATAAACCAAATGAGGTGTAATACTTTTAACCATTCTTATTTATCTTCTTTCTTTATATCTATTCATTTTCACTTATACACAAATTATATCCTACCATCAAAAAATAGATTGACTTTATGCCGATAACTTCCAATAATTAGAGTAAATTTTTCTTGGAGGGAAAATTATGAAAAGAAGAACAACACTTTTATTGTCGAGTGCAGTAACCATTACGGCATTATTTAGCTTCAACTCAAAAGTTCAAGCTACGGCTGATCCTACGATCAAGGCAACAAATTACAACATGATCGTGAAGTTGGACACTCGCAAGAATCAATTAACAGAAAAAGTTACCATGCACGTTGTTAATAACGGCAATGAACCTGGTCAACTACCCTAGACTGAAGTCTAGGGCTTAGTGGCTC
>NZ_AZEL01000044.1:123942-125153 GCF_001434975.1 Lactobacillus gallinarum DSM 10532 = JCM 2011
TTTACCAAAGCCTTTTAAGTCCGTGAGTTGCTAACGGACTGCAGCCTTTCTAGGCTGCTTTTTTTATTTTAGGATTTTGCCACTTGCTTAATCCTTTTTCTAAGATGTTCACGGCCGCATTCCAATCACGAATATGGGGCATTCGACAAATTGGACAAGTCCACTCCCGATCCTTAAGGGTTAATTTCTTATAACCATTTTGGCCCATAATACTGCCACAAGCATGACAGCGTTGAGTAGTATATTTAGGATCAATTGTTAGAAATTCTTTACCATATAGATCTGCCTTATAAGCCAGCATATTCAGGAAACTACGCCAGCCGACATCAGAAATTGATTGCGACAAGGCATAATTCTTTAACAGGTTTCTGTTTCTTAATTCCTCGGCAACTACTAAATCGTGGTTTTTGATTAGTGTAGTTGAGAGTACTTGTAAAAAGTTATTACGCTGTCTTCTGATCTTATCGTGCAGTTTAGCGACTATTAGACGCTGTTTTTGATAGTTTTTTGCTAGCCACAAATTGCGTCCTTCTTTTTTTGCCCGGCGCTGCCTGCGAGACAAGACACGTTGGGCATGGGCCAGCTTCTTTTTGGTTTTGCGATAAAATCGTGGATTAGCGACCATTGCTCCGTTAGATGCTGTTAGGAAGTTATCTAAATTGAGGTCAATGCCAATTTGACTTTGTGTTTTAGGTAATTCCTTAACAAAAGCAGTATCGCTGCCTAACTGCATAGACAGGTAGAATTGGTCATCAGCGGTCTTTTTTATCGTGACTGTGCCAATTCTAGTTGGAATCTGCTTAAGCAAGCGCTCTTTAATCAGTTTTCTAAAACCAGCAATGCGGACAATTCCCAGCTTAGGCAATTTAATATGTTTAGCATCAATAAACCTAGCTGTCCCGTTATCAAGATAGGCTTCTGACTGCTTAGGATATTGACAGTTGGTCTGATATGACCAGTCGCTGCGTTTTTTGTGAAAAATCGGAATTCCATGACCAATCTTGCGATAGTTGTTCCAAGCTTTCTGATAGTTTTGAATGGCGTTGGCAATAGCGAGGCTATCAATTTCTTTAACACGCAAAAAGCTATAAGTATCACGAATATTCCTTGGCTTATCCAATAGTTCGCTATTAGTGACTACTTCTTCTGCCAACCTAGTCTCATAATTATTAAGAATAGAAAAGGCAAAAGGCATTGCTTGATATTGTCTA
>NZ_AZEL01000044.1:125163-127747 GCF_001434975.1 Lactobacillus gallinarum DSM 10532 = JCM 2011
TATAATTGCTTCGATTGTGTCCTACATAAGAGTTGTAAACAAAGCGCTGCGCATCATAGTTTAGCTTGATGATTTTCTTTTGCTTAGAACTAGGATAAAAGCGAAGCTTAACGCCAAAATGATAGGCTAAACTGCTCATTCTTTTCATGTATTTCACCTCCTTGTATTATTGTAATTTGATTATAGCCTATGTATATCTTATAATCAACAGTAAATAGATACATAGTAGACGAAAGGATATTAGACTATGAATAATAAAAAAGACAAAATAAAAGACGCAGGCTATGAAAAACACTACGTCTATAATGCACACTATCATCTAATTTGGTGTACTAAATACCGCAATCAAATCTTTACTAACCAAGACCTTGCACAAGAGATGCGAGACCTGCTCAAGCAAATAGCTGAAGATAATCAAATCAAAATTGAAAAAATGGAGGTAATGCCTGAACATATTCATTTGCTTATCAGCTTTAGACCATCAAAATCAGGTTCAAGCGTAGTCAAAGCACTCAAAGGAAGAAGTGCTTTTTTATTCTTCAAGAATCATCCCGAAATTAAGCAAAACAAGATGTGGGGCGGACATTTATGGTCACCCAGCTATTACTTTGGCACGGTAGGGAATATGTCTAAAGAAGTAGTAGAAAAGTACATTAATGACCAGATCTACAATGCCGTTAGAGACGGTAAGCCCTATCCATCCCCGCATTAAAATACGGGGATTTTCGGGCGTTTTTCATTAAAAATTTATTGGTTAGAAATATTGCTAGCGGCGTGTTGAAATACGACCACAAGCATTTTGAGGCTACAAGAAATGCGACAACTTCAGTTAAAAGCATTTCATCAGATGGTCAAAAGCTTTCTTACACTACCGGTAAAGACAAGAGCAATTTATTTGTTAACAAAAGTCTAAATACAGGTGAATCTACTGATTTAACTGTCAACGTAGTTACCGGTGTACCTAAGAGACAAGATCGTTTTGGCTACCAAAATATCAACGGCGGTAAGGTTTATAACCTGTCATTCTGTTTCCCATACTTAAGCGATTATCGCAACGGTAAGTGGAATTATCACCCATACTACGATGCTGGTGAAAACCGCAACAGTGCTGTAAGCAACTTCCACGTTAGTTTCTTTGCACCTAAGAGCTACAAGGTTGCAGCTTCTGGTCAAAATACCACTAAGAATGGTAAAACCACAATTGTTGCCAACAACATGCGTGAAGTCGGCATCACAGCTTCCAACAAGTTCAAGGTTGATCACGCTTATGCAAACGGCGTAAGAATCAACGACTACTACCTTGCAAGCAAAAACAGCAAGCAATACAACAAGCTAGCTTTAATGACTGCTCAAGACAGTTTCCACATTTTTACCAAGAAGATCGGCAAATATCCTTACAAAGAAATCGATATTACTGAAACCTTGCTTGGTAAAGATACCGGTGGGATGGAATATCCTGGCTTGATCATGATCGACGCTAGTGGCTTTTTACAAAAGAAGCACCCACTTGATAGATATAATAAATTAACTGAAGATGTTTCTCACGAAGTTGGTCACCAATGGTTCTACGGCACTGTCGGCAGCGACGAATACATGGAACCTTGGCTTGACGAAGGTCTTACCAACCTCCTTGAAAATGGCGTTTATGATTTGACCTACACTAAGAGTAAGGCCTACTGTGCTAAACTGATGCACAGCAAGTTCTATACTCGTAAGAACGTCAAGCGTGCTAACAAGATCTTAAAAGAAAATGCTAACCAATTCATTAATAAGAATCAAAAGGCCAACTACATCAACTACCCTGTTAATAATCCACCAAAGGGCGTTGACACTGAAGCCATAGCTTACGAACTTGGGATGGACTTCCCTGCTGTTTTAAAGGTTGCCATGGGCGAAACCAAGTTCTTCGATGCTTTACACGATTACTATCAAACTTACTACTTGAAGCAAGCAACTACACAAGACTTCTTGAACATTATCCGCAAGTATGATAATTCAAAGAAAGTTAACAACGTGATCAATAAATTTATTGATCCTAAGTACTTAAGTGAATAAAATCAAATAACCCCGAAAACGTTTGAGTTTCGAGGTTATTTTTATAGTCTCATAAGTGCTAAAATCAACTTAATGGATTATTACAAAGGAGCTGATTAACTGTTAACAAAATATGGAAATTTATAGAAAATTATAGAAATATTTGCCATAATATTCATTAGAAAGTTAAACATGGAAGTGAATATTATGACAATTTTAAAACCTAAAGATGTCGCTGATCGTTTAGGAATAACCACTAGAACCCTCCAAACATGGGATCGAAAGGGTATTTTTAAAGCTAAGCGCTCTCCTACTAATCGCAGATTCTATACAGAAGATCAAATAAATCAATATTTGAGCCAAAATAGTCTAAGCTCAAATAAAAAACAAGTTGCTTATGCCAGAGTATCAATTTATGGTCAAAAAGATGACTTAAAAGATCAATTAAGCTATATTCGCCAATACGCTAACGCACAAGGTATCGTATTAGACGCAGAAATAAGCGATATTGGCAGCGGCTTAAACTATAAACGGCAAAAATGGAATAATC
>NZ_AZEL01000045.1 GCF_001434975.1 Lactobacillus gallinarum DSM 10532 = JCM 2011
TTGAACTGAGACCTAAAAATTAGACAGTTTAAAATACAGGATTAATAGAGGCTTGATTCCGATATTCTTTCGGAGTTAAGCCTTTTAATCTGCTCTTTATCCTTTCTTCGTTATAGTATTCGATGTATTCTTCAATGGCTTGAGTTAATTCTTGAAGGTTATGGTATTTGTATTCTTGGTCATAAAACATCTCTGTCTTAAGCAGACCAAAGAAGTTCTCCATTAAACCGTCATCCATGGAATTGCCTTTTCTGGACATGCTTTGAGTGATGCCTTGAAGTTTTAAAGCACGTTGGTATTTTGGACTCTGATATTGACAGCCTTGGTCAGTATGAAAGATACAGTTGTTAAGAGCTGTTTCTTTAGCGAAAGCTTTATCAAGCATTGTCATTACTAAATCCATATCTGGATGTTTTGAAATAGAGTAAGAAACTATATCACCGCCGCAGCCATCCAAAATAGGCGACAAATACAGCTTTTCATCATTAAGATGAAATTCAGTGATGTCAGTATACCATTTCATATTAGGCATTGGTGCAAAGAAATCACGATGAATCAAATTAGGTGCTATTTTGCCAATAGTACCTTTATAGCTTGAATACTTGCGCTTATTGCGTCTGATACCCTTAAGACCTAGCTTATGCATCCAGTAGCGAACTGTTTTCTCAGTAACGTTCCAACCATCTTTGAGTAGCTGCAATGCTACTCGGCGATAGCCATAGCGCCCCTGATGATAATTGAAGATTTCCTTGATCTTGGCAATGAGTTTAGAACGCTTAGGCTTTTTAGGCTTTCTTTTAATGATCTTGTAGTAAGAGCTTCTGGCAATTATCGGTAGCCCTGGATGCTCAGCGATTGCTTCTAAGACGTAGTCCAAGCTGACTTTGAATTCATGCCTTAGATCAGTAATTGCCTTAGCTATTTGTTCTGATCTTTTTCTTGATCCAAGGCTTTCAGTTTTTTTACGTATTCGTTCACAATACGCAATCGCAAGTTTTCTTCTTTCAGCTTTTGGATCTCTTTCTCCAGTTCCTTGCGTGATTTCTGACTCTCTTTGACCACGGGCAGGACGTCCTTTCTGTTTGATAATGACATTATACCCGTTTTCTTTGTATTCTCTAAGCCATTTGTTAAGCATGGCAATGCTTTTGAAGCCTAATTCTAGCGATAATTGAACATATGACTTAGTACCAAAGATAGCTTGTTCAATTGCTTGCTCTTTAAATTTTTTAGAATAAACCTGCTTTCCAGTATTTAAAATATCCGTTCCATGCATATCAATCAATCTAAGCATGTAATCTAAATTAGCTAAGTTCATTTTATATGCTTTAGACAATTGACTTATTGAGATATTCTCATCTTTCCATTTACGATAAATTTCTATTTTTTGTTCTTTATTAAATTTAGACATAGTAAAAGACCTAAAAGTGTCTCACTTTTAGGTCTCACTTCA
>NZ_AZEL01000046.1 GCF_001434975.1 Lactobacillus gallinarum DSM 10532 = JCM 2011
TTCGTCATCTCTCAAGACGACTTTATTAATTTACCCTACTTTCTCTTTTTTGGCAAGTTATTTTTTCAACTTTTTTAAATTAAAATTCCATTGCAATGATCTATCTCATGTTGAATAGTTTCTGCAATAAATTCCGAAAAATCTTGCGTTACTTCTTCAAGATTAAGATTCTGATAAGTAACGGTTATATTCTTATAGCGAATTGCCTGACGTTGACCGCTTAAAGATAAGCATCCCTCTTCAGTCGTATACTTACCATTCTTCTTAATAATTTTAGGATTAATCATCACGAAAGGTAAACTTCCAATATAGAAAGCAATAATTCTTTTAGGTTTGCCAATCATATTTGCGGCTAAGCCAGCTGCTTTGCTTCTATTTGCTAAAAGCGTATCACGCAAATCCAGTGCCGTATTCAGATCTTCTTTGCTTGCTAATGTCGATTTTTGACTTAAAAATACTTGATCATGAATGATCTTTTTTACTGCCATAACTTTTCCTTTCCAAATTTATTCAATATAGAATATTAACAAATTATTGCCATTTAACCAAAATAAACTGAAGCATAATATGCTTGAAATGTTTTCTTAATTATTTTGAACTTGTATAGGGCAAAGATCGCGCTAAAATGTAGGTTAGACACTTTAAAGGGAGGCCTTCAAAATTTTTAAACAAATACTCACCGGATTAGCAGTTGCCGCTCTATTTTCTACTGCTACACCAACAATTATTTCTTCAAACACAGATAAGGTGCAAGCGAGCAGCTATTCTAGAAGTGCAATGCGTAGCTACGTACGAAACACTCTAGCTCAAAGCAACAGTCGAGGAAGCACAGTTATTATAAAAAATGGTAAACCTCAGCAAATCAGCTATGGTTGGGCTTGGTATGGCAAAAGAATAGGCAACGGTAATGATAGCGTAGTCTATCCGACTGCTTCTTTACAAAAAGTAGTGACTGCTGCCATGGTTGTTCAATTAATGAACGAAAAATGGCATACAAGTGAACGTTTTAGTCAAAACACTAAGATCTCACGTTGGTATCCTGAGCTAAAGAACGCCGACAATATTACACTAGGTCAACTAATGACCCAAACTTCCGGAATTAACGCTGTAAATACGGAAGCTGATCGCGGGACCGACTATTCAGAAGATGATGCAGTTAAATGGGCAATTGATAATGCTAATTCCACTGATTCAGGTACTCCTGGCAGTTATTTCTACAACAATACAAATTACATCCTATTAGCGGGTATTATCAAAAAAGTTAGTGGTCAATCATATGAAACTAATTTTAATAATCGTATTGTTAATAAATTAGGATTAGCAAATACCTATCTTTACCAAAATATTCCTAGCTGGAAAACTGATCCCATCTCATACATTTGGAATGTCAAAAATTATCAAGATCCTGAATATATAACTAAAACACAGGCTTCCCAACTTGTAGGTGCGGCCAACATGTTTACTACCCCAATGGATTATTACAAAATTCAAGTTGGCCTATCCAATGGTGCAATTTTAAATAAATCAGACTTCCATTACCTTACTCACTTAAGAAGCAGGGTTAATAACTATTCCGGTGGTATTTATCTTGATAACAACGACACCATAAAATCGGCATACGGAAATCTTGGTGGTACCCACTTTGGTATTTGGTTCCAAATTACGACTGATAATCGCAATGGTTTAATTATGTTCCTAAATCAAACTGCGGGTGACGAAAATGCTCAAAAACAAGTCGGATATCAAATTTTGAATCATATTAAACCATATACATTTATCGCAGGATAAAACAAAAAGACTTTTCCTAAAATTCGGAAAAGTCTTTTTTATTATTCAAATAAAAGTTCTGACATACTCGTTTTTAACGGCCGCTTCAACAATAAATTCATCCCTACGGCAGGCTTCTTTTTTGGTCCTAATAATTCTTCCTTAACCGAATCAGATTGAATTTGTGCCTCACCTAAATAGAAGAACTGCTTGCCATCGGCATCGCTTCTTTTAACAAAAACATGGATATGCATGTCTGGTGTCTTCAACAATCGCTGCACTTCTTCTGAATCCAAATGTCGTGGCACTCTTGTATACCAACGTAAGCTACGTCCATTTTCTAAAGTATTGTGATATAAAGCATTCCGCTTTTCTTGATCATCTTTTCGATAAGTAATAAAAATCGGCGTATCATGATCACCTACACGATAACCATACATCGGTGCAGAAACATCCCGAGGCCAATTCAACAATCTGCAAGCATCTTTTCGATCATATTGTTGGTATAAAGTAAATTGCTTTTGCTGGTCATAATTAGTACTTAATAGCAAACCTGTTTCAATTGCATCTTTAAACAGATCTTTGAACCATTTATTTTGAGTTAAAGCATTTAATAATTCCTGATTTAATTCATAATCAAACAAACTGCTA
This sequence comes from Lactobacillus gallinarum DSM 10532 = JCM 2011, assembly GCF_001434975.1. Classification (GTDB taxonomy): domain Bacteria; phylum Bacillota; class Bacilli; order Lactobacillales; family Lactobacillaceae; genus Lactobacillus; species Lactobacillus gallinarum. Next base: position 2,419 of record NZ_AZEL01000046.1, read on the forward strand.
TGAACTACCACGGGTTGATCACCATATTGTGCCTTCTTAGTAGTTTTACCTTGCTTAACATCAAAAAAATCAAGCGATAATATATCGTCTATCGAATTCAAAACTGCTTTATTTACATAGATTTCCTTTTTGCGTAATTCTGAGACAAAGTCTTCCTGGTTGACCTGTTTCTGCTTCAATAGCATCTGCAACAAAATTAGTTCATGAGCGCGCTTGCCATTCAAAAGCTCTTTAGTTAAAAAACTTAGAACTGCATTTTCATAATTATTTAGCTTTACTGCTTCACCCATTTTAATTAAAAATGCGGCGTAATTATCAAGTCCGCGATTATTAGCAAAAACCATTGGCGAAACTGAACCATATTGAGCAAAATCATGCAATAAAGGAATTCGACCCAATTTATTCTTCAAGCTTTGATAACTCTGCCGCAATTCCCGCATATTGTCTAACTTTATTTGATCTAGTGAAGCTAAAATCTTTTCAGATGCAACTTTACTAAAGTTAATCGTAGAAACATCAATAAAGTGAGGTAACCGCGCCTCTCTTTTGGCTTGATCCTTATCGCGACTTGTATCGTGATTAAGGGCAATTGGAATCATGTAATTATTCTTATAATTACCGATAAAATCCAGAACTGTCACGAATTCTTTACCAGGATATTTTCTTAATCCTCGACCTAATTGCTGGATAAAAACAATACTTGATTCAGTATTGCGCAGCATAATGATTTGGTTCAAAACAGGAATATCAATCCCCTCGTTAAATAAATCTACTGCCACGATATATTCAATTTCACCAGCAACTAATTTTTGCACAATTTTATTACGGGTACTTTCGCTGTCTTCATTGGTTAAAGCGACAGCAGGATGGTCTTTCTCTGAGAAAAGGTCAGCTAATTCGCGTGCTTCCTCTTTTCTACTGCAAAAAACGAGTCCCTTGGCTTGATCGCCACAATAGCCATAATAATCAATTTCTTTCAAAACATAATTTACGCGATCTTCTGATACTAAATAGCGTAAATCAGTTGTTTCATCAATTGATTGGCCGTTTAACTCATAATCTTGTACACCGACATAATGAAATGGCGTCAGCATCTTATCTTCTAATGCATCCCGCAACCGAATATCGTAGGCCAAATTATAATCGAAAATTTGATACACATTTTGTTCATCGGTTCGTTCAGGCGTAGCCGTCATACCTAATAAAAATTGCGGCTTAAAATATTTCAAAATCTTTTGATAGCTTGGTGCAGCTGCTCTATGCGCTTCGTCGATTAAAATATAATCGAATTCATTTGGATCAAAGCTTTTTAGCATATCCGGTTGAGATAAAGTTTGAATCGTCGCAAATAAATATTTTTTATTCTTATCATGCTTATTTCCACTGAGCAAGCCATAATCCTGCTTTTTTCCACCAATTACATGATAAAAACTTGCAAGCGACTTTTTAGCGATTTGCTCGCGGTGCACAACATATAAAAATCTTTTCGGTTTAAAATCCTTAACCGCAAAAGCACCTAAATACGTTTTCCCTGTACCTGTCGCCGAAACAACGAGGCCTCTTTTTTCGCCATTATCTACTAGGCCCTGTAAATTTCTGAGCGCTGCTTGCTGCATCTTATTAGGGACAATTTTTGTTTTTGATTTGGTTAGATGCGCAACCGGTGCGGGCTGCCAGTTATTCTTATAATCAGCTAGCCATTGAGCGCTAAGATCAAAACTACTATCTTCCAATCTAGAAATTTTCTGCGCTAATTGTTTAGTTAAATCGGCTTGATTGCGCGAGCTAGCTTTTAATGCCCATTCATAATTGCTAAGCATGGCTGAACGGGTAAAATTAGCACTACCAATTACAAGAGTTTGATAATCTTCGTGTTCAAATAAATAGCCCTTAACATGAAAACCCGACTCATCCGCAATTTTCACTTTTAAGTTAGGAATTTTTGCCAACTCTTCAAATACGCGTGGATTATTGAAATTTAAATAATTGCTAGTAATTATTGTTCCGCCCACGCCTTTAGCTGCTAAATCAGCTAAAACGACTTTTAATGGTACGAGCATATCCTGCGTAATAAAGGCTACAGCCCAAGTAAAACTTTGACAGTGATATAATTCCTCTCGCAAAGTTAGCCATATTTTTTCATCTTGCTCATTCGCTAAAAGTTTGGGGCTAAAAAAATTATTCCCTAAAATCTTTTCATCATAAAAACCATTTAAGATTGCATCCCGCATCACATTCGACATTCTTTCACCTCATTTGGTCTAATTCTACTAAAAAAGCATCCGTTTTTTAAAACGAATGCTTTTCATTTATTGTTTTTGCCATTTTTCATGCCAGTGATAAAGAACTAACGGCAAAATTGAAACGATCGCGCACATGCCAATTAATGTCCAGACATAGATTCCACGTAATCCTGCTGCAGTTCCTTGAGCAGGTACAAAAGTAACAAAGAATGCGACAACTGTGATAATCAAAGCCAAAATTGCAATTGCAATACTCAATTTTGGATTCTTGCTCATGTAGTACATGCGGTGATAATCTTCATGTTTTTTCTTCAAAACCATGTAGGCTATTAACATGATCATATATACCATCAAATATTGTGCTGTTGTTGCGGCTAATGAAACATTAAACGCAAAGTCAGCATCGGCACCACTGGTAAAGGTAATTAGCAATGCCGAAATAGTAACGATTGCTGATTGCAAAATCATAATTCTAATTGGAACGCCATGCTTAGTTGTTTTAGCGAAAAACTTAGGCATGTAGCCTTCTTTAGCAGCTTCGTACATTCCCTGGTTAGGACCAGCGATCCAGTTACCAAGCTCGCCGATAATACCACAAGCTAGCATTACGCCAACAATCTTTTGCAATAAATCTCCTGGCAATCCGATAGAAGTCAACAGTTTGCCATAGGTATAAACGAAACCTGTGCTGTTTTGGATTTCACTTTTAGGAACAGTCATTCCAATTGCCATACTTCCCAAAAGGTCAAAGCAAATTGCAGTTGCAGCCAGAGCCAACATTACTTTTGAATAAGATTTTGGATGGTCTAAGTTCTTAACGTGTGGTGCAGAAGCTTCTCCCCCACAGAAGGCAAGCATAAATGGTACAAAAGCTACTAATGTAGTGCCATTTAAATGATGTGGAACTATCGTATGCCAATTAATCACCATATGAACTGGATGACCTTGTGCCAAGTATACAAAGAATGAAATAATCAATAAAATTACCGGAAGCGCAATCCCCAAAATGAATAGCCATTCCGCAATTCGTCCGATTTTTCTAATCCCAATAACTTGAATTGCGGTTGCACCCCATAAAATGATCATCATTAAGATAAAACGCACAATTGGCGTGGTGTTAAACCAAGGAGTTCCAAAAGCAATCGACAATGCACCAATAATCACGTACATCATCGTGTCCATCCCCACAGTAATGTGAATCCATTGGTAAAACATTGCGGTCCAACCCATTTTGTCTCCTAAAGAGCCTTTAACCCAGGTAAAGATGCCGCCTTTTTCCCAACCATCAATTGAAGCCATTTCACCGGCCATTTGAGTAATTGGAATAAACCATGCAATTCCAGCAATCAATAGATAAAATAATGCCGTAGCACCAGTTTTACCAAATGGGGCTAGTTCGTCCACGGAAATAACCATCGAACTAGTCATTGCAAAAAGTTTAAAAGCTGTTAGACGATTGTACTTTAGATCTTGCTCTAAAGCCCAATCTTCTTTCTCGTTATTCAAAAAAATTCAACCCTTATTTTAATTTAAAATTCATTATACTAGTATTTTCGGTAATTTAAAGATTTATTTCTAGCAAAATTGGACAGTGGTCTGCACGTTTGCCCGTATCAATCATCTCTGAGCGAACTACTTTATCCGCAATTCGGTTGCTTACTAACCAGTAATCAATTCTCCAGCCTGAGTTATTAGCTTTGGCCGTTCTAACTCTTTGAGCCCACCAAGAATAAACTCCTTCAACGTTGCCATTAACTTTTCTAAATGTATCGGTAAAACCAGCATCGAGTAAATTAGTAAAATCTGCTCTTTCTTCATCAGTAAAGCCGGCAGAATGATGATTATTTTCGGGATGCTTCAAGTCAATTTCGGTGTGAGCACAGTTATAGTCCCCACTTGCTAAAACCGGCTTTTCTTCATTTAACTTTTTCAAATATTCAATATATTTTTGATCCCAGATTTGACGATCAGCTAAACGTTTTAAGCCATTACCTGAATTTGGCGTATAAACTTGAGTAACAAAATATTTATCAAATTCTAAAGTGATTATTCGTCCTTCTTCATCCATTGGTTCAGGTGCACCAATTGCTGGTTTAGAAACTGCTGGAGTTAATCCCTTTTTGTACAAATACATTGTTCCTGCATAGCCTTTTCGAGCGGGCTCTTCAGATGAACGCCAAACATAATCGTATTCTGGAAACTTTTCTGCTAATGCAGCTTGGTGCTTTTTAGTTGGGCCAGTTGCGCGCAGTTTAGTTTCTTGAATTGCAATAATATCTGGATTTAAAGCATGAATCTTATCTAAAACTTCACGCGTCTCTTCTGCTCTAGCTGAAATTCCAGTTAATGCCGCATTCAATGAATCAATATTCCATGAAATTAAAATCATTATTTTTCCCCTTTAAAAATATTTCAAAACTAATTATAGCCAAAAAAAGAAAAAGGATTAGCTTAGATGACTTTTCTAAACTAATCCTTTTAAGGGAGTTGTGTTGAATGAGAATAACGAGATTTTTTACATTAGCCTACTCATCACTAATGTTGCGAAAATGATTTATCAAGATTAACAAAACGTTCAACGCTAGAGATACTGCAGGGGAGCCTGATTCCTCACTTTCGCAAAAAGGGGATGGACTTTTTATCAATCTTCACTTTTATGGTTGCACAGGGGACAACCAGTAAAAGCAATACCCAATGTATGAATCAATATATGTCCAATAGGATGTATTAATAAGGAATTAGAAGATTTGTTACCTTCTTGCAACTTATCTCTATATTTGTTGCGTTGTATTTTTGTTATGAGTATATAATATCAGCAAGCTGACATTGCGTCACTATTTATTTTTTCTCTTAATAAATTCTTTAGAAATTGCTCAAAATATAATCAACTTCTCCTCCATATTCTTCACCAAATAAATCTAAATGCATGCAAAGATAATAGAAGCGATACCAGTTAAGACGCCGTTCTAGGTCTGGTCTTAAAGGACAAACTTCATTGTATGCTGCATAAAATTCATCATTGAAGCCGCCGAAAACTGTCGTCATCGCTAAATCAAATTCACGATCTGCATACACGGCATCTGGATCAATTAGATAGGGTTTTTCTTTTGCAAACATCACGTTGCCCCACCACAAGTCGCCATGACACAAGCTGGGCTGAACTTCATTTTTTGCATAATAATCTTTAAAAGCAGCTACCATTTTTTGAAAATGTTTTTCACGATAATCATTCCAGCGACCCACTTTTTTGGCATATTCAACTTCGGGTGTCAAGCGTTGATTAACGTAAAAATCTATCCAACTGGAATTCCAATGATTGTCTTTTTTCAAAATTCGAGTTCGATAAGTATCGCCAAAACCAAATTGCTCATGATGATACTGATGCATTTTTGCGACCATTTTTCCGAGATCAGCTTGATTGCCGCTGGTCCTGTCCAGCCAGTTTAAAAGTAAATATGCATCCCCTTCAATTTGACCACTAGCTAAAACTTGTAAAGTGTTTATCCCAGCTTTAGCCATTTCATTTAGTCCTCTTTTTTCATGATCAAAAAAGGAAGCAGGCTTCTTCGGCTGCACCTTCATGAAATAAGTTTTACTAGCAGTTTTAATTCTAAAAGCTTCATTCATGTCGCCGCCATGCACAGATTCACACGAAATAATTCTCTCTATTGGCAATTGACTAAGCCATTTTTGATTTAACTTCATGATTATTTACCTCTTCTTTCATTATAGATTTTTCTCAAAAAAATTAGATCTTTTGTGTTTTATTGAGCAAAGTGAAGTGTATAATGAGGAATGGTCATACTAATAAATTTTACGGAGGTTGAATTTATGACAAAGATTTTTGCTTACGCTATTCGTAAAGACGAAGAACCATTCTTGAACGAATGGAAGGAAGCTCACAAAGATATCGATGTTGATTACACTGATAAGCTTTTGACTCCTGAAACTGCAAAGCTTGCTAAGGGTGCAGATGGTGTTGTTGTTTACCAACAATTAGACTACACTGCAGATACTCTTCAAGCTTTGGCAGATGCTGGCGTAACTAAGATGTCATTACGTAACGTTGGTGTCGACAACATTGACATGGACAAGGCTAAAGAACTTGGCTTTGAAATTACTAATGTTCCAGTTTACTCACCAGACGCTATTGCTGAACATGCTGCTATTCAAGCTGCACGTGTATTACGTCAAGACAAGCGCATGGACGAAAAGATGGCTAAACGTGATTTACGTTGGGCACCAACTATCGGCCGTGAAGTTCGTGACCAAGTTGTCGGTGTTGTTGGTACTGGTCACATTGGTCAAGTATTTATGAGAATTATGGAAGGTTTCGGCGCAAAGGTTATTGCTTACGATATCTTCAAGAACCCAGAACTTGAAAAGAAGGGTTACTACGTTGACTCACTTGACGATTTGTACAAGCAAGCTGATGTAATTTCACTTCACGTACCAGATGTACCAGCTAACGTTCACATGATCAACGACAAGTCAATCGCAGAAATGAAAGACGGCGTTGTAATTGTAAACTGCTCACGTGGTCCACTTGTTGACACTGACGCAGTTATCCGTGGTTTGGACTCAGGCAAGATCTTCGGCTTCGTTATGGATACTTACGAAGGCGAAGTTGGTGTATTTAACAAGGATTGGGAAGGTAAAGAATTCCCAGACAAGCGTTTGGCAGACTTGATTGATCGTCCAAACGTATTGGTAACTCCACACACTGCCTTCTACACCACTCACGCTGTACGCAACATGGTTGTTAAGGCATTTGACAACAACTTGAAGTTAATCAACGGCGAAAAGCCAGATTCTCCAGTTGCTTTGGACAAGAACAAGTTCTAAAAATAAATTAGAATTAATAAAAAATCTCAGCTCAATTGGGCTGAGATTTTTTTGTACTTATAAATTGTCATTGTAGCTATCAGGTACGTCATCAGCGGGACTAGCTACAGATTTCAAAGTAAAGTTTTGTCCATCATAATTCAAAACAACGATGCCGCAATTGTGATAATGCAATTTGCCTAAGGGATGCAGGCTGTTCAATGCTTTTCTTAAAAAGTTCATTAAAGCCCCACCATGTGAGACAATTAACACATTTTTACCATCTGGAATATCATTTAACAATCTACGAATTGTTTTATCCATTCGCTCACTTACTTCGTCTTGAGTTTCACCGCCAAATTGTTTAAAGAAATCTCCGTAAGGCGGTTTAGGATTCAAACTTTCATCATGAGCTTCGTAGCGACCAAAGGCATACTCTTTTAATCCCTTATCGCGCTTGAATGGCATCTTGTGTTCCGTTATAATTTCCAACGTATCACTCGCTCTTTCAGAGCTTGAAGAAAAGGCATAATCAAAGTGCACGGGTTTTTCTTTTAAATAATCACGTGTAGCTTCTGCTTGTGCAATTCCTAACGGGGTTAGTGGAGAATCACATCTACCTTGAATTTTATGGAAATAATTGAAGAAAGTTTGTCCGTGACGAACTAAATATACTGTAATCATCGTTTTCTCCTAGAGGTTAAAAATGAAAATACTAAAACGAATTGGGATCGGTTTGCTCAGCTTAATCGGTATTTTGCTTGTAGTGATTATCGGTTATGTTGGCTACATGCAAATGCACTATTACCGCATCCCTGACAACCGCAAATTAACAGTAAAAAACAATCAGGCTAAAAAGCTAAGTTTGTATCATCCATATTCTATTATCACTTATAATGTCAGCTTTGGTGCATATAATCACAATTTTGATTTTTTCATGGACAAAGGTGAACTTAAGAACGGCAAAAAACGCAAGGTACCCGCGGTACCGCGTTTTCTAAGCAATCTGTTCTTGATTCGACTGATGGTGTTATTAAGACCATGAAAAAACAGAATCCTGACTTTATGCTCTTTTAAGAAATCGATACTCACTCAACACGTAGTCACTACGTCAATCAAGTCAATTTAGTTGAACATGCTTTTAAAAATTATGATCATGTTTTTGCCAACAACTTTCATTCAGCTTATCTTGCCTGGCCACTTTATGACCCACACGGCAGCGTTCAATCAGGCTTGCTCAGCATGAGTAAATATCACATGCAAAGTGCAATCAGAAGAAAGTTTCCTGTTTCGTCCGCATTCATTTCTAAATTCACGGATATTGATCGTTACTTTACAGTTATGCATTACCCTATCAAAGACGGAAAAGAATTAATCGTCATCAACAGCCACATGTCAGCCTATGACAAGGGTGGTAAAATACGGTCGGCGATGGTTTTATTATTTCGAAAAATATTAAGGCCAAGACTACCGACATCAATACTGATTATCGCTACTCCGATCACAATCCAATAAGATTGGAATTTAATTTAAGATAAAACTAAAAAGCCGTAAAAACGGCTTTTTTATTTTTATTCAACATCCAAATATTTAGCCAATACTTTAAGTACACCATTTTCATCATTTGATGGTGCTTCGTATTTAGCAACAACTTTGGCTTTTTCATTGGCATTTGCCATGGCATAACTATAACCACAAGCCTTAAGCATGCCAATATCATTTTCACCATCACCAAAGGCAATTAAATCTTTTTGATCAATATGATAGTACTTAAGCATATCAGCTACACCTTTAGCTTTGTTGATGCCTTTGTGTACCAAATCGATCGTCATATTGCCGCTGCTAGTACCGCGAACGTAATCGCCATACTTTTCATTGAAACGATCTTGAATAATCGTAGCCAATTCATCATCGGCAGTCAGACAAACCTTCAAAATAGCATCGCTTGGATCGATATCAGTAAATTTATCGATTTCTTCTACCTTACGATAATAAATTCGAATATCGTCTTTAGTTGCCTTATCCATGCTCTTCAAGATGTAACAATGATGTTCTGCACTAACCATGATAATTGCTTCTGGATATTCGGTTTGAATAAAGTTGAGTAGTTTTTGAGCAATATCATAGTTAAGCGCAGTTCTTTTGATTACTTTGCCATCGGCTTCTAGAATTGCACCATTTTCAGATACGTAATCAATTCCACTAGTAAATTCTTGAAAGTATTCATGTGAACGAATTAATTGATTACCTGTTGCTGAAATAAATGGAATGTTGTTTGCTTGTAATTTTTTTAGGATTTTGCCAAATAGTTCGTGATCAAAAGTCTTTTTTTCTGTTAAAAATGTTCCGTCCATATCAACTGCTACGGCTTTAAAAGGAATTGTAGTCATTAATATCAACCTTTCTATCATAGTTTTATCTTACTATGTAAGCGGTTGTCTTTCATTATTTACAGGGCAAAATGAAATTTCTTTCACAGGTAATCATATATTTCAGTTTACGCAAGAATTTTTCTCTAATCTAATGGGTAACTATAAGGATAATGTGCGGTCTGCGGCACTTGATCCCAGGTTACTGTATGCCCTGCTCCATGAGAACAAAATACAGAGTTTGGTGTATTTTCTAAATCAGACATAGGATCATAATCTTTCGCTGCAATTATTTCATCCGCATTATGACATAGCAAATATCCTTTGACTACGCATTCAAATATTCCCTGACCATGAGTATAGCTACGCACTTCAGTCGCATAATCTCGCATCTCACTAACTGGTGCAGATCCATTAATAATCGTTCGATTTCCATTATTTTCAGGCGTATCGAACTTACCATGCATCCGCTGAATATCATTCAAAGCATGGCCCACTTGATCCTGCTCAACCTCTAAATGAAAATCATACCAAGGCTCAAGCAGCTGCAGCTCATTTCTAATTTTCAACTCCATCAAACCCTGACGAATGGCGCGATACGTCGCCTCTCTAAAGTCACCACCGACTGAGTGCACTAGACTGCCCTTCCCACCGATCAAGGTAATTTTCATATCTGTAATTGGCGAGCCGGTTAAAACACCTAAATGTTCCTTAGACTTTAATGCGGTCATGATTTGGCGCTGCCAATTTTTAGTTAGAACTTCCAAATCACACTTATTTTCAAAAATAATGCCACTGTTTTCGGAACCTGGTTCAAGGAGTAGGTGAACTTCCGCATAATGGCGCAATGGTTCAAAGTGTCCGACAGCTTCGATCGGTTTAGTAATTGTTTCTTTATATAAAATATTGCCTTGTTCAAAGCTGATTGCTAAACTAAATCTCTCCTGCAAAAGCTGCTCTAATATTTCTAACTGGATTTCTCCCATTACTTGGACATGGATCTCTTGTAAATGTTCTGACCAAGTTACATGTAATTGCGGATTTTCATCTTCTAAAGCTTTTAACGCCTTTAAACATTCATGAATGTCATGCTCACCAGGATTTACCCGATATGTCAAAACAGGCTTAAAGAACGCGTGCGTATCTGCCGTGCCAATTCCTTCACCGGGATAAGTATCTTTTAGACCAGTAGCTGCTACAACATCCCCGGCCGTTGCTTCAGGCACCACATTGAACTTGGCGCCGTTATAGTTGCGTAATTGGTTGATTTTCTCATCACCCAGCATGCTTTTAGCTTTTAAGCTGCCACCTAAAACCCGCAACCATGATAGACGCTCACCTTTTTGATCATGGGAAATCTTGAAACATCTTGCCTTAAAGTCTGAACCAAATGCCTTTTCTTTCGTCCATTGATCTAAGCCAGCTAAAAATTCAGGAATGCCAGTAAGCTTTAATGCTGAACCAAAGAACACAGGGAATACCTGTCTTTGTAAAACCAATTTCTGAATATCAGCCACTTCAATTGCCTGTCCATCTAAATATTTTTCCAGCAAGTCGTCATCAACTGCAGCGATATTTTCATAAAAATCATCATCGATCTTATTAAAATCAATGCATCCCTGATCAAGATTCTCTTGAATATCAGCTAAAACCTGCTTGAGATCAATACCCGCAATATCAGTTTTATTAACAAAAATAAAGGTCGGCACGTTATAACGCTGGAGCAGTCGCCATAACGCCTTAGTGTAACTAACTACACCATCTGTAGCTGAGACCACTAAGATGGCATAATCTAGTACGCCAAGCGTCTCCTCAGTCTGCGCCGCAAAGTCAACGTGCCCTGGGGTATCCAATAAAGTAACATCTAAATCTTTAGTCGTCAGTTTAGCAGCATGTAAAAAAATCGTAATGCCGCGCTTTTTCTCAAGCGAATTAGTATCTAAAAACGCATCTCCATTATCTACTCGGCCCAAATTGCGCAAGTTTCCTGCTGTATAAAGCAGAGCCTCTGATAACGTAGTTTTACCCGCGTCAACGTGAGCTAATATTCCCATTGTAATTTTCTTCATTTTTTCACCTTAAACAAAAAAGCGCTGCAATAGCAGAGCCACACGTCGACGTACAGTAACCAGCTGTATACACGTCAATTTATAATCTTTATTTTCGTCGTACCTCCAAAGTACGTGAAAAAACTGCTTAAGTTTCTTTTAGATCTTCTAAAGAACTACTTTAAGTAGCAAAACTGGTCGCCCTCTGGGCGGCTTTTTTAATTAATTTCATTAAAAATCAACTTGATCAGGATCGTTAGCCAACTTGCTTGCTCCACGCAAACCATCTAACTTGGCCATGTCTTCTGGACTAATTTCAAAATCAAATACATCTGCATTAGCTGCAATATATTTAGGGTGAACTGACTTAGGCAATGGCAAAAATCCATGTTGCAGTGACCAACGAATTAACACTTGGGCTGGAGACTTACCATAATGTTCAGCAACTTTACCTACTGTTTCATTACCAAGCAAACCACCTGTACCTAATGGACTGTAAGCTTCATTAAGCATATTGTATTCCTTGCTTGCTGCAGTAACTTCCGGTTGCAAATCGCTTGGGTTCAAGTAGTTCTGGTTAACAACTGGCTTAATTTCTGCTGTCTTCATCAATTCATCCAAGTGATGCTTTCTAAAGTTAGACACACCAATTGCACGAATCTTACCAGCTTGGACAGCTTCTTCCATCGCTTGCCAGCTTTCGGCATTTAACTCTGCCCAATGATCACGCATGTTAGCAGGATTTGGCCAATGAATTAAATACATATCTAAGTAATCCAGACCAAGCTTTTCTAAACTAGTGTCGATTGCTTTCTTTGTCTTGTCATAGCCGTGATCCGCGTTCCACAACTTAGTAGTAACAAATAAATCATGACGATTAACGCCGCTCTTCTTAATTGCTTCGCCAACACTTTCTTCATTGCCATAAGCTGCAGCGGTATCAATATGACGGTAGCCAGCGTTCAATGCGGCTAAAACTGATTCCTTGGTTACTTCACCACTTGGAGTTTGCCAAGTACCAAAGCCGATTACGGGAATCTTAACGCCATTGTTCAAAGTATAAGTATCTGTAATTGAATGTAATTCCATATATGTTTTTCCTTAATTTTTTCTAAAAAAGTTTGCTTTCAAGCTAATCTTATCTGTCTATAACTACTCACATGATAATCTTAAACTAAATAATCAATGTGAGGTGAATAATATGCCTGAAAAATCTTTCTTAATTTTGAAAAGCAACTTAACTGCTTCCGATATTAAACAATTAACCAGCCAATGGGATTTAGATTCTGCTATTTTTGCTAATTTATTTAGTCAGCTTGATCATATCAACCAAAAACTAAATGCTGTCAAAAGAAAAATAGATTATTTAGATTCCGTTGCACGTGAAACAACTAAAACTAAAGAACTTAAAAAAGTTACTGACTTAACTAGAGAACTAGTCTACCTCAAACACACATTAGATGATCAAACAGAAAGCTTACGCTCTTTTGGTGAATATCTAAAAAAGAATCAACTTGCTTCCTCTGCCGACATTGCCAGTTTAATGACTAAACAAGCGCAACTGACTAAGATGATCCATGTTTATACGGATCTATTGAATTCAATCAGTGGCTTATTCACCGCCATGATGGACAGCCATTTGAATCACTTAGTGAAATATCTGAATTCCGTTGCTTTAATCATTGCTATTCCGACTTTAATCAGCGGTATCTGGGGCATGAATATTGGTGGCTTACCTGACAGAACCAATAAGAACGGCTTCTGGATTATCATCACAATTGCGGCTATTTTGACAATTATTTGGGCAATTATTCTAAAGAAAAAGAAGTACAACGATTAGTACTTCTTCTCAAAATCATTTTGCATTAATTTAACAAATTCAGGATAATTTTCCACTTCAAACTTGGGATGTAAATTCAAGGTGTTTTTACGATGACGGTGATTGTACCAGATACTGTCAAAGCCATATCTTTCAGCTCCTAAAATATCTGATTGTAAACCATCGCCAAAAAAGACCGTATCATTAGGACCAATTTCCGTGCGGCTAAAGAAATAGTCAAAGGCATGGACATTAGGTTTAGAATAATGAGCTTCTTCCGAAGTAACAATTAAATCAAAATATTTCTTCACGCCCGCTAATTCTAAGCGATGATTTTGCATAAACTTTTCGCCATTACTTAAAACGGTTAATTTATAGCCCTGTTTTTTAGCAAACTTAAGAGTATCTTCTACTCCGGGAAGCAATTGGTGGGCTTCACCAAAGTAGGAACGATATTCATTCATCATCTTTTGACCATCAATTTCTAAACCGAAATGCTCCTTAATAAAATCGTGAAAAGTCATCTCACTTAGTTCTTCATAGGTTATTTCACCTTGTTCAAGCTCGCGCCATAATCCTTGATTATAGGCATGATATTGGCGTTGAAGTTCTGGCGTTAATTGCCAGTGATGAACGTTGAAAAGGCTGTGTAAAGCAAAATCTTCCGTAGCAGCAAAGTCGATGATCGTATCATCTACATCGAAAATAATTTGTTGATAGCGCAATGAAGTCATTCCCTTCTATTTTTTATAGCTGGGTATTAATTATACCAGCTATCATTAAGAAAAAAATAATTGACATCTTTCTCACCTTTCTTTAAAATTTGAGCAACAAGTATTTTAGACGAAAGGAAGATTTATCATGTTTAAGAATGTAGTACTCAATCGTTGGCAATTCCAGCACTAGAGTTGTTTCTGCACGCTTAAGGTACAGATGCGGCTCATACGATCGCGTCTGTGCTGGTAAATCTTCATGAAAATTACCCGCACGGAAAATAAACGTGCGGGTTTTGTTTTAAGCATTTCCCGTCAAGAGGAAATGCTTTTTTTGTTTGAGGTTTAAAAATGAAAAGATTAATTGGAACGCTTATTGCTCTTTTTGCTTTTTTGATTGTGGCTTTCATTTCTGAAACAAACCAAGAAAAAGCAGAACAAAAACAACCAACTGTAGGAATTTTACAAACTATGAGTCACCCTGCTTTAGATCAAATTCATCGGGGAATTATTCAAGGGCTCAAAGAAGAAGGGTATTTTGAAGGTAAAAATATTAAAATTGATTTTCAAAATGCCCAAGGCGACCAAAGCAATCTAAAATCAATGGATGATCGCTTTATCGGGGAACATGCCGCATTAACTATCGGAATCGCTACGCCAGCAGTTCAGTCTTTAGCCAATACTCCGGGAGATACACCGGTAATCATGGGAGCTGTTAGCGATCCTCTTGGTGCACATCTAGTCAAAAGTTTAGCTCGTCCTGGTGGCAAAATCACTGGGGTTCAAGACAGACAACCAATTGCGGCTCAACTTAAATTAATGAAAACTATTATGCCTGATCTAAAAAAAGTTGGCGTTGTTTATACTTCTAGCGATGATTCTTCTACTTCAGAATATCGAGAATTTAAACAGCTCGCAGAAAAACAAGGTCTAAATGTTACACCTTATACCATTACTTCTACCAATGATATCGAACAAGTCGCTCAAACCTTAGCTGGAAAAGTTCAGGCAGTATATGTGCCAACTGATAACACCGTAGCTTCAGGAATTGCCACGCTACTTAAAGCAACAAACGCAGTGAAGATTCCGGTCTTTCCTGCCGCAGATACAATGGTTAAATCAGGCGGACTAGCAACTCGCTGTGTTAGTCAATACGACATGGGAATTTTAACTGGTAGAATGGCGGGACAAGTTTTGCACGGTAAAAATCCGGCAACCTTACCCGTTAAACGAGTAACTCATTACGAAACAGTAATTAATGCTAAAACTGCAGAGAAATTAAATATTCATATTCCAGCTTCTGTTTTATCTGCCGCACAAAAGAAAGGAAGAATTATCAAATGAGTTTAATTACTTCAACTATTGGTCAAGGGCTCTTATGGGGAATATTGGCTCTTGGACTTTTCCTAACATTTAGAATCCTGAACTTCCCTGATATGACCGTCGAGGGTACTTTTCCTTTTGGTGCAGCTATCTGTATCAGCGCACTAGTTCATGGCGTTAATCCAATTATCGCCACTATCCTCTCTTTTTTAGGTGGAATGCTCACAGGCTTAATTACTGGGCTGCTTTACACCAAAGGCAAAATTCCCGTTTTATTAGCTGGGATTTTAACTATGACCGGAATTTATTCTGTCAACTTACGTATTTTAGGGAAAGCAAATGTCGGCCTGCTTAATAAAGCTACATTGCTGAACGAAAAATTTTTACAAAGATTGCCCGATAATTTTCCTACTATTGTAGTTGGATTACTTTTCGCCATTTTTATTATTTTATTGCTAGCACTTTTCTTAAATACCGATCTTGGACAAGCCTTTATCGCTACCGGTGATAATGAAAAAATGGCTCAATCATTAGGCATAAATACCGATAACATGAAAATTCTCGGCCTAATGCTATCTAACGGTTTAATTGGTTTAGCCGGCGGATTATTAGGGCAAAATGGCGGCTATGCCGATGTTAATATGGGAATCGGAACGATGGTTATTGGCTTAGCTGCAATTATTATTGGTGAAGTGGTTTACGGCAATTTATCTTTAACAGCACGACTAATTGCCGTAGTCATCGGCAGCATTATTTATCGTTTGATTCTATTATTAGTATTGCAACTTGGTTTCAGCACCAACGACTTCAAGTTGATTTCAGCAATTATTTTAGCCATCTGCATGATGTTGCCTTTATTTGAAAAGAAATTTCATACTCGTAAATTATTGAAAAAAGGTGTGACTAAGCCATGAGTACAATTTTAGATTTACAAAATATCACTACCACAGTCAACGTTGGAACTAGCGAAGAAAAAAATATTCTTAAAAATATCAATTTAAAAATAAACGATGGTGACTTTATCACCCTACTTGGAACTAACGGAGCCGGGAAGTCTACGTTACTTAACATTATCAATGGTTCTATTTTTCCCACTAGCGGGAAAATTATTTTAAAAGAGCGCGATTTAACTAATTTATCTGAGGTAAAACGGGCAAAATATATTGCACAGGTTTTCCAAGATCCAAAAATGGGAACTGCACCTAGAATGACCGTTGCCGAAAATTTACTGCTGGCTACTAAACGCGGGCAACAACGCGGATTGCATTTACGTGGATTGGACCGGCATTTAGAAGAATTTAAGCGTGAGACAGCTCAACTACCCAATGGATTAAATGAACGGTTAAATACTTTTGTCGGCAATTTATCTGGTGGTCAAAGACAAACTCTCAGTTTCTTGATGGCGACTATCAAAAAGCCTGAACTCCTTTTACTTGATGAACATACTGCTGCTCTAGATCCAAATACCAGTCGGCAACTCCTAGAATTAACCAACAAGGTTGTTAAAAAAGAACATTTAACTTGCATCATGATTACCCACCAATTAAAAGATGCCATTAAATATGGCAACCGCACTATTATTCTAAATAGTGGAAAAATTGTTTTAGATGTTAATGGACAAGACAAAAAGACTTTAACTGAAGAAGATATTTTGCAATATTTTACCGATTAAGACTTAAATCCAGATGTTTTAATAAGCACCTGGATTTTTTATAACAAAAATTTTTTTTTTTTTATTTTTTACTTTTTATAATTAAAACTTGGCATAAACGTTATTATAGGATCATGTTTGATTCAAAGAAATTAGTTAAGATTGTTTCAGTCGCAGTTGCTTCAATGAGTTTGTTAGGTGTTAGTACTTCAGTTACCGAAGCTGCTAGCTTCACTGCTCCAAAGTTGGGTGTCGCAGAAGTTGTTCCTACTAACCCAGCTATCAAGAAAGGCGACAAGATCTTCGTTGCTATTAAAGACACTAAGAACCAAAAGGTTGCTGTTTTAAACGCAAATGGTACAAAGACTGCTAAAACAGTTTCAATGGGTTCAACTTTCACCGCTAAAGATGTTAAGAAGACTAACGGTAAAAAGCTTGTTAAGATCAGTGGCAACCAATGGTTGAACATTAAGGATGTTGTTAAAGATTAATAAATTAAACAATATTCTAACTAAATGAATACATAAAAAATGCACGAAGCCAAATTTTGACTTCATGCATTTTTCTTTTGGTCTAAATTATTTTACGTAAGTTTCTTTAATACCCATAACTGATAAAGCAGCTAAAAATCCTGAAATACCAGTGATAAGCATCATGGTTGGCATTGAGTTACCTACCATTGGGAAAATAATGAAACTAAGGAGTGAAGCAATAATTTGTGGTAAACAAATTGAACAGTTGAACAAACCTAAGTAAGTTCCCATGTGTTTACCTGATAAAGCATTCGATACCATAGTCAATGGATAAGTGTTCATTCCGGCCCAGCTGATTCCAATCAAAATGAATGAAAGAATCAACAACATTTGTGAATGAATTAAGAAGATTGAAGTGTAGCCAATTGCACCTAAGAGCAAACTTACACCGTAACCCATCTTGTGGTGGTCATTTGGCACCTCAGCCAAAACGTATGACCAAATTACGGCTGCAATAGATTGAACAGCAGTTAAAACACCGAACCAGTTGCCGGCAACTTGATAGCCAGCTGAAGATGCGTTGGTTGTGTGCCAT
Source organism: Lactobacillus gallinarum DSM 10532 = JCM 2011 (assembly GCF_001434975.1). Lineage (GTDB taxonomy): Bacteria > Bacillota > Bacilli > Lactobacillales > Lactobacillaceae > Lactobacillus > Lactobacillus gallinarum. The sequence continues at coordinate 20,477 of NZ_AZEL01000046.1, forward strand.
ACATTTTGAGCAATCGCGCCAGTTGCGTAAGTTGAAAGGTATTGGAATGAAATCCAGCAGAAGAACTGAACTAATGAAACTTGCCAGAAAACCTTTGGGGCTTTCTTTAAAAGTTCAATCCAGCCACCACCTTCTGTGTTATCTGATTCCTTAATGCCGTGGTAACGAGCATAAGTTTCTGGATCATATTCGTGAACTCTGAAGATAGTGAACAATGACGTGATTACCAAAACAGCTGCACCTACATAAAATGAAATGACAACTGATTGTGGTACCACACCCTTTTTAGCAGTGTTAGCAACACCAAAACTAGTTAACAAGAATGGGAAAAATGCGGCAATTACAGCACCAAAGTTGGAAAGCATACTTTGAATTCCGTAAGCATATGATTTTTGTTCATCGTTAACCATATCACCGATCATCATCTTAAATGGCTGCATGGCCATGTTAGAAGCAACGTCCAATACGGCAATTGCGACAGCACCGAAAATAAGTGCTTCTAAGGATCCATATCCTAAGCCAAAACTACCAACATTTGGCAAAATGACCATTGTGATTACGGCGAAGATCATCCCGATTAACAAATAAGGTAATCTTCTACCAATCTTAGGAATCCAAGTACGGTCTGATAAAGACCCGATTCCTGGCTGTACCACCAATCCTGCAAGTGGTGGCAAAATGAAGAACCAACCTAATTTTGTTGGATCAGCCCCTAAAGTTTGGAAAATTCTACTCATTTGAGAAGTTTCCAAAGTAAATGCAATTTGTACACCTAAATAACCCAAGCTAATCATCCAAATTGTGGATGCGGCTAGCGTTGGTAACCCTGATTTTTCTTGCTCCAAGTTACTTTTCTCCCCTCATATAAATCGCTTTCGTGTTTTTAATGATATCGATTTCAGAAAGAGCTTTCAATATGATTTGTTCTGTTAACGGTAACTTAATTTCACAAACGTTTCTTTATTTTTTCTAAAATTGAAATACTTAATCTACTCTCTACTTCTATCTTGGTAGTAAAATGTTCTCATAGATTATGGAGGTATGAATTATGCTTTCACTTTTGTTAACAATTTTCTTGATTTGGCTTTTCTTCAAGTTGGGGATTGGCTTAATCAAAATTTTCGGCTTTTTACTCGTGGCCGGATTGATTTTTGTATTTTGCGCATATTTACTTATTCCATTCTTGGCTTTAGTAGCCATAGGTGGATTGGTCTTTGCGGCAATAAGGTAATTTAGATAAAAAATAAAGAGGCCAGAAGGCCTCTTTTTTACATACTCTTTAAATTTTCAACAATCAATTTAGCTAGTATTTCATAGCCTGCATCCCCAAAGTGCAGGCCATCATTTTTCATCCCTTGAGCTATCTTCTTGATATCTCCTGCATCCAACATCGCTTGGCACAAATCAGCATATCTAAAATGATATTCTTTTGCGACTTTCTCTACCACCTCAGCATATTTTCCCACCAAAGCATTATCGCGCACAAGCTGCTTTTCCTCATCAACGGCGGGTGGCGAAACAAGCAAAACATGTGGCGGATAATATGCACAAATTATCGCTGAACAAATCAGTTCCATATTTTGCTTAAATTGCGTTAACGGTACTTGCTTATGCGTTGCCAGATCATTAGTCCCAAGTAAAATTACCAAGTTATCGCACTTTTTCACGCTCAAAACTAATTCATTAAGTCTTGCAAAAAATGCACCTGAATTGCTCCCCGACACTGCAGTATTTTCAATTTCTACGTCAGGCAACATCTTTTTTAAATTCCAGTTAATATGCGGCTCTTCTTTGCCTTCATTGCGTGCGATGATGCTATCGCCTGTCAGTAATAATCTCATTTTAGAACTGCCTTCTTCTTACTCTTTTTAGTTGGCTTAATGCCTAAAACATCCAAGAAGAAAGTAAAGATTGGCACACCTACGATCAAGCCCCAGGTGCCCCAGAAGTGTTCTGCCACAAGCAAAACCAAGAATGTGTAGAAAATTGGTAATTCAGTCTTGCTGGCCATGAACTTAGGATTTAAGACATAGGCTTCAACGGCGTGAATAATCATGATCATAATGAAAATGTAAATCACGTAGCGAATGCCGCCTACTGAGTAGCCCACAATACTTAGCGGAATCAGTGAAATAATTACACCGGCTACTGGAACCAAACTCAAAATAAAGACCATCAAACCTAAGGCGACAATCTGTGGCATTTTCATTATAGCTAAACCGATCATTGTCAAAGCTGTGTTACAAATCGCAATAAAGAATTGGGCCTCAAGCACTACACCAAAGGTATTGGTAAATTTTTTACCGAAATAGCGAATATCTTCAAAAAGCCACTTCAAATAACCGCTTTTAACGAATAGACTAGAAAATTCCTTCATCTTCTTTAATTCAATCGTGTAAAAGAAACTCAAGATTAGCGACATAAATGTAGCAACCGTCAGCGTGCCGATATTAGTAGCAGTGTGAAAGGCAAAAGTCATAGCGTGCTTTGCCTGTTCAATCAACTCACCTTTACTAATGTAACGCGTTACGTACGACATCAAACGCAACGATTCATCGCTTTCATAAAATGCCATAACGGACTTCACCATCTTACTGATTTGCACCGCCAGCATGGGCAAGTAAACCGTTATAACAAAATACAATAGCGCCAGAATTATTAGATACATGACGACAACTATTATTCCTGTCGGCATCTTAGGAATGTAATGCTGTACTAAACGAATCAGGTGCACGATTACGTAAGTAAAAATAAATGTTAACAGAATCGTATTCATCATTGCCCGCATCTCGTACAAACAAGCTACGATTAACAAAAATACGACAACTCTACGCAATGGCACATTGTCTTTAAATTTTTGCCAAGCTGTATTCATGAATCAAACCTCGCTTTTTCCATTATTTTTGATTGTAACATGATAATTTTCTATATTTTTTGCTTTCTAAAGCTATACCACATTTTATCTAAAATTTTTTCTAATTTATTAGCCCTATTCTGATGGGATTTACAGTTTACAAATCAATGCTATCCACGATAATTTTCTACAAGCCACAAGATATTGTGGTACATTTAGATATGCAAGCATACATAATGTGTTTTGTGAAACAATAATAATCTTTTAGGAGTGAAAAACATGCCATCTACTAGAATTGAACTAGATCAAAACTTTATTGATCAAGTGAAACATGAAATCAAACCTCACTGGGGTGAACTTGGCTGGGTAACCTATAAGAGAACTTATGCCCGTTGGCTTCCTGATCAAGATCGTTCAGAAAACTGGGATGAGACAGTTAAGCGTGTGATCGAAGGTAACATCAACCTTGATCCACGTCTAAAAGACTCTCCCTCTAAAAAAGTTATCAGCGAATTGACCAATGAAGCTAAACGATTATTCCGTTTAGTTTATGGCTTATCAGCTACCCCTTCAGGTCGTAACCTTTGGATTTCAGGAACCGATTATCAAAAACGGACTGGCGATTCATTAAACAACTGCTGGTTCATCGCTATTCGTCCTCAAGAATATGGCGACAGTCACATCGTGCCTTCTTACGTTGATAAGAGAGAAAAAGCTGTCTCCATGCCTTTCTCATTCCTATTCGATCAATTGATGAAAGGCGGCGGCGTTGGTTTTTCAGTTGTTAACGACAACATCAAGCAAATTCCTAAGGTTAATAACAAAATCGATTTAACTGTTGTAATCGATAAAGACAGCAAGTCACACGATGCCTCAATCAAGGTTGGCGCCGTTGATAAAGACGAATGGAAAAAGCAAAATCCAGATCAAGGCGACGTGATTTACTACAGATTGCCTGATACTCGTGAAGGCTGGGTTCTTGCCAATGCCCGTTTAATTGATATGCACTTTAACCAAACCAATCCTGATCGAAAGACCAAATTAGTTTTGGACATTACTGACATTCGTCCATACGGTGCCAAGATCCATGGCTTCGGCGGTACTGCTTCAGGTCCAATGCCTTTAGTTGAAATGTTTATCGATATCAACAACGTCATTAATGCCCGCGCAGGTAAAAACTTGACTGCTGTTGATGCGACTGACATTTGTAACTTGATTGGTAAAACAGTTGTTGCTGGCAACGTTCGTCGTTCAGCTGAGCTTGCACTTGGCTCTAGCGACGACCAAGACTTTATCAAGATGAAGCAGGATAAGAAAAAGCTTTATCACCACCGTTGGGCTTCTAACAACAGTGTGGCCATTAATTCTAAGTTTAATAATTATGGTCCAATTGCTGACGGCATTTTGCATAATGGCGAGCCTGGTATCGTTAACTTAGATTTGTCACGCAACTATGGTCGTATTGTTGATGGCTATCAACCAGGAATTGACGATGACGTTGAAGGTACTAATCCTTGTGGAGAAATTTCTTTGGCAAATGGTGAGCCATGCAACTTGTTTGAGGTCTTCCCATACATCGCTGAAATGCAAGGCTGGGACTTAAAGGAGGCCTTCGCCTTAGCTACTCGTTTTGCTAAGAGAGTTACCTTTAGTCACTACGACTGGGAAGTTTCACGTAAGATTATTCAAAAGAACCGCAGAATCGGTATTTCAATGTCTGGTATTCAAGACTGGCTGCTTAATGACTTAGGCCACAGAGTAGTCACTGGCTTTGAAGATGCCGTCGATGCAGGAACTGGTGAAAAGATTAAGAAACCAATCTATGATTCACAGGCAGTTGAAAGAGTGGATGGCTTATACAAGGATGTAGTCGACGCAGATAAGGCCTACAGCAAGGAATTAGGCACCCACCCATCAATTAAGCACACCACAGTTAAACCATCTGGTACGGTGGCTAAATTGGCTGGTGTGTCAGAAGGGATGCACTTCCACTATGCTGGTTATTTGATTCAGAGAATTCGTTTCCAGGCTAGTGATCCATTGCTTCCAGCATTAAGAGAATGCGGCTATCATACTGAACCAGATATTTACACTAAGAACACTATTTGCGTCGAATTTCCATTACGGGCTGCTCACGCCGATAGTAAAAACTTTGCTTCTGCCGGAACAGTTTCAATCGCGGAACAATTCGCGACCCAAGCATTCTTGCAAACATACTGGTCTGACAATGCCGTCAGCTGCACCATCACCTTCCAATCAGATGAAAATGACGAAATTGCTCCACTTCTTCACCAATACAGACACACTATCAAATCAACTTCACTTCTTCCTTACTACGGTGGTTCACTCAAGCAAGCTCCAAAAGAGCCAATTGACAAGAAGACCTATAAAGAAAGAGCTGCTTTGATTACTGATGATGTTGAAGAAGTATTTGCAAAGCAAAATGATGATCAAAAGGGATTAGAAATTGTAGGACAAACCGACTGTGAAGGTGGAGCTTGCCCAATCAAGTAATTTATTAGGAGATAAAAATGAAGAACAAACACAAATTTAGTTTATTATTTACAATCGTTGCATTTTTAACTTTATTTTTGACGGGATGCTCAAATAATAGTTCATCCACTGCCAAAAAGAGCTCTAACAATCAAATTACGGTTAACTACACCTTGAAACAAGGCAAAAAAACCGTAAGTGATAAATCCGTTAAGATTCCTAAGAAAAAGGCCAAGGTAATTACCGGTCTTAAGAAAGCATGGAAAGTGCAAGAAACTAAGGGCTTTATTACTTCAATCGATGGTAAAAAGCAAAACCCTAAGAAAAAGATTTATTGGACTTACACAATTAACGGCAAATGGGCAACCAAAGGTGCCGACAAACAAGCTGTTGCTAACAAGGATAAAGTTAAATTTACTCTAGACAAGGTGAAGTAATTTATGGTTACTGAGCGGCTGCAAATCAGACAAATCGCATTACTGGCCATGCTTACAGCAATGTGCGTGGTCTTGCGTATCTTCAAAATTATTCCTATTCCCAACGTACAACCAGTAACTGATATCTTGATGATTGTTACTCTTTATTTGGGTATCGGCTCAGGTATCACTTTAGCTGCTTTGACAATGTTGATTTCTAATATTTATTTGGGATTCGGCATTTGGACTATTCCCCAAATCTTAGCTTATGCTGGTTGTGTATTAACTGTGGCCTTTTTAAACAAAGTTACGCCACTGCAAAATCACTTTTGGTTACAGGTAGCTTTGGCCACCTTTTTAGGTTGGGAATACGGCTTTTTAGTCGACCTGGGGATGACTATTTTCGGTGGTTTGCCTGCTTTCATCGCTTACCTTGTTTCTAGCTTCGCCTTTGATACCTACCATGCAATTGGCAACTTTGTCTTCTACTTTGTTTTATATAAACCAATCACCCAAGCACTTAAAGCCTATCAACGGAGGATAATCTAATGACAATCAAAATCTACACTAAAGTTGGCGACAAAGGGTTAACCAAGCAGGTTACTGGTAAAATGGTGCCCAAATATGACCTGCAAATTGAAGCATTGGGCAATGTGGATGAGCTTCAATCATACCTTGGTGTAGTGATCGCCAACTTATCAAAGAATTGCCGGGAATTACGTGAAGAACTGGAAAACGTTCAGCGTAATTTATACCAACTGCAAGCCGATATTGTCGTTAAGCATCATCATGAAATTAGTGAGAAAAATGTCACACAGTTAGAAGACCGCATTAATGAATTAACTCCTAAAATACCCACTATTCCTGAATTTATCTTGCCTGGTGGCAAGGTTACGGGTGCTAACTTACAATATGCTAGAACCGTTGCTAGACGTGCCGAAAGGTCTTTAGTCAAGTTGTGTTTAAATGAACAAAAATTAGACGATTGCGATTTGGAGTACATGAATCGCCTTTCCGATTACCTTTTCATCTTAGGACGCTACGCAAATGTACTTGATGGTTACACCGAAATAAAAAGCAAAGTGCGAGAAAAGAACCGTATTAATGGCTAAAAAAACACCGTTGCCGGATTAGGCAGCGGTGTTTTTGTTTGAGCGATTTTCTTTTTCAATAATTGCTTTCTTTATTTTCATAAACTTAGGTGCATCCAAAACTCTTAATTTAGGGAAGCTCTTAAGCATACGTTTTTGATTCCAACTTAAACGATTTGGTTTTAATTCGTCGTAGTGCTGAATAACTGAGTGATGCCAATCACCAACCTTAAGCTTACCTTTCTCAGCCATTCTACTTTCTACTCTAGATCTAACACGTTCAATAAATTGATTGATGTGATTGTCCCACATCTTGGTTGTCATGTGGAATCTTTCTACACTGATTACAGTTAAGATAGTATCAATTCCCATGACTATTGTGATTCCGACGGCCAGCCAACCATGCGTCTCTCTTTCTTCAAGATTGATAATCTTTTGAATAAACGGTTGGATAAATTTAACTAATATAATTACTCCAAAGCCCCAGAATAAGGAGATAGCTGGAGCTACACGTCCTTGGAGATTACCCCAAAGTTTTGAATAATCCCACAATTTAAGATGGAAGACTTTTTCAAGAAATAAACTAGCAACATATTCAAACGCTGTCGCGACGATTATTCCGACAATAAACAGCAAGAAGATATTATCTTGAACATCTTTGGTACAGATTAAAACTGTAGTGACCGCGAATCCATAAACTGGACAATATGGGCCAAACAGGAATCCACGATAATCAAAATGATGATCCTTAATTGAACAATATATTGTTTCCCATAGCCAGCCAATAAAAGAATATGTAAAAAATAAAACAATAATTTCAGAAATAGTGTATGGCATCTTTATATTTCTCTTTCAATATACAAGGTTATATATCCATAATAAGTGAAAGAGAGTAATTTGGCTATCTAAAATATAGATTTTATTGACTATCTACTTTTCCTTTTTTAAGCCCAATGTAAGGGCACCCATAATTAGCATAAATAAACCTGTAATTGACAAAACAATTGTGGCAGATTCACCAGCTTTAGGTAAGCTAGCTGAAGATGTTCGTGATCTGTGTCTATTTTTGAGACTAGTTTCTTTTAAGTCATCATCATCTAAAATTTTATCTGCGACAATTTTGAAGTCCTTATCACTATGTCTTGCTTTAGGTGTACTAATTGTAGTTGGCTTATTATCAAAGCCTGTTAAGCCTGCTACTGGAAGCTTTAATTCTTTATATCTTGATTCAGGGTCTGATTTTTCTTCTCTGCTTCCATCAGCTCTTCGAGCCATCAACATCTCATTTCTGTTTGTCCTGCTAATTCGCGTAACTTTTTCCCCATATCTATCCCCCTCTGTATTCTTCTTTCCAGTCTCTTGCGTCTTGAGAAGTTTGCCAAAAATGCTTGTAATTTCTTTATCTTGAATTTTTCCTCCATAAATATTTTTACTAATTGTTTTAATCGTTTTATTGTCATTTGATTGATAACGTACAGCTACCTGATTTATAGCACCGAGTGCAGCAAAATCTTTAACTTGAGTGTTATAGCTAATGCTAACGGGACCGTGATATTTTTCACCATCCAAAGTCAGCTTTAGATTGTTGCTATCAGCTTGCAAACTATTTTTGTCTAATTTAATCTCATGATTTGCAACTTTAATCTTCAAAGATTTTCCATCTAAAACTAAGCCCTCGGGAATAGTATTTTCTACTTCAATTTGATCATATTCTGCCTTGTCTGGATCGATATTGATTTCCCAGGAAATGTTGTCTTGATCGTAAATTCCATTAATATTAACTGAGCCAATCTCTTCTACAGGCTCGTTTTGTCCTCCTACGTGCAAATTTTTAGTTAAATCGCCTGCATATACAATTGGGTATTCTCTTTTTTCGGATTTATTTTTAACTTGCAGATCAAAATCAACTTGACCAGTTACATTTTCAAAATCCTCTATTTCATTATTGAAAGAAATGATTACCCCATCTTTATTAACAACATATTGACCGACCTCATGGTCTTTACCTGCTTCGTCCTGAATTACCAGTCTATTCTTTTTCTTAATTCCTTGAAGCGATGCACTACCTGCTTTTTCCCACGTAATCTCCATTATGCTGTTAGCAGTAAAAGCTAGCCTTCTATCACTAAATTTGGCTCGCACATGAACAAATTCATCGTTGTACCAGGCCGCTTTTTTATCAACATTAAGCGAAACAAAATTATCGCTAACATCCATAATGACGGCTTGCACGTTTCTTGCCCCTTGGGCAAAGAATAAAAAACAAAAGAAAGCAAAGCCTACAAGAATTTTTCCCATATTTTCCTCCATACAACTTTTGATATTTGAAATTATACGGAGATAAACTTGTAGAACAATGCTTTCTTCAATAAAAAAATACACTTTTGCAGTTTTGTCTCAAATTAGCAGACAAAACTGCTTTTTTGTCCGCTAATTTGGTGGACTCTTCCAAATTAATAAAAAAACACAGAAATTCACTAAAAAATAATGAATTTCTGTGTTTTACTATCTGAACTAAAAATTTAGTTTTTTCTATGCAGTTAAAAAATACTTCTAAAATTTATCCAAGACTTAACTTGAGACTGTAAAATGTTTTGTGTAAGGATGAATGATTCCTTAAAGTTATTTCTTTAAATATTAGAAAAAGGAGCTCCTTTCCCGTATGATTGATTTGAACACATAAAAACAATACGGAAAGAAGAACCCTTTCATGAATGATTTTACCAAAAATATAGCCCAAGCACTATTTAATCAAGACAAAATTAATGATTTATTGCGCCAAGAAATTGAAAGAGCAGTTAATGATCTGCTAGAAGCTGAATTAACTGCCTTTTTCGGCTATGACCCTTATGCAAGAAGCGGCTGGAGTTCCGGCAATTCTAGAATTGGTGCTTATTATCGCAAGATTGATACCCAATTTGGAGAGATTGAAATCCAAGTACCGCGAGATCGCAATGGCAAGTTTCACCAGCACACTCTGCCCGATTATAAACAGCACTCAGATGTCTTAGAAGACATGGTTATCAAACTCTATTCTAAAGGCGTGACCACCAGAGAAATAGCTGATTTGATTGAGAAGATGTACGGCAGCCATTACAGTGCCATTGGTATCAAGCCTAACGGGCGCAAAGAAGTTATTGACTACTGCATAGCTCCAAATGAAAATATCGAAGTCTGGACAGAAATGCTTCAGAACATGAAAAGCCGGGGCTTAAAGCAAGTTGAACTGTTTCTTTCAGATGGTGTCGTTGGTATGAAGCAGACGCTTGTAGAAGCTTATCTTAAAGCTCACTTTCAACGCTGCCTGGTACATGTTATGCGCAATCTTTGTACCAATGATCGTGAAGCAGTCATGAATGACTTTTACGCTAAATGGGGCAAGTTATACGGTCACGTGGTAAGAAATTTAAAGGCAATCGAGGCTGATATGCTTGTATTTTATAATTATCCAAAGCAGATTAGACCGTCAATCTATTCAACGAACATGATTGAATCGTTTAACAATATTGTTAAGCGTAAAGCTGAATTTCCAACAGAGCAATCATTGGACACATTTATAGGCATCCAAGCATTGAGCTACAATGATCGATATTTCAATCGAATCCACAAAGGCTTTGGCCAGGTTCAAGATACCTTGGAATCTTACTTTGATTAGAAGATAAATTAAAAAATCAATCTAAGGGAAAGATCTATTTACACATAAAATTTGACAGTTTCCAATTTTATATCTATCTTTATCGAAGAAATTACTAGTTATTCCTTTGGTATAAATCGTATAACTCATATTTTTACCTATTTAGTCTACATTGTTTCTAATAATTCAATTATGCTCCGTGTTCACGCTGTGCACACAAAAAACGGGCTTAAAGCCCGTCATATCAACCTTTATTCTACGTTCTGAGTTCATTCAATGCACACACTCTAAAACGTGTGCAGATTATGTGCATTATTTTTCTTTATACAAAAAATTAACCTTAACTTATCTTCGTAAAACGTTGATAAATCAAGGTTAATCAATAAAAATGATTCTTTTTAATGCTGACTAGAGGATTCGAACCTCCGACCTCATCATTACTAGTGACGTGCTCTGCCAACTGAGCTAAGTCAGCAACTCATTTGTTATCTCATCGACAACAGTATCTATTAAACCATATAGATGGGAGTTGTGCAACCCTTTTTTGAAAAAAATTCAAAAAAATCTTCAAAACTATCAAATAAGGCTATTTACGTTAGAATGGAACTAAAAGTGTTAGTCATTCAATAGGTGATTTTATGGAGACATCAGCTCCCATTACAACTGAACTAGATTGGCTGCTCAGGATTCTCGTTGCCGCCTTTTGTGGTGCCCTAATCGGCTATGAACGAGCTATCCAAAGAAAAACTGCAGGTGTCAGAACGCACATTGTAGTTGCTATTGCTTCTGCCTTGTTCATGATCGTATCTAAATACGGCTTCATCGATCTGCTCAACATGCACGATCTTTCACTCGATCCTTCAAGAATTGCCGCCCAAATTGTCGCCGGTATTTCCTTCATCGGCATCTTATCAACAGCCCTGCTTTTCATAATTCAACTATTCTTTCATGATGACGAAATTGTTGATAAACTTACACCACACATTCGCTTCGACATTTTGATAGATGCTATCAATAAACCAGATGTTTTACCACAAATAAAGCAAGAGCTAGAAAATAATAAAGTTTAAAATATTTCAATCAAAATTCTCGATGTCAGCGATAAAAAGATCGTTCTTTATGTCGATGGCGTTATCAACAATAAAATTGACGAAAATCAAATCATCATGACTTTACGCAAATATCCTGATATTCGAAAAATTAGTTACACACGCGGTGGCTTATAACATTTATTTTTAGAGTAATAATTAGTAAAATGTCATTATTAACCATGAAAGGATGACTTTATGGCAGGAACTCTTGACTATTTACGTTGGCGAGGAGATTTATCATTTAAGGAGAAGCCATTCAACAGTGTAGATGCATCCCTCTTCTCTTCTCTCATCTATCTTCCCGTAGATAAATCAGCTAAAGGACATACCCTAAGCGAAGTAGCGGAAAAGCTCCGCGCTCTCCCCTCTTTCCAAGTACAAATGCACGATGAAACCGGTGCCCAGATCTGGCTCCTTCCTAAAAGTCCAAGACTAGGAAATGTAGAGATTTTAAACTGGACTAACCGAATGGAGAAAGATCCATATCCATTACAATTTACAGCGGCTACTTTTCAACTAGATAAGAAAACTATTTTAATCGTTTACCGCGGCACCGACAATTCAATTATCGGCTGGAATGAAGATATGAATATGAACTACATGCCTAAGGTTTATGGTCAAGATGTGGCGGCAAATTATCTTAAAGAAATTGCGGCCAAATATCCTGACGACAAGATCTACTTAGCTGGTCACTCAAAAGGCGGCAATTACGCAGAATATGCTTTAAGTGTGGCAGAACCTGCCTTGCAAAAACGCATTATCAGAGCACTCAGTTTTGACGGCCCAGGATTTTTCCATCAAGTATGGCGTTCACCCGGCTTTGTTAGAGCACTTCCTAAGATGAAGACTTATCTACCAGAATCTTCAATCATTGGCACTATGTTAGATCACCCAGAACGAGTATTAATTGTTAAAAGTACTGCACCAATGATCCAACAACACGATCCTCGTCGCTGGAGTATTGGACGAGATAGTTTTGTTTTAGCTAAAGGTCTTACATCAGGTGCAAGATCACTGCGACATTCCCTTATTGACTTTAATCACACTATTCCCGATGAACAACGTGGTGAATTATGGGACGCATTGTTTCAGGCATTCGACGAATTAAATATTACCAATGTGTTCCAAATTACTGCTAACAAATTGCTGGGAACTGTAAGATTTAGCCGCGTAATTATGGCCTTAACCCCAGAAACACGTAAATATGTTTTACACATGGTCGGAGAAATTCTTAATGCGATTCGCGGTAATATCAGCTTGCCATTCAACGAAACTGATTTTGCTTTATATCCTAAGAGTAATGATTCTAACAAAGCTCCTATTTTCTTTGAATTTTACGATAAAACTGTTCCGAGCCTTTTGCCTGAAGAAATTAAACAGCGCTTTAAAGATGATAAAGAGCGTGAACGAGAAAATAAATAGTTTCACATGAAACAAAAACGCATGCCTATAGGCATGCGTTTTATTATTTATTATGCATGTTTTCGATTAAACATTCCCGTAACAAGGGTTTGCGGCTCTTTTTGGGCATATTCACCGCGTAAATAAACGTCCGTTGATTGCATATCTAGTTCGGCTAGGTAAAGTCGATTGGGTTCATTTTTCCCTGTTTTGGGATTAAAATGCATGGCTTTTTGATAAAGCAAGCCAGCTTTTTCTAGTTCTTTCTTAACGGTGGCTAATTTTCCCTTTGAACAATTGAACAGATCCATTAATTCTTGATTGGTAAAAATAAAGTAGACGTGACCTTCCTCATCAACCCAGTGATTGCGTAAGGAATACTCGAGCCGATCTTTCAGTACCATGTAGGCCAATTTGGCTTCACTACTTAAATACCGATATTGTTCGCCGTACATCAATACTTTGGGAAACTGAAAGAACAAGGCCCCATAAACGTTGTCAGCTTGATAAAACTTGAAATTTGTTTGATCCATTATAAAAACTCCCTTTCTTGACTGACACATGCTGTCTCAAAAGAGAGTTGCTAAAACATTTGATTTGCTTTAAAATACAAATCTGATATGCTCTAACTGAATTACAAAGCTTTCATTGGTCTGGTGGCTTTGTAATTCATCAGCATGTGTCTGTTTGTGAGTTGCCCAGTCGGCAACTTTTTTAATTTCTAACAACAAAAAATGGACTAGGTAGCTTCTGTTGGCTACTTAGTCCATTGGATTTAATTTGTTTTTTAACTATCCTTAACTTGTCCTCGGGGACTGGTTTGCGGTATAATTAACCTACAAATTAAGAACAATGTTCAGTCGATTTTTTCCGCCAAGTCAAAGTCGACTGAATCTAAGTAGCTGTATGGTAGCTACTTGCTAAACCTAAAATCCCTGATTCCTCGTGAATCGGGGATTTTTCTGTTTAGCTTGATCTCTTTATTCGGTTGTTAAATTAATCTTAGTCTAGCATAGCGCTTACCTAGCGGCAACTTTATTTGGTTTTGTATATTTTGCCAGCTTTTTTCTAAATATCATCTGAAAAGGCATTAAATCCTCCTTGCAACCGTTCTTTGGAACTAGAAGGCTTTTCTACGCCATTTTTAGGGGCTTCTGGAGTTTTTAATTCATCTTTAACGTAAGGAGCCTTTAACCGTTCAATTTCGTGAATTAAAGCGGTTTTAACAAGCGTGGTTTTAGGAATTAATGATTTATCAAAGTAATCAAGGATTTCTTTGTCGACAATTTTCTCGGGATTTAGTCGGACGTTCAAGGTTTTAACTTTTCCCATGATTACTTGCTCCCTTCGTTTTGAGCTTGTTGACTTAATCCGTACTTATAAAATCCGTTAACATTAGCAACTTCTGTATTTTTAACAATAACTGCGTTAGTGAAAGTAGTATTCAAGATTTTTTGGTTAAGCAAATTGGCTCCACCACCGGTAAAGGACAAAGTATCAATACTATTAAGGTTCTTTAACGTTGAAGTTACATTAGCAACTAAGCGCCGGGTAAACCGCTCAATTTCCTTGCAAACCAAATCAGTAATATCATCTTGACGATTTTTAGAAAATCGGTAGCTCCAATGATGTTGCTGGTTTCCCTTTCGTAAATCTTTTTCTAATTGATAAAGACTAATATCACCATTAATACCGTTGGCAATGGCTTCGTATAGATCATTTACGCCGGTATTAAATTGATGGCGGTTTTTGCCACTAAGTTCAAAGTTTAAAATCGTATCAATTAAAATTGTGCCACCACCTACATCAACAATGACAACTTTTTCGTCTAGTAAATCTTTGTTCTTGATAAAGCCCTCACCGTCTAATAGCTCGTTATATAAGGTGCCGATTGGTTGAGGCAAAATATAGACTTTACGAACTCTTACCGTCACGATTTTATCGTCAATAGTAACTTGGTGTTGGCCCTCTAAGACTTTTAATAAAGCTTTTAATTGTCCTTGGTCAGCATAATCTCCAGTTGGAAGCCCAGCAGTGACGACTACTTCTAAAACTTGATCTTTAGCCGCTTTGAAATCACTTGCTAGTAATCCCAGCGCAAAATTGGCTAGTAATTTAAATGCTTCACTATCGTATCGAGCACCATACATGATTGTATCCGCTAAATATTCGTCAAGGTGAAGTCGGTCAATATCTCGACCCCATACGTACTTATCGTCGCTAAAAGGGACTGAATAAGTGTGTAGGTCATTATTCATTGTAGAATTGCCAACTGACATCGGCATGTCTGCTTGGTTTAAATATCTTGAAGGCAGTACATATTCAGCTTTACTGCTTTTTAATTTGGTCTGTTTGTTTCCTAAATCTAAGCTAAAAATATCCATAAGGCACTCTCCTTTAGTTGCATTACAAAAAGTACCGCTTTGTTAGTCATTTTCGTTTAATCTTGTATTTCTTTCGATACCTGATAAAGGTCGTTCGTTTAATGCCGGTATTGCGGGCAACATCTACATCACTCATACCACCTTGATAGAGCTTAAAAGCATGTTGCAAGTGGAGATCGTCTTGGGTGTATTGGGGGTTGCGGCCATGATATTTACCTTGCTGTTTGGCAAGCGCAATGCCTTGTTGCTGACGTTCGATGATCCGCTTACGTTCGCTTTCAGCTTGATACTTATACAATTCAATGATGAGATTAGTCATCAGTTGACGTAAGTTCGGATCAGCGATTCCTGTCATGGACGGCAAATTTAACACATCTAGGGTGGCACCCTTATTTTGAATGGAGTTCATGATCTTAGTCAAATCATGGTTGTTTCTGCCTAAGCGATCTAATTCAGTGACCATTACAATATCACCCTCACGAATATAGGCCAGCATTTTTTGCAGTTCTGGCCGATTAGTGTTAGCCCCACTTAATTTATCCGTAAATAATTTATCAACGTCTTTTAAAGCCGCTAACTGTCGATCTAAATGTTGCTCCTTGGAACTCACACGCGCATAACCGATTTTAGCCATTTCCAGTTCCCCTTTTGGACAGTTCTAATGAACACTTTTAATGCCTAGTATAGCACAGAAATAAAAAAGGCCATTAGGGTTATACCCTAGTGGCCGTTTCAACAGCAATTGCCTTGAAGACATAATTATCACGTAATACAAAAAATTTAACTGCCAATTGATGTTTAGTAGGTTGGCTAACGCTAGAACTAGAGGAACTAGTGTTACCTCTGGTTTCTGTAGCAGTTACAGCCGAGCTGCTTGATGAACTGCTGGTATCGGCTTACGAACTGCTTGATGTGCTGCTTTCTTACGACACCATTTTGATCATAAGTGGCATCAGCCGTAAA